>NZ_JBIAHG010000115.1:0-1001 GCF_042870385.1 Streptomyces sp. NPDC006602 | reverse complement strand
ACCTGGTCACTGCGGGCATCCCGAACGGTTTTGGATGTCCTGGTCGCCCGCGTTCTCGCCGCGTCCGGCGACACGCATATGGTGCGTGGTCCGGGGATGCGGGGGCGGGTTCCCTCACGCCCAAAAGCCTCCGGTCCGGCCTGGACGGTCCGATGCCCCTGCACATCGCTCTGGTGTGCAGGGGGCGGTGTCGTCCGTCGCCGGATCGGATGCCCTTGAGCGCGTCGTCCGATCGCGATGCTCGCCGCATCGTGACGGGTGGTCTTACGGTTCTTGCTGGTGAGAGGCTTCTGCCAGTGCCGCGCGCCCCACTTGCTGGTATAGGCCGGGTCCACTGCGATGATGGCGATGCCGGTCTGGTCGGCCATCGAGGCCAGCCGGGCGCGGAGCCGGCCGGTGGGCATGCCGGAGATCAACTGCCGAAACCGCTTGCGGCGGCCGTGCTTCTCGCGGGTCTTCTCCGCAGCGAAGTCCAGGTCCTCGACCGCGATGGCCTTCACGCCGCAGGTGCGGGCCCAGTGCAGCAGCCGGGTGAGGGCGTGGCGGACCTGGGCATCACGGTGATCGGCACTGCCGGTGAGGTCGTAAAAGAAGCGGCGCGGGTTCCCGGTCGGGTTGCCGTGGATGTCCAGGCGCCAGGCGGCCAGGTGGTCGGCGTTCATGTCGACGCCGACCACCCCGTGCGCGAGGGCGACGGTGATCGGGACGGTCCGGGCCACCGGGAGCTGCCAGCAGGCCGTCACATACCAGCGCCCCCGGCCGGTGTCGTAGTGGATGCGGTAGGCCACCGCCCGGTTCGCCGCCACCCGATCCGCCCACTGCGGCCCGCGGTGCGGAAAGCCGACCCGGCAGGCCAGCACGTACCGGCCGTGCGGGGCGTTGGCCAACTCCTTCAGCGGAGCCGGGAGTTTGATACTGACCTCGCCGTCCGGGCTGATACGGATCGTTTCGTTGCCGAACCGCTTGCCGGACTCGCCATCCGCCTGCAGAAACCAGCGTTC
>NZ_JBIAHG010000114.1:0-1040 GCF_042870385.1 Streptomyces sp. NPDC006602 | reverse complement strand
TCCAGCCAGTAGCGGTGGTGTTGGAAGGGGTAGGTGGGGAGGTGGTGGGGTTTGGTGGTGGGGTGGGGGTGGTGCCAGGTGGTGGGGTGGCCGTGGGTGTGGAGGTGGGCGAGGGAGTGGTGGAAGCGGTTGAGGGTGCCGTGGTCGCGGCGGAGGGTTTCGGTGATGAGGGTGTGGTGGGGGAGGGTGTCGGTGAGGGCGTGGGTGAGGACGGGGTGGGGGCTGATTTCGATGTAGGTGGTGTGGTGGTCGTGGTGGAGGAGGTTGAGGGTGGGGTGGAGTTGGACGGGGTTGGCGAGGTTGTCGTACCAGTAGGTGGCGTCGAGTTCGGTGGTGTCGTGGATGTGTTCGCCGCGGAGGGTGGAGTAGAAGGCGGTGTTGGTGGGTTGGGGGGTGATGTCGTGGAGGAGGTCGGTGAGGGTGGTTTTGAGGGTGTGGACGTGGGGGGTGTGTGAGGCGTAGTCGACGGGGATGGTGCGGGCGCGGATGTTGCGGGTGTTCAACTGGTCGACGAGGGTTTGGAGTTGGTGGGGGTTTCCGGCGATGACGGTGTTGGTGGGGCTGTTGTGTGCGGCGATGTGGAGGTCGTCGTAGTCGGTGAGGAGGGTTTGGGTGTGGTCGGGGGGGAGGGGGATGGAGGCCATGCCTCCGGTGCCGGCGAGGTGGGTGTGGATGGCTTGGGAGCGGAGGGTGATGATTTTCGCGGCGTCGTGGAGGGTGAGGGCGCCGGCGATGTGGGCGGCGGCGATTTCGCCTTGGGAGTGGCCGATGACGGTGTCGGGGTGGACGTTGTGGTGTTGCCAGAGGCGGGCGAGGGCGGTGTTGATGGCGAAGAGGGCGGGTTGGACGACGTCGACGCGGTCGAGGGGTGGGGTGTGGGGTTGGCCGGTGAGGACGTCGATGAGGTTCCAGTCGGTGAACTGGGCGATGGTGTCGGCGGCTTGGGTGAGGTGGTGGGCGAAGACGGGTGAGGTGGTGAGCAGGTCGCGGGCCATGCCGTCCCATTGCGAGCCCTGACCCGGGAACACGAACACCGTCTT
>NZ_JBIAHG010000113.1:0-1079 GCF_042870385.1 Streptomyces sp. NPDC006602 | reverse complement strand
ACTAGGCGGCGGCAGGCGCCCGGCTGTCAGCGTCATGGTGAACGGCTATGCCTACCGCTCGACGATCGCCTCGATGGGCGGGCAGTTCCTGATCCCGTTCAGCGCCGACAAGCGGCGGGAGTCGGGTATCTCCGGTGGCGACAGCATCGATGTTGAGCTGGCTCTGGACACCGCGCCGCGCACGGTGGAGCCGCCTGCGGACCTCGCGGCCGCTCTCGCCGCGGTGCCGGGGGCGGAGGAGGCGTTCCGCGCGCTGTCCCCAAGCCGGCAAAAGGCGCACGTCACGTCGATTGACGACGCGAAGACCGACGCGACGCGGCAGCGGCGCATCACCAAGGTGGTCGAGGAACTCACGCGCTGCTAAGCCTGTGACTGTTCGGCTCACGCCCACTCCGTGCCCAGTTCCCGTAGCGCGTCCATGTCGTGGTTCGTTCGTTCTGATCGGCATGTGTGGTGCTGAGCTGGGCTGATCAGTTGGCTGGTTGGGTTCTGCGGTGTGGTGTGTGCTGGCGGGGTGGTTGGCGTTGCTTGCGGGCTCCGACTGGGTGGGCCTGTGAACTGCGGAGTTCGTCCTCTGGGTTGGTCTCGTGGGTGTTGATCAGTTCTGTTGGCTGATTGGTCAGGTGCGCTGGGTGGCTGTTGTAGCGGTGCAGGGGTGTGGGGCCGTGGATGTCGATGGTGCCCATGAGGTGTTGTTGGTGGGGGTGGAGCTGAGTCCAGGTTCGTTGTCGGGTGCGGATCCACACCCGGTACTCCGCCGCCTCCACACCGCCGTCCTCGCGATCTCGGTAGGACGGTAGCCCTACGAGGTAGGCCCAGCCCGTCTCCGTTTGCCGCCGCTTCCACAGCCGCGCCACGATCTCCTGCTGCTCGGTGGCGAGCAGGGGATCGGCGGGCAGCATGACCCGGACCGGCACAGGCGCCAACTCGAGCTCGGCAGCGTCGTCTGAAGGCGTTGTCACGGCCGCACGGTAAGCAGGAGGTGGGGGATTCGACGAGGACCTGGTCCGATCGACCGACGGGCGTCGAAGGCGTCGCCGAGACGATCTTGAATTTAGTCCGTGATGCGGGGCCGGCCT
>NZ_JBIAHG010000112.1:0-1096 GCF_042870385.1 Streptomyces sp. NPDC006602 | reverse complement strand
CTAGGGCCTGTTCCAGGTTCGGATCATTGGTTTTGGGATTTGCCGGTGGCGGGCGGCTGGGCCTGGTAGTTGTCGAGGGTGGCGCGTGGTGATCTCTCGGATGCCGAGTGGGAGTTGGTCGAGCCGTTCTTGCCGGTGGGCGAGCGCGGCCCGGTCCCTGACCTGCGGCGGCTGTTCAACGCTGTGATGTGGCGGTTCAGGGCCGGGTGTCCCTGGCGGGACGTGCCTGAGGAGTACGGCTCCTGGTCGACCGTTTACGGCGCGTTCCAGCGCTGGGCGGTGGCTGGGACCTTCCGGACGCTGATGGAGGGGATGATCGCCGAGGCGGCGGCCCGCGGGCAGGTCGATCTCGGCCTGGTCAGCGTGGATTCCACGGTCGCCCGCGCCCATCATCACGCGGCGGGAATGGCCGTAGATCCCGAACTGCTGGACGAGCTGGAGAAGGCTGTCACCGAGGAAAAGGGGCTTCTCGAAAGGGGCAAAGCGCGTCAATAGTGCCGCCGGACGCGGACGGCGATGACGTGGCGCGTGAGGAGCGGCGGCGTTTGCGGCGGCGGCGCGGAGCCCGGCTCCGCGCCGCTGAACTGGGCCGTTCCCGGGGCGGACTGACCACCAAGACCCACCTCGCGGCCGAACGCCGGTGCCGGCCACTGTCGTTCATCGTCACACCGGGACAGGCCGCCGACAGCCCCCGCTTCGTCCCGGTACTGGAGGGCATCAAGGTGCGTGGCCCGGTCGGCCGCCCGCGCACCCGGCCCGGCGCCGTCGCGGCGGACAAGGCGTACTCCTCCCGCGCCAACCGTGCCTACCTGCGGCGACGCCGTATCCGCGGTGTCATCCCGGAGAAGGCCGACCAGGCCGCCAACCGCAAGAAGAAGGGCTCGCACGGCGGCCGCCCGGTCGGTCACGATCCGGACCTGTACAAGGACCGCAACACCGTCGAACGCTGCATCAACAAGATCAAGGAGTGGCGGGGCCTGGCCACCCGCTATGACAAGACCGCCACCAGCTACCTCGCCGGACTCCACTTACGCGGTGCCGTGATCTGGATCCGCAGCCTCCGGCCAACATGATCCGAACCTGGAACAGGCCCTAG
>NZ_JBIAHG010000111.1:0-1141 GCF_042870385.1 Streptomyces sp. NPDC006602 | reverse complement strand
AGGCGCTGGCGACGCACCTTGCCGTGCAGTTCGGCGACTTTCTCCACAGCGCGCTGGTGGTTGGCGGTACGGTCCTTGGCCTTGCGGTGCGGGAACCGGGACAGGGCCTGCTGCGCGGCTTGGAGTTTCGCGGCGGCCTTACGCCCGTGGCGCGGATTGGGGACGAAATCGCCGCCCGAGTCGGCGAGGAAGTTCGCGATGCCCAGATCGATCCCGACCACGCTGCCGGTCGCGGGCAGCGGCTTTGGCTGTTCCTGTTCGGCGGCCAGTACGACGAACCACCGACGGCCCTCACGCTTGACCGAGACGGTCTTGACCTTGCCGAGCACCGGCCGGTGCTGGTTGACCTTCACATGCCCGACGCCCTGGAGGCGGACGCGGGTGGTCGGGTCGCGCGGGGTGGAGTCCCACCGGCAGCCGTCGCCGTCCTTGGGGAAGTCCACCGTGTCGAACCAGTTCACCCCGCGAAAGCGCGGATAGCCGGGCGTGTTACCGGACTTGACCCGGCGGAAGAACGCGGTGAACGCCTTGTCCAGGCGGCGCAGGGTGGCCTGTTGCGAGCTGAACGACCAGCGGCCCTGACGTTCAGGGTCGAACGCCCGGATCTCCTTGAGCTGCGCGGACTGCATCCCGTACTTGACGGTGGTCTTCGACGGATGCCGCCAGGCGTCGCGGCGTTCCTGCAACGCCGCGTTGTAGAGGGAGCAGTGATTGCGCAGCATCTCGGCGAGTGTCTGGGCCTGGGCCTGGCGGGCGGTGGGTCGCAGGAGGAACTTGTACGCACGGATCAACTCAGCCCACCCCTCCGGTCGAGTTCGCTTGATCCTACTACACTTGGCGTATGTCACCGCGCTGGGAACCAGATCCCGATCTCCGACGAGGAAAACATGTCATTTTCAACCTCCACGCACCCTTGGTGTTCGTCACGAAGTACCGGCGGGAGATCTTCAACGGCGAGATGCTGACGCGCTGCGAGGCGATCATGCGCGACGTGTGCGAGAGCTTCGGCGCGGAACTGCGGGAGTTCAACGGCGAAGGCGATCACGTCCACCTGCTCGTGCACTACCCGCCGAAGATCGCCCTGTCCAAGCTCGTCAACAGCCTCAAAGGCGTCAGCTCCCGCTACCTGCGCGCGGAATAC
>NZ_JBIAHG010000110.1:0-1166 GCF_042870385.1 Streptomyces sp. NPDC006602 | reverse complement strand
GTGTTCCTGGCTGGTTGTCAGCCGATGGGGGCGTGGAGGCCGAGGTTCTCCAGCCAGTTCAGAACGGTGGTCGCTGCTTCCGCCAGCTGTTCGGGCTGGTTGAGGAGATAGTGGTTCGCGCCGACGAGGTGGTGCCGGTCGACCGTTCCACTGAGGGCGTTCGCGATGAGGTCGGCGTGCGGGGTGGGCACCGCGTTGTCCATACCGGCGGTCATCACCAGCGCGGGCACCGTGACCTGGGAACCGAACTTCACCGTGTGCGCGTTGGTCTCGTCGATGCTCCACTGCGAGAGCCAGCTCTTGAGGGAGCTGTAACGGGCCAGCGCGATGGGCGAGTTGTTCACCACGGCCGGGATGCCGATGAAGGACGTCCCGGGCTGCCGGTCGTTGGGGTCGAGCGAGGGGTCGAGCCAGCGGGGGTCGGCCATCGTGCCGTAGACCACGAACGGCAGGCTGAGGTTCTCCTCACCGTTCGGGCCGGGCTCGGCGAGCCGCTCCTTCACCCAGGTGGTGATGCGGCGGCTGCGCGCCAGCTGGGCAGCGCGGTACTCGGCGACGAAATCCGCGGAGTAGGGCGCCTTGGGCGCCTTGTCGCCGTACAGGTCGAGATCCGGGTTGCGGCGGAACGGGTTGGTCTCGTCGATGATCGACGCGTCCAGGGAATCGGTGAGCAGTGCGGCGCGGGAGATGTGCGAGCACAGCTGGAGAACGGCTTCGCCGGGGATCAGGTCGGACAGTTCGACGGGGTCACCCGCCGGGGTCTGGGTAATCGTGTGCTTCTCGGCCTGGGCCTGGTAGGTGGTGGCGATCGATCCGCCACCGCTCCAGCCGCCCACGACCACCTTGGCGTAGCCGCGCTCCTCCTTGAGATAGCGGACCCACTGCCCCAGGTCGACGAGGACGTTCTCCATGATGAGCGCGGCGTCGTTGTTCGGATAGCGCCCGTTCGCGCAGAAGACGTGCGCACCACGGCGCGCGAGTTCCTGCGTCATCGGCAGGTTGTGCAGCGGCCCCATCGGGTGCAGGAAGACGATGACCGTGTCCTGCTTCACGTCCGGCCGGGCAAGAAGCGTTCCCTCCACGAGCACCGTGTCGTCCCAGGACGCGTAAACCTCACGGCTACCCGTCGGATTGCGGAAGAAAAGGGTGACGCTCTCGGACGTGTA
>NZ_JBIAHG010000109.1:0-1171 GCF_042870385.1 Streptomyces sp. NPDC006602 | reverse complement strand
GCGGCCAGCGAACCCAGGAACACCCCGACCTCGGCGAGCACCGCCGCGTCCGCCTCCGACACCCGCAGCCGGTCCCGCACCGCCACCCCGGCCGGGCCCGGCACCACGAACGACGCCGCCAACTCCCGCAGTCCGCCCACCCCTTCACCCCCCCCGGCCGAAGATCCCCGTCACCGAAGTCAACGAGCCGCCCCCGCAAAGGTCACCCATTCGACCCACGAACTCCCGTTCCCCTACCGACAGCGAAGTCCACAGCACCGCCAAGGACGTAGAACCCCCTGACCCACAGCGGAACAACCGCATCCAGGCCCGGCACTCACTCACGCTCACCAGAAGTCACTCATGCTCAGCAAACCGGCAGCAGTTCCAACCCCAGGAAACCACGCCACCATCCGGCGCGAACTGCGCGCCCAAGGCGTCGAGTTCGACAGCGAGAACGACTCCGAGGTCGGCGCCCGCTTCATCGCGCACCACCTCGCCCAGGGCGCCGACCTGGAGAAGGCGCTGAAGCTCCTGTGCGAACGCTTCGACGGCTTCTACACGCTGCTGGTGTCCACTGCGGACTCCTTCGCGGTCGTCCGCGACGCCATCGCCTGCAAGCCCGCGCTGATCGCCGAGACGCCCGCGTGGGTGGCGATGGCCTCCGAGTACCGGGCCCTGGACGTCCTGCCGGGCATCGAACACGCCCGCATCTTCGAACCCGAGCCGGAAGAGGTGTACGTATGGCGACGGTGATCGACCTGGCGAAGTTGCCGGTACGGGAACTCAACCAGGCGCTGCACGCGCCCGGTTCGGATGCGTGGCGCGTCCTCAACCCACGCGGCGCGCACGCCGTCGCCTGCGGCATCCGCGAGCACCACACCGTCGACATCGAGGGCCACGTCGGCTACTACTGCGCCGGCATGAACCAGCACGCCACGGTCACCGTGCACGGCAACGCGGGCACCGGAGTCGCCGAGAACATGATGTCCGGCACGGTCCGGGTGCGCGGCAACGCCTCCCAGTCGGCCGGCGCCACCGCCCACGGCGGCCTGCTCGTCGTCGACGGGGACGCGTCCGCCCGCTGCGGCATCTCCTTGACGCTCTCCTCCCTGAAGGGAGGAGATTCTTACGGCTCGCGCCGTGAGACTTCCTGTTTCATCGCCGACTGCCCGCCCGGAGAACTCCGTTG
>NZ_JBIAHG010000108.1:0-1175 GCF_042870385.1 Streptomyces sp. NPDC006602 | reverse complement strand
CTACTGACTTCGGCTCGTCAGGGTGAATTTTCTAGAAGTCCCTGAGGGGCCCGGTGTGGTGGCTGTATCTCGTGGTGTGTGAGGTATGCGGATGGGGGCGGCCTGACTGCTGCGGGGCGTCAGCGCCGGGAGACGGTACGGATGCAGGCGGCTGAGTTGTTCGAGCAGAACATCAAGCCGCTGGAGGTGGCACGGCGCCTGCGGGTGAGCCGGAAGTCGGCCTACCGGTGGCACCAGCTGTGGCGGGACGGGGGTGTGCAGGCTCTGGCCTCCCGTGGCCCGAGCGGGGGCCGTTGCCGGTTGTCCCCGCGCTGTCTGGAGAAGCTGGCCGTGTATCTGGAGCAGGGTCCGGCCGCGCACGGCTGGGTGGAGGACCAGGTGTGGACCGCGGCGAGGGTGGCCACGCTGATCGGCAGGAAGTTCCACGTCACCTACAGCGTCTCGGGCGCCACACGGCTCATGCACCGGCTCGGCTTCAGCCCCCAGGTCCCCGCGCGGCGGGTCGCCGAGCGCGACGAGCAGGCCGTGATCGCGTGGAAGGAGGCGACCTGGGCCGAGGTAAAAGAGCCCGGGCGGCCTGCGGAGGCTACATCTGCTTCGAGGACGAGGCAGGTTTCACCCGGCGGCCGCCCAAAGGACGCACCTGGGGCCGCCGCGGCCGCACTCCGCAGGTGACGGTGAGCGGCCGACGCTCGGGACGCCTGTCGGTGGCCGGGCTGATCGCCATGCGGCCCGGCTGCCGCACCCGGCTGTGCCACCGCCTGCGCACCCACCCGGCCGGCAAGGGCAAACGCCGCAGCATGGGCGAGCGCGACTTCATCGCCCTGATCGACGGCGTTCACCAGCTGGTCAGGGCGCCGATCGTGCTGGTGTGGGACCGGCTGAACACCCACGTCTCCCACGCCATGCGTGAGCTGATCGCCGAGCGGAAGTGGCTGACGGTGTTCCTGCTGCCCGCCTACTCACCCGACCTCAACCCGGTCGAGGGCGTGTGGGCGCACGTCAAACACAGTCTGACCAACCTCGCCGTCGTCGCCCTCGACCGCCTGGAGACGCTCGTCCGCAACCGACTCAAGCGTCTTCAGTACCGGCCCGACACCCTCGACGGCTTCATAGCCGGCACCGGCCTGACCCTCGACAACCCAACGTCACCCTGACGAGCCGAAGTCAGTAAC
>NZ_JBIAHG010000107.1:0-1187 GCF_042870385.1 Streptomyces sp. NPDC006602 | reverse complement strand
GCCCTGCCGTAGTGCCTGCGCGGCCAGGTGCAGCGCGACCAGTGACGACGAGCACGCCGTGTCGACGGTGACCGCGGGCCCTTCCAGGCCGAACGCGTAGGCCAGACGGCCCGACGCGACACTGGACGTACTGCCCGTGAGCAGATACCCGTCGAAACCCTCCGCCGGTTCGTGCAGCCGGGGCCCGTAGTCCTGCGCGGTCGCCCCGACGAACACGCCCGCCCGGCTCCCGCGCAGCGCGTCCGGTGCGATGCCCGCCCGCTCGAACGTCTCCCAGGCGGTCTCCAGGAGCAGCCGCTGCTGCGGATCCATGGCCTCCGCCTCACGCGGACTGATCCCGAACAGCGCCGGATCGAACGCGCCTGCGTCTCGCAGGAACCCGCCCTCGCGGACGTACGTCGTGCCCGGCCGGTCCGGGTCCGGGTCGAACAACGCGTCCAGGTCCCAGCCACGGTCGTCGGGGAACGGGCCGATCGCGTCACCACCGGTCGACACCAGGTCCCACAGATCCTCGGGCGAGCCCACCCCGCCCGGGAAACGGCAGGCCATGCCCACGATGACGACGGGATCGACCGGATCGACGGGGGCAGTGGCAGGCTCGGACGACCCGGCCGCCACCGTCGCGCCGCCCCCGCCCGTCAGCCGCTCGCGCAGCAGCCGTACGACGGCATCGGGCGTGGGGTGGTGGTAGACGAGCGCGGACGGCAGGCTCAGCCCGGTGGCGGCCTGCAACCGGTCACGCAGTTCCACCGACGCCAACGAGTCGAAACCGAGATCCTTGAACGACCGCTCCGCGTCCACCGCGTCGCCGGTCATGTGGCCGAGCACGATCGCGGCCTGCGTCCGCACCAGGTCGAGCAGCCCCGCGGGTTCGAGGACGGGCCGGGCCTCCGCCACGGGCTCCTTCGCGACCGTGATCGCGGGCGTTGCGGTCGCCGGGATCGGCACCGTGTCCAGCCAGTACCGCTGCCGCTGGAAGGCGTACGTCGGCAGCCCCACCGCCTGACCACCCCAACCGCCCAGCCCAGCCGCCCAGTTGACTTTCGCGCCCTGTACGTGGGCGGTGGCCAGGGCACGCAGAACGGAATCGGGCTCCGGCCGCCCCCGGCGCAGTACGGGTACGGCGTCGGGGGTGTGGGGGGTGAGGGCGGCGTCGGGGCCGATCTCGATGAAGGTGGTGGTGCCTT
>NZ_JBIAHG010000106.1:0-1234 GCF_042870385.1 Streptomyces sp. NPDC006602 | reverse complement strand
TGTTGGGTCGGGGACGAGACGCCGTGCACTGTTTCCAGTGTCGGTTTTCCCGTCCCCGCCCGCCGAACCGGACGTGCCCGTTGGCCGAGCATCCGGCTCTCCACGTGATCCGCTGGATCAGGCGAGGTATTCGCTGACCTGACCGACGAAGGCCACATCGTCGTGGTTCGTCCGGCGGAAGCGTGCTCCGTCGGGATTGACCTCGTCGATGTTGTAGGGCGTGCTGATCTGCGCTCCACGAAACGTGTATCGCTGGACCCGCATCTTCGCCGGGTTGTAGAGGACGATTCCGCCCTCGGTGATGCGGTCTGCCCCGTAGTAGCGGCGCCGCAGCTGTTTCCAGGTCAGGTGGGGGTGTTTGTAGCGAATCCAGAGAATCAGCCTCCACCACGCGTACCAGCCGAGGTAGGAGAACGTTCTCTTCGATGCGCCGTAGCGGAAATAGGCAGCCCAGCCCCGAAGGACTGGGTTGACCGACCGCAGCACCGCCTCCAACGAGAGCGATGTCGTACTTCGCCCCGTCAGTTTCTTGATCTTGTGCATCACCGACGCCAAGGCGGGCTTGGACGGAATGGTGAGCACGACGCGACGGCCGTCGCCGAAGGGCCTTCGCTGGATGTGGAAGCCCAGGAAGACGAAGCCGTCGTCGATGTGGGTGATGTGGGTCTTCTCGTCCGAGAGAGTCATCTTCAGCCTGCGGGCCAGCAGTTCACCGATCTCCGCCTTGAGTGTTTCGGCCTCGGTCTTGGTGCCGTGCACCAGCACGACGAAGTCGTCGGCGTATCGCACCAGACGATAGTTCGGCAGTCCCTTTCGGCGTCGGGCTTGCCTTTGCCATCCGGGGCTCATCTCTGTGTTCCAGATCCGCGAGAAATGCCGGTCCAGGACAGAGAGATAGACGTTGGCCAGCAGCGGGGAGGCGACTCCTCCTTGCGGAGTGCCCGTGAGGGTCTCCGCGAATCCACCGTGCAGCTCGACAACTCCGGCCCGCAGAAACGCACTGACCAGTCGCAAGACCTTGCGGTCCTTGATGCGCTCGGCCACCAGGTCCATCAGGACGTGATGGTCGACGTTGTCGAAGCAAGCCTTGATGTCGCCCTCGATGACCCAGTCGTAGGTCGACGGCTTGCGGGTGAAGCGGTGGATTTCGGCGATGGCATCCTGGGCCCGACGGCCGGGCCGATATCCGTAGCTGGACGGGTAGAAATCGGCCTCGAAAATCGGCTCCAGGACC
>NZ_JBIAHG010000105.1:0-1241 GCF_042870385.1 Streptomyces sp. NPDC006602 | reverse complement strand
AACTGGCGTACGGGTGTTGACTGGCATGTGACGGTCCTGGCCCTGGGGGGTGACGATGCGCACCCTCGCCGTGCGACGGCCGGGGTTTCGCAGGGCGCGGACGCCGGTGCCGCGGAGCCAGAACCCGGCGTCGCGTCCGAGGAGCGGCCCGCGCTCGCCGTCGTGCAGCTCCAGCTGCACCCGCCCACGGGTGCCGACGCCGAACGCGTCGCACCACTGGGCCGCGACCACCGCGACACGCGCGCCACCGCGCAGCGCGAGCGTCCACACCGGGACTACTCCGTGCCGTCCGCCCGCAGGCGCTCCGGCAGCCCGAGCCGCGGGAACTGGTCGTCGTGGAAGATGACGATCTCGGCGATCGCCCCGCCGGTGACACGCAGGACGTCGATCGTCAGCGGCAGATACGCGCCCTCCTGCTCCTGCCAGAGGTAGAAGGCAATGGCGGGCTGCCGGTTCACGGAGGTGGGGACGGCGCGCAGGCCCTTCATGCCCTCAAAGCCGTCCCCGACCCAGTCGTTCACCACCGCGTCGCGGCCGACGTACAGGCCCGGCGTGGGCGGCATCGAGCAGCGGACGTCGTCCCGCAGCATTGCGGCGAGCCCGTCGACGTCCGTGGCCACGCTGGCGTCGGTGAAGCGGCGCACCAGCTCGCGCGTCCCGGCGTCCTGTTCGCCGCCGGTCCAGTCCTGCCGCTCGGCGGGCAGGCGCTCCCGCATGCCGGCGCGGGCCCGCTGCAGCGCGCTGTTCACGGAGTTGACGGAGTCCCCAAGGAACTCCGCGACGTCCTTCGCCGGCCAGCCGAGCACGTCCCGCAGGATCAGCACGGCCCGCGGGCGCGGCGCGAGGTGCTGGACTGCAACCAGGTACGCCAGCTCGATCGTCTCCCGCGCGACGGCGACGGTCTCCGGCTCGTCCGCGTCTCCCGCGGGCAGCTCGTCGAGCAGCCGGTCCGGGTAGGGCTGCAGCCACGGCACCTCGCCGCCGGTCGCGGGCTCCGGGCGGCGTTTGGCGAGCAGGTCCAGGCAGGCGTTGGTGGCGATCCGGTACAGCCAGGACCGGAACGTCGACCGCCCCTCGAAGGTCTCCCGCCGCCGCCAGGCACGGAGGAACGTCTCCTGCACGGTGTCCTCGGCGTCATCGAACGACCCGAGCATCCGGTAGCAGTGCACGTGCAGCTCCCGCCGGTGCCGCTCCGCCAGCCCTGAGAACGCCGGCTCATCGACCTCGCCCAGACCGCTCAC
>NZ_JBIAHG010000104.1:0-1244 GCF_042870385.1 Streptomyces sp. NPDC006602 | reverse complement strand
AACGTGACGATCACCCAAGCAGACGCGGCGGACCGGGGAGGGACCGGCCCCTCCCCGCCAGTCGCCGGTCTTGTCGACCGGACCGGCACGGAGGGTGGTCCCCGAGCGAAGGCGTGCACTCGAAAGAACGCGTTCTTCGCCTCAAGTGGCTCGTGCAGCGTGATCGTCTCCAGCATGGCCGCGGCCTTGAGCCAGTCACTCGCGTACACGTCGCGGTCCATGTAGTGGGCCTGAACCCGGGCGCAGGCGGCGTCCAGGACACCCAGGTCAAGACAGGCCGGGTCGCCCGAGAGGGTCTGCGCGATCTGCAGAAGCTCTTGCGGGGTGAGGAACCGGGTCACGCCGCGTGACCGTGCTGCTGGCTCTCGCGCAAGCGAGGCACGGAGCGCCAAAGGCAAGAAAGAGGGCAAAGATCGGCGGCGTGCCAAGCCCGAGGGCGCCTCCGAGACTCCCGGTGGGCGTACGGGTGTTGGGGCAATCGGCTGCCTGGGCACGGTGGACGGCATGGGAAGCGTTGACGAACAGCAAGAGACTCTGGCCCTGGCCGCGCAGGCACACGACGTGGCATGGAGGCAGACGGCACGCCCTGGCAGCGGGTACTACGCGCAATCAGCGGCGGCAGAGGGAGTCGGCAGCCCACCGACTGGACCGTGATCAGGCTGGATGCACCCTGGCAGGACACTCGCTCCTCGGAACGGCCCGGCTGGAGGGAGCGGGCGGCGAACCTCGCCGGCGATGTCGCCTTCGCCGTCGACTACACCGTCTGCGCCCGCTGCTGCATCGGGTGGGTCGAGTGGCCCTACACCATGGCGAAGTACCAGCGGTGCGGGCTGGCCACCGCGGGCCTTGAGGCGCTGCGCCTCGAGCACCCCGGCCTGTCCTGGCACACCCTGGGCGGCCACTTCCAGGACTCCCGAGCCTTCTGGACAGCGGTGGGCACGGGCGGACCAGGGAGCTACCAGCAGCGCGAGACCTGCCCGCACGTAGGGGTGAGTCCGGCAGGCTGCACACCCGGCGGGGCACTGTGCGACCGCGGCGGCGGCAGTGGCCGCGAGGAAGGCGTGGGCAAGCACAGACAGGGTGATGTGCCGGTACAAGCCGACGTAGCGGGAGACCTCGTATTCGTCCAGGCCGCGCTCGTTCTTCGCAGTTACTGACTTCGGCTCGTCAGGGTGACGTTGGGTTGTCGAGGGTCAGGCCGGTGCCGGCTATGAAGCCGTCGAGGGTGTCGGGCCGGTACTGAA
>NZ_JBIAHG010000103.1:0-1260 GCF_042870385.1 Streptomyces sp. NPDC006602 | reverse complement strand
CTAGTAGGGCTCCGTTACGTCTGTCTGTCGGTCCTGTTTGGGGGCACGTTGGAGGTGTGGATGCACATGAAGTGAACCGTGCTCGGGCTAAGTTGGCGTTATTCGTGGCTGATGTGTTCGCGTCGGTGCCGCGTAAGGATCAGCGGGCGAAGGGTGACTGCTATCTGCGGGGGCTGATGCTGGAGGGGCGGCGTAAATCGATCCAGCCGATGGCGGAGCGGCTGCCGGATGGCAACGAGCAGAATCTGCAGCAGTTCGTGAACCAGTCGACCTGGGATCCGGTGCCGGTGCGGCGGCGGATCGCCAAGCGGATGGTGCCGCTGATCGGTCCGGAGGCCTGGGCGGTCGATGATGTGTCGTTCCCCAAGGACGGGAAGATGTCGGTGGCGGTCGCCCGCCAGTACTGCGGCGCTTTGGGCAAGCAGGCCAACTGCCAGGTCGCGGTGAGCGTGCACGCGGTCTCCGATGCCGCGTCCTGTCCGCTGCAGTGGCGGTTGTTCGTGCCCCAGGAGTGGGAACACGATGCGCCACGGCGGCACAAGACCGGGATACCGGAAGGGGTCGGGCACCGGGAGAAATGGCGCCTGGCCCTGGACGTCCTCGATGAGCTGGCCGGGTGGAATCTGGTGCCGCCGGTGGTGGTGGCCGACGCCGGCTACGGGCAGAACGCCGACTTCCGCGACGGCCTGGAGAGCCGGGGCATCGGATATGTCGTGGCCATCCGTTCGGACGTGACCGTCCACCCGCACGACGCGCAGCCCACTGCCCCGGCGTGGTCCGGCAACGGCCGCAAGCCGCAGCACCGCTACCGGGACAAGCCGTCCCCGGTCGCCGCGCTGGCGGCCGCCCGGGGGCGGCAGGCGTTCACCGAGGTGAGGTGGCGGGAAGGCTCCCGCGGGCCGATGCGCTCGCGCTTTGTGACGCTGCGGGTGCGGCCGGCCGGAGTCCGGGCCCGCCGCCTGGCCCAGGCCGCCGCCACCGCCGGACACGGCCACTGGGACGGTGTCCTGCCCGAAGCGACGCTGCTGGCCGAATGGCCCGAAGACGCCGAAGCACCCACCGACTACTGGCTGACCAACCTGCCCGCCGACACCCCGCTGGCCGAACTGGTCCGCCTGGCGAAGATCCGCTGGCGCATCGAGCACGACTACCGGGAACTCAAGCACGGCCTCGGCCTGGACCACTTCGAGGGACGTTCCTGGAACGGCTGGCATCACCACGTCACCCTGGTCACCGCCGCCCACGCGTTCCTCACCGAAC
>NZ_JBIAHG010000102.1:0-1330 GCF_042870385.1 Streptomyces sp. NPDC006602 | reverse complement strand
TGAACCGCCCCGGGTTCGGTAGAGATCTCAGATTGTGGTTGTGACCTGGGGTTTCGTGGATTGCATGTAGTGGTTGGTCTCGTATTCGACGGGCGGTACGTGGCCTATCTCACCGTGGAGTCGGCGGTGGCAGTACCAGTCGATCCACTCGGCGGTGGCGAGTTCGACCTGGGAGAGCGTCATCCAGGGCCGGCCGGGTTTGATCAGCTCGGTTTTGAACAGGCCGATCGTCGATTCCATCAGGGCGTTGTCGTAGGCGTCGCCGACCGAACCGATCGATGCCGCGATCCCTGCCCGGTCCAGATGCTCGGCCAGCGCGAACGATGTGTACTGCGACCCCGCGTCCGAGTGATGTATCAACTCGCCCTGTACATGCGGGAATCCGTCCCGGTCGCGCTGCCACAGCGCCATCTCCAGGGCGTCCAGGACGAGCTTGGTCTCCTTGGAGGTGGAGGCGGACCAGCCGACGATGCGGCGGGAGAAGGTGTCCACGACGAAGGCGACGTAGACGACCCCGTTCCAGGTGGCGACATGCGTGAAGTCGGCAACCCAGCAGCGGTTCGGTGCACTGGCGACGAAGTCGCGGTCGAGAAGGTCCGGGGCTCGCTCGGCGGCCGGATCGGTGATCGTCGTGATCACCTTCCTGCCGCGGACGGCACCGGTGATGCCGAGCTCACGCATGAGGCGCTCGACGGTGCAGCGGGCCACGGCATGCCCCTGCCGGTTCAGCTCGCGCCAGATCTTCCGGGCCCCGTAGACACGGTAGTTGGACGTGTAGACCTCCTGGATCCGCTCTTTGATTTCCTCATCGCGCACGGAACGGGCAGAGGGAGTTTCCAGGCGCTTTTTGTAGGCGTAGTACGTGGAAGGGGCGATCTTGCAGTCGTGCTCGGTGAGCGTCCTGCAGATCGGCTCGACGCCGCCGAAGCGGTCCCGGTGCTCGTCGATGAACGCTACGAGCGTGTGTGTGGCCGGTCGAGCTCGGCCGCGAAGAAACTCGCCGCGGCCTTCAGAATCTCGTTGGCCCGCTTGAGTTCGGCATTCTCCTTCTTCAACGCCTTGAGCTGCGCGGACTCCTCCGTCGTCGTCCCCGGTCGCGTCCCCGCGTCGACCTCGTGCTGCTTCACCCAGTTCCGCAGCGTCTCGCGGGACCCGATGCCGAGCTTCTCGGCCACCGCCTGCAAAGCGGCCGTCTCGGTCGGATGGTCGTCGCGCACCTCGGCGACCATGCGCACCGCACGACGGCGGAGCTCAAGCGGGTAACGGGAAGGTCGTGCCATGACTCGATCCTTTCATGAAATCGAGTCTCCATTCGAACCGGGGCGGTTCA
>NZ_JBIAHG010000101.1:0-1550 GCF_042870385.1 Streptomyces sp. NPDC006602 | reverse complement strand
TGACCTGGGGAAACGTCGAGCGGTGGGAGTGTAGAGGCCGATCGGCGGTCACGGGCGGGTTCCGTGCACTCGTCCCTCGAACGAGTGCCCCCGCCGCCGGTAGTGGCAGTGGCGGGCGACGGCTTGGCGTCGTCGGCGCCAGCGGGACCAGTTCACCGCATGGACACGGGCGCGGGGATGTTGGGGAGCGTGAGCTGCCAGGAGTCTCCGCACTTCCGCCACCGTGAGCTCGATGACCTCGTCCTCCTCACCGGTGCCGCCCCCTTTTCGGCCTCCCGCGCGGTCATCGCGGCCAGGAAGGCGTGGGCGAGCATCGCGAGCGTGATGTGCCGGTACCAGCTGACATAGCGGCGCACCTCGTACTGGTCCAGGCCGCACTCGTTCTTCGCGGCCTGGAAACACTCTTCGATCGCCCACCGGGCACCGGCGACCCGCACCAGATCGGCCACGCCGGCTTCCAGCGGAGCGTAGGCGAGGTAGTAGGCGATCTCGTCCGGTTTGCTCACGCTGCGCCGTGCCAACGCCCAGCGGCGGCGGACCAGTTGCCCGTCGTCGTAGTCGAACTCGGCCACCGCGCGCAGTTGCACGGCGGCCCAGTCGTACATTCGCTGCCCCTTCGCGCCCGGGCCGCAGGAGCGGCGCTCCCACGCCTGGTCTGGGGCCTGGTCGAAGACGTGGTCGATGCGTGGGCCGGCAAGGGAGAACTGGGACTTGGGCACCGCGAGCACGTAGCCGACGCCGGTCAGCTCCAGCATCCGGCGGAAACGCCCCTCCTGGCCGTAGGCGGCATCCGCGGTCACCCAGGCGATCGGCAGCGGGGACGCGAGAGCGCGCAGCACGATGGCCCTGGCCAGGGCGCCCTTCGTGGCGAACTCGCGCTCGGCGGGCACCCGGGCGGCACGGCATCGGTCCGGGTCACCCGTCCAGGACTTGGGTAGATACAGCTCCCGGTCCACCAGTGCGCGGCCCGCGGGTGTCGCGTAGGCGGCGAAAACGCCAATCTGGCAGTTCTCGGTGCGGCCGGCGGTGCCGGAGTACTGCCGTTGCACCCCGGCGGAGGTGGTGCCCTTCTTCACGAACCCGGTGTCGTCAATGATCAGCACACCGCCCTCTCGGCCGAGTTGTTCGGCGACGTAGGTCTGCAGGTCGTCACGGATCTCGTCCGCGTCCCAGCGGGCGCGGGAGAGCAGGTGCTGCAGGCCGTCGGGGGTGGTGTGGCCGGCCTGCTCGGCCAACTGCCAGCTGTTTTTGCGGGCCACCGGGGCGAGCAGGCCGCGGACGTAGTCGCGCATGCGGCGGCGTGGTTCGACGCGGCCGAAGCGGTGGCCGATGTCGGTGAACAGGTCGTCGAGGTGGCGGTCCCAGGTCTCGGCTGCGAGTGCGGTCACGGTGCTCACCGGCGATGACTGCCCAGACCAGGGGCGTCCCCGGCGGCGGGGGCACTCGTTCGAGGGACGAGTTCACGGAACCCGCCCGTGACCGCCGATCGGCCTCTACACTCCCACCGCTCGACGTTTCCCCAGGTCAGACATCAAAGTACTGCTGGAGTA
>NZ_JBIAHG010000100.1:0-1741 GCF_042870385.1 Streptomyces sp. NPDC006602 | reverse complement strand
ACCCTGGTCGAGCTGTTCGGTCTGGCCCGCGAGCTCAACATCGACGCCGAGGGCATCGACATGGGCCCGTCCCCCACGGACGCCGCCCTTGCCGCCGACCTGGTACTGCCGATCGAGGAGCTCGAGCTCACCGTCCGTTCGTACAACTGCCTCAAGCGCGAGGGCGTCCACTCCGTGGGAGAACTCGTCGCCCGCTCCGAGGCCGACCTCCTCGACATCCGCAACTTCGGTGCGAAGTCCATCGACGAGGTCAAGGCCAAGCTCGCCGGCATGGGCCTGGGCCTCAAGGACAGCCCGCCCGGATTCGACCCCGCGGCCGCCGCCGACGCCCTCGGCGCCGACGACGACGCGGACGCGGGTTTCGTGGAGACCGAGCAGTACTGAACGCTGCGCCGCGCCGGTCATCGGAGTCCTTTCGTGGATCCCCCCGGCTTCAGCCGGGGGGAGGAACGAAATGCCTGCAGAGCAGGGCAAGGAGCTGGGATGCGCCGAGCTCGGTCGGCCGTTACTCTGCCCGGCCCGCGCGGCCTGCCCGGTCCTCGCCGCATCGCCATCTCGCCCTGGGCGACCGAACTGCAACGCCTCTACGACGACCACGCCATCAGCGACACGATGCAGAGGCAGCAGCACGGCCAGGGCGGCGGTGAGCGACGCCGTGGCCGCGCGCAGGAGGCGCAGCCGCGCGGGCACGGTGGCCCAGAAGCGGCGGCGCAGAGCGGCCCGCGTGACCACGGCCCGCTGCCCAAAGCCGGGAGCCGGACCCCGATCGCCCCGCCGCGACTGCCTTCTTCGTCGCGGTCCGGGGCCGCCTCCCTGCCGGACGACCGCCGGTGGCTGAGGTTCTTCACCGGTCCCCGGCTGGGATACACCCGCTGTACCGGCCGTGATCGTCACGGTTCCCCCAACCTCACGCCACGGACGGTCACCCACCCCCGATGCCGATCAGCCTGCGACCGGTTCCGGCCACTCGTGGCCGACATTGACGCTCTCCTGACGATTTCCCTGACTCGATTGACGGGACTTTGACGGCGTCCGCGCCGGAGCCGCATGAATGCGCAAATTCCTTGCCCAGCAGGGTCTGCTTCCGCATGCGATCGCCCATACGATGGGCGATCGCCCCGGCCCGTGCGCACCGTCACCTGTCCTCAGGCGACACGCCACCGGTGCCGGACCCACAACCGCGACCGCACACCGCTTTCCGAGTCAGGGCCAGGCCCACAGCACCTCGCCCGCCAGGACGAGGCAGAGCGCCAACTGGAGGGCCCCGGTCACCCGGTGCCCGAGCCGCAGCAGCACGACCCCGGTGACACCGACCGCCAGCGCCAGAGCGCCGAAGCACAGCACCGGCGTCCAGTCCGCGGGTGGCCGCCCGGCCGGCAGCTGCCCGGCGCCGGCGTCCATCCGGCCCAGCCCCCGCAGCGCGAGCACGATGACGACCAGCAACCCGGCCGCTGCGTCCGCCACCAGCACGAGCAGCAGGAGGCAACCCGCGGTGAGGGCATCCGCCCAGCGGGAGGACCGCTTGCCGGCAGGTGGGGACATGTCCCTACGGTCGTACGGAATGCACCCCTCCAAACGGGCCGTTACCGACCGGCAACCCAGGTGTACTCCCGGCTTGTTGACTTCGACTTCCTCCCCCTCGTGAGCGACTCCGTTGGGAAATGCGTAAACCGGCTTCGTCGGCTCGCTGAGGTCGGCATGATCGTTCTGTTCATCGGAGCGAGAGGCGGGGCTGGGTGTC
>NZ_JBIAHG010000099.1:0-1764 GCF_042870385.1 Streptomyces sp. NPDC006602 | reverse complement strand
CGGTTGAATCCTGGCTCTTCCAAGATTTCCGTGAAGCCGGTCATGCCTCCGTGCGCCAGTGACGCTCCGTCATGGATGGCGGGATGCTCGATCAGTGTGAGGAGTTACTGAAGACGGTGTTTCCGCACCTCGGCGGGGTGCTGGTGGAGCAAGTGGTAGCAGAGGACGGTTTGTTACGGATCGTGGCGAGTACGGCATCGACGATCTCGGCGTCGTGCCCGGACTGCAAGGTTCTGTCGAGGCGTCGGCACAGCGGCTACGAGCGCCGGCTCGCCGACGGCGCAGTCGGCGGCCGGCGGGTGTCCATCACGTTGACCATCCGGCGCCTGTTCTGCGACAACCCGGGCTGCGCGCGAGTGACGTTCGCCGAGCAGGTTGATGGGCTGACCGTTCGTTACGGTCGGCGCACTCCGCAGCTAACGGGCCTGTTGGGCGCGATCGCGGTGGCCTTGGCGGGCCGCGCCGGTGAACGCCTGGCGGCCCGGCTGGCGGTTCCGGTCAGCGACACCACTCTGCTGAGCCTGGCCATGGCCCTGGCCGATCCATACGCACAGACACCCCGGGTGCTCGGGGTCGATGAATTCGCCACCCGCAAGGGCCACAAGTACGGCACCGTGCTGGTCGACTGTGAGACCCACGCCCCCATCGACCTGTTGCCCGACCGGGAGTCGGCGACATTCGCGGCCTGGCTCACTGACCATCCCGGAGTGGAAATCATCTGCCGAGACCGCGGCGGCGCCTTCGCGGACGGCGCCCGTGCCGGAGCCCCCGACGCCGTCCAGGTCGCCGATTTGTGGCACCTCTGGCACAACCTCGCAGAGGCCGTGAAGTCCCTGGTCAGCAAGCACAGTTCCTGTCTTCGCGAACCGGCCCCCGCTCCGGAGTCGCCCCCTGAAGTCCTGCACCCGACGCTCTCCCACGCGGGCCGGCTGGCCGAGCGGGTCCAGCAGCACCACACCGCCGTGCACGATCTCCTCGGCCAGGGCCTCAACATCCGAGCCGTCGCCCGCCGTCTGGAGCTTTCCCGGAACACCGTCCGCCGCTATGCCCGCGCCGTCACCTGGGAGGAACTGGCCACCGGTCGCTGGCAGAACCTCCCCAGCACCCTGGACCCCTTCAAGCCCTACCTCCACGGGCGTTGGAACGAGGGCCACACCAACGCCACGAAACTCCACGCCGAACTCCGTGAGCGCGGCTTCACCGGCTCCTACTCCGTCGTCCGCGACTACCTGCACCGCTTCCGCCGCCTGCCCGACAGTGCCCCGTCCCCGCCCCGGCCTCCTGGCATTCGCAAGGTCACCGGCTGGATCACCCGCAACCCCGACCGCATAAGCGACTACGACCAGCAGAAACTCAAGGCCATCCTGGCCCGCTGCCCCGAACTCGAAGCCGCCACCGGACATGTGCGCTCCTTCGCCGCGATGATGGCCGTCCGCAGCGCGAGCCGACTACCCGAGTGGATTACCGCAGCCCGCGCGGACACCGCTATCGGCCTCCGCGGCTTCGCCGACGGCCTGCTCACCGACCGCGACGCCGTCGTCCTCGGCCTGAGCACGGAATGGAGTTCGGGCTGCGTCGAGGGCAGAGTCACGGACATCAAGTTCCTCAAGCGCCAGATGGGCGGCAGAGCCGGACTTCCGCTACTTCGCAAGCGCGTCCTGCTCGTGGCCGCCGACCGTCGGCAACACAGAGTCACAACCGAGGCAGCTCACTGACCGGCTTCACGGAAATCTTGGAAGAGCCACGATTCACCCGTCGCCGACA
>NZ_JBIAHG010000098.1:0-1823 GCF_042870385.1 Streptomyces sp. NPDC006602 | reverse complement strand
CCCTCCGTGCCGGTCCGGTCGACAAGACCGGCGACTGGCGGGGAGGGGCCGGTCCCTCCCCGGTCCGCCGCGTCTGCTTGGGTGATCGTCACGTTGCCGGGTATCGGCCGAAGAGGTTTCGAGGAGGGCTGTCGAATCCGGGCTGGCCGTTCGACGTAGGGGTGTAAGGCAACCACAACCACGTGGAAGGACAGCCACCATGGCTCAGTACGCGATCCTCATCTACGCAAAGACCCACGCCGATGAGGCCGAGGCCGTTCCTGGGGCGCGTGAGGCCCACGACCGGAACTTCGAGGACATGGTGACGTCCGGGGCCCTGGTCGCGGCATTCGCGCTGCAGCCTGCCGCCGACACAGCGACCTCGATCCGCGGCGACGTGGTGACGGACGGACCGTTCGTCGATGCCAAGGAAGTCATCGCCGGTATCGCCATCATCGAGGCGTCCGACCTGGACGCCGCTTTGAAGATCGCTCGGGCCAATCCCGCTACCCAGCAGGGCGGCGGTGTCGAGGTGCGGCCCATCGAAGGCGGCTTCATCGCGGATCGGCCCGCCGCGGCATGACGCCGTGGGCAGACGTCGAGACGGCGGTCGCGGACGCGCACCGTCGCGGGTGGGCCCTGGTGCTCGCCGCGACGGTGCGTGTCGCTCGCGATCTGGACCTGGCCGAGGAGTGTGTGCAGGAGGCGTATGCCGCGGCCCTGACGAGCTGGGCCCGCGACGGGATCCCGAACAACCCGGCAGCCTGGCTCACCACCGCGGCCAAGCGCCGCGCGATGGATGTGGCGCGGCGCGAGCAGACATTCCGCTCGAAACTCCCGCTGCTGGTCGAGTCCGAGGAGACAGAGGACAAGGTGGCTGTCGACGAACCGGCCGTCGTCGAGCCGGAGGCCGTGATACCGGACGAGCGGCTGCGGCTGATCTTCATGTGCTGTCATCCGGCGTTGGCGCAGGAGGCGCAGCTGGCACTGACACTGCGACTCGTGTGTGGGGTGACGACCGCCGATATCGCCCGTGCGCTTCTGGTGTCGGAGCCCACCATGGCCGCCCGGATGACGCGGGCGAAGAAGAAGATCTCGGCTGCACGGATCCCCTTCCGACTGCCGGGAGCGGCTGAGCTGCCGGATCGACTGCGCGCGGTACTCGGCGTGATCCATCTGCTGTTCACTACCGGACACACCGCGCCGTCCGGCGCATCGCTGGTGCGCACCGACCTGGTGGACCAGTCGCTGAAGCTGACCCGGATGCTGCGGGAGCTGATGCCCGACGAGCGGGAGGTGCGGGGGCTGCTCGCCCTCCTGCTGGTCACCGACGCGCGGCGCGCCACCCGGGTCGACTCCGACGGTCGGCTGCTACGACTGGAGGGCCAGGACCGATCGCTCTGGGACCGCCCGGCGATGGCTGAGGCGCACGACCTGATCGTGGACGGGTTGCGCGGCGGGCGACCGGGCCGCTATGTGCTGCAGGCGGCGATCGCCTCGCTCTACGCCCAGGCGCCGTCCTACGACCGGACGGACTGGCCGCAGATCGTGACCTTGTACGACGAGCTGCTGTCGGTGTGGCCCTCGCCGGTGGTGGCGTTGAACCGCACGGTGGCGGTGTCGATGGTCTCCGGGCCGGCGCAGGCGCTGGAAGAGGTTGCGAAGTTGGAGAAGGACGGCCGACTCGCGCGATATCAGTACCTGCCGGCGGTCAAGGCGGACCTGCTGCATCGGCTGGGTCGCTCGCAGGAGGCTGCTACCGCCTACTGTCAGGCGCTGGAGTTGACCGGGAACGACGCCGAGCGCGCGTTCCTGGCCGAACGCCTCGCCGGTCCGCACCGGGC
>NZ_JBIAHG010000097.1:0-1851 GCF_042870385.1 Streptomyces sp. NPDC006602 | reverse complement strand
CCGTTGCTCAGAACCTCAGCGGTTCTCAGCGTTCCGGGCATTTCTGCCCGGAAGGTCCGTCTCGTCACCAAAGCGTAAGGGCTTTGGCTTGAGGACGGTCTCTCGCTTCCGTCTGCCGCTGCTGTGGCAGGGTTGCGCCACCTGCCCGCCCCGCCTCCGCCTTGCGGCGGGGGCGGGTGGCGCGGGTCTTATGGTCGGCTCCACGAGGCTTCGACACCACGGGGGTGTCCTGGTCTCCGGCCACTCCGGTACCAGTGGTGCAGGCCGCCGCGAGGGCGGCGAGGTTGAGCGCGGCGTTGTCGTCCCGGTCGATGGCCAGGCCGCAGGCGTCGCATTCGTAGGTCCGGACGTGCAGCGGCAGCTTGGCTTTCACCGCGCCGCACCCGGAACAGGTCTTGGAGGAGGGGTACCAGCGGCTCGCCACGATCATGCGGGTGGCGTGGCGCTGGGTCTTGTAGGTGAGCTGGCGGCGGATCTCACCGAATCCGGCGTCGGCGATCCTGCGTGCCAGGCGCCGGTTGCGGAGCATCCCGGCGACGTTGAGGTCCTCGACCACGATCGTGCCGTACTGGGCGGTCACGGCGGTGGTGAGCTTGTGCAGGGCGTCTTCGCGGAGGTTCGCCACGCGGTGGTGGACCTTGTTGCGGGCGGCGTTGGCCTTCTCCCACCGCTTCGACGCCTTGCGTCCGGTGCGCCGGTCGGGGCCCTGGCGTCGGGAGACGACGCGGGAGGCTCGGCGCAGCTGCTTGCGCGCCCGGCCGTAGTGCCCGGGGTTGGCGACGGTGCGGATCTCGCCCGTGCTGTCGGCCATCACCGCGAGGGTCTTCACCCCGAGGTCGATGCCGACCGCTGTGTCCGGGCGGGCGACGCGTTCGAGGTCTCGCTTGACCTCGGCCTGGAAGGAGACGAACCAGCGTCCGCGTTCGTGCCGGACCGTCGCGGACAGGATCCGCGCCGTCCCGGCCTGGACGCAGGTCAGGAGCTTGACGGTGGGTTCGTGGACGCGGATTGTTCCGAGCCGGGGCAGCGTGACGTGCCGGCCGCCTGCCTCGACGCGGATCGTGCCGGTGGTGAACCGGCAGGCCACACGCGCCTTCCGCTTGGCCTTGAACCGCGGCACACCCATCCGGGCGCCCTTGCGCTTGCCGTTCTTGGACTTCGCGTAGTTGTCGAACGCGGCGGCGGCGCCTGCCAGGCCAGTGCTGTACGCCTCCTTGGAGTTCTCCTCCCACCAGCTCGCGAACCTGGGGTCGGTGTGTTTGGCGGCGTTGAACGCCTTGCGCAGCGACGGCAGCGACCACGGCCGCCAACCCGTCAGCGACTCCTCGGGGATGCCGTAGGTCTCCTCGGCCCTGCGCTGCCACCACGACGCCGTGACCCAGCCGACGGCCCAGTTGTACGCGGCCCTGGCCGCGCCACAGTGCGAACGCAACGCGTGCTCCTGGGCGGCGTTGGGGTCCAGAGCGAACCGGAACGCCTGCACCACAAACCCGGGCCGCGGCTGGAACTTCTTCACTCGCCGGCCTCGCCGGTCGCCACGGCCACCGCACGGGCGGCCCGGTTCTTTGCCGCCCGCCGCCCGTACAGACGCGCACACATCGACGTGAGCACCTCGGTGATGTCCCGCACCAGGTCATCGGCGGTCTCGGCGGGGTCGAGGACGACCAGGCGCCGCCCGGACGCCGACAGCACTGCCTCCAGGTGCTCGACGCCGAACCGGGCCAGCCGGTCACGGTGCTCCACCACGATCACCGCCGCCTGCGGGTCGGACAGCACCCGGTGCAGCTTGCGCCGACGTCCGTTCAGCCCCGAGCCGACCTCGGTCACAACCTCCGCGACCGGCAGGCCGAG
>NZ_JBIAHG010000096.1:0-2002 GCF_042870385.1 Streptomyces sp. NPDC006602 | reverse complement strand
CAGCAGCAGGACGGAGATGAGCGCCCGGGTGCCCTCCGCGTCGCCGTGGGCGGTGCAGGCCGCCTGCCACCAGGCGTCGTGGACCGGGGTGAACTTGCCTGCCGAGCGGGCCTGGTCCAGCGCGGTCGCCCCGGGCAGCGCGCCGGGCTTGCGGACCAGCGCTTCCAGGTAGTGGTCCAGCTCCAGGCGGGAGCCGCCCTTGGCAATCAGCCGCTCGTGGCGGGCGACTTCCTTGTGCGCGTCGTAGACAACGAGCTCGGAGGCGTGCAGCACGACCCGCACCATCCGGCCGATCAACCGCACCGGCAAGCCATTGTTGCCGGTGCCGGCCTGCCAGACCCCCAGCGGCGGCAGGCCGGAGGCCCACCCACGTCGGGAGATCGTTGACGCCTTGCGCTATCTCGTCGACACCGGCTGCAAATGGGCCGCGCTGCCGCAGGATTACCCGCCCTTCAAGACGGTGTTCGGCTTCTTTGTCCGCTGGTCTGCCGCGGGCATCTTCAACCTCATACGTGACCAGCTGCGACGCCGGATCCGTCGCACGATGGGCACGTCACCGAACCCGGTGGCGGCGGTGATCGACTCCCAGTCCGTCAAGGTCGCGGCCACCGTCCCGCGCTCCACGTCCGGATACGACGCCGGAAAAAGACACCGGGCCGGAAGAGGCACATAATCGTGGACCTCAAAGGGCTCCCGCTGTTTGTGATGGTCACTCCGGCCGACATGCACGACAGCGTCGCCGCCCGTGAAGCCCTCTTCCGGCTCCGGCTGATGCACCCCGAAATCACCATCGTCTGGGCCGACTTGGCCTACGCGGGTACCCTCGTGGCCTGGGCCAAGTCCTTCCTCCACCTCACGAGCAAGACCGTGAGCAGGCCCAAGGGCACCAAGGGCTTCGTGATCCTGCCGAGGCGTTGGGTGGTGGAGAGGTCACTGGCCTGGCTATCGCATGCGCGTCGAAACGTGCGCGACTACGAGACCCGGCCTGAGCACTCCGAGGCGATGCTCACCCTTGCCTCGATCACGCTCATGACCCGCAGACTCACCCTGCCCGCCGTCCAGCCCAACGCATCCCTGCCCCGATCTGCCGAACCCGTCCACGCTGCTTGAGGCGTCACAGGTCCGACGGGAGCGGCATCGCGATGGACGCGACGATGCCGTCCATCGCGTCGTTCAGGACCGCCTCGCGCTCGGCCGGGTCAGTGCATGACGCCGACCAAGCCTGGGGCCAGCATGTTCGCCTGGGTCATGCCCCCAGCTCCTCCGTCACGGGCAGGCACTCGGCGAGCAGGTCGACGACGTCGCGCCAGGCTCGCTGCGCGTGCTGCGGGTGGTAGCCGACGCCGGGGACCGTGGGGTGGTCGACCGGCGGATGGTGGAAGGCGTGCAAGGCGCCGCCGTAGACCGCGAGGCGCCAGTCGACGCCCGCGGCCTGCATCTCAGCGGTGAACGCCTTGCGTTGTGCGGGCGGCATGATCGGGTCTTCCGACCCGACCCCGGCCCACACTGGGCAGCGAATGCGCGCTGCCTCGCCCGGTCGGCCCGTGGTCAGTGCGTTGACTGTGCCGATCGCGCGCAGGTTGACGCCGTCGCGCCCGAGTTCCAGCCCGACAGCGCCCCCGGTGCCGTAGCCGACGGCGGCGATCCGGTCGGGGTCGGTCCGCGGTTCGGTGCGCAACACGTCGAGCGCTGCATGGCCGATGCTCCGCATCCGGTCGGGATCAGCGAGCAGTGGCATGCAACGGGCCAGCATCTCCTCGGGGTCGCTCAAATAGCGCCCGCCGTGGAGGTCGAAGGCCAGCGCTATGTATCCCAGCTCGGCGAGAGCATCGGCCCGGCGGCGCTCGACGTCGCTGAGCCCCGTGCCCTCTGGTCCGAGCAGCACTGCGGGCCGGCGGTCGACACCGGGAGCAATGCTCATGACCTGTGGATCGGCTCGGGAGGACGTACCTTCCCGGGTGATTGATCGATAGGTCACCGAGCAAGACCGGTGTTCGCAGCA
>NZ_JBIAHG010000095.1:0-2154 GCF_042870385.1 Streptomyces sp. NPDC006602 | reverse complement strand
CCTGAACGCGTTCCAGATCGCCTTCGAAGGCCGCCTGACCCCGAGCAACAACTGACCACTCAACAACCAAGATCAGCCGTTAAATTGACACACCCCCAGATCGAAGCGGACGGTCATCTCGGCTCGGTAGTGGTGTGCGGGCATCAGATGGCGGCGGGGCCGGAAGTGGGGTGAGATGCCGCTGAACGCGGACAGGTCGACTGGAACACCCGCCTGGTCACCGGGGACGCGGTCGCCGGCGCGGCGCTCGGTGGTGGAGGTGGGCTTGGCCTCGTCGCCCGGCATGCCGAGCTGGAGGTCCAGGACCGGGGTGGCCACCGGGTGCAGGCTTCCCTGGGGCCCCTGCAGCCCATCCAGTACTCGGCCATTTGACCGACTCACGGAAGGCTGACGGCATGCGGAAACTGATCTACGGCATGAACCTGACCCTGGACGGCTACATCGCCGCGCCCCTCGCGCATCCGGGAGACCAGGAAGACCTCGTAGTCCATCGCGAGGCCGAAGACGGTCGCGCACGTGTAGTCGAAGACAGTCCGGGGTGTGGTGCGTCCGGCGGCGGGGACGATGTGTGTGCTGACGCCCTTCAGCGCGGTGATGTCGAGTGTGTCGTGGATGATCGCGGTGAAGTCGTGCCGGATGAAGTAGTCGAAGTTGGCGATGCGCAGGGCGTTCATCGGCTGGGGCGTCAGATCGGGTTCGAGATCCCTGTTGTTGGGGTCGATGCCGAGGGTTCTGGCGATCTCCGGGAGGGCTGCACTGAGGCTCTTTCGCAGGTAGAGGTCCTGCAGGGCGGCGAGTTCGCGCTCATGGCGGGCGCGATCGGCGTCGGGCAGCAGGCGTGGAGCGACGGGCTCGTGGGCGATGAGGGTGCGGATCTGTCCGGGGTGCCGCGCGGCGGTGTGCATGCCGATGACGGCTCCGAGGCTGCAGCCGAGCATGAGAGCGGGGCTGTCCGTGAGCGAGGCCAGGAGGCGGTGGACATCATCGCCGTGCTCGGCGAGGGTTGCGCCCTGTTCGGGAGCGTCGAGTCGGCTGCGGGACAGGCCGCGGCGGTCGTAGGTGACCACCGTGTAGGAATCGGTGAGCTGGGCGACGAGGTGGGTGGTGCGGTCGGCGTCGCCCTCTCCGCTCTGCGAGATCAGTAGCAACGGGCCGGTGCCCTGGAGTTGGTAGTGCAGGACGGCGCCGGGAACGGTGAGTGTGCCGGTGGTCTTGGGCATGGTGGTCCCCCTTGTGCGCGGCGGTCCGTCCGCCGTATCCCGCGAACACGGTAATCCATCGAAATAGATGCATCAATCTCAATGCATCTAGTTCGATGTATATTGGTGGGGTGAACGGAGTTGAGCTGTTCCTGTTGGGACGCACCCTGATGAAGATCGGTGAGGAGGCACTGCCCGAGCCGCCGGGCGGGGCGGCTCGGTATGCGGGCAGCGCCCGGTTGGTGCTGATCGTGGCCAGTGACATCGCCGTCCATCCCGACACCGCCGTCGGTGAGATCGCCGCCCGCACGGGTCTGCCGCAGAGTCAGGTGTCCTTGGCCATCGCCCGGTTGAAGGAAGCCGGATCGGTGCAGACGTCCCCGGATCCCGTCGACCGGCGCCGCGTGCTGGTGCGCCAGAGCCCCGAGATGTCCCCGCGGGTGGCGCAGGTGCGCGCCGCCGGCATCGAGGACGCCCTTGCCGGGGCGATGGGATCCGGTGACCCTCAGCGGCTGACGGAGGTCGTGGAAGGGTTGGAGGTACTCGCCCGCAACCTCATGCCGCAGTCAGCGACGTGAGGACGGCGAACTCCGGGCTTCCGGCCGTCGGGGTGTCGGTTACTTCGTCCCGTTGTTCTTGTTCGCTTTGGTGCGGGCCAGCCGGTAGGACTCGCTGCCGGTCTCGATGAGGGTGGCGTTGAAGGTGAGCCGGTCCACGATCGCCGCGCAGAGCCGAGGGTCGGTGAAGGTCTTGCTCCAGCCGGTGAACGCTTCGTTCGAGGCGATGGCGATGCTGTTCTTTTCCTCCCTCTCCGTCAGAGCCTGGAAGAGCATCTCGGCGCCGCGGCGGTCGAGTTCGAGGTGTTGGGTCGGGGACGAGACGCCGTGCACTGTTTCCAGTGTCGGTTTTCCCGTCCCCGCCCGCCGAACCGGACGTGCCCGTTGGCCGAGCATCC
>NZ_JBIAHG010000094.1:0-2329 GCF_042870385.1 Streptomyces sp. NPDC006602 | reverse complement strand
CGGCTGAAGGACGTAGCGTTCACCGCATCGCCGCAGCAGCTGGCCACGCTGGCCCTGTATCGGAAGGGGGAGTCCGACCTGCTGCGGCGGGACGGGGGCCGGACCGGTGGCCCGGCCTGCCACGCCCGGGGTCTGCTACCGGCGTTGGCGGACCGTCGCGCTGGACGGCTGCAGCTCCATCAAGGCCCCCGACCAGCCACGCGTGGTCGGCTGGCTGGGCAAGATCCTGCGCCCGGACGGCTGGGACGGCTACCCCATGCTGCGGCTGATGGCCCTGTGTGAAACCGGTACCCGCGCTCTGCTCGGCGCGGCGTTCGGCCCGACCAACTGCGGCGAGGCCGGCTACGCGGTGCGACTACTGCCCCTGCTCGGCAAGGACATGCTCCTGCTGCCGACCGCGGCTTCGATTCCAACGACTTCCTCACCCGGGTCGCCGACACCGGCGCCCAACTGCTGATCCGCCTCAACGGACGACGCACCCCAGCGGTCATGGCCACCCTGTCCGACGGCTCCTTCCTCACCCGCATCAACAGCCTCACCCTTCGCGTTGTCGAGGCCGACATCACCGTGACCTGCGACGACGGGCAGCGCATCACCAACCGCTACCTGCTGGCCACCACGCTGCTGGACCACCGCACCGACCCAGCGGCCGCCCTGGTCCGTCTCTACCATGAGCGCTGGGAAGTCGAGTCCGCCTTCTACGCCCTGCGCCACACCCTTCTCGACGGCCTCGTCCTGCGCTCGTGCGACCCCTCCGGCATCGCCCAGGAACTCTGGGCCGAGCTCACCCTTTACCAAATCCTGCGACGCGCCATGGCTGAAGCCGCCGAGACCACCCTCGGCGTCAATCCCGACCGCGTGAGCTTCACCGTCGCCCTCGAGGCCGCCCGCGACCAGGTGATCACCGCCCAGAGCGTCCTGCCCGGCACCCCCGGCCCAGGCGTCATCGCCCAAGCGGCCCTGGCCGCCCTACTGCCCAGGCGCCGCACCCGCATCAGCGCCCGCAAGGTGAAGTCCGCGCTCTCCCGCTACCCCGGCAATCCCGCCGACGCGCGCCCGCTGACCAGCCAGAACATCACCCATCTCGCGATCGCGATCTACGCGGCGCATCCCAGCACGCCCACGACGGACACAAGTACCCCTGCGACACCGCCTGTCTCCGGACGCCAGGGCCGACGCGACCGCACGCTGCAACTTCTTCGCACCGATGACCAGCGAGCATGGAGCCTCAAAGAGATCGCCGACGCCCTCGGCATCGAGCACTAGCGAAGCTTCTGCGCACAGCTGGGCCACTGGGTCACGGACGGAATCCTGAGCCGGACCGGACGCGGGCTCTACACGCTCCAGCCGGAATGGCGCTCACCGCAACCACCCGCCCCACCATCAAAGGTGACGGATTTGCCTCAGCTATCCACCGCCTAATACTCCAGCAGGATTTCGCTGTCTGACCTGGAGGTTTGGATGGGCGGCTGGAGTGTAGCGGGTCTTGGAGTGGTGAGGGGTGGCCTTATGGAAGCTGCCCCTCGAACGTATGCCGTCGACGCTGGTAATGGCAGCGCCGGGCAACTGCTTGGCGTTGCCGACGCCAGTTCGACCAGTTCATCGCGTGGCATCGGCCCCGGTGCCCGCGCAGGTGCGGGGGTCGGGGCCGACAAGCTGCCAGGAGTCGCCGAACCTCCGCCACTGTGAGCTCGATGGCCCCGGCAATCTCACCGGTTCTGCCCCCTTTTCCCTGATCTGGTGCGTGGTGGCCGCCAGGAAGGCGTGCGCGAGCATGGCGAGGGTGATGTGCCGGTACCAGCCCACGTAACGGCGGACTTCGTACTGGCCCAGGCCGCACTCGTTCTTCGCGGCCTGGAAGCATTCTTCGATCGCCCAGCGCGACCCCTCGATCCGCACCAACTCCCGCGCGGTTGTCTCCAAGGAGGCGTAGGCGAGGTAGTAGCCGATCTCGTCGGGCTTGCTGATGCTGCGCCGGGCCAGCGCCCACCGCATCCGGTAGGGAACCTCGCCCTGGTAGTCGAACTCGGCAACGGCCGGCAGCCGCACCGCCGCCCAGTGGTAGACGCGCGGTCCCTTCGCGCCGTCGCCGCACGAAGTCTTCTCCCACGCCTCGTCCGGCGCCTGCGCGAACAGGCTCTCGATCCGGGGACAGCCCACGGTGAACTGGGACTTGGGCACGGCCAGCACGTAACCGATGCCCGACTGTTCCAGGAGCCGACGGAAGCGACTCTCGAGCAATGCTCATGACCTGTGGATCGGCTCGGGAGGACGTACCTTCCCGGGTGATTGATCGATAGGTCACCGAGCAAGACCGGTGTTCGCAGCA
>NZ_JBIAHG010000093.1:0-2927 GCF_042870385.1 Streptomyces sp. NPDC006602 | reverse complement strand
CGAGTTCACGGAACCCGCCCGTGACCGCCGATCGGCCTCTACACTCCCACCGCTCGACGTTTCCCCAGGTCAGACATCAAAGTACTGCTGGAGTATTAGTACTCCGGCCGTAGTTCGTGATCTTCATGCCTGAGTGGCTTGTCGCCGGTAGTGGCTGGCCTGGGAACGGGCCTGGTGGCGGCGTCGCCAGTGGGACCAGCCGAGCCGGTGGGCCGTGTCGTGGACGGGGCGGATAACGAGAGTGATGAACAGGCGCTGGATTTCGTTGCAGGTGAGCGGTATGAGGGTGTCGGGTGCGGGGTGGCGGGCGTGTTCGTCGGCGCGGACGGCGGCGAGGAAGGCGTGAGCGAGCATGGCCAGGATGACCCAGCGGGACCAGGACGCGTAGCGGCGGACCTGGTGCTCGTCCAGTCCGGCCAGGCCCTTGCCGGACTGGAACGTCTCTTCCACTCGCCACCTTGATCCAGCGACCCGCACCAGGGTGCTCAGGGGCACGGGCCGCGGTGAGTAGCAGCGGTAGTAGGCGAGTTCGCCGGTGGTGCGGTTGTGGCGGATCAGCAGCTGGCGGCTGCCGGGGGCGGGGTCGGGCAGTTCGATGGCGGCCCAGTCGTAGAAGCGGTGCCCCTTCGCCCCCGCTCCGGCGGACAGCTTCTGCCAGGCCTGCTTGGGCAGCTTCCGGGCCAGGGCGTCCGCGCGGAACTTCCCGGCCTGGGTGGTGACTTCGTGGGAGCAGGCAACGGCCAGCACGTAGCCGGTGCCGCGCTCCTCCAGTGCGGCCCGCAGCCGTGGGTTGCCGCCGTAGACCTCGTCGCCCGCGACCCACGAGGTGTGGTGGCCGGCGTCCAGGAACCGGGTGATCATGCGGATGGCCAGTTCCGGCTTGGTCGCGAAGGCGGTGTCCTGGTCGAGTCCGGCATCCCGGCAGCGGTCGGGGTCGGAGGTCCAGGAGCGCGGGACGTACAGTTCCCGGTCCACTGCCGCGTGCCCGCGGCTGCCGGCGTAGACCAGGTAGACGGCGACCTGGGCATTTTCGATCCTGCCCGCGGTGCCGGTGTACTGGCGCTGGACGCCGACCGTGCCGGTGCCCTTCTTCACGTCCCCGGTCTCGTCGACCACCAGTACTGCCTGGTCGTCGTGCAGGTGCTCCACCACGTAGTCGCGCAGGTCGTCGCGTACCTGGTCGGCGTCCCACTTGGCCCGCCCCGGCAGGTGCTGCATGCCGTCCGGGGTGGACTCCCCGGCCCACTCGGCGATGGTCCAGCAGTTCTTGCGTGGCAGGTCCGACAGCAGTCCGAGCATCAACTGCCGTGCCCGGCGCCGGGGTTCGACCCGCGCGAACCGTCCTGCGATCCGGCTCATCAGGCCGTCGAACGCCTCCTGCCAGCGGGCAGGGTCTACGCTGTGACCTGCAACCACCGCATGATCTTCAGTCTTCACACACCGATGATCAACGGTGGCCGCACCCGTCTCCACAGCGCTTCAGGGTCGCGCAGCGTCCGCCTGCCGTCCTGTATCAGGAGGACATGTGCAACGTGGCGAAGTCTGGTGGGTCGAGTTCGACGAGCGGCGGCTGGTCGTAGTGCTGTCGGGAGACGACGCGTCCGGGATCCGGGTGATGCAGGTCGTCGCTCCGGCGGGCGTCGACATCAGCGGTCTGGGCGTCGAAGTGGCAGTAGGCGCCATGGAAGGACTGCCCTTTGAAGGCGTTCTGCGGTTCGCGTTCCCGCGTCCAGGCTTTACCCCTTGCACGTGGCTGACCACCGTGTCCCGGGACGACCTGATCGAGCGGGCGGGCGCCCTATCCTCCGCGAAGCTCAGCGAGATTGAGGCCGCCCTCCGTCTCGGTGGACAGGCGAAGGAGTCGACCCCGGCGACGACCGCGAAGCTCAGCGAGATAAGGGACGCCCTCCGTCTCGGTGGACTGGGGTAGACGGAGAAGGAACGGACACCCCCACTGGCGTGGTTGATCTCGTCCAGATGATCGACACTGGCCACCTGTCTCCTTGGCGCCTCTCACCATCGAGATCACGATCTACGGCTGGAGTACCAGTACTCCAGCAGGATTTCGCTGTCTGACCTGGGGGTTTGGATGGGCGGCTGGAGTGTAGCGGGTCTTGGAGTGGTGAGGGGTGGCCTTATGGAGGCTGCCCCTCGAACGTGTGCCGTCGCCGCTGGTAATGGCAGGCGCCGGGGAAATCTCCCGATGTGATCACCGAGCGTGCTGTCGAGCAGTGGGACCTGGAACTGGACGACCTCTTCGTGGCCATCGGCCACCGTTTCCGCCGCGTCGAACTCCGCCGTCGCATGCGTGACTATGTGCGCGGGCTGCTCGCCCCGGTAGCCCGCAAGAACAGCTGGCAGCTGGCCGAGCAGGCAGGCCACTCCACTCCCGACGGGCTGCAACACCTGCTCGCCGGCGCGAAGTGGGAGCCCGACGACATCCGCGACGACCTGCAGGAATACGTCGCCGACAAGCTCGGTGAGGACGACGGAGTCCTCATCATCGACGACACCGGCTTCATCAAGAAGGGCACCACCTCGGCCGGGGTTCAGCGCCAGTATTCCGGGACCGCGGGCCGCACCGAGAACTGCCAGATCGGCGTCTTCGCCGCCTATGCAACCTCCCGCGGCCGGGCTCTGGTTGACCGCGAACTGTACCTTCCCAAGTCCTGGACCACCGACCGTGACCGCTGCCGCGCTGCCAAGATCCCCGACGTGCGTGAGTTCGCGACCAAGGGCGAACTGGCCCGGCGCATGGTGCTGCGTGCCCTGGCCTCGCCGCTGCCCATCGCCTGGGTCACCGCGGATTCCGCCTACGGACAGGAGAGTCGCGAGGAATTGTCAAATCCTGTGGACTGACCGGACAGTCAAATGACCGGTTGATCAAGCAAGCGGCTTGCGGTAACGGACGTACTCGTTCTGCCGCC
>NZ_JBIAHG010000092.1:0-3792 GCF_042870385.1 Streptomyces sp. NPDC006602 | reverse complement strand
AACGAGCCGAGCCACAGCGGGTGGTGGGCGTCGCGCTCCTGGCCGTACGTCGCGAGCAGCGCCTGTGCCTCGATGGGGTCGCCGAGTTTGGTGCCGGTGCCGTGTGCCTCGACCGCGTCGATGTCGGCGGGGGTGAGGCCGGCTTGGGTGAGGGCTTGGCGGATGACGCGTTCCTGGGAGGGGCCGTTGGGGGCGGTGAGTCCGTTGCTGGCGCCGTCCTGGTTGATGGCGGAGCCGCGGACGACGGCCAGGACGTGGTGACCGTTGCGGCGCGCGTCCGACAACCGTTCCACGAGCAGCAGGCCCACGCCCTCCGACCAGCCGGTGCCGTCCGCGGCCGCCGCGAAGGACTTGCAGCGGCCGTCCGGCGACAGGCCGCGCTGGCGGCTGAACTCGACGAAGGTGCCCGGCTGCGCCATGACGGTGACGCCGCCCGCGAGCGCGAGGTCGCACTCGCCCTGCCGTAGTGCCTGCGCGGCCAGGTGCAGCGCGACCAGTGACGACGAGCACGCCGTGTCGACGGTGACCGCGGGCCCTTCCAGGCCGAACGTGTAGGCCAGGCGGCCCGACACGACGCTGGAGGTATTGCCTGTGAGGAGGTAGCCCTCCAGCTCCTCCGGCGCCTTGTCGAGCCGCGCGTCGTAGTCGTTGTACATGACCCCGGCGAAGACACCCGTACGGGATCCGCGCACCGCGGTCGGGTCGATCCCGGCCCGCTCGAACGTCTCCCACGCCGTCTCCAGGAGCAGTCGCTGCTGCGGGTCCGTGGCCACGGCCTCGCGCGGGCTGACGCCGAAGAACTCCGCGTCGAACTCGCCCGCCCCGTAAAGGAATCCGCCCTCACGGGTGTACGAGGTACCGAAGTGCTCCGGGTCCGGATGGAACAGGCCGTCCAGGTCCCAGCCGCGGTTGTCGGGGAACCGGCCGATCGCGTCGGCGCCGGAGGCCACCAGCTGCCACAGCTCCTCCGGCGACGTGACACCGCCCGGGTACCGGCAGGCCATGCCGACGACGACGATCGGGTCGTCCTGGACGAACGCCGGTACGGGCGGTACGGGCGTGCCGGCCGGGTGCGGCGCTTCGCCGCCGGGCAGCAGGCCGAGCACGTGACGGGTCAGGGCCTCGGGCGAGGGGTGGTCGAAGACGACCGTGGCGGCCAGCCGCAGACCGGTCGACGCGGCCAGCCGGTTGCGCAGGTCGACCGCGGTGAGTGAGTCGAAGCCCAGTTCCTTGAAGGCACGGCCGGAGTCGATGGTAGCCGGGGTGGCATGACCGAGCACGGTCGCCACGGTCGCCCGCACCAACTCCTTGACAGTGCGGCCGCGTTCGGCCTCGGACAGTGCGACCGTGCGGCCCGCCCAGGACGCGTCGACGGGCGCGCCCAAGGCGCCGGAGGCCGCCCGGCGGCGCCGCTCCCGCACCTCGCCGCGCAGGACGACCGGCAGCGGCCCCGCCGCAGCCCGCGACCGCAGGGCGCCGGTGTCGAGGCGTACGGGCACCAGGGCCGGCCCCGACACCGGCGCCGAGGCCAGGGCGCGGTCGAGCAGCGCCAGCCCTTCCTCCGCCGTCAATGGCACCAGGCCCGAGCGCTCCCAGCGCTCCCGCTCCGCCGTCCCGAGGCCCTCCGCCATGCCCCCGGCGTCCGCCCACAGCCCCCAGGCCAGCGACGTGGCGGGCAGCCCGAGCGCGTGCCGGTGCGCGGCAAGCGCGTCCAACTGGCTGTTCGCAGCAGCATAGTTGGCCTGCCCGGCATTGCCCGTCACGCCGGTGACCGACGAGTACAGCACGAACGCGGTGAGGTCGTGGCCACGCGTCAGCTCGTGCAGGTGGTGCGCCGCGTCCGCCTTGGGCCGCAGCACCGCGTCCAGACGTTCCTCGGTGAGCGAGGCGACTGTGCCGTCGTCCAGGACGCCGGCCAGATGGAACACCGCGCCGAGAGGATGCTCGTCCGGTACGCACGCCAGGGCCTCGGCCAGCGCGGCCCGGTCGGCCACGTCGCAGGCCGTGAACGTCGCCTCAGCGCCCGACGCGGTCAGCTCCCGGGCCAGCTCGGCGGCGCCCGGCGCCTGCGGCCCACCGCGGCTGAGCAGCAGGAAGCGGCGCCCGCCGTGCCGGTCGGCGAGATGCCGTACGAGTCGCCGCCCGAGCCCCCCGGTCGCCCCCGTGACCAGGACGGTGCGCCCGGCGAATCCGTCCGGTGCACGCTCGTCCGCCACGTCGACGGGGACGAGCCGGGGCGCGTACAACATACCGCCGCGCAGGGCGACTTGGGGCTCCTGGACGACCAGCGGGACAGAGGCCGACAGGATGCCGACGGCCTCGTGCGCGTCGACGTCGATGTCGGCGACGGCGAACCGGTCCGGATGCTCGGCCTGCGCCGACCGGACGAGACCCCACACGGCCCCCGCCCACGGATCGTCGACCGTGTCGCCGTCGACGGCCGCGACCGCGCCCCGCGTCAGAAGCAGCAGCCGCGCGTCCGCGAACCGCGCCTCCGCGAGCCAGGCCCGCACCAGGCGCAGCGCGACCGCGGCGGCGCCCCGGCCCGCCGGAACTGGCACGGCGACCACGGACGGCACCCGCTCAGGCAGCTCGTCCAGGCCCTCATTGAGCCCCTCGATCAGCTCTACGGAGGTGACGTTGCCGTCCGACGACGTCCTGGACACCGGCACGGGCGCCCACGCGACCCGGTGCAGATCACGCACCCGCGCGGTACCCGACACCTGCTCGGGCCGGGCGGGCAGCAGCGTCAGCGCGTCCACGCTCAGGACGGGCAGCCCCTCCGTGTCGACCGCTGTGAGCGCACCGCCCGACCAGCGGACCCGCAACGTGTCCGCCCCCGTCGCCGACAGCTCCACCCCCGCCCACGCGAACGGCAGCGGCAGTCCCTCGGCCCCGCCCTCCTCGGCGGCACGGGCGACCAGCGGGTGCAGGGCCGCGTCCAGCAGCGCCGGGTGCACCAGATAGCCCGCCGCGTCCCGGGTCCCGGGCAGCGCGAGCTCGGCGAACAGCTCGTCCGTCCCGCGCCGCCAGGCCGCCCGCACCCCTCGGAACGCCGGACCGTAGGCATAGCCCAGCACGTCCAACGACGCGTACAGCGCCTCGACGTCGACCGTCTCGGCACCGGCCGGCGGCCACGCGACCGGCGCGTTCGCCCCGGGCGGCGCCGACGGGGCGAGCGTGCCCGACGCGTGCCGGGTCCACTCGCCGCCCTCCGCCCGCGCATGGACGCCGAGCGTCCGCCGTCCGTCCGCATCGGCACCCGACACCGACACCTGGACCTGGACGGAACCCCGGGCCGGCAGCAACAGGGGCTCCTCCAGCGTCAGTTCCTCCACTCGCGCAGCGCCCGACCGTTCCCCGGCCACCAGCGCGAACTCCACGAACGCCGTGCCGGGCACCAGGACCGACCCGAGAATCGTGTGGTCGCCCAGCCACGGCTGCGTGCCGAGCGACAACCGCCCGGTGAGCAACAGCCCGCCGTCCTGGGCCCGTTCGACCGCGGCCCCCAGCAGCGGATGCCCCGACGCGTCGAGCCCCAGCCCCTGCGCACCCGTCACCGGTACGGCCGGCGCGAGCCAGAGACGCTGCCGCTGGAACGCGTACGTGGGCAGAGCGTCCGGCACCGTACGGCCCGGGCGGCGCGGCAGGGCGAACGCGGCGGCAAGCGCGAGCGTCAGCGCACCAGCCTCCGGCCGCCCCCGGCGCAGTACGGGTACGGCGTCGGGGGTGTGGGGGGTGAGGGCGGCGTCGGGGCCGATCTCGATGAAGGTGGTGGTGCCTTGGGTGGTG
>NZ_JBIAHG010000091.1:0-4054 GCF_042870385.1 Streptomyces sp. NPDC006602 | reverse complement strand
GTCACAGGTCACCTCACTTGTCCGTTGCCTTGAGCGTCCTGTCGGCGCTGGTGGTGTACTAGGTCTGGCACATTGCATACAGTCGACGAATACTGTATGAAGATTGTTATCCCGCATCCGATGGGTGATGTCCAGGGGTCGTGCACCACTTTTAAGTCGCGCATCACTTTTCAGACGGGAGCCGAATCATGGACCTGTACGAGCACCAGGCGCGAGGACTCTTCGAAGAACACGGCATCCAGGTACCGAGGGCGGAGGTCGCCGCCTCACCCAAGGAGGCGCGGGAGATCGCCCGCAGGCTCGGCGGCCGAGTCGTCGTCAAGGCGCAGGTCAAGACCGGGGGCCGGGGCAAGGCCGGCGGCGTGAAGCTCGCCGCCGACCCGGCCGCAGCCGAGCTCACGGCACGTCAGATCCTCGGCATGGACATCAAGGGACACACGGTCGGCACGGTCATGCTGGCCCAACCCGTCGACATCGAAGCGGAGTTCTACGTCGCCTACGTCCTCGATCGCGCGGCGGGCCGCTTCCTCGCGATCGCCTCGGCGGAGGGCGGCATGGAGATCGAGGAGGTCGCCGCCGGCCGGCCGGACGCCGTCGCCCGTATCCCGATCGACCCGGACGAGGGTGTCACCTCGGCCAAGGCGGGCGAGATCGCCGAGGCCGCCGGGCTCCCGCCGCAGACCGTCGATGTGCTCGTACGGCTGTGGGGAGTGCTGGTCCGCGAGGACGCCGTCCTCGTCGAGGTGAACCCGCTCGTGCGGACCAGGCAGGGACAGATCGTCGCCCTCGACGGGAAGGTTACGCTCGACGACAACGCCCGTTTCCGGCAGTCCCGTTGGGGCGCCGAGGGCGTGACTCACGACAACCCGCTGGAGGCGGCCGCCGCCGCGAAGGGCCTCAACTACGTCAAGCTGGACGGCGAGGTCGGCATCATCGGCAACGGCGCCGGCCTGGTCATGTCGACCCTCGACGTCGTCGCCGGCTGCGGTGCGCGCCCCGCCAACTTCCTGGACATCGGCGGCGGGGCATCGGCCCAGGTGATGGCCGACGGGCTGTCCGTCATCCTCTCCGACCCGGCCGTGAAGTCGGTGTTCGTCAACGTCTTCGGCGGGATCACCGCCTGCGACGCCGTCGCCGACGGCATCGTCCAGGCCCTGGACTCCGTGCAGTTGACGAAACCGCTCGTCGTGCGCCTCGACGGCAACAACGCCGTCCAGGGCCGCGCCGTCCTCGACGAACACGCCCACCCCCTGGTCCAGCAGGCCACCACCATGGACGGCGCCGCCCGCCGCGCCGCCCAACTCGCCAACACCAGTTGAAGGAGCGGGACATGGCCATCTTCCTCACCAAGGAGTCCAAGGTCCTCGTCCAGGGCATGACCGGCGGCGAGGGCATGAAGCACACCCGGCGGATGCTCGCGGCCGGCACGAACATCGTCGGCGGCGTCAACCCGCGCAAGGCCGGCCGCACCGCCCACTTCGACGAGCGGGCGGTACCCGTCTTCGGGTCGGTGCGCGATGGCGTGGAGAGGACCGGGGCCGATGTGAGCGTGGTCTTCGTGCCACCGGCCTTCGCCAAGGCGGCCGTTGTGGAGGCCGCCGACGCAGGGATCGGACTCGTCGTCGTCATCACGGAGGGCATCCCCGTCCACGACTCCGTCGCCTTCCACGCGCACGCCGCGAAGAAGGGGACGCGTGTCATCGGGCCCAACTGCCCGGGGCTCATCACGCCCGGCCAGTCGAACGCCGGCATCATCCCCGCCGACATCACGAAGCCGGGCCGTATCGGCCTGGTGTCCAAGTCCGGCACGCTCACCTATCAACTCATGTACGAGCTCCGGGACACAGGTTTCTCGACATGCGTGGGCATCGGCGGAGACCCCGTCGTCGGCACCACCCACATCGACTGCCTGGCGGCCTTCCAGGACGACCCCGACACCGAACTGATCGTTCTCATCGGGGAGATCGGCGGCGACGCGGAGGAACGGGCCGCTGTGTTCGTCCGCGACCACATCACCAAGCCCGTCGTCGGCTACATCGCCGGATTCACCGCACCCGAAGGCAAGACCATGGGGCATGCCGGAGCCATCGTCTCCGGGTCGTCCGGCACCGCCGAGGCGAAGAAGAAGGCCCTGGAAGCGGCCGGAGTGCGCGTGGGCGGCACCCCGACCGAGACGGCCCGGCTGGTGCTGGCCCATCTGGAAACGGAACGCGATGTAAGTCATCGTTGACGAGGGGTGACTGTCCACGACAGTCCGGCCTCACCGCGTTCCCCCTTGTACGCGACCTACATGCGCGACCTACATGCGCGACCAGCTGGTCGCGCGGGCAGCAATCTGCGGTTCCGTAGATGCCAGACCCCCCGCCCCCGACTGTGCACCGAGAGCGGAGACATCGCATGACAACCACCCTCAACTCCACCCACCTCACCGTGAAGTCCGGTACGTCCTGGAGCGACGCCTGGCAGCGGTGCCTCGCCGTCGCCCCCGAGGCGTTCCGCGACGACCGCGTCCTCAACCACTGGAACGCCGCCTGGCAGGCGGACGGCCGGGCCCTGCCCGCCACCAGCCCCGTCGACGGCAGCCCGATCGCCGGCCCGCCGCGCCTGGACCGGGCCACCGCCCAGCAGGCCGTACGCGCCTCGCTCGACCAGCACCGCGCCTGGCGCCACGTCCCCCTCGACGAGCGCCGCACCCGCGTCGCAGCCACCCTCGACGCCCTCACCCAGCACCGCGAACTCCTCGCCCTCCTCCTGGTCTGGGAGATCGGCAAGCCGTGGCGGCTCGCGCAGGCGGACGTCGACCGGGCCATCGACGGGGTGCGCTGGTACGTCGACGGCATCGAGCCGATGGTCGCCGGCCGGACCCCGCTGGACGGCCCGGTGTCCAACATCGCGAGCTGGAACTACCCGATGAGCGTGCTCGTTCACGCCATGCTGGTCCAGGCACTGGCAGGCAACGCGGTCATCGCCAAGACCCCGACCGACGGCGGCGTCTCCTGTCTGACCCTGGCCTGCGCGCTCGCCGCCCGCGAGGGGATCCCCGTCACCCTCGTCAGCGGCAGCGGAGGCGAACTGTCGGAGGCGCTGGTGAAGGCCCCCGAGATCGGCTGCGTCTCCTTTGTCGGCGGCCGTGACACCGGCGCCGCGGTGGCCACGGCCGTCGCCGACCTCGGCAAGCGTCACGTACTCGAACAGGAGGGACTCAACACCTGGGGCATCTGGAACTACTCCGACTGGGACGCCCTTACGGCGGTCATCCCCAAGCTCTTCGACTACGGCAAGCAGCGCTGCACGGCCTACCCGCGCTTCGTCGTCCAGCGTGAGCTGTTCGACGAGTTCCTCGCCGCCTACCTGCCGGCGGTCCGCACCCTGCGCGTCGGTCACCCGCTCGCGGTCGAGCACCCCGACGACCCGTACCCGGCACTCGACTTCGGCCCAGTGATCAACGCCGCGAAGGCCAAGGAACTCCACGACCAGGTCGCCGAGGCCATCAACCGGGGCGCCGTCCCGCTGCACCGCGGCAACCTGAGCGAAGCCCGCTTCCTGCCCGGCCAGGACACCTCGGCGTACGTCCATCCGGTCACGCTCCTCAACCCGCCCCCGTCCTCTCCGCTGCACCACGCGGAACCTTTCGGCCCGGTCGACACCATCGTCCTGGTCGACACGGAGGCGGAGCTGCTGGCCGCGATGAACGCGTCCAACGGCGCCCTCGTGGCCACGCTCTCCACGGACGACGAGGCGACCTTCGGCCGACTGGCCCCACAGATCCGCGCGTTCAAGATGGGCCACGGCAAGCCCCGCTCCCGCGGTGACCGAGACGAACTGTTCGGCGGGTTCGGCGCGTCCTGGCGCGGCGCGTTCGTCGGCGGCGCACTGCTCGTGCACGCGGTCACCCAGGGCCCGGCGGGGGAGCGGCTCCCCGGCAACTTCCCGGAGTACCAGCTGATGCCGTGAGGTGAGCTCGGGCGGCGCCCTGTCGGGGCGCCGCCCAACAGGTGGCTCGACGACAGGAGTTGACGGTATGCAATATCCAATCTGGGAGGGTGGCGAGCAT
>NZ_JBIAHG010000090.1:0-4301 GCF_042870385.1 Streptomyces sp. NPDC006602 | reverse complement strand
CACGGCCACCCCACCACCTGGCACCACCCCCACCCCACCACCAAACCCCACCACCTCCCCACCTACCCCTTCCAACACCACCGCTACTGGCTGGACGACGCGGCGACCGGGGGGAATCCGGAGAGTCTGGGGCTGCACACCACTCGGCACCCGTTGCTGAGCGCGGCCACGACGCTCGCCGAGGGGGACGCGCTGCTGCTGACCGGGCGGATCTCGGCGCGCACCCATCCGTGGCTCGCGGATCACACGCTGGACTCGACGCCTGTCCTGCCGGGCACAGTGCACCTCGAACTCGCCCTGCACGCGGCGCAGTTGCTGGACGGGATGACGGTGGGGGCACTGGAGCTGGGGGCGCCGCTCACGCTTCCGGCGTCCGGCGGTCTCGATCTGCAGCTGACCGTCGGCCCGCCGGGGCATGACGGGCGGCGTGAACTCGCCCTGCACGCTCGTCCGTTCGACGACGACAAGGCCGACGCGGAGCCGCTGCGGCGGCCCTGGACGACGCATGCGACGGGTGCGCTCGCGCCGCCCGCCGCGCTCCCGTCGGACCAGGCGGTGTGGCCGCCCACGGGGGCCACGCAGGCCGGCCCCGAGGACGTACGGGAGCGGCTCGCCGAGCTGGGGCTCGCCCCGGGTCCCGCGTTCGACGGGCTGCGTGCGGTGTGGCGGGAGGCCGGCGGCACGGTCCACGCGGAGGTGGTGCTGCCGGACCAGGACGATGCGGGGGCCGCCACGTACGGTGTGCATCCGGCGCTGCTCGCCGCCGCGCTGCAGCCCATGCTCGCCGACGCGGGCGAGGCGCCCCTGCTGCCGGGTTCCTGGCGGGACGTGGCGCTGCACGCCGTCGGGGCCACCGCGCTGCGGGTCTCGCTCACCCGGCACGGCGACGGTTACGCGCTCGCCGCGTACGACGCCCAGGGCGCCCCCGTCCTGACGGCCGCGGCGCTCACCCTCGCCCTGGCGGACAGTGGGGCGCAGGCCGTGAGCGGGGTACGGGCCGACTGGCTGACCGCGCTCGACTGGCCCGACCTCGGCCTGGGCGCAGACGAGTTGGCTCAGGAGGCGGTTTCCTGGGCCGTCATCGGTGACCCGGTGCCGGGTATCGGGGCCACGTCGTACGAGACGGTCGAGGCGTTCCTCGACGGCACTGCGGAAGCCGGCGCCCCGGCGTACGCGCTGCTGCCCGCACCGTCCGCCGCAGCCGTGCTGCCCGCGCTGCAGAGCTGGCTGGCCGACGGGCGGAGCGCGGCCACCCGGTTGGTGGTGCTCACCCGGCACGCCGTCACCACCCGCCCCGACGACGTACCGGACCTGGCGCCCGCGCCGGTGTGGGGTCTGGTGCGGGTCGCGCAGTCCGAGCACCCGCACCGGGTCGGCATCGTGGACCTCGACGGAGACGCCGGCTCGCTGCGCGTACTGCCGTCCGTGGTCGCCTCGGGCGAGCTGCAGGTCGCCGTACGGGCCGGGGTCGCGTACGTGCCGCGGCTGACCCGGCTGGACGAGGAGGACCTCGGGGCCGGGCGCGCCGGCGGGGAGGTGGCAGGCACGGTGCTGGTGTCGGGCGGCGGGGACCTCGCCGCGGCCGTCGCGGCCCACGCCGTCACCGAACTGGGCGCGCGCCGCCTGCTGCTGCTCGGCACCGACTCCGCACTTCCGGATGCTCTGGCCGAGTTGGGTGCCGAGGTGGTCGTGGCGGACGGCACGGCGGCCGATCGGGACGCGGTGGCCGCCGTGCTCGCCGCGCTGCCCGCGGAACAGCACCTGACGGACGTGATCCATGTCGCCGCCGAGGCGCCGACGGAGCTGCTGACCTCGCTGGAGCAGGGCCTGTTCACGGACGGTCTGGGCCGGGCGGCCGACGCCGCCTGGAACCTCCACGAGCTCACCCTGGGCCAGGATTTGGCGTCGTTCACCGTCCTGGCGCCCGAGGCGTCGGCAACGCTCGGCGGCACCGGTCTCGCGGCGGCCGCCGCCGTGGGCGCGCAGCTGGACGCGCTGGCCCACCACCGGCGCGCCCTCGGCCTGCCCGCCCTCTCCGTGACCTGGGGCCCGCGCGCTGAGGCGTCCGAGGACGCCGGTGTGCGCGGCGGTCTCGTCCGGTTCTCGGCGGGGCAGAGCGCGGCGCTGTCCGGGCTCGCCCTGCGCTCCGGGCGGCCCGCCCTCGTCGCGGCCCGGTTCAACCGTCCGGCGCTCGCGACCTGGGCCGGGTCGGATCTGCTGCCGCCGCCGCTGCGGTCCCTGGTCCGTACCGTGCGCACCGCCGCGTCGGCGGGCGCCGCCGGAACGGGCACGCTCGCCGCCTCGCTCGCGGGCCTGCCCGAGCAGGAGCAGACGCGGGAACTCCTCGACCTGATCCGCGCCCACGTCGGCGGCGTGCTCGGCCTGTCGGGGTCCGACACCGTCGCGCCGACCCGCGCCTTCAAGGACCTCGGTTTCGACTCGCTGACCGCGGTGGAGCTGCGCAACCGGCTGACCGCCGCGACCGGCCTCAAGCTGCCCACGACACTGATCTTCGACCATCCCTCGCCGCGCGCGCTCGCGGACTTCCTGCGCTCCGGGCTGCTCGGCCTCGGCGCCGACGCCGCTCCCGTCGCGCCGGGTCCGGGGGCGTACGACGGCGAACCGATCGCGATCGTGGCCATGGCCTGCCGCTACCCGGGCGGGGTGCGCTCGCCGGAGGACCTGTGGCGCGTGGTCGCCGACGAGGCCGACGTGATCTCGCCGTTCCCCGCCAACCGCGGCTGGGACCTGGACCGGCTCTTCGACCCGGACCCCGAGCACGCGGGCACGTCGTACGCGCGCGAGGGCGGGTTCCTGCACGACGCCGACCAGTTCGACCCGGCGTTCTTCGGGATCAGCCCGCGCGAGGCCACCAGCATGGACCCGCAGCAGCGGCTGCTCCTGGAGACGGCGTGGGAGGCGTTCGAACGGGCCGGCATCGACCCCGCGTCGCTGCAGGGCTCACGGACCGGTGTGTTCGCGGGCGTCGTCTACACCGACTACGGATCCCGGGTCCGGCTGCCCGCCGACATGGAAGGCTACCTCGGCATCGGCAGCGCGGGCAGCATCGCCTCCGGGCGTATCGCCTACACCCTCGGCCTGGAGGGCCCGGCGGTCACCGTCGACACGGCGTGCTCGTCGTCGCTGGTCGCCCTGCACCTCGCGGTGCGGTCGCTGCGTCAGGGCGAGTGCGACCTGGCGCTCGCGGGCGGGGCGACGGTGCTCGCGAACCCCGACATCTTCATCGGCTTCAGCCGCCAGCGGGGTCTGGCCCGGGACGCCCGCTGCAAGGCGTTCGCGGCGGCCGCGGACGGCACCGCGTTCGGTGAGGGCGTGGGCCTGCTCCTGGTGGAACGGCTCTCCGACGCCCGCCGCAACGGCCACCACGTCCTGGCCGTGGTGCGCGGCACCGCCACGAACCAGGACGGCGCCAGCAACGGCCTGACCGCCCCCAACGGCCCGTCGCAGCAGCGCGTCATCCGCGCCGCACTCGCCGACGCGGGCCTGACCCCCGCAGACGTGGACGCGATGGAGGCGCACGGCACCGGCACCACGCTCGGCGATCCGATCGAGGCACAGGCGATCATCGCGACGTACGGCCAGGAGCGAACCCCGGAACGGCCGTTGTGGCTGGGCTCGCTCAAGTCCAACATCGGGCACACGCAGGCCGCGGCCGGGGTCGGCGGCATCATCAAGATGGTCGAGGCAATGCGCCACGGCGTACTCCCCCGCACCCTGCACGTCGACGAGCCGACCCCGCACGTCGACTGGTCGGCGGGCTCGGTCGAACTCCTCACCGAGGCGCGGGAATGGACCGCCGACGGGCATCCCCGCCGGGCGGGTGTCTCGGGGTTCGGCATGAGCGGCACGAACGCCCACGTCATCATCGAAGAGGCCGCGCAGCAACCGGAGTCGGCCGGACAGTCGCCGTCGGAGTCGCGGGGCCCGGCGCCGTGGCTGCTGTCGGCGCAGTCCGAGGCGGCCCTGCGTGCCCAGGCCGAGCGGCTGCGTGCCTACGTCGACGAGCACCCGGAGCTCCAACCCGCGGACACAGCCGGTCTGTTGGCGAAGGGGCGCACGACTCTGGACCATCGCGCGGTGCTGGTCGCCGACGACCGTACGGAGCTGCTGGCCGCGCTGGACGCGGTGGCGACGGACACCGCGAGCCCGCTCGTGGTGCGCGGTGCCCGGGCCGAGACCCTGGGGAAGACGGTGTTCGTGTTCCCGGGTCAGGGCTCGCAATGGGACGGCATGGCCCGCGACCTGCTCACCACCTCACCCGTCTTCGCCCACCACCTCAC
>NZ_JBIAHG010000089.1:0-4367 GCF_042870385.1 Streptomyces sp. NPDC006602 | reverse complement strand
GCCCTGCGGCTCAAAACTAGGCATTGATCTGCTCCCCTTCAGCGATGAACGTGTCAAAACAGAGGGGGCTGCGGGTTTCGACCGTGATGATCTCCGCCTGCCCCGGTCGTAGGTGTCCCCGGCGCCGCGGACCGGCTCGTGGACCTCCTGAGGCCAGCCGTGGTGGATGCCCTGCGCGGGAGTGGTCGATGAGCCCGAGCGGCGTGGGCACGCCGAAGGCCGAGCCGCCCGGGCGGACCAGCTTGGCCGGCGAGGCGAAGCGGTCCGCGTCGCTCACGAGGTCGATCAGCGCGTCGATGCCGTCGGGATGCGCCCGCTGTACCGCCTCCGGCACGGCGAGGGCCGTAGGGTCGATGATCTCGGCGGCGCCGTAGCGGCGCATCCGTTCGGCGGCGACGTCAGGAGCGCCCTCGCCGACGCTCTCGACGATGCCCGCGCCGTCGGTGACCAGCACCATCGGGCACGTGCCGGGGAACATGATGCGCCGGTCGCCGTGCGCAAGCCTGCGGTCGACGGCCGCTGCCCGCAGCCTTATCGGCAGTTGGCGGGGTCCTGGTCGTGGGGTGGGCATCTCGCCCAGGACCGGCGTCTGTCCGTACTCGTGCACGATCACCGCGCGCATGGCTCTCCTCGCGGACGGGTGGGGCCGTCCTCGCGGGAAAGTCTCGTCCCGGCAGTGGTGCATTCGTATCAGCCAGTGCACAGTGCGGATGGCCAGTCATGATCAATGGACCGCCACCGCCACCGCAGCCACGGGGCGCCTCCGGCCATCCCGGGCACGATCCGGTTGATCCGCTCCAGTACGTCCCTCAGATCTCGCTGTGCCGTCCCGGGGGTCATCGCTCGCAGGTCCCGCCGGAAGCCGGCGACCCGGTCGGCTCCGCGCCGGGCGAGGCCGCCGTGCCTCTGATCCCGGTGACCAGACGCGCGTGCACCCGGCAGATCGGCCTCGCTGGTTCACCGACCGTGCCCTGCCGCTCGCCTTGCGCGCCTTCCGGGACCATGCGCTGCGCGCATGGCCGGTGAGGGAAGAGGCACGGCGATACGGCCGTATCCTGCGACCGGACTGATCGCCGTGCCGTCGCGCCGGCGGATCCTTGCCGACGGTGCGTCCGGGCCTGTTTGAATCGGCCGAACCAGCCTCATGAACTCGACCCTGCGACTTTCACCCACTGAATGGCGCCAGTGACTCGCCCTCGATGAATCGGAAACGGAAATGAACGATCTGCGTATCGCGGTACTCGACGACTACCAGTACGTGGCACGGAAGCATGCCGACTGGGACTCCCTCAAAGCGCATGTACAGGTGTTCCACGCGGCGTTTCCCGACGCGGACACGGTCGTCTCCCAACTGGCCGACTTCGACGTGGCGGTGGCGATGCGGGAGCGGACGCCCTTCCCCGCCGACGTGCTGCGCCGGCTCGAGCGACTGAAGCTGCTGGTGACCACCGGCCCGGTGAACGCCTCCATCGACATCGCGGCCGCGGGCGCCCAGGGCATCACGGTCTGCCGTACCGGATACCCCGACGTCTCCGCCACGGTGGAGCTCACCTGGGCGCTCATCCTCGCGGCGGTCAGAAATCTGCCCGCCGAAACGCGGCATGTCCGTGAGGGCGGCTGGCAGATGGGCGTGGGCACGATGCTGGAGGGCAGGACGCTCGGCCTGCTGGGCCTGGGCCGGCTCGGCTCCCGCGTGGCCAAGGTGGGCCAGGCCTTCGGCATGGAGACCATCGCCTGGAGCCAGAACCTCACCGCCGAGAAGGCCGCGGAGCACGGGGTGACCGCGGTGAGCAGGCAGGAGCTGTTCGCGCGTGCCGACGTGGTGTCCGTCCACATGGTGCTCAGCGAGCGCAGCCGGGGCCTCGTCGGGGCGGCCGAACTCGCCGCCATGAAGCCCACCGCCCTGCTGGTCAACACCTCCCGGGGCCCCATCGTCGACGAGGAGGCCCTCGTCCGAGCCCTGCAGGAGGGGACGATCCGCGGAGCCGCCCTCGACGTGTTCGACGTCGAACCCCTGCCTGAGGACCACGTCCTGCGGACGCTGGACAACGCCATCGTCACCCCGCACATCGGATATGTGACAGAAGGCAACTACAACGTCTTCTACCGACATGCAGTAGAGAACATCGCCGCCTTCGTCGCCGGCCGCCCGATCCGTGTCATGACGTGACCTCGGCGGCTCACGATGGGGCCGGGCCGGCCGGCGCCACCTGCTGCAGGCCGGGCCACGCCTGACCCCACATCCCTACGACGGTCCGACTGCCCGGGCACTTCCTGTGCTCGGCGGCAACACCCCCCGGCCCGGGCGCATATGGAACGTGCGGCGCCCACGCGGCCGTCCGGGCCCTGCGCCACCTGCGCGGCGGAAGGGCTGTCAGGGGCACGTTTCCGTTCGGTCGCGCACTGAGGGAAAATCACACGAAGGCACGAAGGCACGAAGGCACGAAGGCACGAAGGCGCGCTCGATGTGTGACCTGCTTCCCCCACTGCAGATCGACAGAAACGAAGATGATCATGACGTCAAGCGACCGATCCCAGTCGGCCGAGCTCCTCACCAAGAAGCATCTGGAAGCAGGCCTGGCATCCGAGGAAGGCTATGTTCGGATGCTTGTTGTCGTGAACCTGCTGCGCACCTCCATGCAGCTGGCGACGCGGTCGGACGCCTATCACCGGCAGTACGGCTGGTCGTGGGCCGGCTTCCGGCTGCTTGTCTTCCTCTGGAGCGAGGGTGACTTGGAGATCAGACGGCTGGCCGAGCTGAGCATGTCCACCCGCGCGGCGGTGAGCAGCGCCGTGAACAAGCTGGAGGCTGCCGGGATGGTGCGGCGCAAGCCCGTCCCGGACGATCGGCGGCTGGTCGTCGTACAGCTCACCGACGCCGGCCGGGTTCACATGGAGCCCGCGATGAAGGGGCAGCTCGCCTTGGAAGAGGAGTTGCTGAGCTCCCTCTGTCCGGATCAGCAGCGCCAGCTCATGGAACTGCTCCGGACGGTGGCCGACGCCGTCGACACCCGGTGACGGCTGACGTCACGCGGCAGTGAACAGGGCTCCCATGCCGACGAGCCAGAGGTCTTCGAACGCTTCCCTGGCCGGCCGGGATGGGAGCCTCACCATGATCCAGGTCGTAAAGCGCTTGACGACCTGATGGGCGGCCAGTACGGTAGTGGATACGTCAACCGGCTTTTTCAGGAGCCGCCGGGCGGCCATTTCGGAGCCGCCCGAAATCCCATCACCGAAAGGTGAGACAGTCATGCCGCAATACCGTTCGATCCACCAGGTCAAGCAAGGCCGCACCCCGATTCAGGCGCACCGCGATCTCGAAGGACTCGCCGAGGACGAGTTGAGCCGCGACGGATTCGACGGCCCCACAACGCTCTTCTATCGTGCCGGGGACCCGCAGAGCTTCCGCACCGAGGGCCGTTTCCGCAACACCACGTTCGACAGCAACCTGCTCAAGACGAATGACAGCGTTTCTGCCGACGGTGTCCCGCAGCGCCTGTTCTACAACAGCGACATCTCCATCTGGTCGAGCCGCCGTCAGGAATCCATGCCGTGGCTCTTCCGGAACGTGGACGGCGACGAAGTCTGGTTCGTCCACGAGGGAAGCGGCACTCTCCTGTCGGAGTACGGCGCGCTGAAGTTCGGCGTCGGGGACTACGTGTACGTCCCCAAGGGCGCGACCCGGCGCTGGATCGTCGACGAGCCGCTGAACCTGTTCGGCATCGAGACCTACGGCGGCCAGCCGCACTTCCCGAACTACTCGGGCCTCGGTCGGCACGCTCCTTTCGACCCCGACCGGCTGAGGCTCCCCGTCCTCGGGGACCCCGTCACCGAGCCCGGCGAGTACCAGGTCCGGGTGAAGTACGACGGCGAGTACTCCGACGTCGTCTACGAGTCCCACCCGTTCGACATCGTCGGCTGGAAGGGTGACCTCTACCCGTTCGCCATGAACATCGCGGACTGGAACGTCATCATGTCCGACACCGTCCACCTGCCGCCGTCGATGCACGTGTTCCTGGCGGGCCCCGGCTTCACCCTGCTCAACCTGCTGCCCCGGCCCGCGGAGAAGGTCGCAGGGGTGGAGCGGGCGCCGTTCCACCACCGCAACGCCGACTTCGACGAGGTCTCCTTCCTCCACGGCGGCTCGGCCTTCGGCGTGCCCATACCGCCCGGGCTCATCGACCACTCCCCGCAGGGCATCCACCACGGCTGGCCGCAGCGGGTGCACGAGGCGGTCCGGGACGCCGGGGACGCCTACGACCGGGTCGAGTGGGAGATCATCATGGTCGAGACCCGCAAGCCCCTCCGTCTTGACACCTCGCTCGACGAAGTGGAGAAGGTCCATGTCAAGTTCTGAACTGGGGGAT
>NZ_JBIAHG010000088.1:0-5124 GCF_042870385.1 Streptomyces sp. NPDC006602 | reverse complement strand
CCCAAGCGAACCCCGAACTCCTGACCGGCAGCGATGCCTCAACGTCACACCATCGAGCGATGACAAGACCGACGGAACGCCACATCCCGCACTCTCAGATCACCGTGGTCCTCGGCGTGGCCTGCCTGCCCCACATCACCATGCGTCTGTACTCCGCGCAGGACGTGCCGGCCGTGCGTCGCTCCATGTCGTGGGCTGTCCGCACAGTCACCACCTTCTGTCTGCTCGTGATCGTCATGGGTACGGGCGCCGCGGCGCTGGTGGGATCGCGGTACATCACCGCGGCCGACCCGCAGGGCAGGACGTCGGTGCTCATGCTGTCGCAGGTGCTCGGCGGGACCCCCGCCTCCGCGGGCACGACGATTCTCTTCTCGGCCATAGCGGGGATGGTGTTCATCACCCTGCTGTCCTCGGTCGCGGGAATGACCCTGGCCGCGGCCTCGTCGCTCGCCCACGACCTGTTCGCCCATGCGGCGCAGCGGGGGCAGGTGGAGCCGCGTACGGAGATGACGGTGGCGGCGTGGACGAGCGTGGCCGTGGGAACCGTGGCCATCGGGCTCTCCACCCTGGTCCAGGACTGGGACGTCGGCGTGCTGACCACTCTGGCAGTCTGCATCGGGGCATCCGCGGTGGCTCCCGCGCTGACCTACTCCCTGTTCTGGAGAGGATTCACGCGCAGCGGCCTGCTCGCCACCCTCTATGGCGGCGCTGCCTGCGCGCTGGTGCTGATGGTCTTTTCCAAGGCCGTCTCGGGCACGCCGTCCGCCGTCTTCCCGAACGCCGACTTCCACTGGTTCCCCATGCAGTCCACCGGACTGGTCTCCATCCCGTTCGGTTACCTGGCGGGTTGGCTGGGCAGCCGTCTGGACCACCGGCGCCGCGCCGCCGACAGCCGGGAGAGCCGGCAGCTGTACGAGGAGAGCGAGGCACGTCTGCTCGCCGCAGCCGAATGACCATGGTGGCGGGGGCGGACTGGACAGGCGGCCTCGGGGCCGCCGCCGCAGTCCGCCCAGGGGGCCAAGTCCCCCTCGGACAGGCCCCCTTGGCAACCGTCACCCGCCGCCGACCGTGCCGGGACCGGCCGACCGGGTGCGCCTGAACGACCTCCCCGCCGGACCACCGCTGGGCGTGGGCGTGCTGCCGTTCGAGACCGCCGGGCTCGAGCTGCACGAGGGCAGTCCGCTCGCCCTGTACAGCGACGGGTTGCCCCTGGCAGACCGCCGCGACATCGACCAGGGACTGACGCTGCTGCGGACCGTGCCGGCCGGTCCGGCCCGCTCGTTGAGAATCCGTTGCCGGGTCGCTCGTCGCGCGCGGCCGCAGTCCGAGTGCGGTCTGCGCAGGCGGCGGACGCGGCTGAGCCGGCTCAGCCGAGCAGGTGCGCGCTGCCGACCGGTTCGCGCCGCTGTTGCCCATTGATGCGGTGCCGTTCGATGGACGAACGCCGGTACACCTCCTGCCGCACCCGCTGGATCTCGCCGACAGGGTGGTGCTCCTCGCGTGAGCGCCACGGTGTGATCGAGGTGGCGTCGGCGGCCGCCACGTTGTCCTCCCCGCCGATGTCCTGGCGCGGGAGGTCCACACGGGCCACGGTCACCCAGGGGGACAGTTCCTCGGGCCACTTCACGGAGGTGTTGTCCACCGGCATGCGGGCCAGATCCGTGTTGAGCTGCACCTGGAGTTCGAAGGAGTGGTCCCGTTCCGCGGCCTCGGCAACGAGGGTGTGGCGGAACGCCTCGTTGTCCGCGCGCACGTCCACGATCTGGTGCGTGAGGGAGGCCAGGGACTCGGCCGCCGGCACGGTACGGATCTTGGCGATGTGGTCGCCGTACCGGAAGGCGCCCATGCTGTTGTAGGTGTACGACAGCAGGTTCCTGCGCGGGACGGTCGTGAACGACAGCATGGCGAGCAGTTCGTCCCACAACCAGATGTCGGGATCGGTGAGCGTGCCCCGGCGGGTCAGGAACTCAGCCATCCAGGTCTTGCGGCGGGCGGGGTTCACCAGGGCCTCGGGCAGCTCCGCGAACAGGTCCTCGATGACCATGTAGTCGTAGGCGGTGTTCGCGAAGAAGACCTCGTTGTTGATCAGGTTGAGGTCGAAGGTACCGCTGTCCGGTTCGTCGTCCAGCAGTGTGCGGCCGGGGACTCCGAACAGTTTGATGCCCATCCCGCACGCCGCGCCCAGCTGGTGGTCGGGGCGCTGGTGCCCCAGGCCGTTGGAGTAGCGGACGACGGCGTCGTACACGGTGGGCCGGGCGAAGATGCCCTGACCGTAGAAGCCCGGGTTGTCACCGATCGTGACGGTCGCCTTGAGGAGGCCGTAGGTCTTTCCGTGGGCAGTGCGGACGGCACCGCCCACGGCCTCGCGCTCGACCGAGGCGCGGGTGCGCTGCGCCACCTGTGCGACCACTGCATCCAACTCCTCCTGGTAGGTCGGACGTTCGGCGGGGCGGTAAGCCTCATAGCGGACGGGATCCATGGTGTTGCCTCCCTGTGCGGTGGTGTCGACCTCAGACGCTAGCCAGCAATTAAATTGTGCACAACTTAACTGGCTGTGGTGAATCACACGTAGGCGAGTGCAACCAGCGGTTTCCTGCTCAGCACGGAGTCGAGCTCACCCCGGCGCAACACCGGCGGCGAACGGGCGCCGCTCCACTTCGGCCTTTTCTCTGTCGGCGTGTAGACACGATCCGCTCTGAATGGAACGCTCACTACAGAGACGCGGACCTGTTCTGCCGCTCCGCCGGATCTTCTTCCGCTCGTCGGTCGGCGTCGCCGCTCCAGCGCAACCCCGCCCCGTTGTCGGCACGAGCCATGCACCCCCACCTGCGCAAAGTTCTCGCAGCAACCCATTGCTCGTACGCCCAGATTCCTCGCCGGGAGGAGTTGTCGTTGTCGAAGGGGCCGGTATCCCAGGTACCCATGCTGATCTCCTTGCGTATGGTCGCCCGGATCCTCGCATCAGGCACTGACAACACGACTACGGGGCGAGCAGGACCCGTTTGCGAAGAAGGTCGAAGCTTGCGCGGTCGAACATCTGGCGCTTGAGCATCTTGATCCGGTTGACGTGGCCTTCGACGACTCCGGAGTTCCAGGGCATGGTGAGGCCGGCGATGACGGCGTCGCGGTCTCGGTCGATGCCCGCAGCGAGGGTGTGGAGGCTGGGCAGGTCGTCCTGCCGGACCGCGTCGAGCCAGTCCGGAAGGCGTTCGCCCTGGCGCTCGGTGAGCATGGTCGCGAAGGACCGGACGTGGCGGGTCAGAGCGTCGATTTCGGGGCAGCGTGTGCGGACGGCCTTGAGCTGGAGCTGCTCGGACTCGGCGAGGGTGTCCGGGTGCCGGAGGATCCATCCGGCCACGGCGCGGGGCGAGGGCGGCCTGGCGGTCACCGGCCGTGGCGATGTGCGCTTGTCGTGCAGGTAGGCGCGGACGCGCTGGTAGCTGCCCTTGTAGCCGAGCGGCACGATCTCTTCCCAGAGCTTCCAGGCGTTGGTGCAGCCCTCGTTCCAGCGGTCGTCCAGGTACGACTTGTAGTCGTCGAGGACGGAGGGCCGGTTCTGCCATTGGCCGGTGAACAGCTCCTCCGGCGTCGCGACTTCGGCGAACTGCTTGACGGTCCGCCAGGTCATCCCGAGCTGTCGCTGGATCGAGCGTTGGCTGTGCCCTGCCTTCAGCAGGGCGTGCACGGCAGCGTGCCGGGACCGGGTTCGGTCGGCGAACCGGTGTCCGCGTGGCCATGGCGAAGTGGACGGGTCCACGGCCGGAACCGTCGCAGGCTGGGGCTCAGATGCCGCGGGTGTCAGAACGTGCAGGCAGCGACGATGCTGGGCAACACTCCGCTCGGCGGCCTCGCTCAGGTTGTGCCAGAGATGCCACCTGTCCGCGACTGGAACGCCTGCGGCGCTCCGGCGGCGGCGCCCTCGGCGAAGAACGGTGCTCGGTCCCGGCAGACCACCTCGACGCCTGGCCGCTGGGCGAGCCAGGCCGCCAGACTGGATGCCTCCCGGTCCGGGAGGAGATCAATTGGACGGCGGGTTTCGACGTCCACCAGGACAGTGCCGTAGTGGCGGCCCTTGCGGGTTGCGTACTCGTCGACGCCGACCACCCGCGGCGCCGGCACTTCCGGCTCGGGAAGCGCGTTGACCAGGCGCAAGACCGTGCTCCGGCTCACGGACACGCCGAGGACGGCGGCCAGCCGGGCGCCGGCCCGGCCGGCCAGGGCGAGACCGAGTGCGGCCAGGGTCGAGCGCAGTCGTTCCGTGCGCTCACCGTATCTGCGGGTCAGGCCGGATATCTGCTCCACGAAGGTCCGGCGCGGGCACATGGTGTTCCGGCACCGGAACCGCCGGACGCGAAGTTGCAGCACAACCCTTCGCCCGGCGCTCGGCACGTCGGCGGGAAAACGCAGGTAGGAACTATGAACGTGGGTCGACCAGGCCCCACACTCCGGGCAGGCACCGCCAGCCGTGGTGCACTGCACATCAACACGCACCATCGCGATGTTCACGTCCACCGACAGCACCGCGACGTTCGCGACGTACGTCTGCGAACGATCGGCAGCTGTGAGGAGTGCTTCGACGGCACCCCGGCGGACCCGAACAGCTACATCGCTCCCCCGGCCACACACCAACTGGCCGCCTGGCCCGACAAGCAACCGAAGGAGCCGTCACCCATGGCCCTCACCTTGTTCTCCCGCACCCGGCCCGCATCCGTCGAACCGCCGGCCCCCGCACCCGAGCGCCCCGCCGAAGCCAGCATCGCCGACACGGACAAGAACCTGGACAACGCCTGCGCCACGGTGGCCAGCGAGATTAGTGGAGTACGTGCGGCAAGGCGTCGTTACTGCTCGCCTTCAACGGCGCTGTGCTCGCCGGACTGGCGTCCGTCGCCGACAAGGAACTTCCGCCCGCGACCAAGGTCTTCGGCGCTGCGGCCGTCCTCGCCCTGGGCGCCGCCGCCGTACTCCTTGTCCTGGTCGTCCGGCCCAACCTGAGCGGCGCCGACAAGTCGTCCTTCCCTTACTGGGCACAGTGAACCGCCCCGGGTTCGGTAGAGATCTCAGATTGTGGTTGTGACCTGGGGTTTCGTGGATTGCATGTAGTGGTTGGTCTCGTATTCGACGGGC
>NZ_JBIAHG010000087.1:2788-5409 GCF_042870385.1 Streptomyces sp. NPDC006602 | reverse complement strand
GTTCGGCGGCGTCCTACTCTCCCACAGGGTCCCCCCTGCAGTACCATCGGCGCTGTAAGGCTTAGCTTCCGGGTTCGGAATGTAACCGGGCGTTTCCCTCACGCTATAACCACCGAAACACTATGAAACTGTTTCAGCCGCACCACACCCGTGACCATGGGCATGGGGCTGTTCGTGGTTTCAGAACCAACACAGTGGACGCGAGCAACTGAGGACAAGCCCTCGGCCTATTAGTACCGGTCACCTCCACACCTTACGGTGCTTCCAGATCCGGCCTATCAACCCAGTCGTCTACTGGGAGCCTTAACCCCTCAAAGGGGGTGGGAATACTCATCTCGAAGCAGGCTTCCCGCTTAGATGCTTTCAGCGGTTATCCCTCCCGAACGTAGCCAACCAGCCATGCCCTTGGCAGGACAACTGGCACACCAGAGGTTCGTCCGTCCCGGTCCTCTCGTACTAGGGACAGCCCTTCTCAATATTCCTGCGCGCGCAGCGGATAGGGACCGAACTGTCTCACGACGTTCTAAACCCAGCTCGCGTACCGCTTTAATGGGCGAACAGCCCAACCCTTGGGACCGACTCCAGCCCCAGGATGCGACGAGCCGACATCGAGGTGCCAAACCATCCCGTCGATATGGACTCTTGGGGAAGATCAGCCTGTTATCCCCGGGGTACCTTTTATCCGTTGAGCGACGGCGCTTCCACAAGCCACCGCCGGATCACTAGTCCCGACTTTCGTCCCTGCTCGACCCGTCGGTCTCACAGTCAAGCTCCCTTGTGCACTTACACTCAACACCTGATTGCCAACCAGGCTGAGGGAACCTTTGGGCGCCTCCGTTACTCTTTAGGAGGCAACCGCCCCAGTTAAACTACCCATCAGACACTGTCCCTGATCCGGATCACGGACCCAGGTTAGACATCCAGCACGACCAGACTGGTATTTCAACGACGACTCCACCTGAACTGGCGTCCAAGCTTCACAGTCTCCCAGCTATCCTACACAAGCCGAACCGAACACCAATATCAAACTGTAGTAAAGGTCCCGGGGTCTTTCCGTCCTGCTGCGCGAAACGAGCATCTTTACTCGTAGTGCAATTTCACCGGGCCTATGGTTGAGACAGTCGAGAAGTCGTTACGCCATTCGTGCAGGTCGGAACTTACCCGACAAGGAATTTCGCTACCTTAGGATGGTTATAGTTACCACCGCCGTTTACTGGCGCTTAAGTTCTCAGCTTCGCCCGACCGAAGTCGGACTAACCGGTCCCCTTAACGTTCCAGCACCGGGCAGGCGTCAGTCCGTATACATCGCCTTACGGCTTCGCACGGACCTGTGTTTTTAGTAAACAGTCGCTTCTCGCTGGTCTCTGCGGCCACCCCCAGCTCGAGGAGCACGTCCTCTCACCAGTGATGGCCCCCCTTCTCCCGAAGTTACGGGGGCATTTTGCCGAGTTCCTTAACCATAGTTCACCCGAACGCCTCGGTATTCTCTACCTGACCACCTGAGTCGGTTTAGGGTACGGGCCGCCATGAAACTCGCTAGAGGCTTTTCTCGACAGCATAGGATCATCCACTTCACCACAATCGGCTCGGCATCAGGTCTCAGCCACGTGTGCGACGGATTTGCCTATCGCACGGCCTACACCCTTACCCCGGGACAACCACCGCCCGGGATGGACTACCTTCCTGCGTCACCCCATCACTCACCTACTACCAGCTCGGGTCACCGGCTCCACCACTTTCCTTTCCCCGAAGGGTCCGGAACGGCTTCACGGGCTTAGCATCACTGGATTCAATGTTTGACGCTTCACAGCGGGTACCGGAATATCAACCGGTTATCCATCGACTACGCCTGTCGGCCTCGCCTTAGGTCCCGACTTACCCTGGGCAGATCAGCTTGACCCAGGAACCCTTAGTCAATCGGCGCACACGTTTCTCACGTGTGTATCGCTACTCATGCCTGCATTCTCACTCGTCAACCGTCCACAACTCGCTTCCGCGGCTGCTTCACCCGGCAGACGACGCTCCCCTACCCATCACAGCGCCCGTTGGGGCTACATGCTGCAATGACACGACTTCGGCGGTACGCTTGAGCCCCGCTACATTGTCGGCGCGGAATCACTAGACCAGTGAGCTATTACGCACTCTTTCAAGGGTGGCTGCTTCTAAGCCAACCTCCTGGTTGTCTGTGCGACTCCACATCCTTTCCCACTTAGCGTACGCTTAGGGGCCTTAGTCGATGCTCTGGGCTGTTTCCCTCTCGACCATGGAGCTTATCCCCCACAGTCTCACTGCCGCGCTCTCACTTACCGGCATTCGGAGTTTGGCTAAGGTCAGTAACCCGGTAGGGCCCATCGCCTATCCAGTGCTCTACCTCCGGCAAGAAACACACGACGCTGCACCTAAATGCATTTCGGGGAGAACCAGCTATCACGGAGTTTGATTGGCCTTTCACCCCTAACCACAGGTCATCCCCCAGGTTTTCAACCCTGGTGGGTTCGGTCCTCCACGACCTCTTACAGCCGCTTCAACCTGCCCATGGCTAGATCACTCCGCTTCGGGTCTTGAGCGTGCTACTGAAGCGCCCTATTCGGACTCGCTTTCGCTACGGCTACCCCACTCGT
>NZ_JBIAHG010000087.1:0-2693 GCF_042870385.1 Streptomyces sp. NPDC006602 | reverse complement strand
GCGACGCTCCCACGGCTTGTAGGCACACGGTTTCAGGTACTATTTCACTCCGCTCCCGCGGTACTTTTCACCATTCCCTCACGGTACTATCCGCTATCGGTCACCAGGGAATATTTAGGCTTAGCGGGTGGTCCCGCCAGATTCACACGGGATTTCTCGGGCCCCGTGCTACTTGGGTGTCTCTCAAACGAGCCGTTGACGTTTCGACTACGGGGGTCTTACCCTCTACGCCGGACCTTTCGCATGTCCTTCGCCTACATCAACGGTTTCTGACTCGTCTCACGGCCGGCAGACCGTAAAAGAGAGATCCCACAACCCCGCACACGCAACCCCTGCCGGGTCTCACACGTATACGGTTTGGCCTCATCCGGTTTCGCTCGCCACTACTCCCGGAATCACGGTTGTTTTCTCTTCCTGCGGGTACTGAGATGTTTCACTTCCCCGCGTTCCCTCCACATACCCTATGTGTTCAGGTATGGGTGACAGCCCATGACGACTGCCGGGTTTCCCCATTCGGAAACCCCCGGATCAAAGCCTGGTTGACGACTCCCCGGGGACTATCGTGGCCTCCCACGTCCTTCATCGGTTCCTGGTGCCAAGGCATCCACCGTGCGCCCTTAAAAACTTGGCCACAGATGCTCGCGTCCACTGTGCAGTTCTCAAACAACGACCAGCCACCCGTCACACACCACTTCCGTGATGCTTCACCGGGGCCGGCACCTGAGGGGTTCATTCCCTCAGACACCCAACAGCGTGCCCGGCACCCTCGCCACTCACCTTCCGTTCCACGCCGAAGCAGTACTGGAAAGACAAGCTGGTCGAGTGTGCCGAATAGTCAACGTTCCACCCTTGAGCAACCAGCACCGGACGTACGCCGATGTACTGGCCTCTGACCTCACCCCGTAGGGATCGGTGAGAAGTGCTCCTTAGAAAGGAGGTGATCCAGCCGCACCTTCCGGTACGGCTACCTTGTTACGACTTCGTCCCAATCGCCAGTCCCACCTTCGACAGCTCCCTCCCACAAGGGGTTGGGCCACCGGCTTCGGGTGTTACCGACTTTCGTGACGTGACGGGCGGTGTGTACAAGGCCCGGGAACGTATTCACCGCAGCAATGCTGATCTGCGATTACTAGCAACTCCGACTTCATGGGGTCGAGTTGCAGACCCCAATCCGAACTGAGACAGGCTTTTTGAGATTCGCTCCACCTCACGGTATCGCAGCTCATTGTACCTGCCATTGTAGCACGTGTGCAGCCCAAGACATAAGGGGCATGATGACTTGACGTCGTCCCCACCTTCCTCCGAGTTGACCCCGGCGGTCTCCTGTGAGTCCCCATCACCCCGAAGGGCATGCTGGCAACACAGAACAAGGGTTGCGCTCGTTGCGGGACTTAACCCAACATCTCACGACACGAGCTGACGACAGCCATGCACCACCTGTACACCGACCACAAGGGGGGCACCATCTCTGATGCTTTCCGGTGTATGTCAAGCCTTGGTAAGGTTCTTCGCGTTGCGTCGAATTAAGCCACATGCTCCGCTGCTTGTGCGGGCCCCCGTCAATTCCTTTGAGTTTTAGCCTTGCGGCCGTACTCCCCAGGCGGGGAACTTAATGCGTTAGCTGCGGCACCGACGACGTGGAATGTCGCCAACACCTAGTTCCCACCGTTTACGGCGTGGACTACCAGGGTATCTAATCCTGTTCGCTCCCCACGCTTTCGCTCCTCAGCGTCAGTAATGGCCCAGAGATCCGCCTTCGCCACCGGTGTTCCTCCTGATATCTGCGCATTTCACCGCTACACCAGGAATTCCGATCTCCCCTACCACACTCTAGCTAGCCCGTATCGAATGCAGACCCGGGGTTAAGCCCCGGGCTTTCACACCCGACGTGACAAGCCGCCTACGAGCTCTTTACGCCCAATAATTCCGGACAACGCTTGCGCCCTACGTATTACCGCGGCTGCTGGCACGTAGTTAGCCGGCGCTTCTTCTGCAGGTACCGTCACTTTCGCTTCTTCCCTGCTGAAAGAGGTTTACAACCCGAAGGCCGTCATCCCTCACGCGGCGTCGCTGCATCAGGCTTTCGCCCATTGTGCAATATTCCCCACTGCTGCCTCCCGTAGGAGTCTGGGCCGTGTCTCAGTCCCAGTGTGGCCGGTCGCCCTCTCAGGCCGGCTACCCGTCGTCGCCTTGGTGAGCCATTACCTCACCAACAAGCTGATAGGCCGCGGGCTCATCCTTCACCGCCGGAGCTTTTAACCTCCACTCAGGAGAGTGGAAGTGTTATCCGGTATTAGACCCCGTTTCCAGGGCTTGTCCCAGAGTGAAGGGCAGATTGCCCACGTGTTACTCACCCGTTCGCCACTAATCCCCACCGAAGTGGTTCATCGTTCGACTTGCATGTGTTAAGCACGCCGCCAGCGTTCGTCCTGAGCCAGGATCAAACTCTCCGTGAATGTTTACCCGTAATCGGGTCGACACCACGAGAGCGGAACAGCCAGGCGGAATAAGCCCGGCCGTTCACAACGTCCTCGCTGTGTTTTTCTTCAAAGGAACCTCGCCACCGGAAGAATTCCGATGGACGGGGTATCAACATATCTGGCGTTGACTTTTGGCACGCTGTTGAGTTCTCAAGGAACGGACGCTTCCTTCGTACTCACCCTCTCGGGCTTTCCTCCGGGCGCTTCCCTTCG
>NZ_JBIAHG010000086.1:0-6565 GCF_042870385.1 Streptomyces sp. NPDC006602 | reverse complement strand
TGCACCCCCGGCTCCTGCCTGGTTACGGGAGGTCCCCGCGGTCCAGGTCCTGCGCCGGGCCTGGGTGGAGCAGTATCACCACGACGGTGAGGGGGTGCGCCAGACGCCGGCTTCTCGCCCTACGACCCCGACGCTCGCTACGGGACCAAGCGCGGCTCGGGCTGGTGCGGCTACAAGACCCACCTCAGCGAGACCTGCGAACCGGACGCCCCGCATCTGATCACCCATGTCGTCACCACGGACGCCACCGTCGCCGACACCGAGGTCACCGAGGCCGTCCACCAGGGCATGGCCGCACGTGAACTGCTGCCTGATGAGCACGACGTCGATGCCGGATACGTCACGGCCGCGCACATCGTGGTGGCGCGTGACGCGCACGGCATCGAACTGCTGGGGCCGGTCGGGCTGGACACCTGCCACGAGAACTACGTGGGCGAGCACTTCACGCAGAGCGCGTTCACGATCGACTGGGAGGCCAAGAAGGCGGTCTGTCCCCAGAACAAGGTCAGTGCCAGCTGGTCCGACCAGCGCAAGAGCAGCGGCACGCCCGTCTCACGGGTGCACTTCACCGCCCAGGATTGCGCGGCCTGTCCGGTGCGGGACAGATGCACCAAGGCGGCGAACGGCAAGTGGGGCCGCAGCCTGACACTGCTGCCCCAAGACCAGCAGACAGCACTGGAGGACCGGCGCCGCGAGCAGTTGACCGACCAGTGGCAGCAGCGCTACAACATCCGCGCCGGGGTGGAGGGCACCATCTCCCAGGCAGTCCGGCGCACCCGCATCCGCCGGACCCGCTACAGCGGCCTGCCCAAGACCCACCTCGGACACATCTTCGCCGCCACCGCCATCAACATCATCAGACTCGACGCCTGGCTCAAACGAGACACCCCTCGGCGGAACCCGCACCTGACGCCTCGCCCGACTCCAATTCACCGCCTGACAGCAGGATCACACCAGCGGTTTACGCATTTCCCAACGGAGTCGTGAACGAGGGGGATTCCTACAGCTCGCGCCGTGGGGTTTTCTGCTTCACCGCCGACTGCCCGCCCGGAGAACTCCGTTGAGGTCTTACACCGGCTCCACAGACAGACGCCGCCAGCCTGGCGGCCAGAAGGTTCTTCGCCGCGTTCACGTCCCGGTCATGGACCGCACCGCAGCCGCACGTCCAGGTACGGACACTGAGCGGCATCTTTGCTTGCACGCTGCCGCAGACGGAGCACAGCCTGGAGGAGGGGAAGAAGCGGTCCACCGCGATCACGTCCCGCCCGTACCAGGCCGCCTTGTACTCCAGCATGGAGCGCAACTCGCTCCAGCTCGCGTCCGAAATGGCCCGGGCGAGCGTGGTGTTCTTGACCATGCTGCGCACGGTCAGGTCCTTGATCACGAGCGTTTGGTTGTCACGCACGAGCCGAGTGGTCAGCTTGTGAAGCAGATCCCGGCGCCGGTCGGCAAGCCTCGCGTGAATCCTGGCGGCCTTGCGCCGGGCTTTTGCCCGGTTGGTTCCGTCGCCCTTGGCCTTGCGGGACAACTTGCGCTGGGCCTTGGCGAGACGGGCGCGGTCACGGCGCTCGTGCCGGGGGTTGGCGATCTTCTCCCCGGTGGAAAGGGTCACCAGATGGTCCAAGCCGACATCGACGCCGACCGCCGCATCGGTGGGGGGGAAGCGGTTTGACCCTGGGGTCCTCGCAGAGCATCGAGACGAACCAGCGTCCCGCGGCGTCCTGGGAAACGGTGACGGTGGACGGCTTCGCCCCTTCGGGCAGCGGCCGGGACCACACGATGTCCAGCGGGTCCGCCATCTTCGCCAGAATCAGTTGGCCGTCGCGAAAGCGGAACCCGCTGGTGGTGTACTCCGCCGACTTGCGTGACTTCTTCCGCGACTTGAAACGCGGGTACTTGGCCCGCTTGGCGAAGAAGTGGGTGAACGCCGTCTGCAGGTGCCGCAGCGGCACCGACGACACGTCATTGAGGAACGCCAGTTCCTCGGTCTTCTTCCACGCCGTCAGCATCGCCGATGTGGCGTGTAGTTGACCCGCTCCTGCCGCGCCCACGCCTCGGTACGGGCGGCGAGCGCCAGGTTGTAGACCTTCCGCACACACCCGAACGTGCGCGACGGCTCCGCTGCCTGCGCATCACTCGGATAGAAGCGGTACCTGAACGCCCGCTTCGCATGGGTCACGGCCACGCCCACAAACTAGCCAGACTCGCAGATCAAGATACAACCTGCCGGTCAGGGCATCCTCCCCCGGCTCAAGCCGGGAGTATCCACGAAAGGACTCCGATGAAAGCCTGCTCGGTCCCGGGCGACCCCGTACGCGAGAGGCCACACAGACCCTCACGCGCCGGTGATCAATACCAGCGGCACTTCCCGTACCCGCAACTCCTCACAACCGGTCGTTCACGCCCCCTCGTCGGCGGTGCATCCAGCAAACTTGGTCACCGAGTCCATGGCGGCCTCCTCCCAGCCAGCCCTCGTAGCGTCGTATGGCGGGGTCCGCGGGGCGGTGTAAACATGGAACTGGCGCCTGTTGGACGGCGCCTCTCGGCGCGCGGACCGGGCGAAATACTCCCGCGTCGTGCACCGCTACGCGCAGACTCTGCGCCTGCTCCTCCCGCACCGGAAACCTGACTGCCACCCGGCGGCAGAGCGTTCCGGTATCTCGCAAAGGGAGGGGAGCGGGCCCTTCACTCTTGCGAGGAGGGATGGTCATGGCCAAGCGTCTGGTCGTCTACTGCGACGGAACGTGGAACTTCGCCGACCAGCCGAGCAAGACCAACGTGACCAAGGTCGCCCTGTCCGTGCACACGGGGCCCGCTGCCGGGAAGGACCAGCGCCTCTACTACCACAGCGGCGTCGGTACCCACCGGTGGGAGCGCCTGCGCGGCGGCGCGTTCGGCGTCGGTCTGTCCCGGAACGTCATCGACGCCTACCGCTTCCTCGTCGAGACGTACGAGCCCGGCGACGAGTTGTTCCTCTTCGGTTTCAGCCGGGGCGCGTTCACCGCCCGCAGCCTGGCGGGCCTGGTGCGCAATTGCGGCATCCTGCGGCAGGATCACGCCGCCCGGGTCAAGGAGGCGTGGGCCCTCTACCGCGACCGAATCGAAAAGCCGAGCGGCGCCGCCTCCACGTTTTTCCGCCGCTCGTACGCGTACGAGACTCGCATCCACTTCATCGGGGTGTGGGACACGGTCGGTGCCCTCGGCATCCCGGCTGTGGGCCCCAGGTGGCTCGAGCCGGTCGTGACCCGGTTCAACCGCCGCTGGGCGTTCCACGACACCGAGCTGAGCAGTTGGGTCGACGCGGCTTTCCACGCGCTGGCCATCGACGAGCAGCGATCGGCGTTCAAGCCGACGCTGTGGCACCAGCAGCCCGGTGCCGCCGAACAGGGCCAGAGACTGAAGCAGGTGTGGTTCGCCGGGTCGCACTGCGATGTCGGTGGCGGCTTCAAGGAGACGGGGCTGTCCGACATCGCCTTGCTGTGGATGGTCGACCAGGCCCGCAGCTGTGGGCTGGAGTTCGATGCCAAGGCGCTCAGCGCCGCCGGGCCGAGTGAGATGAAACCGGACGAGAGCATCGACTTCCGTGTGCAGCCGGACCCCATGGGCAACCTGCACCCCTCGCGGACGGCACTGTACCGACTCCCCAAGCCGCTCCACCGGCCCATCGGACAAGCCACGGACGCCGAGGGCGGGCTCGACGGGAACGAGTTCCTGGCCGTGCAGGCCAAAGAGCGCTACGACAAGGACCCGGACTACCGACCGCCGAAACTCGAGCAGTATCTCGCCGATCAAGGGCAGGTCAGACTCGACCCGTAACTTCTTCCAGTACGGAAGCAGTACACCAATTACATGGCATTCATGCCGGTATAGGTCCATTTCAGCGCAGGACGCTCCACGGCGGGAACAGCGAAGCCAGCACACGACCACGAGGAGAGTGCCACCATGCCGATGCTGCTGATCACAGGCATGTACAAGATCGTCGGAGCGAGTCCCGACGGTGACTCCGTCCGCTTCTACCCCGACAACCCCGACCATTGGGACCTCCTGCGCGGGCGCCGGGTACGACGCAACCGCAGCGGCGGCGCACAGCTCCGGCTCGACGGCATCGACACCCTGGAAACCCACTACCGCCCGCCCCGCGGGCCCGAACTGCACCAGCCGGCCCCGTTCGCCGGCCAGGCCGCAGACGAACTGCTGTCCTGGCTGGGCTTCGACGACGTGCAGCGCAACGCCCACGGAATCGTCACCGACGCAAGCCCCGCCTCCCGGCCCGGCTACATCCTCACCCGCAGCGCGGACGTCCACGGCCGCTGCGTCGCCCTCGCCGGCCGCGGCATCGACGCTCCGGGCCGCAGCGGCACGTTCCTGACCGTCACCCCGGAACATCTACGCCAAACGGCCAATCACCACCAGCTCACTGAAGGCCTGGCCTACCCCACCTTCTACCGCAAGCTGTTCGTCGACCTGCGGCAGGAGATGAACACAGCGTCGCAGCAGGCCCGGCAGGCCGACACAGGACTGTGGCCCAAGGATCAGAGCCAAAGCGGGGCGAAGGTGGAGGGGATCTCCACCCTCACCGACACCGCGGTGCTGCTGCCGAAGTTGTTCAGGCGGCTGGCGGACTACCTCCAGCTCAACGACGGCGACCCCTCGCTGGAAGGCTTCCCCGACTACCTCGAGCAGCGCGAGGACCGGCTGTTCATCCTCTCCACCGGGCAGTGGACGGGATTCGACACCATCGTCAAGCTCACCAACGGCAACACCATACGGCTCACCCATAACCCCGAAGACCTCGTCTTCGACGAAAAGTAACCGACCGGGCAGCAGCCCGATTTCGGCAGTCAACGGCCTTCCCCACCTGCATGGACGACCTGCCCGCTCTGCGCGGGTTCGTTCAACGGCGTCGGTCAGGCAGGACCTCGACGCTGTCGTCGCTGGGCTCAGCCTCCGCTACAGCTCCGGTGTGGATTCCGGCAGTTGCCCGAACCGACCGGCGACGGGCCGGCCGGCCGGCCCGAGCACGTCGCGCCGGCGGACCGGATGCGGGTCGTGACGGAGCTGACGACCTTCTGTCGCTGGCGCGGGCCGCTTCCAGTGCGCCGCCACGGACGATCGCCGGGCGTCTCCTGGATGCCGGACACAGCACCACACGCAGGCGGTGATTGAGCGTCAGACGCCGCTGTCAGTGCCTCCCCATAGAGTGAAGACATCACTCGGGGAGCCTCGGAGGGGGAGCAGAAACGTGTCCGCAAACAAGATCCAGCACAAGGTGAATCACGTCGCGCTGGTAGTGGACTGTTCGGGTTCAATGCGTCCGCACCAGAGTCAGCTCATTCGCGTTGTGGACGAGTTCGTGGCGGGGTTGAAGGCCGAATCGGACAGCCTCGGCCACGAAACCCGGATCAGTCTCTACTCCTTCGATCATAAGGTGGAGAACCTGGTCTGGGACATGGACGTGAAGCATCTTCCGTCCATGCGAGGGCTGTATCAGGTCAACAATGGCGCTACGGCCCTCATTGAGGCTTCTCTGAAGTCCCTGGACGACCTGGGCCATATCTGGGAGGAATACGGCGAGCACAGCTTCCTCCAGATCGTGGTGACGGACGGCGAGGAGAACGCCTCCGGCGGCGACAGGCGGCACGACGGCGACATGGCCATCCTTGGCCCCTGGCTCGACAGGATCACAAAGAAGATGAGCGGGCTTCCGGGCCACTGGACCTCCGCGATCCTCGTTCCGAACTCCCTGGCCAAGCGGACCGCCCAGAACTACGGTTTCCCTGCCGGGAACATCGCCATCTGGGATGCGGATTCCCAGAAGGGCGTCGAGGAAGCGATCGGCACCGTGCGCGCTGCCGCCACCAGCTTCCTCCGCGGGCGAGAGCAGGGGGTGCGCGGCACGAAGAACCTGTTCGCCGTCGGTCAGGACATATCGGTTGACGAGGTGCGGGCGAAGCTCGAACCGATTCCGGCCGACAAGTACCGGCTCCTGAAAGTCGATAAGGAGGTCGAGATTCGCCCCTTCGTCGATTCGCATCCGGGCGTGACGTACGAACGTGGTTCGTGTTACTACCAGCTGGGCGCCCGGGCTCAGGTTCAGCAGAACAAGGAAGTCATCGTGGTCGAGAAGGACACCGACCGCGCCTATACGGGCGACGCGGCGCGCAGCCTTTTGTTCGGTACGGGTGTCCAGGGGACCGTCTCCGTGAAGGCGGGGAACAACCCCAAGTTGGAGGTTTACGTACAAAGTCGTTCGGTGAATAGGAAGCTCAAGCCGAAGACGCGTCTGCTCATCATGCTCTGAAATCAAAGAGCGACGAGCGGGGGGCTCGGGAGCAGCCTGCTCCCGTTGCTGGACACTTCCCGTGAGCAACAGATGTCGCCCCGTGCGGTCACCGGCGGCACGGGGCGGCGCGAAGGCCGGGGGTTGGAACTGCTGCCGGTTTGCTGAGCATGAGTGACTTCTGCCGGGCAAGCGGTTCGGCAACGAGACGATCCGCGTCACCGACACCGGCCGGCTCTCGGTCAAGCTCCCGGCCCCGCTGGCCCACCTGGCCAACGCCCCGCA
>NZ_JBIAHG010000085.1:0-7293 GCF_042870385.1 Streptomyces sp. NPDC006602 | reverse complement strand
GCACGACGGCGGAGCTCAAGCGGGTAACGGGAAGGTCGTGCCATGACTCGATCCTTTCATGAAATCGAGTCTCCATTCGAACCGGGGCGGTTCACGTGAAGCGGTGTGATCACCCTGGTCCAGTGACAGAACCCAAGCAGCAGATCCGAGCCTTGCACACGGACTCCACGGTCACCGTCTACCAGGCGTACGCGCCGGAGATAGGTCTGGCGGCGGCCCGGGAGGGCTGCTTCCCGGCGGTGTGGCAGCGGGACCGGATGACTTGGATCAAGGCAGCGCGGAGGTCCCGGGCCAGTGCCTCGGGGCAGGTACCCCGCTCGCGTCGGACGGTAGTCAGCCCAGGTTCTGGGCCCGGCGGCGGCGCACGATGACGAGCGTGCCCGCACCGGTGACGACCGCCGCGGCAGCCACGCCCGTGATCGGCAGCGCGGAGGACCCGGTCGCCGCCAGGGTGCCGCCGTTCGCCGTGGTCCCGTCGTCGCCGGTCGGCGACGACCCGCCGACCGATCCAACTGAGCCACTGGCCGAACTGCCCGTCGAGCCGGTCGGCCCCCCACCGGTGACGTCCAGCGTGATGTCGGCCTTGTCGTTGGCCTTGTGGGGGTCGAACGGCCGCGCCTCGGTGCTCAGCGCCACCGAGCCCTTGGCATGCGCCACCCGCTTGTCGATCTTCAGCTGGAATGTGTAGGTCTCCCGGCCGCCCTCGTTGAGAGCCGGCTGTCTCATGCCGCAGTGGTACGCCTCACCCTTGGCCCTGCAGAATGCGGCGGTCTTGACGACCGATGTTCCGGCGGGCGGCGTGATCACGACACTTACGGACCGCTCCCAATACTTTGCCATGACCCAGGCGGGCCCGGCGTTGGTGAACTCCACCGTCATCGGCACCGTTTCACCGACGCTCCCCTTCAACGCGGCACCCGTCACCTGGTAGTCGGCCGTGTTGACGGAGGTGACGGGCACCGCGACGTATGGCGCGGACCCCTCGCCACCGGGCTGCTTCTCGACCAGTTTCACCGCTGGTGCGGTTCCCGCCACCGGCGGACTGCCGTTGTCGTCCGCCACCGGATCGCCTTCCCCGACACGCAGGCTCAGTTCGTCGTAGAGCGCGCGGTCCAGTACCTTGACACGGAGAGGCGTCTCGGTCGTGTAGACGACGCCCGGCTCCGCCGCCTGGTCGAAGGCGCACACCGCGGTCCACCTCTCCTGCATCTCGTCGTAGGGAGGGATGTGCTGTGTCAGGCAGTTGGAGGGAACCTCGTCGAAGTCGAGTCCCCGGGTGACGGCGTAGGTGACCCACACCTTCTCGGCGGCTCCGGTGCCCTTGTTCGCCACGGTGACCGGCAGATCGAAGGTGCTCCCCGGTTTCGCCCCGTCGATCGGCTCGATGCCTCCAATGACCAATTCGGGTGCGGTTTCATCGGCGAAGGCGGCGGGAGCCGCGGCCAGCGCGATCAAGCCGGCAGCGCCGACGGCGGCAACAGCGGCACGGGAGGCGCGACGGTTGTGCGGGGGCATCAGCATGGAGAGAACCTCTGTTGGAACGCGGGCAAACGGACGGTGTTTTCCAGAAGAACATCCCTTCGGTCCCTAGACTCCTGACGATCCCGAACAGTTGCACGCCCGGTGCCTCCTCCACCTCGCGATCGCACCCCCCGGACGCCGTCAGTCACGCTCCGATGTCGCCATCGATGGCAGGCCGGAGACGTCCTTCCGCGGCGGGACTGCCGCTGATCGGCACCAAGTACGGTCGCTCGCATGGAGTTTGATCTCACTCATGCGCCCGAGGGGCTGACGAAGCGGGCCCGACATTTCGTCCTCGCTAACGGCATCAAGGTCGACGTGCCGCGGATGAGCCGGCACAGGGTGCAGTGGCTTGCGTCGGCATACGTGGCCATCGATGGACGCCTCTGCACCAGAGCGTCGAAGGGTGGGTCGAGTCCGTCGCACTGGCTCACCATGCAGCGACGTGGGCGAAGCAGATCACCAGGTTCACCGGCGATGACGTCGGCGCACTCGCCCTGGACACGTTCGAGCCGGTGAGGGAGGTGACAGGGCTGGCGGACACATGGTGGCGGGGAAGCGACTCGCTGGTGGCTGTGTACGCGGGAGGCGGAGTGCCTGTCCGCTCCCCAGTGCCACACCGCGTTGTTCTACTCCGGCCTCGATGAATGGGGGTTGTACGGAGGCGTCAAGGACGGGCGGAGAGGGCTGTGAGCGAGGCGTGACATGGATCAAGCCGTCATTCCTGTGGATGATGTACCGCTGCGGGTGGGGCACCAAGGAAGGCCAGGAAAATATCCTCGCCGTCGAGATCACCCGGGAAGGCTTCGAGTGGGCACTGCAACACGCCTGCCTGTTGCACTACGAGCATGGACTCCACGCCGACCGCGCCACGTGGAAGCGCCAGTTGAAACGGGCTCCTGCCCGGGTGCAATGGGACCCCGAACGCGACCTGCACCTCCAGCCGCTTCCCCACCGGTCGCTGCAGCTCGGCCTCGTCGGCGAAGCCGCACGTCTCTACGCCGACGAGTGGATCGTCTCCATCGCCGATATCACACCGCTACTGAGGTTTCCGTTTCGGGGTGACGTCATGGCGGCGTCGTGATCAATCCGGTACGAACCCGTCGAGCAGGCTGGGCCGGTACTGCATCCGTTTGAGACGGGTCCGGGCCAGCTCGGCCAGGTCATCGATGCTGCACGGGGCCAGACTGCCCAGGCTCTTCTTCAGATGGGCCCACACGCCCTCGGTGGGGTTGAGGTCGGGGGTGTAGGTCGGGAAGCGGAAGACGGTCAGCCACGGCCGTTTCCCGATCGGCTCGCGCATGGCAGCGTCGACGTGGTGGCTGTAGTTGTCCCAGACCAGCACGATGTTGCCGCCGAGCTGCTGGTGAGCGGCATCCAGTAGCGAGGCGAAGTCCCTCTCCCGAAAGCCCTTCTTCTCACCCTTGCGGCCGTGGTGCACCAGCATCCGGAACATCAGCCGGGTGCGCTGACCGGCCTTGCGGCAGACCAGACCCGCCAGGGAGATACGTCCCGATCCCGCAGCCCTGACCCTGACACACGGCGTGTGACCGCACCGGGACCAGGTCCGTGCCTTCGGCGGCCGGAGCATCTGGCCCGACTCATCCGCGAAGCACAGCCACGCGTCCTGGTCCCTCACCGTCTTTCCACCCGTGGCCACGTCTCCTTGATCCACGTGGCCACGGCGTCCTCGTCGCGTTCGCCAACCCCGGCGCGCCGGGGCCTGCACCGTCCAGCCCATCTGGTGCAGGATGCGCCAGGTCTGCGCCGCACTGAAGCGGACATGGAAGCGCCTCGCGATCACCATGGCGATGCGGTCCAGCGTCCACCGCTGGTCCTCCACCCAACCGTGCGCGGCCGGCCCCTTCTCCAGCTTCGTGGCCAGCCACTCCCGCCAGCTGGGCTTCATCCGGGAGGGCTGCCCCGACGGCCCCTTGGACCGCAGCGCCTCCACGCCTCGGTAGCTGCGGGAGGCATGGTGAACGGTGCGGCCGGGGATATAGAGAAGCCGCTGGCCGTGACTGGTGAGCAACGCGATCAGCAGGGCGGCTCCGCCCGCGTTCAGGTCGACTGCGCAGGTCACCGGGTCATCCTCAGCCGGTGCCAGGACGTCGCCTATCAGCTCCAGCAGCTCAGCTTCGTCGTTCGGTACGCGGCGCGAGAGCACCTTTGTTCCGTCTGTGTCGATCACCGTGCAGTGGTGCGCGGCCTTGTCTGTTCGCTCATCCCAATGAGCACTGTGCAACATGAAGTACGCAGGTCACGGGTCTGGTGTGCGGGGCGGGCGGGGTACTCGCGCTGGTCGTCGGCGGGTGTCCATGGTGAAGATCGTCTGACCTGTCGGCCGGGGCCGTTGCCGGGTTCTGCTGCGCCGACCGCCGTGCCGCTCCTACGATCCGTGGCCGGGCCGGTGCGCCGGGAGAGCGCGGGGAGGGCGTGGAAATGCTGGAGCTGGAGCGGATTACGGCTCGCCGGAATGAACTGGACACGCTCGCCGAGAAGTTGGCCAAGCAGCTGGCGGATGTCCAGGCCGAGCGGGAAGAGTTGGTGATCGCCGAGCGGGTCCTGCACCGGCTGGCCGAACAGGACCAGGCTGTGCAGGAGGCCGCCGCGGCCGTCGCCCCGACTGCGGCCCGGGTGGCGGGGCGGGCGGTTTTGCTGATCCCGCACCGCGGCGAGACGGGCGACGAGGCCGCGCTGCCCGCTGACTACCGCAAGATCCTTGCGATCGTGCGGGCTGCCGACGGCCCGGTGCAGGTCAGGGCCGTCGGCGAGGAGTTGGGCCTTGAGGTGACGGTGCGCGGGAAGCTGGAACCGTTGCGGGCGAAGATGACCAAGCTCGCCGACCGCGGCTGGCTGCACAAGCGTCCCGACGGCAGGTTCACCGCACGCTCGTAGGCGTAGGGAGGCGGACGCCGACGGGGCGTAACTGATGGGCCTCCGACGGCAGTTGAGCTTGGTGTGAAGAGAAACAACCATCCCGCCGAGGGCCCTGACGGCCTTGTCTACTCCGCCCGCCTGCCGCTGTCGAGCGCCACCCTGAACTGGCTCGCCGACCTGATACGCGGCCACCTGAAGAAGATCAGGTCACGGTGGCGGGCCCTGCCCGCGGGGAAGATCGCCACCATCGTGCTCGCGGTACTGCGCTGTGACCAGCGGCCGGGCGACCTGGCCGGCGGCAACGGGATACACCGCACCACCGTGACCCGGTGGGTCAGGGAAGTCGTCGGCCTGCTGGCCGCCCGCGCCCCGCGCCTGGACCGCGCCCTCAAAAAGATCGCCCACAAGGGTGGCGGGGTGGTGCTGCTGGACGGCACATTGATCCGCACCCGGCGGCGCACCGGCAAAGAGAACCGGAAGAACTACTCCGGCAAGAGCAAATGCCATGGCCTGCTCGTCATCGCGCTCACCGACGACCGCGGCCGACTGCTCTGGGTCTCGGCGGCCCGGCCCCGCCCGGACGGACCTCGGAGATCACCGCCTGCCGACACGACCAGCTCACCGCCAAGCTACGGCCGGCCGGCCTTGGCGCCATCGCCGACCTGGGCTTCGTCGGGCTCGACGACAGCGGTCCCGACGCCGACCCGGCGGTGATCACCGGCTACAAGGCCGCCCGAAACCGGCCCCTGACCCGCGGTCAGAAGCTGTCGAACACCGCACTGGCAGCGGTCCGGGCACCGGTGGAGCATGGCTTCGCCCACCTCAAGAACTGGCGCGTGCTCGGCAAGGTCCGCACCGACCCGACGTGGGCGACCGCCCTGGTCAGGTCCCTGCTCGTCCTCACGAACCGTGAAGTTTCCCGGTGACCGACGATCTTCACCGAAGTCATCCACCCACGACCAGCACGAGCATCCCGAACCCCGCGCACACCAGACCCATGACCAGCAACATCACGATGCACAGTGCTCAATGAGTGGCCGTGTCGTCGCGGGACGCTGGGCGGCCTATCAGTCAAAGCCACACGTAGGGCATGAGCGCTTTCAGCCACACCCAGGCCCCTGGGTCTCCCGATCGTACGAAGAACCGGAATCAACCCGCCAACAAGGTAAGGAGCGCTTCAGTTGGCCACTCAGCGTGCCAGTTGGCCACACTGAGTGTCACAGTTGGCCATGGGGTCGATGCTTGGGACCCTGCCCGCGGCAGCCTGGAAACACCGACGAACAGGGGACAGCGATGATCGCTCGCGTGGCCGTATGGGAACCGATGCCGACCGACGATCGTGACTGGGTGCTGGACGCCGCCGCCGGCGTGCCCGGCGTCCACGGCAGCTATCACCTCATTGATCCCGTCACCGGCAACGGGCTGAGCATCGCTTTCTTCGAGGACGAAGCCGCCGCCCAAGCCGCGCGAAAGGCGATCGAGAAGCGCGCGGAAGAGATCGGCTGGAACAGCGCTCCGCATCCGGCGCCTGCTTCCACGGCCATGTATGACGTCATCCGCCACGCGTAGCCCACCACAGCCGCTGAACCCGGCACCGCAGTCGACTGGCCCGGGCGTACAGCGCCGCGTCGTAAGCGGCCGCGAACGTGGTGGTCACTGGGACTCCTCCACCGGGTCGAAGTCCGGCTTGAAGGTGGGGGTGCGGCCGACGGCGATCAGCAGGACCTGGAGGGCGGTTCCGGGGTGGCTGTGCTCCTGGGTGGCGGGCAGACCGCAGGAGAAGCAGTCGGCTTCCGCGCCGGCCCAGGCGACGTTGCAGGGTCCGCACAGGAAGCTGGGACCGCGACGGGGCAGGGGACGGCGACGTCCCAAGCCGATGGCGCGCATTCTGGCGGCCGCGGCTTGGCGTGCTTTGCGGGTGGGGGAGTGGGCGGGGCGGGGTCGGGACGGCATGATGAGGGTGCTCCTCTCGCCTGCGGGCGGGATGGTGTGGCCCGGGACGGCCGGCTGGTTCTCAGAGTGCGGGATGTGGCGTTCCGTCGGTCTTGTCATCGCTCGATGGTGTGACGTTGAGGCATCGCTGCCGGTCAGGAGTTCGGGGTTCGCTTGGGTTGTGGCATGAGCATGCGCCGTACCCGAGCGATCTCACCGATGAGCAGTGGGAGCTCGTCGAACCCGTGATCACGGCGTGGAAGGCCCGGCATCCGTCAGTCAGCGGCATCAGGGGAAGTACGCGATGCGGGAGATCGTGAACGCGATCCTCTACCAGAACCGCACGGGTTGTCAGTGGGAGTTCCTGCCCCATGACATGCCCCCGCCCGGAGCGGTGAAGTACTACTTCTACCTCTGGCGCGACGAGGGCACCGACCAGGACGTTCACGACCTGCTGCGCTGGCAGTTGCGGGAGATGCGGAAGCGATTAGCCGACCCGAGCCTGGTGGTCCTGGACACGCAGAGCATCCACGCCTCCGTCGGAGTCCCGGCCACGACGACGGGCCGGGATGCCGCGAAAAGGGTGCCGGGCAGGAAGCGATGCCTGGCCGTGGACGTGTTGGGCCTCGTCATCGACTGCGTCGTCCTGCCCGCCTCCACGCACGAGAACACCGCCGGCATCGCCCTGCTGGACGGTATCGCCGAGCAGTGCGACACGGTGAAGAAGGCCCTGGTCGACCAGGGCTTCAAGAAGAAGGTCGTCGAGCACGGCAAGACACGTGGGCATCGACGTCGAGATCGTCGAGCGCAACCCGGACGACAAGGGCTTCGTTCCGCAGGCCAAACGGTGGATCGTGGAACAGAAGAACGGGATCCTGATGTTCTACCGCCGTCTCGTACGCGACTACGAACACCGGCCCGCCTCCTCCCGCTCCCGCGTTCTGTGGGCGATGACCTCCG
>NZ_JBIAHG010000084.1:0-7471 GCF_042870385.1 Streptomyces sp. NPDC006602 | reverse complement strand
TCCTCAAGCCAAAGCCCTTACGCTTTGGTGACGAGACGGACCTTCCGGGCAGAAATGCCCGGAACGCTGAGAACCGCTGAGGTTCTGAGCAACGGGAGCGAGGGCCGCGCAGTCGGCGGCGGAGAGGGAGAGCGCGGGGATCTCGCGACCGAGGGCGGCGAGGAGGAGGTAGGCGCGGGAGCGGGTCGGCGGGGACGGCCGGGATTCTTCCGGCACGTCACCTCGTGTGAAGGCTGCCCACCAGTCGTCGTCGCGTGCGGTACGCGACCACCACGATCGGGTGATCCAGCGGGAGCCGGAGGACTCGGCGTTCAGTTGTTCGCGCCCTCGGCGCAAGTGCCCTGCGTTCTGGATCCTGTTGAGGGCCGTGCGGAGGGCGCACTGTCCGTACGGCAGTACCTTGGCCAGCGTCTTTACGGAGATGTCGGCGCCGTCGGGGAGGCGGTCGATGTACGAGGCAATGGCGGCTTCGCGCAGCGGGAGATGGGCGAAGTCGTGTGCGGCGCGGGGGCGTTGGTCGGGTGCGGTGCGTTTGCCGTAGCCCGGTTTGGCCAGGGGGTGCGGGGACGCGTGCGTGGGCATGGAGGTAGCACTAAGCTTGGCCTCAGCCATGGGATCGACCTCTACTCGATCTCGTTGGTTAAGCCCCCGCAGGTGTTGCTAGCACCTGGCGGGGGCTGTTCGTTATCTGGGCACGCTAGACGATCGTGACTCTGCGTGGCAAGCCGAACGCGTCAAGTCAACACGCTGGGTGGGAAGGTGGGTTGAGGCCCTCCACCCATTCCATACAAAGAGGGCTCGGAGCTGGGGACTTGAGCTTCGGGTCCGGTCAGCCCATGCTCTTGGCGCCGTCCAGGGACTCGCGGATGATGTCGGCGTGGCCCGCGTGCTGGGCGGTCTCGGCGGCGATGTGCAGCAGCACCCTGCGGGCCGACCATCGAGCCCCGGGCTCGTTCCATGGGGCCTCGGGCAGCGGGTGGGTGGCGTTCAGGTCGGGCAGGGTCGTGACCAACTCGTCGGTCCGGCGGGCCGTTTCGTCGTAGTCGGCCAGGACGCCGGCCAGTGTCTCGCCGGGCAGCATCCGGAACTCGTCGGCCCGCCGGGCGAAGTCGGCCTCGGTCATGGCGGTGAAGTCGGGCATCGCCGACGGGCCGTTGAGGATGAAGCCCGCCCAGTTCCGCTCCACCGACGTGACGTGTTTGATCAGGCCGCCCAGGCACAGCGCGCTGGCGGTGGTCCGCTGCCCGGCCTGCTCGTCGGTGAGGTCGCGGGTGGTGAAGCGCAGGAAGTGTCGGCTGTGGGCCAGCATTTCCAGCAGGTCGGCGCGCTCGTCGGTGGTGATGGCGTGTGTGGTCTCGGTCATGGGGCCACGTTAGGAGCCATTGAGGTCAGATACTGACCTCAATGACCGCCTCGACGAATGTCGCCCATGTCTCCGCCCGGAACACGAGCTTCGGGCCGTGTGGGTGCTTGGAGTCGCGGACGGGGACGGCGGTGGGGTGGCCGTCGGCGACTTCGAGGCAGTCGCCGCCGCTGCCGCCGCTGTAGCTGGACTTGCGCCAGGTCTCAGGAGTGTTCCTCATGGGCGTAATCCTGCGCCATCGCCTCGATCAGGGCCAGGGAGTTCTGCGGCGAGAGGGCGCTGGCCGTGAGGAGTTCGTAGGTGAAGCGCTGGTGCCTGACGATGGCCGGGTCGTCCTCCAGCCGCCCGGTGCCGACGCCCTCGAAGTAGACCAGCGGAGGGGCGTCCTCGAAGTCCATCAGCTTGATGGAGCCCTCCATCGCCGCGTGCGCTCCCGCGCCGAACGGCAGCACCTGCACGATCACCCGGCCCCGTCGAGCCAGGTCGGCGACGTGACGCAGTGCCTCCGCCATCACCCCGCGCCCGCCCGTAGACCGGCGCAGCGCCGCTTCGTCAATCACCGCCCACAACAAGGGCTCTGTTGGATGGTCGAGGATCCGGGCCCGCTCCACCCGGGCCGCCACCAGCCTCTCGATCTCCTCGTCCGGAGCCGTCGGCTGATACGCGCGGCACACGGCCCGTGCGTAGGCGGGCGTCTGAAGCAAGCCGGGGATCAGCAGCAGTGCGTACTGCCTGATCGCCGTGGCCTCCGCTTCCGCCTCCGCCGCCTCCGCGAAGTGCTCCGGATACTTCGACTTGGCCGACGCCCCGCAGTTCCGCCGGAAGAAGTCCCCCGTCCCCAGCACTTCGTCCAGCAACCGCGCGTACTCCGGCTGCATCCGCCGCGTCCCCGCCTCCAGCTGTCCCACGAACGACCCGCTCACGAACAGCCGTTGTCCGAGTTCCTCCTGGCTGAGGCCGGACTTCTCTCTCGCGTGGCGGAGTTCGGACCCAAGCAGCGCGCGGGGTGAGGATGACGGGTCGAGGTCCTTCGGTCCAGGCATGGCGACTCCCGGTCAAGCAGCAGAGGTTGTTGGGCCGTCCCGTATAGCCAGGTTAGGGGCGTGACGGACACGCTGTGTTGTGAACAGACAACTCAGCGTGGAGGTAGGTAGATGACTGTGCGGCCGACCGAAGAAGTCGTGGAGTGCCTGCGGGAGGCCCTCGTGGGCGTCGGCATCACCCTGCCCTCGCTCCGCGTCGACCCCGTGACCGGCGCGAGCGACGAGCCCTTCGCTCTCGTCGAGCTCGGGCGCTGCAATGTCCGTACCGCCGAGCGGCTGGCCTCCGTCCTGCGCGGGGAGCGGCCCGCGATCGGTACGCATGTCGTGGACGTACGGGACGGGCGGCTCGGGGAGGTGATGGGGCACGTCGGTGGGCGGGTGCAGCTCCGGCCCGTCGTCGGCGGGCGGGAGTGGGATTGCCCACCGGAGTCGACGGGACCCGCGCCGCATGAGGAACTGTTGCGGGCGCGGGTCCGTAGGGCCAACAAGGAGGGGCGGCTTCCCTGTTGACGTCAGCGGGTCGCTGCCGCCAGCGCCGCGCGCAGATGACCGTCGGAGTCCTCCAGGAGGCGGGCGGCCGTCGGGCCGTCGATGTCGGCGAGGATCGTCAGGATGGCGTTCTTCACCTCGCCGTCGGTGGCGGCGAGGGCGCGCTCGATCTCGTCGTCCCGCGCGCCGGTGGCGAGGGCGACGATGCGGCGGGAGCGGGCGCGCAGCTTCTCGTTGGAGGCGCGTACGTCGACCATGAGGTTCCCGTACGTCTTGCCCAGGCGGATCATCGTGATCGTCGACAGCATGTTGAGGACGAGCTTCTGTGCCGTGCCCGCCTTCAGGCGGGTGGAGCCGGTGAGCAGTTCGGGGCCGACGACGATCTCGATGCCGTGCTCGGCGGCGGCCGCGAGCGCGCTGTCCGCGTTGCAGGCCAGGCCGATGGTCAAGGCGCCCCGCTCGCGGGCGTGTTCGACCGCGCCGATGGCGTACGGGGTACGGCCGGACGCGGAGATGCCGACCACCGTGTCGTCCGGGGTCAGCGCGAGCGCGTCGAGGTCGGCGCGGGCCAGCTCCGCCGAGTCCTCGGCCCCTTCGACCGAGGTGACCATGGCTTCCCGGCCGCCCGCGATCAGCCCGACCACCTGGGACGGGTCCGTGTTGAAGGTCGGCGGACACTCGGACGCGTCCAGCACACCGAGCCGCCCGGCGGTACCGGCACCGGCGTAGACGAGCCGCCCGCCGCGTGCCATTCGCTCGGCCACTGCGTCGATCGCGGCGGCGATCTCCGGAAGCCGCTGCGCGACCGCCGTCGGAACCGCGGCGTCCTCGGAGTTCATCAGCCGGGCGATGTCGGGGGTGGGCAGCCGGTCGATGTCAGCGAGCTCGGGGCGAAAGGCCTCAGTGGTGAGGGATTCCAACTGGGCCTGGAGGTCACGGGGATCGGAGGTAGAGGTCATGGTGAGAGGCGGCTCTTTCAGATGTCCGGTGTGATGTTGTACCTAAAGGGGCGCGGGGAACTGCGCGACCAGCCACAACGGACCCGCAGAGACCCACCAGACAGCCAGAGCCACGGTCTACCGCCGCTGCCGGTGCCGATGCGCCAACGCCTCGTACGACGCCGCCAGCGCCGGCCCCGCCGTCTCGTACGTCCGTTGCGCCACCCCCACCAGCAGACAGTCCACCACCAGCAACTGGCTGGTACGGGAGGACATGGCCGCCGGCCGCAACTCGCTCTCCCGTGCCGTCGACGTCGTCAGCACATGGTCGGCGTACTGGCTCACCGGTCCGTCCGGCCGCCCGGTGATCGCCACCGTCGTCGCCCCGTGTTCGAAGGCGACCCGCAGCGGCTCGATGACGTCACCGGTCGACCCCGAGTGCGTGATCGCGATGGCGACATCGCCCGCGCGCAGCTGCACCGCGTTGGTCACCGCCAGGTGCGGATCGCTGTGGGCGTGGGCTATCAGCCCTATCCGCAGCAGCTTCTGGGTGAGGTCCTGGGCGACCAGCCCGCTCGCGCCGACGCCGTACACATCCGTCCGGCGCGCCCCCGCCAGCGCGGAGACCACCGCCCCGAGTTGCACGGTGTCGAGGCCGGCAGCCGTGTCGGCGAGGGTCTGCCGCTCGTCGCAGGCGAGTTTCGCCACGACGTCGGCGATCGGGTCGTCCACCGCGATGTCCGTGGTGAGCGCGGGCGCGCGGCCGGACTGCTGCTGGGCGGCGAGGCCGGCGAGGGCGAGGCGCAGGTCGCGGTAGCCGGGGTAGCCGAGGATGCGGGCAGTGCGGACGACCGTCGCCTCGCTGGTGCCGGTGAGTTCGGCGAGGCCGGTGACGGTGAGGGCGGCGCAGCCGGCGGGGTCCTTCGCGACGGCCTCGGCGACGCGTTGCATGGAGCGGGTCATCGAGGGGACGAGGGTGCGCACCTTCGAGGCGAGACTGTTGCCGAAAATTTCCTTCACATCCTGGGTCACAAATGAAAGATATTTTCGACTCGGTCTTGTGGTCAAGAGTGCGCACAATGGGTGCATGGACCCCATCAGCCCCCTGGAGCAGGCGTTGCACGCGGCACGCGCCCTTGTGCTCGCCGACCTGGCCGCGGGCGAGGTGGCCGCCGCGGACGTGGTGTCGATGGTCGAGGACTCCGTCGTGCAGCGGCGCTGGTGGGTCGAGCAGTGGCCGGACGGCGTGCACTACGTGGCGGGGCTGGTCGCACAGGACGTACAGGACTCGCTGCTGGAGCGGTACGGCCGCTGGCCCCTGTGCCCGGTGTGCGGCACCGGCGACCCGCACGCGCTGGAGGTCGAGCCGGAGCTCGGTCCCGACCCGCACTGGGTGTGCCACAAGGCGGGCGTGAAGGTCGCCGCGGTGGGGGCCCTCGGGTCGGCGACCGGCGGGACGCCGTCCTCGTGACGGTGTACATCGACCCGCCCACCTGGCCGGGTCACGGGCGCATGTGGTCGCACCTGGTCAGCGATGTCTCGTTCGCCGAACTGCACGCGTTCGCCGATGAGTTGGGCGTGCCCCGGCGGGCCTTCGAGCGGGACCACTACGACATTCCGTCGCACCGGTACGCGGACGTGGTGGCCGCGGGGGCGGTCGAGGTCAGCAGCCGGGAGGTGGTGCGGCTGCTGCACGGGGCGGGGCTGAGGAGGCCGAAGGGGCGCAGTCAGCCGCGTAGTTCGTAGGCCGAAGTGGCGCAGTCAGCCGCGTAGTTCGTAGGCCCGCAGGCCCCCGTCGTCGACGTACTCGTTCACCTGCGTGAACCCGGCGCGAGCGATCACTTTCTGGGACGGGGCGTTGTCCGGCTCGATGGTCGCGAACAGCGCCCGTACGTCGTCCCGGGCCAGCGCCCACTCACACAGCGTGCGCAGTGCCTCGGTGGCGTAGCCGTTGCCGCGAGCGCCCTCCACCAGGTCGTAGCCGACCTCGGCCGTGCTGTCCTCGTCCGGCGGGCCGTGGAAGCCCATGCCGCCGATCGCGCGGCCGTCCCCCCGCCGTACGAGGGCGAACAGGCCGAACTCGGGGCGGTGCGTCCCGGCCTCGTAGGCCTTCAGCATCATCGAGGCGGCCTCCAACGTGCCCTGGAACGGGCCGCCCTCCAGCCAGTCGAAGCCTCCGTCGCCGCCGGTGAGCAGGTCGGCGGCGGCCGCCGGAGTGACGCCCTGCAGCGTGAGCCGGTCGGCGGGGATGACGATGTTGTTGGACCAGCGCCACTCGGTGACGGGCGCGCGGCCGGGCAGCTCGCCGCGGCCGGTGGCCCACAGCAGTGTGCGCCAGTGGCCGGGGCCGGGCTGGACGTGCGGGAAGATGCGGGTGAGGACGTACTCGGCGAGTTCGGCGGGCGGCTCGTACGCCAGGCCAAGCCCCTCGGCGATGTCGTGCGTGTGCAGCAGCACCTCGGCGACGCTCATCGCGGCGAAGCCGTCGCGGTCGGCGCTGCGGAAGGGGAACGGGTGGAAGGCGCGCGCCTCGCGGGGCGCGGTGCGCACGGCGGCGACGAGCAGCGCGGCGGCCGCCTCGACGACGTCCAGCAGGCCGTCGTGGTCGGTGCCCTCGTCGAGGGTGATCTCGAAGGGGACCCACGCGCTCTGCGCCCGGCCCGCCAACTGCCCCGCGTACGCCATGAGGCAGCTCGCGATGTGCATGCCGGTCCGCTGACAGTTCCACTCCAGCCGGCCGGCCCTCACCCCGTCCCAGTCGCGCTCCGTCGTCGTCCGCAGCAGCGCCATGGCGCCCGCGACTGCCTGTTCCACCCGATCCCCGCCCGTGTCCAGCATGGGTGCAGGGTATGAGGGCCGCATGCCTCAGGTCGACAGCATTTCGAGCTCGGCGGTGAGGTTGTAACGGGCCGTCGCCTCCCACTCCGCCTGTCCGTACGGCGTCCTGAACAACCGTGGCAGGGCGAGGAGTTGGCGGAGAATGTCGGCTCGGCCCGCGCGGAAGGCGTCCGACGGGACGAAGCCGTACTCCTCGCGGACCGCGGCCGTGTACGCGGCGTACCCCGACGGCGGCGCGGCGAGGATCGACAGGTCGGCGTCGCACAGGACCTGGCCGTCCGGGTCGTCGTCGGCCGGGTCGTGGGTGGTGGTGAGGCGGACCAGGCGGGCCACCTCGGCGGTCTTGTCCGCCGCCAGCCCCGCCTCGGGCAGGGCGCGTTCGGCGAGGCGGGCGGAGCGTTCCTCGTTCTCGGAGCGGTCGGGGAGGTAGACCGCGTCGTGGAACCAGGCGGCGAGGCGTACGACGTCCGGGTCGGCGGCGTACTTCTCCAGTACGTCGACGTGGTCGAGGACCGCGGTGAGGTGGGTCAGCGTGTGGTAGCGGCGCTGCGGCTCCTGCCAGCGGGTCAGCAGGGCCTCGGCGTACGGCGCCGGGTCGGGGCCGGCGGCCTCGTGGCCCCGGGCTCCTTCCAGGGCACGGACGAAACGGGTGCGCAGGGCGTCGGGATCGGCCATGGGCCCATTCTCCCCTCGAGCTGTACTCGGCCGTTGCTCAGAACCTCAGCGGTTCTCAGCGTTCCGGGCATTTCTGCCCGGAAGGTCCGTCTCGTCACCAAAGCGTAAGGGCTTTGGCTTGAGGA
>NZ_JBIAHG010000083.1:0-7638 GCF_042870385.1 Streptomyces sp. NPDC006602 | reverse complement strand
CGACGGACGGCACCGCCCCACGACGACCAGAGTGATCGTGGTGGGCATCGGACCGTCCAGGCCCGACCGGACACCCGCAGGCGTGAGGAAACCCGTCCCCACCCGCCCGGACCGCGCACCAGATGCGTGTCACCGGTGGTGGAGCGAAAGCGGGCGACCAGCCTGCCCCAGCACCGTTCGGGGCAGCGCCACCGAGCAGCAGTCCTGGCAACAGGACTCGCTCCCGCTCAGTGTTTAGGAACGGTGAGCCAGGAACGGACGGCCCGTAAGGCCCTGGGCCAGCAAGGCTGTTGGGGCTGGTGGGACGAGGCATTCGCCGGGAGGCTGGGCATCGCGCCAGGTCAAGGCGTGGGCCGCTGCGATGGGGGTGTGCGGCTGGTCGGCCGGAGCCCAGGTGCCGTGGTGCGGACGGCACAGGGCGCGACTTCATTGTTGCCGTCAATCCCCGACTCGTGGCCCCTCAGGGGGGCCAGGCACAGGAATGGCGATTGGCTGACCGTGTGCAGAGGACTCCCCATGACGGATTCGCCCACCGGAGCGGGGGAGTGGGCCGGCGCCCGCCGGGTCGCGCCCGGCGTACGGCGGACGTGGAATCAGCAGACCGCCGCCGTCACTGGTTGCGACGGGAGGTTCCGGCAGGCCCAGATCCTGTCCACCCTGATGTGGCAGCCCGTCCGGCAGCCGCAGCAGGGGGGAGCAGCGGCCGTACCGGCTGTTCACCGAACTCTCCGGGGATGGACGGCCGAGCTCTCGGTTCTGGCTCACCAATCTCGTGTACACCGCATGGACGAACTTCTGGAGCTGACCCGCCTTTACGTCAGCTCCACATGGTGTCGGCGGCATACGCCCATCTGCGCCTCGCCGGTTCCGGGCGTGCGGCTCCACTGCCTCTGGCCGGGCAGCGCGGCGCTTGAAGGAGCATCGGCCGGGAGGGCTTGTGCTCTCCTGGCCGATCGGCGCAGTGGTCACACTGTCGCGGAGGTGTCCTCGGTCTCCGGTGCGGTGACACTGCCCAGCAGACGCAGAGCCGCCTCGGAGGGCGAGCCGGGCTGGGCCGTGTAGGCGATCAGGCGCTGGCCGGACGAGCCGGGGATGACGAGGTTCTCGAAGCTGAGGTCCATGGCGCCGACCAGCGGATGACGCAGTTGTTTCACTCCCGATGTGCAGGTGCGCACCGGATGGCGGGCCCAGCGAGAGGCGAATTCGGCGCACTCCACGGTGAGTTGGCCGACGAGCTCGGCCAGTCGGCGGTCGTCTGGGTGACGGCCGGCGACCAGACGCAACGAGGCGACGGCGAGCTGGGCCTCCTCGCCCCAGTGCGTGTACAGGTCCCGGTAGTGCTCGTCCAGGAAGAGCATGCGCGTCACGTTGGGGCGGGCGCCCTGCGTGTCGGGGCTCTGGGGTGGCAGGTGCCTGGCGAGCAGCGCGTGGCCCAGCCGGTTCCAGGCGAGGACGTCATTGCGGCGGTCGAGGACGAGCGCCGGTACATCCGACATGGCTGCCAGCAGCTGCCGCGCCGATGCGCTGGCGTGCTCGACGCGGGATGGAGCCGGGCGGGACGCGGCGGCGGGGCGGGCGAGGGTCTTCAGATGGGCCATCTCGTCGTCGGTCAGGCGCAGGGTGCGAGCGATCGCGTCCAGCACGGCGTCCGAGGCACTGAGGGCGCGGCCCTGTTCGAGGCGGGTGTAGTGGGTGATGCTGACGCCGGCGAGCATGGCCAGCTCCTCCCGGCGCAGACCGGTGACGCGGCGGCGGGTCGGATGCGGCGAGATGCCGACGTCTTCCGGGCGCAGCGCGGCACGGCGGGACTTTAGGAAGTCTCCGAGCTCGGACGGAGCGTCCATCGATGCCTCCGGTTTCTTGGGCGTCCGGCCGCACGGTTCCTGAGCACCGATGCCTGGCGAGCCGCGGGTCATCCCCCATGATGCCCGCCCACCGGGCAGTCCATGAGCCGTAAGGGTGGTCATGTCATGACCACCCTTACGGTGGCTGCGCGAAACAGGGTTCTGGCTGGAGCCTCCAGGCTGAGGCGAGCCTCTTTGCTGAGCGGTGCGTGACAGACGCCCGCGCACGAGAGAAGGGTCTCGACCTCATGTCCGTCACTGACTCGCAGACAGCCGCCACAGCCGTCGGCACGTCGCCGGCCGTCCTCACCCCCCGGCTGCGGCTGGTCCTGGTGCTGTTGCTCGCCGCCCAGTTCATGCTGGCGGTGGACTTCTCCATCCTGAACGTTGCGCTGCCGGTGATCGGTGAGGGCCTGGGCTTCTCGCTGGCGCACCTGCAGTGGATCGGCACCGCGTTCGCCCTGTGCGCGGCGGGGTTCACCCTGCTGTTCGGCCGGGTCGCGGACCTGTTCGGCCGCCGCCGGCTGTTCCTCGGCGGTCTGGTGGTGCTCGGCGCGGCCTCGCTGGTGGGCGGCCTGGCGCAGAACCCGGAGGTGCTGATCGCGGCCCGGGTCTTCCAGGGACTGGCCACCGCGGCGGTGACCCCGGCCGGGCTGTCGCTCATGACGACGTCGTTCCCCGAGGGCCCGCTGAGGGAGAAGGCGCTCGGCCTCAACGGGGCACTGATGTCCGCCGGGTTCACCACCGGAGCGATCCTCGGCGGTCTGCTGACCGACCTGCTGTCCTGGCGCTGGGCATTCTTCATCAACGTCCCGGTCGCCCTCGCCGTGCTCTTCATCGCCCCGACGGTCATCAAGGAGTCCCGGCCCGACGAGCGCCCGAAGCTGGACCTGCCCGGGGCTGTCAGCGTCACGCTCGGCCTGCTGGCCGTCGTCTTCGGCCTCACCCAGGCGGGTGAGAAGGGCTGGGGCTCCTCGTCCGCGCTGCTGTCGCTGGCGGCCGGAGTGGTCCTGCTGATCGTGTTCTGGGCCGTCGAACGCAAGGTGGCCGCGCCGCTGGTGCCGCTCAGCGTGCTCGGCAAGCGGTCGGTGGCCTGGGGCAATGTCGCCGGACTGATCGCGTTCCTCACCGAGACGTCCCTCGTCTTCCTGCTGACCCTGTATCTCCAGGAGGTGCTCGGCTTCTCCCCGCTCGCCGCCGGCCTGTCCTTCGGTGTGCTGGGCCTCGGAACGGTCGTCGGCGGCTCCGTCGCCCCGAAGGTCATCGGGAAGATCGGCAGCAAGCAGACGCTGATCACCGGCAGTATTCTGCAGACCGTGTTCACGGCCGCCCTGCTCGGCCTCGGCGACGACCGCTCCTGGATGTGGCTGCTGCTCATCGCCACCTTCGCCGGCGGAGTCGGCAACATGCTCGTCATCGTCGGCTTCATGGTCACCGCGACCTCCGGGCTGGCCGACCACGAGCAGGGCCTGGCCACCGGGCTCGCGACCATGACCCAGCAGATCGGTATCACCATGGGCACGCCGATCATGAGCGCCATCGCCACCGCCGCGATGACCGGTACCGGCGCCGCGGCCATCCTCGGCGGTCTGAAGGTCGCGATCGCGGTGAACGCCGCCCTCGTGCTCTTCGGCGCCCTCACCAGTGCCCTGTTCCTGCGGGGCGCTCGGTCGAGTGCGCAGTAACTCATGGCGGTACGAGTCCCGCGGCAGCCTGACCGCTCCTGGTGGGGCTGATGCCCCGCGTCCCCACGAGGCCCACTGGGTGCCGCGGTGGCTCGGCGCGGGGACTCACCGCATCCCCGTACGGATCTACCACCCCAGAGCACAGGCGTACGGCTGGCTCGTCTGGGCGCACGGGGGGAGCTGGCAGGCGGGGTCGGTCGAGCATTGGCACGGGCCGGTCATGGATCTCGCACGGGTCTCGGGCTGCACGGTGGTCAGCACCGGCTACCGGCTGGCCCCCGGATATCGCCATCCCGCGCAGCTCGAGGACGTCCTGACCACGCTCTCCTGGGCCCAGGGGCAGACGGCGGACGGCGAGCCGGTGGCAATCGGGGGAGACAGCGCGGGCGGCACCATCGCCGCGTGCGCGGCCCTCGCCCGCCGTGACCGGAACCAACCGCTCGCCGCCCAGGTCCTGGCCTACCCGCCCCTGGACCCCGACTGCGCCGCCCCCTCGTACACGCGCGAGCAGGGCGCGTTCCCCACTGCGGAGGATCTACGGCGCGCCTGGCGGACGTATCGAGGAAGGACCGGGGCCGCCGACGCGGCGGGACCCCACTGCACAGCACTCCCCTGGAAGCGGAGAGCCTCGACGGGCTGGCCCCGGCCGTGCTCGCCGTCGGGGAGCTCGATCCCGTCCTCGACGACGTGACGACCTACGCGCGGCTGCTGGGCGAGGCGGGCAACTCCGTGCGGCTGCAGACCTTCCCCCGCACCCCCCACGCGGCCTTCCTCGCCGGCGGCGGCCCCGCGGGGAACCCGAATCTGCGGCGCTGGCTCGGTACGGCCCTGCGCGAGCAGCTGAAACGACGCAAGGAGACACCATGACCACCGCACGGCAGGCAACCGGGCTGCCGCACATCGAAGCTCTGATGCGGCACTTCGCGGATCTGCGCAACGGAACCCACGGACAGGACGGTGACACCGTCTCGCGCCGTGGCAAGGAGCGGCACTTCGAGCGAGCCGTCGAACTGCTGCACCCGTACGCCGTCCAGGTGCTGGAGGAATTCAACGCCTCCCTGCTCCTCGGCACGGGTGAGGTGGCGGCGTGCGGACTCCAGCGCACTCCGGACAAGGGCCTGGGGGAGAGCTGGACACTGTCGTGGCCCGAGCAGCGGGCGACCGGAATCGCGCCGATCACCCTCCTCGCGTACTACGGAGGCGGCCTTCACCACCCGCATCTGCGGGGCGCGACCGTGCACGACTGGCCTCTGAACGTGTTCACGCCCGAGCAGGCGGCCGCTGAGGTTCCCACGCTCCGGGCGATCGCCACCGGCGATCTGCACAACCTGGTCTTCCAGCGCGACTACCGGATCGTACCCGCAATCAAGCGGGCGCAGCAGTGACAGGAGGAGGGCCTATGCGGCCGCGGTTGTCGGTGCTGGACCAGTCGCCCGTCGGCGCGGGCTTCACCCCGGCTGACGCCCAGCAGTCGTCTGTGGCACTGGCCCAGGCTGCCGAGGACCTGGGGTATGTCCGCTACTGGGCGGCCGAGCACCACGGCTCTCCGGGGTTCGCGGGCAGCGCCCCGGAGATCCTCGCCGCCGTCCTTCAATACTCTTGGGCGATGTCCGGGGCTGCCGCGCGAGGCAGCCCCCGGGACACCTGTACGGCGACGTCACCTTCACCCAGGCCCGCGCCCTCGACATCGATATCGACCACATGGTCCCGCTCGCCGAATCCTGGAACTCCGGCGCCTCCGCCTGGAGCGCGCAGGAACGCACCGCCTACGCCAACGACCTCGACGACGCCCGTGCCCTGATCGCGATCTCCGCCGCCTCCAACCGCTCCAAGTCCGACCAGGATCCGGCCACCTGGCAGCCCCCGGCCGAGGCCCACCGCTGCACCTACGCCACCGACTGGATCACCATCAAAATCCGCTGGTGTCTCACCATCGACCCCGCCGAACAGGCCGCCCTCACCGGCATCCTGGACGGCTGCCCGAACACGCCGATTGAGGTCACCCGCGCCCGATGAGGTGACGGCAGTTCGGCCCGCCGCTACCCGGGAAAGTGACGGGCCCGACGGTCACGGGTGGCCGGTTTGCGGCCCCTGGGAGGATTTGCGTGTATAGCTGTCGAGGTCGTCGCGGTCGGCGCGTCGTCAGCGGCCGGGGCGGCGGACGCCTCGTCACCGCGCACAAGGGCGGCGAGCTGCTCGATCTCGTCAGCCGCGCGCTCGGCCGGCCTGGATACGGTCGGCCTGCTCCTGGCGAATGGACTGGACGCAGGTGGACAGGGGCCGCAGCTGGCCATGGTCTCGTCGTCGACGCGGTTCTGGCAGGACAGAGCCTGGAATGCGGCGGTGGCGCCAGCGAGGGCTTCGGCGAGCTGTCGTTGCCGAGGGCTGCGACGTCCTCGAAAATCTGGAACTCGGCCAGCACCATCTGGTCAAAGCACTGACCGGCGGGTCTGTTACCCATCGCGTTGTCATCCCGTGGGCACGCCGCCATTGGGACCGGACCCGCCTCGGCCATGGCATCCGGTCACGGGAAACTGCCATCGCCGCAGGCCGCGTGGGCAGCCACGGAGGCACTGTCCACAACCTCATTGCCCGCACCATCACCTCATGGCCCGCCCATCCAGATGATCGATTCCAAGGGGTGGGAGCTGCGAGCTGACGGCTACGATCAGGCGTGAGATGCGGGGGCTATTTTTTGGGGGGGCTTTGGTGGGGCGGCCTGTGGGTGGCATGGCGGGTCTCGGACGCCAGGGGGTGCTCGTGCTCGCAGCGGTGATGCTGCTTGCGGCGTGCACGGCGCATACGAAGAGCGCAGATGACGCAAAGGTCCGCACCGACCTGGGGCCTTTGGAACGCAGGTTCGCCGGCCTCGGCCCGTTGTCAGGTGCGCACTGGCTCGGCATTGTGCTGGGCACAGATTCGCGGGGGTCCGTTCCGGGCCCCGCCGATGTGCGCGTCGTGGGAACCGCCCAGCTGGCTGCGGGTACTGTTGACGGCCTCACGGGGGCCTCGCAGCAGAGCTTTCAGCCAGAGGTGCCCACTCAACTCCCTGAAAAACTTGCCGAGTTTGTGCCCAAGGGTGCACGGTGGGTTCGCAGTGATTCCTTCGACCATGACATGACGGCTGGCATGTACACCGGCAGGTTCTATCTCGATCCAGGCACGGACAGGGTCTACTTCGACACGACCAATCCTGGTGCTCCCGCCAGCTCCGGACCGTGATAGTCCCTCGATCTTCCTGCGGAGCCGCGGCGAGGGCGTCCAAAGTCCATCTGTGACGACCGAATTGGACACCCTCGCTACCGCTCCGTGGTCAGACGGACGACTTGCTGAGGGCTGCTCCGCATTTCGCTCCGTGGCGGCCGCAGATCGGGATTGCGCCGCGGGTGAGCGACGCCGAACTGTGACGCTGGCGGTGGGGCAGGTCCTGCTCGGCTTCACTCCGAGGCGAGGCCGCTGCGCCACGCCCGCGCCTCAGCCGCTCTGCCGGGGCAGGTACGGGAACAGTTCACTGACCGCCTTCGGTCACAGACTCCCGCGAGCTACATGGCGGGTCCAACTGCGCGGATCCATCATCTGGATACGCAGCCTCAATCCGGGGCCGCGGTTGCGGCACCCGGCTGACAAGCCGGACGCCGCGACCGATCAGGTCAGGCCGACGTGGTGACCGCTCCGTGGAGGTGCCGGGCGAAGAACCGGACGGAGCTGTCGACCTCGAACCGAGGCAGCTTTTGGTGCTTGCCCGAGTTCACGTGCGACGACCTCTCCTTCGAGGCGAAGGCGTCGAACAGCGCGAGACCCTCCTCGCGCGAGATGTGCTCGTCGTCCCACTGCATGTCGAACTCGATCGGGATGGTGATCTGCTTCGCCTTCTCGGCCAGGGAAGCGCACCGAGGGCAGGGTGTCGCGTTCGGGGAGTACACCGGCCCTCCAACCTCCCGCAGCACCTCGGACGGATGGTGCTCACCTGTTGCTGACATGAGTGACGAAGGGCCAGGTCATTCTCACGCAGACCGCTAGGGCCTGTTCCAGGTTCGGATCATGTTGGCCGGAGGCTGCGGATCCAGATCACGGCACCGCGTAAGTGGAGTCCGGCGAGGTAGCTGGTG
>NZ_JBIAHG010000082.1:0-7883 GCF_042870385.1 Streptomyces sp. NPDC006602 | reverse complement strand
GGCATTTTTGAAGCCGGTGTCGACCCAACTCTTGGAGATGGTTGGGTACTTCTCCTTCGCCTGGTCGAGGAGGCGTATTCCCAGGGCGTTTTCCGAGAGGCTGGCGGCGGTGACGGTCACGGCGAGGATGAGGCCGATGGTGTCGGTGAGGATGCCGCGTTTCCTGCCGACGATCTTCTTGGCGGCGTCGGTTCCCTGGCTGGTCAGGGGTACGTTGGTGGAGGTCTTCACGCTCTGGGTGTCGATCACGGTGGCGGTCGGTTCGGGCTTGCGGCCGTCCTTGACGCGGGCCAGGCCGGTCAGGTCGTAGTTGAGCTGGGCGAGGATTCCCTCGTCGCGCCAGGCGGCGTAGTAGAAGTAGACGGTGCCGTGGCCCGGGAAGTCGTGCGGGAGGTACTTCCAGGGGATTCCGGTGCGGTTGATGTAGAGGAGTGCGTCGAATACGTCGCGCAGTTCGACTTTGGCCGGCTGTCCCGTCGGCCGGCGTTCGAGGCGGGCCTTTCTCCAGGCCGTCAACGTCGGCTCAATCAGGGCCCATCGGGCGTCGGACAGGTCGCTGGGGTACGGCTTACGCTCGCTCACGGCGCAGCGTGATCATGAGTACGACGGAGGGGCGGGTTCCGCTGGAACTCAGGCGATTCTGTGGTGTTTTCAAATCAGACGGGTTTTCGGGTATGAAGCCGCAGGAGACGGACAGTCGAGTACTCGGCCCTGCAGAGTATGAATAGCCCCTACCTGATGAAGACGCCTAAAGCAGGACATGGACAAAACTCGCATACCGAAAAAACACTATGTGAACGCCCACTCAGTGCATGGCTGGACGAACTGGCCTGGTGGCTCGACTGGGGCAGCCCCATCATTAGCGCAAGATCATCACTGAGCTCAGTGGCCACGCGGAAGAGGAGGTGCGCCGCTTCACGGCCGCGTGCCGTGAAGCGCTACCTCCGAATGGTGGCCGCAGACGGCGCCTCGGGCCGCTGAAGCGGCTGAGCCTGCGCCGGTACGTCCGTCGGCACGGCGGCCCGTACGGATGGCCCGGCTGGGACTGATGATCTCAATGTTGAACATGGCTGCACGGTGAGTGATCGCTTGGGGATTGTGGCGGCCGCGGGCAACTACCAGAGCCAGCGGTCGAGGAATTCTGCCCAGATGAACCCGTTGTAGCCGTCGAAGGCAGCTGGATCGATCTTCTTGAGTTCGTCAGCGAGCATGCTGAGCTCGGCCAGGGCTTCGTCCTCGCGGTCATCCGGGTCGTTGAGGATCTCGGACTCGCTGACGTGCAGGCCGTAGTGGTGCAGGGTCCGCAGCCACAGGTCGATGGAGGAGTTGGCGAACCATGCCTCGCCTTGCGGAAGGACGTAGTGGACCGTGCCTGTCCCGGGTTCGACGCCGAACGACCATTCCAGGCCGGGCACGAGGTCGCCATGGCGGTTCTGGGTGAGGCGGTAGAGCGACCTACCATCTGACGTCTGGAGTGCTGGAGCCGCCTCCGCCTGGAACGATACGTACTCGATCAATTGATCAACGATGGGAATCCCGACATCAACCAGTAGTGCCTTCTGATCTTCGGGGATCTGCCAGCCCGACACGACTGCCGCGTCTGCCGTTGTAACGTTCCCGGTGCCGGCCCAGGCGGTGAGCTCGTCAAACGTTGTCATGTGAGAGTCCTTCCGGGGCTGGCTGCGATGCGGACTCTATCGAGCAGGCTGACAGACACGTGGCCCCATCGGGGACGACGCACTCCTCAGTGGTCGCCGGGGGCGTATCGGCTCCAGGTTCCACCGGCCTCGGTGACCAAGCGGGGGAGGCGGCGACGAGCTCCTGCTCGCATCGGTTCCGGCAGTGTCCACGTCACAGCCCATGCCTTCCACCCAGCCCGCCCGTCGGCAAACCGAGTGCGCGTACGCACCCGACTACCGGCCCGACCATGGCAGGTCAGCGCACTACAGCACCTCGCCGGGGGCTGTGTGCTGAGCTCCTGGCGCACGTCCAGGTAGCAGCGCAGCTGGACACTGGCTGCCCCGGATCCCGTGTCGTACGGTCCGACGTAGCGGTCGCTCACCGTCCGCAACGGACTCACCGAACCCGGCGGTGCCGCCGGTACGGCCGAGAGATCTGTCCCAATACCGGGAATCAGGCGGCGACGAGCTCCTGCTCGCGGTCCGGCGTTTTGACCTCGGGCTTCTTGTTCGGCAGCGAGAGCCGGAAGACCTTGTGCCACGCGGAGAACACCTGCTTGGGCAGCGGGCCGGTGACGTACTCCAGCTCGTACTTCTCGAACAGCGCGCGCACCTTCACCGCGACCTCGGCGTACCGGTTGCTCGGCAGGTCCGGGAACAGGTGGTGCTCGATCTGGTGCGACAGGTTGCCGGTCATGAAGTGCATGGCCTTGCTGCCGCTGATGTTCGCCGAGCCCATCATCTGGCGCAGGTACCACTGGCCGCGCGTCTCGCCCTTGATCGACCGGCGCTCGAAGACCTGCACGCCCTCGGGGAAGTGCCCGCACATGATCACCGAGTGGGACCAGATGTTGCGGACCAGGTTCGCGGTGAACGTGGCGGCGAGCGTGGGGAGGAACGACGGGCCCGACGACAGCGGGTGGATCACGTAGTCCTTGAGCACCTGCTTGCGGATCTTGCCGCCCACGGCCTTGGCCCGCGCGCGGAACTCCGGGTTCTTGCGGCGGCGCTTGTGCAGGTTCTTGCCGAGCTCCAGGTCGTACGCGGCGATGCCGTACTCGAAGAAGCAGGCGTTGAAGAAGTTCCACAGCGGCTGGCCGAGGTGGAACGGGTGCCACTTCTGGTCCTCGTCGACGCGCATGATGCCGTAGCCGAGGTCGTTGTCCTTGCCGATCACGTTGGTGTACGTGTGGTGCAGCTCGTTGTGCGAGTGCTTCCACTGCTCGGACGGCGAGACGTGATCCCACTCCCAGGTGGTGGAGTGAATCTTCGGGTCCCGCATCCAGTCCCACTGGCCGTGCAGGACGTTGTGGCCGATCTCCATGTTGTCCATGATCTTCGCCACGGACAGCCCGGCGGTGCCGAGCAGCCACGCGGGCGGGAAGATCGAGAAAAGCAGCACGCCCCTGCTGACCAGCTCGAGCGTGCGCTGCGCGGAGATGACCTTACGGATGTAGGCGGCGTCTTTCTCGCCGCGGCCGGCGATCACCTCGTCTCGGATCGCGTCCAGCTCGCGGCCTAGCTCCTCGATCTGCTCCGCGGTCAGGTGGGCGGTGGGGTCGATGGCGGTCAAGGTGCTCCTACCGTTCGATGTCGCAGGGGCCCGCCGCGGCGGACACGCAGGTCTGGATGAGGACGCCCGGCTCGGCTTCGGTGATCTCGCCGGTGCGCAGGTCGCGGACGATGCCCGCCTTGAGCGGCGTGACGCAGCCGAAGCAGATGCCCATGCGGCACCCGGAGGGCATGAGCACGCCGGCCTCCTCGCCGATGTCCAGCAACGGCGTGGCGCCGTCCGCGTCGACGGTCTTGCCGGTGGCGCTGAACGTGACCTCGCCGCCGTCGCCGGCGACGACGATGCTGGGGCGGAAGCGTTCGGTGTGCAGGCGCTCTTGGACGCCGTGCTCGGTCCAGTGCTCTTCGGCGGCGTCGAGCAGGCCCGCGGGCCCGCAAGCCCAGGTCTCGCGCTCGGCCCAGTCGGGCACGAGTTCGTCGAGACGGGCGATGTCGAGCATGCCGTCTGTGTCGGTGTGCACCTCGGTGAGCCGCAGCTTCTTGTCCGCGACCAGGTCGTGCAGTTCGTTGCGGAAGATCACGTCTTGCGGCTGTGGCGCGCAGTGGACCATGACGACGTCGTCGAACTCGATGTCGCGCAGCATGCCCATCACGGGCGTGATGCCGCTGCCGGCCGTCAGGTAGAGCACCTTGGCGGGCTTGGCCTGCGGCAGCACGAAGTCACCGGTCGGCTGGTCGAGCTGGATCAGCGTGCCCGGTTTCGCCTTGCGGACCAGGTGGTTGCTGACCTTGCCGTCCGGGATCGCCTTCACGGTGATCGTGACGCGGCCGTCCTGGCGGTTTGTCGGCGAGGTGATGGAGTAGGCACGCCACAGGCGCACCCCGTCGACGTCGACCCCGATCCGCACGTACTGACCGGCTGTGTGGCCGCGCCAGCCCCCTCCTGGCCTGATCACGATGGTCGCGGCGTCACCCGTCTCGGGGTGCACGGCCTCGATGCGCCCACGCAGGTCAGCGCCCGCACGCAGCGGGCTGACCAGGTCGAGATAGTCCGACGGCAGCAGCGGCGTCGTGACCATCTCCAGCAGTTTCCACGCCCTGCTGCGGAGGGCTGTACTCGTCATGACTCCAGCTTGCTGCGCCTCAGGGCGTAAAGTCCTGACCGCAGGATGTGAATCTGGTCGGCTGAATTGTTCGCAGGGAACAAAACGTGAGCCATGCAATCCGGAGGGCCAGCGAACTGGCCCTGGATGAGACGACGGTCACCGCACTTCGGGCCGCGCTGAAGACCACCGCCGACGAGGTCGTCCAGGCGATCATCGACGAGGTCCCTTCCTACGCCAACGCCCTCTCGGGCCGCATGGGCGGCACCATCCGCCGAGCCGTCCGCACCGCCCTGGGGCACTACCTGGACCTCGCGAGCGGGAACGCCACAGGCGGCGACGCCGGTGACGCAGCCTACGAGCTGGGCCGCGGCGAGGTGCGCGACGGCCGTTCGATGGACGCCCTGCTCAGCGCCTACCGCGTCGGCGCCCGCGTGGCCTGGCGATGCCTGGCAGCGGGTGCCGTACCCGCAGGTCTGCCCGCCGCCGAGGTCGCCAAGTTCGCCGAGCTGACATTCGCCTACATCGACGAGCTCTCCGCCGCGAGCGCCGCGGGCCACGCCGACGAACTGGCCGCCCGGGGCAGGGCCCACGAGCGCCACCTGGAACACCTGGCCCGCGACCTCCTCGCCGGCGCGAGCCCGGACGTGCTGCTGGCCTCTGTTCAACGGGCCGGGTGGCAGCCTCCGGTTTCGCTGACCGCGGTCCTGCTGCCCGCCGCCCAGGCCCGGCCTGCCTACCGCGCGCTCGACCCGAGCACCCTCGTCCTCGACGATCTGCCGGATGCCACCGGTGTGCTGCTCGTCCCCGATGCCGACCGATCACATCTCTTGCGGCAGCTAACCGACCGCACCGCCGTGGTCGGCCCGGCCCGGCCATGGACTCGTGCGTCCGCCTCGTACGCACGAGCCGTACGCGCGCGCTCCCTCTCCTCTGATATTCGCGACACCGAGGACCACCTGCCCGAGCTGGTGCTGAGCGCCGACGTGGACGCGTTCGCAGACCTGCGTGCCCGAGCCCTCGCACCGTTGCGGACCTTGCCTGTCGCGACCGCACGGCGGCTGGAGGAGACGTTGCGGGCGTGGCTGCTGCACCAGGGCAGGCGGGACGAGGTGGCGGCGGCGTTGTTCGTCCATCCCCAGACAGTCCGGTACCGGATGTCGCAGCTGCGGGAGCTGTTTCCGGATCTCGCATCGCCACACCGGGTCCTTGAACTGACGCTGGCGGTCGGTCTTCGGGTCAGCTGACGCGAACTTCGACCGTCCACGACCGCGTCCGCGAGCGGTCCAGGAACCGTGCCTCGTTCTCGGTGGCATCAGCTGGCTCATGCGGCCCGGTGAAGAGCGGTATGAGCAGCCAGCTGAGACCGGGGGTTGATGTGAAGACCAGACAAGGCCTCGGGAAGCCCGTCGGGGGCGCTGTCTCTGAGAAGCGCGGTGGCGGATACGGCTCGACTGGATCCGGTGGACGATGCGCACCGGCCCGCTCGTCGACGCGCTCATCGAGCATCTGGTCGGCGATCTGGGCAGTTATGCCCTGGAAAACGGCTTTCATGTCGTCGTGGAGGGCCGCTGTCCTGGCACGAGCTGACCCACGGGCGCGCGGCGGGCTGCAGCTGGGTGACCGGCGGGGCGGCCAGGCCGGGTCACCAGGGGCGGGGGCCGGGCCGCTCGCGCCGGGGACCACCGTGGTTCTGCGATGGCCCCGTGCCTCCCTTCCGACAGGTCAGCCGGACGACCGAACGGGCCGGCCTGGCACACCGCGCGAGGGATGATGGGGATGGAATGACGGAACGTGAGGTCAGGAGCTTCCATGGCGACGCGGGTTCACCGACCCCGTGAGGACGCGGAGTTCAATTTCATCCTCGGGATGAGCGGAGTTCCGGTCCTCGCATACTTCACCGGGACATGGCCCAAGGCAATCGAGCCCTGCCGGGTGATGGACCTCGTCGTGGGTGGCATCGCCGACGACTACACGGGCCGCCTGACGGCCGTCCGCACCGACATCACGCGTTGTCCGGCCACAACCGAGCGATACGGGATCACCGGAGCCCCGTCCTACGTCCTGCTGAAGGAGGGAGAGGCGGTGGCGCACGGCACGGGGCCTATGACCATCGCCGAGGTACGGAAGCTCCTGGACGGCCACCTCTGAGCGGCCGCTGCGGCACGTGGCCGCGACGCCCGTCACGTCTCGTCTATGGGAGCTGTGCCGCCTGAGACACCTTGGGGCTGAGACACCCCCACAGGTCACATGACTCCGTCCAGCGCGGTCGCGTCCGGCAGCTGCACGGCCCCGGCCACGACCTCCGGAAACGCTGGCCCCATCTCGGTGCCGCGCCTGGAGCGCAGTACCACCCGGCCCGCATCGACCGAGACCAGCGCCCGGAACCCGTCCCACTTCGGTTATGAGCTGTTGGGCTGCTCACCGCTGGGCGCCAGGCTGTCTCACCTGCAACTTGGGAGTGATCCGGGTCTCGGTCTGGGGGGAGTCGGCGAAGGGGACCGATCTGTACACCGTTCACCCATACCGGTTCGGCAGTCACGGCTGGGGTTGAAGTCTCTGAAACCGAGAGCAGTGCCGAGGAGGCGCTGGGGCCGGTAACCGAAATCGGGGGTGGTCGGGGTGCGTTGGTCACGGATGCGATCGATGGCTGTTGCTGGAGGGCTGGGGGTGACGGCAGGAGCAGGCGCGGCGTTGGCGAATTTCGTGTCTCCGCCTATGGCCGCAGGGCTCGGCGGGAGTGCGAGTGCGCTCGCCATGTGCGGAAGACGCATGGTTGCAGCGGCGGCAAGGGCGGACGCACGTGGCAGCAGTTGCCGTCCGCATCGTCCGCATCGTCCGCATCGTTCGGGCCGTCGGGAGCGACGGCTCACCGGCGCTTCACCGAGTGGACGAAGGCCAGGGTCTGGGCCAAGCTCCACCGTCTGGTCCTCGACGAGCTCGGCGCCCGCGGTGCGCTGGACTGGTTCCGCTGCGCGATCGACTCGGTGAACATGCGCGCCCTGAAAAAGGGGATCTGACAGGCCCGAATCCTGTCGATCGGGGTAAGTACGGTTCGAAGATCCACCTGATCACCGAGCGGACCGGTCTGCCCCTGTGCGTCGGAATCTCGGTGCCAACGTCCACGACAGCCAGGCCCTGATCCCGCTCGTGAAAGGTTTACCGCCGATCCGGTCCCGCCGGGGCCCGCGTCGCCGCAGGCCCGGCAAGCTCCACGCCGACAAGGGCTACGACTACCGCCACCTGCGGCAATGGCTGTCGCAGCGAGGCATCCGGCACCGCATCGCCCGCAAGGGCGTCGAGACCTCACTGCGACTCGGCCGACACCTTTGGACCATCGAACGGACCATGTCCTGGCTCGCCGGCTGCCGCCGCCTCCACCGCCGCTACGAACGCAAGGCCGCCCACTTCCTCGCCTTCACCAGCATCGCCTGCACCCTCATCTGCTACCGCAGACTCGGCGGCCTCCCGCCGCGGTAATTAGATGGCGCGCGTTGAACCGCCCCGGGTTCGGTAGAGATCTCAGATTGTGGTTGTGACCTGGGGTTTCGTGGATTGCATGTAGTGGTTGGTCTCGTATTCGACGGGC
>NZ_JBIAHG010000081.1:0-8806 GCF_042870385.1 Streptomyces sp. NPDC006602 | reverse complement strand
GCACGACGGCGGAGCTCAAGCGGGTAACGGGAAGGTCGTGCCATGACTCGATCCTTTCATGAAATCGAGTCTCCATTCGAACCGGGGCGGTTCAGAACAGCGTTTGGCGACCGGTTCCGGAGGCAGTTGGTGATCACCTGGCTCACGGATCTCGATGAGAAACGACGGCACTGTCGTGTCCACGAACGTGGGACGGCCAGCCTCTCGTCAGAGCGGCTGGCCATCGACGGGGCCGCCGGAGCCGGGCTTGAACGTCGTGCCGAGGTCGTACTGCGCGATCCCGAAAGGTTGAAAATCGGCATCGGCAAGGATGCGGTAGAGGAACTCAGAGGTGGACATGTCGAACCGGTGCCATCCGCCGACGTCATTGGACCGCGCAAGGACGGGGTACTCGCCCGGCCGCTCAGCATCGATCAGCCAGAAGTACTCGTCGGCCCATTCGGTGGAGCCCCACTCAACCAGCCCCTTGCCGCCCGGCGCGTAGATCGCATAGGGCTCGACGGCGGAGACGCTTCCGAGCTTGCTGTCCTGGTCGGTCGACAGGTCGACCCGCCACTGTGTCAGGAAGTCGAACGAGATGCCCTCGTCGCGCCCCAGAAAGTAGACGGAATCACTGAAGACGCCGCCGCTGAACGCCTCGTAGAGCTCCTTGTAGTCAGCCGGCAGCGGAACCCCCAGCTCTCCCTCGATCGCCGCCCAGTCGACGGAGATCCCGAGCGGCTCCCACCCGGTCAGTTCGATCACTCGCTGAACCCACATACAACGATCTTTTAGCACCGGTCTTCGTTCCGGTGTCCCTCAACCCCCTCATCGCTCACGTCAAGATCGGCAGCTAACGTCCGGAACAGCGGGGCATGGGGAGGAGGTCCCAAGTGTTCGCTTGTGAATGGTCGGCCTTCGAGGCTGGGCGCGGCGGGCCGAGGTGGTCGCTGCGCCCGGTCAGCCGCCGGCCACGGCGCCGCCGAACCCGGCTTTCGCGGCCGGGGCGCCGAAGGAGCCGGGGCTGTAGGCGGTCGAGTTCCCCGAGAGGTTGAGGGCCCATGCCGAGCCGTCGCCGGCGTTCTCCTGCGGGGCGCCGACGACCAACCGACCGCCCAGGGCGGCGCTCCTGCCGAAGCCGTCGCCCTTCTCCGCCACGCCGGGCACGCCCGCGGAGTTCTGGGTGAACACCTTGGCACCACTGCCGGTCAGCCCCTTCGGACCGCCCTTGAGCAGCAGGACGGAGCCCGGGTCGGTGAGGCCGTCGAAGTCCTCGCCGGGCACGCCCGCCAGCACGTCCGCGTAGCCGTCGCCGTCGGTGTCCGCCACCGCCAGGCCGGTTCCCATACCGTCACCCGGTTCGCTGACGCCGGGCACGCCGGTGGAGTCCTGGTTGACCCAGACCGGGGCGAGGGTGTCGCTCAGGCCCTGCGGGCCGCCGTAGGCGACACCGACCGCGCCGCCCTTGACCTCCGGCCGGCCGGAGTCGGTGTTCCATTCCTCAGCGTGGCCGACCACGATGTCGCCGTAGCCGTCGCCGTTCACATCCCCGACGGCGGTGTACTGACCGTTGAGGCGCTTGCCGTTCGCCGCGTTGAGGATGCCCACCCGGGTGGGACCTGACGTGCCGCCCAGGTAGAGAGCACTGCGCCAGGAGTCCCCCTCCTCGTCGTCGGTGACGGTCACGACCAGGTCGGCGATCCCGTCCCCGTTGACGTCTCCGGAGGACAGGTCACGTACGGTCACGGCGGTGCCCTCGGCTTCGTACAGCGAGAACATGGAGTCCTTGGCGGGCTTGCCGTCCCGGCCGATCCCGCTCAGGAGGCGCACAACCCCGGGCGCGCGCACCGCGAGGCCGGCCCGTCGGCCGCCGTCGAAGTCGCCGGCCGTGACCGCCCCTCCCACATCGCCGCCGCCCCTCGCGCCGGTGTCCACGGCGGTGGCCTGGCCGAGTCCGTCCGGCCCGCCCCACAGAACGATGAGCATGCCGGCCTGTACCTGGCCGATCCGCTCGCCGGGTGTTCCGACCACCAGATCGGTGTACGCATCGCCGTCGAGGTCGACGGGCACCACTGTCTGGCCGAACTTGTCGTTCGCCTCGGCCGCTCCGGGCACACCCGCCGTGTTCTGGCTGAACGTAGCGGTCTCGCCGTTGCCGTACACGATCGACACGTATCCGGCCCCCGCCCCGCCTCCCACCTGCCCGCCAGGGGCGCCGATGGCGATGTCCGCTCTGCCGTCGCGATCGAAGTCGGCCCGCGGACCGGTCGGTACGGCCGCGGAGGCCTGCGGCTCAGCCGCGGCGGCCCAGGCCGACGCCGCCAGTGTGGTGACGGCCGCCAGGCCCAGTGCGATTCGCTTCGAGACCACGTCGTTCAACCTCCAGTGAGACGAACTCCTCGTGAACAAGACTCACGAGATGCCGAGGGGTTGTACGGCAGTTGCCGCACGATGGGATGAGCGCGGCTTGCCGCCTACCAGGCCGCCGGTGGCTCGGAGTGCCCGATGCCGTAATGCGGAGAGGTGTCGAAATGTCCCGAGTCCCAGCGCGTCGCGATGGTGGACTGCCGCCCGGGACGCGGCGGGCCGGCGGTACTGTGGTTGAACCTGGTCGAGGTGGGTGGTGGCGGTGGAGTGGCGTGGGTACGCCGAGCAGATGGCACTGCTCGCCCGGGATCTGCTGGCCCAGGACTCGGTCCAGGCAACCCTGGATCAGATCGCGGCGGCGGCGGTGAATCTGCTGGACGGCTGTGACGCGGCCGGGATCCTGGCCATGCGCAAGGGCCGGGCCGTGACCCTGGCCGCCTGCGGGGACATGGTCCACGACTCCGACCGCCTGCAGGGGGAACTGGGCGAGGGCCCCTGTTTCGACCTGGCCCGCGGCAAGGACGGCGAGCGCGTGTACCGGATCGCGGACATGACCCGGCCCCAGCCGACCTGGCCGCGGTACGCCGCCGAGGCCCGCCGGCTGGGCGTGGGCAGCATGACCGGCGTACTGCTGTACACCGACGACGACGACTTCGGCGCGCTGAACCTGTACTCCCGCCACCCCGGAGCCTTCGGCGAGGACATCGAGACCGCGGGCTGGCTGCTCGCCTCGCACGCCGCCGTCGCACTGGCCGGCGCCCACACCATCGACCAGCTCGAACACGCCATGGACACCCGGCACGCCATCGGCGAGGCCATGGGCATCCTGCGGGAACGCCACCAGCTGAGCGAGGACGAGGCCTTCAGCGCATTGCGCCGCATCTCCCAGCACCACAACATCAAACTCCGCGACGTCGCCCAGCGAATCCGCGCCGCCGAAAACGTCGGCACGGCTTGACGTCCGTCCCCTGCGGCCTCCATGTCGCGACCGCCGCCGCCACGCCGCGATCATCTTCGTGGCCACGACGGGTTGCACCTGGCGGCAGTTGCCGCCGGTTTTCGGCCCGTCGGGGCCGACTGCGCACCAGCGCTTCACCGAGTGGACCGCCGCCCGGGTCTGGGCGAAGCTGCACCGCGTCATCCTCGACGAACTGGGTTCGCGCGGAGAGCTGGACTGGTCGCGTTGCGCGATCGACTCGGTGAACATGCGGGCCCTGAAAGGGGGGACCTGACAGGTCCGAATCCTGTAGACCGGGGCAAGAAGGGCTCGAAGATCCACTTGATCACCGAGCGGACCGGTTTACCCCTTTCGATCGGCATCTCTGGCGCGAACGTGCACGACAGCCAGGCACTTGAGCCGCTCGTGCGCGGGATCCCGCCGATCCGCTCCCGCCGCGGCCCGCGCCGACGACGACCCGCGAAGCTTCACGCGGACAAGGGCTACGACTATGACCACCTGCGCCGATGGCTACGCAAGCGAGGCATCCGGCACCGCATCGCCCGCAAGGACATCGAGTCCTCCACTCGGCTGGGCCGGCACCGCTGGACCATCGAGCGCACGATGTCCTGGCTGGGCGGCTGCCGCCGTTTGCACCGCCGCTACGAACGCAAGGCCGAGCACTTCCAGGCCTTCACCGCCATCGCCTGCAGCCTCATCTGCTACCGCCGACTCGCCAAATGAGACGACGTCTAAGTGTCGTGGCCGTTCTCGCGGCCGTCGGTGCCTGGATGTACTTCGTCTACCGCCTGTCCGACCCGGTGCCTGCGGCCTTTGGTGCACGGGTCGGGCGTTCACGTGCCAGGCCGTGGGGCAGGCGTCGGCCCTCCCGTGGGGAGGGCCGGGAGGGGCGGCGCGGCCCCGCCCAGGTGGTACACGGGCGGGGCCAGAGGTGGGGCCTCCGCGGGGGTTGGAGGATCACCGCCGTCACAGCATTGCACTGGATTCGGCCAGGCGACAGGGTTGTGACTGGAATCAGCCGCATGGTGGGTACGGGTACGTACCCGTACCCTTCAGCGATGGGGTTGACAACTGCTCGATGTGGAACGCGTATGAGGGTGATTTAGCTCGATCGTGTGATGGTCGGCTTTCGGGCTTGCGAGGTGTGGTGCGGGCCCGGGTAGCGTGAGCAGCGCGATCTGGGACGCCGGGTGCGGTGCTGGCGTGCGGGGCCCCTGCTTCACCAGCGTGATGGTTCAGGGCCTCCCCGTCGCCTCTGGCTGCATCCACATGGCCAGGTCGTAAGGGACTCCGCCCTTCCGGGATCGGACCACGGACAGGATCCGTGTCGCCACCCGGAGGCGAAAGCGGACGACCTGGGGGTCCCCCCTCTGGGGGAGCGCCCAAGACCGTTCGGGGCGTGCCAGTGCGTGGACTCACTCCCGCTCACTGTCCAGGAACGGTAGGAGCACGACGATGTCCGATGCCAACGTCCGTATCCCCAAGGAAGCCAAGGACCGGCTGGCCGCTATAGCTGCCGCTGAGGGTCTGTCGCTGCGCGCGTATCTCGCCCGTCTTGCTGAGACGCGGCTGACTCCTGCCGAGCCGAGCGGGCGGCGAAGGCCCTGGCCGCACTGAAGGAGTGGAACGGCTACGCGCCGACCGCTGCCGAGGAGCAGGACCTGGACAGCGAGCTGCACCGGCGCCTGGCCCAGGTGACCAGCCGGTGAGTGACGCTGTGCACATCGTTCCTGGACGACACCGCGATGGCCGCAGCCGGCCAAGGCAACATCCTTGCTTCCCGTCTGATCCACCGTGCCCATGCCGAGTCGGGCTGGTTCCTGTACGCCCCGGCGTGCGCGTTGGTGGAAGCCGATCGCGCCCGGCCCGGCACGGCCGAGCATCTGGCTTCCCTGCCCGGAATCACCGTCCTCGATCTGGACCGGGCTGCCGCCCTGGCCGTTGCGCGGAAGGAGACCTGGGCCGCGGCCCGCACCTCCTCCGCAGGCAGGGAGCCCTTCCAGCCCGCGTAGGTGTCGACGAGGATCAGCGTCGTCACGAGGTCCGCGTGGTGGCGGTAGAACTCCAGGGCGAGAGTGCCACCCCAGGAGAGGCCGGCGATGTGCGCCGGACCGAGCCCCAGCGACTCCACGACCCCGGCCAGACAGTACGCGTAGTCCGCCAGGCTGAAGGACTCAGGAATGCCGGAGGAGCGGCCCGCTCCTGGCTCGTCCCAGGCCACGACCGTGAATTCGTCCGCCAGTGCGTCGAGCTGCGGCCGCCAGACCCGGGCGTCCTCCGCCGCACCGTGCAGGAACACCACGGGAGGCCCCTCGCCCACGCGGTCGTAAGCGACCCCTAGCCCGTTGACCTGCACCGTCGCCATGACTTCAGGGTAGGCCCGCCCGCCAACCCCGTCGCGGCGGTCGACACCGGAGACGGTCACGGCCTCAGGTGTGTGCCCCCGCCCGCACACTCCATGAGCGGGCGGCCCCGGCCGACAACGCACGCCGCGCTCGTTGAAACTCCCCACTCCGTTGAACTGCGGACCGAGTGAGGCGACGCGCAGCCGTGGCCGTTTTCAAGAATCCCCATCAGCGCCTCGGCGTCGCACGCGGCGGTGACATCCGTGGCCTTGCTGGCAGCGGTGCCGCCGCCGTGCGGATGTCGGCGAACAGGCGGTTCAGGGCTTCCTGCCCACGGGCGGCGGCGACGATGTGAGCGCTGCGGGCGGCAAGCTTGGCTGCGGCCACGCCGAATCCGAAGAAGGCCGCTGAGGGTCTCCTGGTGAAGTGGTGCCCAGGTCCCAGAGGAGCGGAGTGGGCTTCGGGACAAGGGCAGGCGGGGGGTCAGGAGCGCTTGCGGCGCTTCACCGCGTAGCCGTACTGGTCGCGCCAGCGCGGCTCGACATCGAGGGCGAGAACGGCGTGCTGGGCCCAGTAGGGGTTGCGGAGCAGCTCGCGGCCCAGGAAGACGGCACCGGCCTGCCCGCCGGCGATGATCTCCTCGGCCTGCTGCGGCTCGGTGATGACGCCCACTGTGGCGGTGGGGACGCCGGCCTCGTCGCGGGCCTGGGCGGCGAAGGGCACCGCACCTGGTAGTTCAGCCCTGCGACGATCTTGGCGTCGCGGACCATGCCACCGGTCGACGGGTCAGGAGGTCGACGCCGTGGGCCGTCAGTTCCTTGGCGCGGCGGACGGTGTCCTCTGCAGTCCAGCTCTGGCGCTCGTCCTCCAGGTTCTCGGTCAGCCAGTCGGTGGCCGAGATGCGGAAGAACACCGGCAGGTCCTCGGGCCATACGGCGCGGACGGCAGAGGACACCGTCCGCCGCGCCAACTTCGAGCGACAAGCGGATGCGGTTCTCGTAACTGCGCCGTAGGCATCGGTGTGGTGGTTGGCGGCCGGGGAGAGGAAGGAGTTGCGTTTAAGGCAGCGCATGACCTCGCGTTTTCCCTTTCCTTGGGCGGTGCGTCGCTCCAGGTAGAGGCGGGTGCGCTCGTCTTGTCTCATACGGGTGACCACGATGCGGTGCAGCGCGGCGTTGGCCTGCCTGCCTCCGCCGCGGTTGAGCCGACGGCGCTGGCTCTTGCCTGAAGACCTCTCGTCAGGCTCCGTGTCCGCCGGATCGGTGCCGCGCCTGGGTCAGCCAGTGCCGCACGAGCGGCATGGTCTGCACGCTGCGCTCGTCCAGCAGCCCCTTGACGGCACCGCAGTGCGAGTGCCCGCACACCACGATGTCCGGGACTCCGAGGGCCATGACGGCGAACTCGATGGTGCCCGCCACGGCGCAGGCAGTGGCGGACCGGTAGGACGGAACGATGTTCCCGGCGGTGCGCAGTTCGAAGATCTCGCCGGGCAGGCACCGGGGCAGAAACACGCGAGAGTCGGAGCAGGCGATGATCGTGACTACTGCGCGAGTGGTTCAGCAGGTCGTTCTGAATGGATTCGGTCATGGCAAGTGTCGCAAGCCACGACCGTTTTGCGGCGTCGGTGAAGCATCACGCGCGCCCAGTCAGAAGGCGGCCGAGCGCCGGACGGGCCGGCTCCGGGAAACGGGGACATCTTCTCGACGGCTTGGCGTACGACACCCAGGACGCAACGGCGTCCCGTTGCCCGTGGCCTGACTGCCGGGCCGCCCGCGTCGGAGCGTCGCGCCGGGCGGGTGGGACCGTTCAAGCGGCTGATCGTCGCGTATGAGCGCCTGCTCTCCGACCACTCGAAGTCTGATTCATCCCGGATAGGATGCATTATGTGATCAGGACAGGATGGCTCCGGGGCCGCAACCGTCCGTACGGTGGTCGGCAAAAAGCCGTACTGCTGTCACCGTTGATCGTCACCGTCCTCATCACCGGCCTGGCTTTCTCCACTCCGCGGGAGATCGCTTTCAGCCGCCTCCTGCCCGCAGCACCGGCTCTCGCCGCCGCGATGTGGCCCGTGCTCCCGACGGTGCTGCTCGGGGCGTTCTGCCTGCTGATCATGATCGGTCTCAGCTTCGTCTACGCAGATCTGGGGACGCCGTACACGGCTGCCGCGATCATTGCGGTCACCTTGGCGGCAGCGTATGCGAGCCATCTCCGACTCCAGCGGGAGGAGACGCTCTTCCAGGTCCGGCTCGTCGCCGACGCGGCCCAGAAGGTGCTGCTGCGACCGCTGCCGTTCCGCATGCAGGACGTCGAGATCGAGGCGCTGTATCTGGCGGCCCAGGAGCAGGCCCGGATCGGAGGCGACTTCTATGAGGCGGCCGACACCCCGTACGGGGTCCGGCTACTCATCGGCGACGTGCGTGGCAAGGGCCTGTCAGCGGTGGGGGCGGCGGCTGCGGTGATCAACAGCTTCAGGGAGAACGCGTACGATCAGCCAGACCTGAGGAGCATCATCCATCGGCTGGAGATGAGTATCGCCCGCTACAGCGCGGGGATCGTGGCCCGTGACCGGCTGGAGCACTTTGCCACCGCTCTGATCGCCGAGATCCCGTACGGCAGCGGACAGGTCAGGGTTCTCAACTGCGGGCATCCGCCACTGCTTCTCGTGCGGCGCGGGAAGGTCCACGTCGTCGAGCCCACCACCGCCTCGACACCCCTCAATCTCGCGACGCTCCTCGGAGACGACTACTACGTCGAGACCGTCCCGTTCGGCCCTGGCGATCACATGCTGCTCTACACCGATGGAGTGACGGAGACCCGTGACCACACCGGCGAGTTCTTCCCGTTGGCCGACTGGATGGGGCGGCACACCACGGCGCCGCCCCGGGAGCTGCTGGGCCGGCTACACCGGGATCTGCTCCACTACAGCGGCGGTCGGCTCGACGACGACATCGCAGCCCTCGCCGTGCGCTACCGGCACGCCCCAGGTGAGGACCACTTCGCGTAGGTGCCCGGGAACCGTGCCGGGACTGGTTGACTGACTTGACTGGCGTGGACAGGACATGTTGACGCTCTCCTCCCTGAAGGGAGGAGATTCTTACGGCTCGCGCCGTGAGACTTCCTGTTTCATCGCCGACTGCCCGCCCGGAGAACTCCGTTG
>NZ_JBIAHG010000080.1:0-8822 GCF_042870385.1 Streptomyces sp. NPDC006602 | reverse complement strand
GCGATCGTGGACCGGCTGACGTTCGGCGGCAACATCATCGAGACCGGCACCGACTCCTACCGCCTCGCGGCCACCCGCGCCCGCGCCGAACAACAAGCCGCCGCGGTCGCCGCAGGCTGAAGAAGACGGCGCCGTCCTACGGGGCCGGGCACGTCGGCGCCCTTCTCCAGTCCTCTACTTGCCGGGCAGTACCGAGCGGTCAGGCGTCGAATCGCTTCTCCTTTTATCTAGTGCTGTCAAGTGTCTCTACAGGTCAACGGGTTGAAGCGATGTAAGGCAAGTCAGGCATGTACGAGTGGGCTTCGCTCGGCCGAAACCGTGGAGGCGTTGATCGTCCATGGCGGGTACAGGGGAGGGGTGGCGGTGGCGCTCACGGACCCGACCGGGTGGGGAGACCTGTTCACGCGCGATGTCGCCCGGTAGATGCCGGATAGGTCGGGGCCCCACCCCTCGCGACGGGTTGATCAGTCCTGCGCCACGTTCGCCGCGGTCACATTCTCGATCACGCGGCCGAGTTTGGTCTTGGCCCGGGTCAGGTCCTGGATGCGTGCGGCGATGCGGTCGCGTTCGATGATGAGCTGGTCGAGCATGGCGGGGGTCGCGACGCCGGTGCTCACGCACGGCAGGAGTTCGACGACGGTACGGCTGGAGAGGCCGGCCGCGAAGAGGTCCTGGATGAGCTGGACCCGCTCCAGGGCTTCGTCGGGATAGTCCCGCTGCCCACCGGGCGTCCGCGCCGATTCCAGGAGCCGCTGTTCCTCGTAGTAGCGCAGGGCCCGCACGCTGACCCCTGACCGCCTGGCAAGCTGTCCGATGCGCATGACGCAGGTCGCTCCCTTCCCGCTCGTACCTCACGTTGACGTCAAGTTTAGGCTAGCGATACCGGCTCCGGGGGCAGCCCTGGGGGCCGATCGAACCGTTGCCGGCGCCGAGATTGATCATGACCCGGTGGCGGACCCGAGGGGCGTTCACGCGGTTCACGTACGCACGGCAGTCCTCGCGTCGTGCCGGGATCGCCGAGCCCGCCCGAGGGCACATGGGTGTCGACCGTGACGGGCGGCGTGATCCCTCGAAGTGGCGCAGGCCCCCACGCTCACCCCCGCCCGCTCGGCAACCTCACCCATCCGCGCCTGCTCCGGCCGGGCGGCAGTTGCGACTTGCACCTCACGTCAACGTCAGGTTCTAGAGTGACGAGCGTCGGATGAACACGTCATTCCGGCCCGTCAAAGTAAGGCAGACCATTATGCGCGCAGCCCGGTTCCACGAATACGGCGGAGCGGAGAGCCTGGTGATCGAGCAGGCCCCCGACCCCCACCCCGGACCCGGTGAGATCCGTGTCCGCGTCGCGGCGGCCAGCGTCAATCCCATCGACTGGAAGCTGCGCGCCGGCGCCCTGCACCAGCTGATTCCCCTGGAGCTGCCCGCCATTCCCGGGCGCGACGGCGCCGGTGTGGTCGACGAGATCGGCGACGGGGTGCAGGGGGTGAGCATCGGCGACCGTGTCTTCGGACTGGGCGGTGTCACCGGGGCGACCGCAGAGCTGCTCATCCTCTCGGCCTGGGCGCACACCCCCGCCACGTGGAACGACGAGCAGGCCGCTGGTGCCGGTCTCGCGTCAGTGACCGCGATGCGTGGGCTCGACGCGCTCGGCTCCCTCGCGGGGCGCACCCTTCTCGTCGAGGGCGCCGCCGGAGGCGTGGGCAGCGCGGCGGTCGAGATCGCGGTAGCGCAAGGTGCCACTGTGATCGGGACAGCCAGTGAACGCAACCACGAGTTCCTCACCGCACTCGGCGCCGTTCCCACCACCTACGGCCCCGGCCTCGCGCAGCGTCTGTCCGCTCTCGCCCCGCGCGGAGTCGACATCGTGCTCGACACCGCGGCCTCCGGATCGCTGGACGACCTCGTCGCGATCACAGGTGACCCGAAGCGCGTCGCGACGGTCGCCGACCATGCGGGCGGGCAGCGCCTGGGCACGCATGTGGTCAACGCGGAGAACGATTCCACTCTCCTGTCCACGGCGGCGGAACTGGGCGGGCAAGGCCGCTACACACCCCGTATCGAACAGGCCTACCCCCTGGAGCGGATCGCCGACGCCCACGCGCACGCCGAGCGTGAGCGCACCCGAGGAAAGATCGTGATCTGCATCTGAACAGGCCGATCTGTATCTGAACAGGCCCACGAGGTAGGTAACTCGCAACGTGCGGGCCTGCGTGGCGAGCGTGCCCTCGATCGGTACCGGCGAGCGGGCGGTCCGGAGCGGGCCGATCTCCATGGCGCCTCGTCAAGCAGGCCGCCCCCACTCAGGCACCGCACGTGGCACATGCGCCGTCGTCCACGGGCACTAGCCTCATCCAGCTTCAGCAGCCCCGTGAGAGGGGTTCAAATACGGGTTCTCAATCGGTTGGCTTTGTCCACGAGAACGGACAGCGCATGTTCACCACTTCGGGAGGCGCCAGAGCGGGCAGTGGATTCGAACGGTGATGCTCAACGTCATGGCTGTGCTTCGGCCCCGCAGTGGATTGAAAACACGTTGGCCGGTCTGCCACGGAGCTGCGACGATGCCCTCTGTTTCACCAGCGGAGGGCATTTGTTCGTTTTCGTGTGTGTGGGGTGCGGCGCCGAGCTGACCAACCCGCTGTCCCGGGTCGCCCTGCCGGCCCACGCTCATCAGAAGTACGGGAACGGGATTCAGCTCCCGGTGCTGATGGAGTCGGGCACGTTCGCCGTAAACCCGGAGCCCTGGGGGCCGCCGTGGCGGAGATGGGAGGAGATCCATCTGGACGAGGCGGTGACCCGCGGCATCTACGCGCCGGTTCACGCCCTCTCCGACGGCGCCCCCGGCGCGATCGTCATCGCACCCGGCGACGCCCGCGGCACCCTGCTGATCCCGGAGAGGGCCGGCGGCTACTGCTGCGGCCTCGACGGAGCAGACGGCCCCAACATGGCCTGCGAGGAATGCGGCCTGCCCGTCGCGAGCCGGATCGACGACTGCTCACTCTGGCAGGCGGTATGGCTCACCCCCAACGCCGTGCGCCGCCTCCCTGTCGACGGCGCCGACTCCGCACCGCTCTCCTGGGCAGAGCTGTTGGAGGAAGGAAAAGGCACGCCTCCGTTCGAGCCGATCGCCACATGGGGGTCCCGGCTCGGGCCGAACCATTTCTGGTCGTGGAGCCCACAGTGGGAGGCCGCGGTCGGCCGGGCACTCGCTCACCTGCTGGCAGCCTCGGAGGGTCGGCCGGTGACCGCCCCGGACGGTCTGAGTAAGGAAGTGTTCCAACGCGCCCTCGACGCCCTGCTGCCCGCGGGTCTGTGGGCACGGCGCGCCGTTCTAGCCGGACCAGGGCAGCCCGCCCCCGACGCGGACGCTGACGTCGTCCTCGTGCCGACCCATCCGCAGACCGGAGAGACTTGGACCCCGGTCGGCCCGGCCACTACGGCCTATCCGGTGCCTCTGCCGTTCGGGGTGTGGTTGTGGCTGGCCTTCCCCAAGCCGCACCTGCCCGTTCCCGCGTCGGGCGGCATGCCCGACGGCGTCCTTCGCGACGACCCGCCCGCACCGCGCCCCCGGTACTTGTTCCGGGCCGATCCGGGCGCGTTTCAGCACACCCTGGTCCGGCTGCCAGCCGTCCGCAGTCCGTGGTTGCGCGAGGTCTCCGAGAACCTCACGCAGCACATGCGCGCCGGCCTCTTCTAAAGGACTGACCAAAGGTGTCGGTGCCCTGTCTCCGACCTGCTCCGCAATCGAACAGCGCCGGACGGCGGTGCCTCCCGAAGTGGTGAACATCTGCTGTCCGTTCTCGGTTCTGGCACAGATCTTGGGGAGCGGTCGCGGAGTGTCACCGGGGCAACAGCATGAGTTGGGTCAGCCCGTAGGGCGGTTTGCCGGGACAGTCGAAATGTCCGGGCACTCTCGCGAGCTGTGCTGGCATCGTATGAATCATGGCAGCGATAGACGACACATCCGAACCCGACAGCCCTGTCCGCAGCGCTTATCCGCCCCTGGTGGAGGCAGCGTGGCTGTATCAGGCGGATCAGGTGTGTCCGGAAGACCTGCCGATGACCGCTGCCCAGGCAATCGCAATGGGAATGGACGCGCCGACCCTGTGCGAGCTCGCCGGTCTGCCGCGTCATGCGGACCCCCGGGACATCCGTGACACATTCGAGCAGGCTCTTGAAGAATTGGGGATCATTCTGCCCGATCACTACGTGGCCCGACGATACGCACTGCGCAGGCTGGCCGCGCGATTCAGCGCCGGGGAGGTGGATCTTGCCGAGTTGGCATCGGACGAGTGGTCAGAGATGGAGGTCGAGACCGCCGAAGAGCAAGCCTTCGTGGCACTACTCCCGCCATGCGCGTGCTGCATCGAGTACACGCTGGGGCTCGACGAGGCGGCATGGAAAGCGCAACTGCAGATCGCGGCCTGTGCCTTGGTCTCACATCCCAGTGTCGGGCCGCGCTTCTGACCAGTGGGGTCAGGAGGCGTTTCTGGCGAAACATCTGGGGTCGATCGCGGAGAGTCACTGAAGCAGGATCATCTTGCGGAGTAGTTCGAATCCGGCTCGGCCGTAGAGTTGCCGCTTGATCTTCTTGATGCGGTTGACGGCGCCCTCGATGCTGCCGGAGCTCCAGTCGAGAGTGAGCCCGGCTTTCACGGCGTCGAGGTCGCGGAGCAGGTGGAGTGCGAAGCCGGTGAGACCGGGCAGCTGGCTGGCGTCGACTGTGTCGATCCAGGTGGGGAGTGTGGAGCCCAGGCGGTCGGTGAGTATCTCGCCGAAGTCGCGGACATGTTCGCCGGCCTTGTCCAGCTCGGGGCAGCGCGCCAGGACTTCCTTCAGGCCGACGCGGTCTTCCTCGGTCAGGGTCGCGGGGTGCCGGGTGAGCCAGCCGGTCACCTGCCGCACCGTCGGCGGCCGGGGCGGCGCCCCGGATGGAGCCCCGCGCAAAGTGGCGATGTGCGCGCGGACCATGCCGTAGGTGACAGGAGCTTGCTCGGCTATCAGCTCGCTGTGAAGTCGAGTGACGCTGGTGCATCCCTCGGCGAATCGCCGTTCCAAGTAAGGCTTGTAGGGGTCCAGTCTGCTGGGCCGGGGCTGGTTCTCGCGGATGGTGTCCTGCCAGCGGGCGGCGCTCGAGTATCGGAGCACGGTGTTGAGGCCCCAGCCCAGGTGCCGGGCGATTGCCCGGCGTGAGTGGCCTTGGGCAAGCAGTTCGTGGACCAGGGCGTGCGCTGCCTTCTTCCGCTCGGCCCGCCGACCGACGGTCTCCAAGTCGTCCTGCGACCGGCCGGGAGCTGGGCGGGTGTCCTGCGGTGGCGTGCCGTTGGGCGACGGGTTGCGCAGGCAGTCGCGGTGGGCGGCGACGCAGGTTTCCACGGCTCGGCCGAGGCCCTGCCACAGGTGGAACCGGTCGGCGACCTGCAGAGCGTCGGGGGCGCCGCGCCGGGCGCCCTCGGCGTATGCGCTCGCCCTGTCTCGGCAGATGATCTCCACGCCGGAGTGGCGGATCAGCCAGGCGGCCAGTGGGCCGGCTTCACGTGTCGGGAGCACATCGACCACGTGGTGGGGCGTTGCCCCTTGATCGTGGACACCCTGATCATTGGATCGTGAGGATCCATAGGAACGCCTCGATCACCCTCGCCGCGGGCCGGTGCGGCGCCACCGCCATCAGTACCGCGTCATATCCGTTCGGCAGCGGCGGTGCCACCAGGGCGACTTCATCCCCGGACCGCAGACGCAGCACCAGTCCCCGCAGCCGGTCCTCATCCCCGGGTACGGTGCGCAAGCGCGCGTGCAACTGGTCCTGCGACGGGGAGTACAGCCGTACGTGGGCCAGCCGCACCCCGCGTTTGTACTCCTCCCAGCGGCCGAACCCGAGGCTGCGGAACGGCGGCTCCTGCCACGGCCGCAGCGCGTCCAGACGCTCCAGCAGACGCCGCAGGAAGTCCCGGATCGACGGCTCGGCATGCGGCTGCCAGGACAGGTCTTCCTCCCAGGCAACCGCCTGGTCCAGACATCGAAGGCTTCAGGCGCGTGAGCAGCTCGGCAGGCGCCCGTACGCCGGGCGGTGCCGGCGGACCCCTCCAGGCCCCCGACCGGGCCCGCCCAGGACAACGCGCCTGTCTGGTCAGGCCCGTCGAGGTGGCCGGTCGAGGTGGCCAGGCCCCGCCCGCTGCTCGTCGAGCACCTGGTGAAGATCAGCGCCGCCTGCCCGGACAACCTCATGGGCATCCGCGACCGCGCCCTGGTCCTCATGCACTTCGCCGTCGCCGGCAGCGAGCACGAACTCCCCTTCAACCGGGTCCGCGACTACGCCGAGACCCCCGGCGGCCTCCAGGCCGACCTGCGCGTGTCCAAGGTCCGCCCCCGCGTCGTCCCGGTCCCCACGGCCCTGCCGTACAGAAGTGGGCCACCTTGGCAAGCGTCGATACGACGCAGGACACCGTCTGACGGAGACCGGTTGTCCCTCCGCTCAATCCCTCCACCCCGTCCCCACACGGTGACACCGGCCAGACACACCACGGGCCCCGGGGTGGCTGTGTCAGTTGGGCCGGATCATCCGGCACCTGCGCGAACCGAGTGCAGGAGTTGAGAGCGCGGCAGTTGTAGCGATGCATGCGCATGGATGGCGTCCCGCGGAGTGGTGTAGCCGGTCGTGGCCCGGGAACGCGCGGGTGACGGTGGCCTCTGTCGCCCAGGCGATCCGCTACTGGATGACCTCGTAGATCTCCTTGTAGCCGGATACCGCGTTGCTGTTAAACGTATCGATCAGTGACTGGGCGTTCTCATCTGGATTCACGAAGAACGCTCGCTCCATGGTGAAGTACTGGTCGAGGCTGTCGAATTCCCATTGGCAGACGACCGTATCCATGGGACCGGCGTAATCGACGTAGATTCGCCGGTTCGCGTACCCGGCCTCTTCGAACACCTTGGTGAGGGTCTCGAACGCCGCCACGATCTCCGGCGCCTTCCCGCGTTCAGCTTGGTAGACCTCGCGCATCATGTACATGATGTGACCCTGCTTTCCTACCAGAAGAGTAATCTAGAGCAGTAATTGACTAGCAGGCGCTATTTTTCATGCTAAGTCATCAAAATGTCGCCCGCACGCCGAGCGAGGTCCGGCTATCAGTAGCGTGATCTGGACGTCTCCTGCCTTGGTCATAGTCTGGCTGTACCCCCTCCCTGCACCTCGGGTTCCCGGTGAGTCCCCGTTCCATCTGGCACGAGAGTGGCACGGGCCCACGCAGTCGGCCCACGCCCGACGTGCTGACAAGCTGGGACTCGGCGGTGCCCGCATCGTCCTGTCCTACCTCATCGCACGGGACGGTTCCCGCTGTGGCATCTGCCAACCACGGGTCGTGGCTCGCCGAGTGGTGCAGTCACTGGCCGAGCTGATTCGGTTCAGGCGCGGGAAGCCGGCGGTCGTTCTCGGCGGGGTGGGCGGTGAGGAGTTCGGCCATGGAGGTTTCGGAGAGGTAGCGGCGGTCGAAGACCTGCCACTCGTCGTGCAGTTCAGCCAGCACCGCGGCTGCGAGCCGGCCGAGGGCGGCGGGGTTGGGGAAGACCTGGACGACGTCGGCCCGCCGCTTGATCTCCCGGTTCAGCAGCTCCAGAGGGTTGGTGCTCCAGATCTTCTTCCAGTGCGCTGGCGGGAAGTCCGCGAACGCGGTGATATCCCCAGCGGCGTTCAGCAACATGGCCTAACACCCAGGACGTCGACAAGCCTTCCCTCGTCCCCTCCGAGGACCGCACCGAACTCCTCGGCCAGGACTACAAGAAGTCCGCCGACACGGCCTTCACCACCTCAGGTGACGGGCACCGGCTTCCACCTCCTGGTGGCCGACGAGAACAACGGCTACGCCTGGAAGACTGCGGCCACTCTCTCCGAGCCCGGGTTCGACACCGACAGCTGGATCGGCAACGCGTGTCTGACCGCGTCCGGCAAGCGGGCAGCCGTCGCCTACGCACCCACCAACAAGCCCGAACTCATGGCACGGGGCGCCTTCGCGGCCCTCGTGGACCTGACCACCGGCACGGTCACCAAGCTGCCCTTCCAAGCATCACTGGCCTACTTCAGCCCCGGATGCGGCAACGGGGAGCAGGCCGTCTTCACCCAGCTCTCTTATGAGAGCGACGCCGAACAGCGGACCCGGCTGCTCACGGTGGACGCCGCCACGGGCAAGACAGGCACCCCGGCCACTTACCCGGGCCAGGTCATCTCCGCCGTGCCCACGAAGAATGGCATCGTCGCCGCCCACGGCAACCGGCTGGTGACCACCGCAGCCAAGGGCAGGCTCACCGAGATCACGCGCACCGAGTCGGTGCCGTTCCAGCTCACGGTGGACGCCTCGGGCGGTGTCGCCTACATCGACCGCGCGAAGAGCAAAACCACGAAGAAGAAAGCCACCAGCCGCGCCGAGTACCTGGCCGCGAGCCAACTGCACACGCCCAATGCCCGTGCTGCCACGGTAGCCTCCGGCGCGCTCACCGACTGGGACCTCACCTCCTCGGCATGCTGGAGTTCGGCGATCACGAGACCACCGTCAGCACGATCTTGCCTTGGAGGTGGCCCTGCGCGGCTCGCGTGTGTGCGTTGCCAGATGGTTACGCAGCGCTACACGCCACCTGGCCGTAGCTATACGAGAACACGGCCTTCCATAGGGTCGGACGCTGAGCCGGCACAACGTAACCCCGAGCGATACCGGCAGATGCGCGACGAACACGGCGCGTAACTGGCGTACGGGTGTTGACTGGCATGTGACGGTCCTGGCCCTGGGGGGTGACGATGCGCACCCTCGCCGTGCGACGGCCGGGGTTTCGCAGGG
>NZ_JBIAHG010000079.1:0-9736 GCF_042870385.1 Streptomyces sp. NPDC006602 | reverse complement strand
GCACCTTCACCACCGTCGGCAGCCCACTCAAACTCTCCGACTCCCCCGTCCACATCACCACCTCACCCCTCCTCGGCCAACACAACGAAGAGATCCTTCACGGTGAACTCGGCATCTCTCCCGACGAGTTGCCGCTCCTCAAGGCGCAGGGAGTGATCTGACATGTCGACGCCGGCATCCCGGTTCGTCCAGCCCACCCGCACCGCACCCGGCACCGGGACGGTCACGGACCGCCTCCTGGAAGCCAACCGTGCCTACGCCGCCGGATTCGTCGACCCGGGCATGGGTGCCCGCCCGGTTCTGCGCGTGGCCGTCGTGGCCTGCATGGACGCCCGCATCGACCTGCACGCCGCGCTCGGCCTGGAGCTCGGCGACTGTCATACCGTGCGCAACGCGGGCGGTGTCGTCACCGACGACACGATCCGCTCCCTGACGATCAGCCAGCGTGCGCTCGGGACCCGCAGCGTCATACTCATCCACCACACCGGCTGCGGTCTGCAGACCCTGACCGAGGACTTCCGGCACGAGCTGGAGGTGGAGGTCGGCCAGCGGCCGGCGTGGGCGGTGGAGGCCTTCCGGGACGTCGACCAGGACGTACGGCAGTCGATGCAGCGCGTGCGCACCTCGCCGTTCCTGCCGCACACCGACGACGTACGGGGCTTCGTCTTCGACGTGACGACGGGGCTGCTGCGGGAGATCGACCCGGGTTCCTGAACTCCCCGTCCGACGTCAGCCGCTCAGGCCGGCCACCGCGGCGATCTGCTTGCAGTAGAAGTCGGTGGTGTTCCGGGTGTGCCGGCGCATGAGCTCCTCGGCGCGGTCGCAGGCGCCCTCGGCGATGGCCTCGATGATCCGGGCGTGCTCGTTCCAGGCGTCCTTGCCGCGGGGCTTGGCGATGGGCATGTAGTACCAGCGCACGCGCCGGTCGACCTGGGGGATGAGTTCGGCGAGGACCGCGTTGCGGGAGAGACGGGTGATGTGGGTGTGGAGGGCGGCGTTGGCCTCCACGATGGCCCGGGCGTCGCCGGCCGCAAGCGCGGTGAGGCCGGTCTGCTGCAGTTCCCACAGCCGGGCGACGTCGCGGGGAGCGGCGTGCTGGGCGGCGCCGCGAGCGGAGTGGGTCTCCAGGAGGGCCCGGACGCTGAGGAGTTGGGCGCACTCTTCCGTGGTGGGGGAGTGGACGAAGGCTCCCTGGGAGGGGCGCAGGTCGACCCAGCCGGCGGTGTGGAGCCGTTGCAGCGCTTCGCGTATCGGCTGTCGGCTGACGCCCAGGTTCTCGGCGAGTTCGGCCTCGACGAGGTGCTGGCCGGGCTTGAGTGAGCCGTTGATGATCAGCTCGGTGAGCGCGTCGTAGACGGCCTGGCGCAGCGGGGCGGGGCGGCTGATCGGTCCGCGGGTTGCCACGGTGGGTGTGTCGGGCATGGGCCCTCTCTCCCTGACGTTCGGCTACTGACCTCAAACCATCTCGTTACGGGATACTGAGTTTAGTATGCAATAGACATTCTGCGTGGACTCTTGTCGTGAACTTCCTGGAATCCGCTCGGCCCCACCTCTGGCGCCTGGCAATGCATGCAACATACTGTATGCAATCATCGCTCGACCGTGCACCAGAAGCCGCTCCCGAGGGGGTCACCCCGTGTCGTACCGCACCGCTCTCTCAGAAGTCCTGACCAGTGTCATCGAACCCGCCGCCGGATCGACCGGCATCGAGGGCAGGTTCCCCCGCGGCGCTGTGACGGCCCTCGGCCGCACCGGGCTGCTGGGGCTCACCGTCTCCAGCGCCCTCGGTGGTGGCGGACTGGGGCTGCCGGAAGCCGCCGAGGTGGTGGCCCGGACGGCGCGTGTCTGCCCGGCGACGGCGGTCGCGCTCCAGTACCACTACACGGCGGTCGCCGTCATCGAGTCGTACGGCAGCCCTTGGCTGCGCGGCGAGATCGCCGCCGGACGCCACCTCAGCAGCCTCGCGCTCGCGGAGGCGGAGACCGAGACGCAAGCGGACGCAGACGTGGACGCGGACGTGGAGGACCGTGCCGACGTAAGGGGGGCAGAGGCCCAACTCCTCGCCCCGCGCGCCACTGCCGCCCGCTCCGGTGACGTGGTCGCCCTGCGGGGCCGTAAATACCAGGTCGTCGCGGCGGGAGAGGCCGACAGTTACCTCTGGTCCTCCCGGCCGCTCGCCGCGCCGGACGGCCTGAGCCTCTGGGTGGTTCCGGCGCACGCGCCGGACCTCTTCGTCCCGGCCCGGCCCGGTGGCGCGGGCCCACGCGGCAGTGCGACATCCACGGTGTGCGCCGACCCAGTGCTGGTTCCCGCCGACGCGATGCTCGGCGCGGACGGCGGCGGGCTCGACATCGTGCTGCGTACGGTCCTGCCGTGGCTGCTCGAACTCCGGGCCGCCGCCGGTGCCGAGGTCCTCCGCGCTCCGGCTCCGGCTCCCGGAGTCTCCCTCGGGGCCGCTCGCCGCCCCGTCGGCTCCCTCGCGTCGTCCTGAACCGTGCTGGGGGAGCCGTCAGTCCTGGCTCGCGTTGGCGGCGATCTGCCTTCGGTAGAAGTCGGTCGTGCGCTCGGTGTGCTTGCGCATGATCTCGCCCGCGCGGTCCGCGTCGCCCTTGGCGATGGCCTTGATGAGCTGGCTGTGCTCGTTCCAGGCTTCCTTGCCGCGGGGTTTGGCGATGGGGGTGTAGTACCAGCGCACCTTCTGGCCGACCTGGGCGATCAGTTCGGCCAGTACGGCGTTGTCGGCCACGGAGGTGATGAAGTCGTGCAGCGCGCTGTTGGCCGCGACCAGGCGTTCGACATCGCCGTCGGCGAGCGCGGCGACGCCTTCCAGCTGGAGTTCGTCAAGACGGTGAATGTCCTCGGGCTTCGCGTTCCGGGCGGCGAGCTGGGCCGAATAGGTCTCCAGTACCGCGCGGACGCCGAGGAGTTGGGCGGCCTCTTCCTCGGTGGGGGAGTGGACGAAGGCTCCCTGGGCGGGGCGCAGGTCGACCCAGCCGGAGGTCTGCAGTCGTTGCAGGGCCTCGCGGACCGGCTGGCGGCTGACGCCGAGGTGCTCGGCGAGTTCGGCCTCGACGAGGTGCTGGCCGGGCTTGAGTGAGCCGTTGATGATCAGCTCGGTCAGGGCGTCGTACACGGCCTGACGCAGGGGTGCCGGGCGGGTGACGCGCCGGGACGCTGCGGCCGTGAGTGCCTCGCGCATGGTTGTCCCGTTCTGCCGCTGGGCCCGCGGGCGACGGCTTTGCCAAGTGGGGACCGTCGAGAGGATTGCCGACGGCAGCGTCAGCATACAGGTTTTGGTATGCAAGATGGCGTCCGGCCGATGGCGTCGACGCCCTGGTCGGCGGTTCGACGGCCGGCCTCCGGACCTTTCCCGACTGGCTTCGTGACAGGTCTCGTGGCAGGTTTTCTTGATTGAGTTCTGTATACAGAAGCCTGTATGGGGTATTGTCTCAGTCTCCTGCAACCCTCGCCGGGGACCCGTGTGACGGAAGGCGAAGCGATCATGACGACCAGCGGGAGTGACGTGACGGTCGAGAGCGTGGTCCGGAGAGTGGTGGCCCGGCACCGGGGTGGGCGCGGTGCGCTGCTCCCCGTACTGCACGCCGTTCAGGCCGAGTTGGGCCATGTGCCGCCGGAAGCGATCCCGGTGCTCGCCGAAGAGCTCAACCTCTCCCGGGCGGACGTCCACGGAGTGGTGACCTTCTACCACGACTTCCGCCGCGAGCCCGCGGGCCGCACCACCGTGCGCATCTGCCGCGCCGAGGCCTGCCAGGCACTGGGCGCCGACGGCCTGGTGAGCTACGCCCGCGAGGCCGGACTGACCCTGGGGGAGACGACGCCGGACGGTTCGCTGACCGTCGAGCAGGTCTTCTGTCTGGGCAACTGCGCGCTGGGGCCGTCGGTGGAGGCGAACGGGCGGCTGTACGGACGAGTGGGCCCGGCCCGACTGGGCTCGATCCTCAACGGGACGGTCTCATCATGAACAACACTTCCCACTCGGCGGCGACGGTCTACGTCCCCCGCGACTCGGCGGCCAGGTCCGTCGGCGCGGACGAGGTCGCGCATGTGCTCCAAGAGGCCGCCGCCCGCGGGGACTTCGCCATCGACGTCGTACGCAACGGATCACGCGGCATGCTGTGGCTCGAGCCGCTGGTCGAGGTCGCGACCCCGCAGGGCCGCGTCGGCTACGGCCCGGTGCGCCCCGACGAGGTCGAGGAACTCCTCGCCGCCGGCATGCTCGACGGAGCCGACCATCCCCTGCGGCTCGGCCTCGTCGACGAACTGCCCTGGCTGGCCCGCCAGAACCGTGTCACCTTCGCCAGAGTCGGCGTGACCGACCCCCTCTCGACGCAGGACTACGAGGCACACGGCGGCCTCGTCGGGCTGCGGGCCGCCCTGCAACTCGCCCCCGCCGACGTGGTCGCGGAGGTCACCGCCTCCGGACTGCGCGGCCGAGGCGGCGCGGGATTCCCGGCCGGCATCAAGTGGAAGACCGTGCTCGACTGCACCGACGAGCTGAAGTTCGTCTGCTGCAACGCCGACGAGGGCGACAGCGGGACCTTCGCCGACCGGATGGTCATGGAGGGCGACCCGTTCCTGCTCATCGAGGGCATGACGATCGCCGCACACGCGGTCGGCGCGAGCGAGGGTTACCTCTACATCCGCTCCGAATACCCCGACGCCATCGCCACGATGCGCCGGGCGATCGGCATCGCGCGCGAGCACGGCTGGCTCGGCAAGGGCATCCTCGGCTCCGCACTCGACTTCGACCTGCACGTCCGCGTCGGCGCCGGCGCGTACATCTGCGGCGAGGAGACCTCCATGCTGGAGAGCCTGGAGGGCAAGCGGGGGATGGTCCGCGCGAAGCCGCCGATCCCCGCGATCGAGGGCCTGTTCGGCAAACCGACCGTGGTGAACAACGTGCTCACCCTGACCACCGTCCCCACCGTCCTGGCGAACGGCGCGAAGGCCTACCAGGACCTCGGCGTCGGCCGCTCCCGCGGCACCCAGGTCTTCCAGCTCGGCGGCAACATCGCGCGCGGAGGCATCGTGGAGACCGCCTTCGGGATCACCCTGCGCGAACTCCTGGAGGAGTACGGCGGCGGGACCCACTCCGGACGTCCGATGCGCACCGTGCAGGTGGGCGGGCCGCTGGGGGCGTACCTGCCGGAGTCGTCGTTCGACCTGCCGATGGACTACGAGGCGTTCGCCGAGGCGGGCGCGATGCTCGGCCACGGCGGCATCGTCGTCTTCGACGACACCGTCGACATGGCCGCCCAGGCGCGCTTCGCGATGGAGTTCTGCGCCGAGGAGTCCTGCGGCAAGTGCACACCGTGCAGGGTCGGTTCGGTGCGGGGCGTCGAGGTCATCGACAAGATCGTGGCCGGTACGCACCGGGACGAGAACCTGGCCCTCCTCGAAGACCTGTGCGACCTGATGACCGAAGGCTCGCTGTGCGCGATGGGTGGGCTGACCCCGATGCCCGTACGCAGCGCCCTCACCCACTTCCCCGACGACTTCCTCGGCGGCCGTCGACTCCTGGAGATCCAACCCGTACGAGCGACGGAGGGCACGGCATGAGCCTGCTCAAGGAACCCGACTTCGGAACCCCGGAAAGGCCCGGACCGGCAACGGTGTCGGTGGAGGTCGACGGCCTGCCGGTGACCGTCCCGGAGGGCACGTCGGTGATGCGCGCCGCCGCGCAAGCCGGCGTCGACATACCCAAACTGTGCGCCACCGACAGCCTGGAGGCGTTCGGCTCCTGCCGCCTGTGCGTGGTGGAGATCGACGGCCGGCGCGGCACCCCGGCGTCCTGCACCACCCCGTGCGCCGACGGGATGAAGGTGAGCACCCAGACCCCGAAGGTGGAGAAGCTCCGCCAGGGCGTCATGGAGCTCTACATCTCCGACCACCCGCTGGACTGCCTCACCTGCCCGGCCAACGGCGACTGCGAACTCCAGGACATGGCAGGCGTGGTGGGGCTCAGGCAGGTCCGCTACGGCTACGAGGGCGAGAACCATCTCGATGCCGAGAAGGACACCTCGAACCCCTACTTCGACTTCGACCCGTCCAAGTGCATCGCCTGCTCCCGCTGCGTGCGGGCCTGCGGCGAGGTGCAGGGCACGTTCGCGCTGACCATCGAGGGGCGCGGCTTCGACTCCAAGGTCTCGCCGGGCGCCGGGGAGACCTTCATGGACTCCGAGTGCGTCTCCTGCGGCGCCTGCGTCCAGGCCTGCCCGACGTCCACGCTCCAGGAGCGCTCGGTCGTCGAACTCGGCATGCCCACAAGGTCCGTTGTGACCACGTGCGCGTACTGCGGCGTCGGCTGCTCCTTCAAGGCCGAGCTGCGCGGCGACGAGTTGGTCCGCATGGTCCCCCACAAGGACGGCGGAGCGAACGAGGGCCACTCCTGCGTGAAGGGCCGTTTCGCCTTCGGCTACGCCACCCACCCCGACCGCGTCCTCAAGCCCATGGTCCGCGACCGGATCACCGACCCCTGGCGCGAGGTCGAATGGGACGAGGCCATCGGCACGGTCGCCCGCCGCATGCGTGAGATCCAGGACCGGTACGGCTCGAGCGCGGTCGGCGCCATCACCTCCTCGCGCTGCACCAACGAAGAGGTCTACGTCGTACAGAAGATGGTGCGCGCGGCCTTCGGCAACAACAACGTCGACACCTGCGCCCGGGTCTGCCACTCCCCGACGGGATACGGCCTCAAGCAGACCTTCGGCGAGTCGGCCGGCACCCAGGACTTCCGCTCGGTCGCCGAGGCCGACGTCATCGTGGTCATCGGCGCCAACCCCACCGACGGACACCCGGTGTTCGCCTCCCGGATGAAGCGCAGGCTGCGCGAGGGCGCCAAGCTCATCGTCGTGGACCCGCGCCGCATCGACCTGGTGCGCTCCCCGCACATCGAGGCCCAGCACCACCTCCAGCTCAGGCCGAGCACCAACGTCGCCGTAGTCAACGCCATGGCGCACGTGGTCGTCACCGAGGGCCTGGTCGACCGTTCCTTCGTGGACGCCAGGTGCGAAGACTTCGACGACTGGGCGGAGTTCATCGCCCGCCCGGAGAACAGCCCGGAGGCGGTCGAGGAGATCACCGGCGTACCGGCCGAGGAACTCCGCGCCGCAGCAAGGCTGTACGCCAAGGCACCCAACGGAGCCATCTACTACGGCCTCGGCGTCACCGAGCACAGCCAGGGCTCGACCATGGTCATGGGAATGGCCAACCTCGCGATGGCGTGCGGCAACATCGGCCGCGACGGCGTCGGCGTCAACCCCCTGCGCGGCCAGAACAACGTCCAGGGCTCCTGCGACATGGGCTCGTTCCCGCACGAGCTCCCCGGCTACCGGCACGTCTCCGACGACGCCGTACGCACCGTCTTCGAGAACCTCTGGGGCGGAACCATCCTCTCCGAGCCGGGACTTCGCATCCCCAACATGTTCGACGCGGCGATCGACGGCACCTTCCGCGGCCTGTTCGTCCACGGCGAGGACATCGCCCAGTCCGACCCCAACCTCCAGCATGTCACCGCAGCGCTCGAAGCCATGGAACTCGTCGTCGTACAGGACCTGTTCCTCAACGAGACGGCCAAGTTCGCCCACGTCTTCCTGCCCGGCGCGTCCTTCCTGGAGAAGGACGGCACCTTCACCAACGCCGAACGCCGCATCAACCGGGTGCGAGCGGTGATGAAGCCCAAGACGGGCAAGCACGAGTGGCAGATCGTCAGCGAGATCGCCACCGCCATGGGATACCCGATGTCCTACGACCATCCCAGCAGGATCATGGATGAAATCGCCTCCGTCACACCGACGTTCACGGGCGTGTCCTTCGAGCTGCTCGACAAGCTCGGCAGCGTCCAGTGGCCCTGCAACGAGGAGGCGCCGGAGGGGACGCCCATCATGCACGTGGACGAATTCGTGCGCGGCAAGGGCAAGTTCGTCGTCACCTCCTACGTCCCGACCAGCGAACGCAGCACCCGCCGCTTCCCGCTGGTCCTCACCACGGGCCGGATCCTCAGCCAGTACAACGTCGGCGCGCAGACCCGCCGTACCGGCAACGTCGCCTGGCACCCCGAGGACATCCTGGAACTGCACCCCCACGACGCCGAGGACCGCGGCATCAACGGCGGTGACATGGTCACCCTGGCCAGCCGCGTCGGGCAGACGACCCTGCGCGCGGAGATCTCCGACCGCATGCCGACCGGGGTCGTGTACACCACGTTCCACCACCCCGTCACCGGCGCCAACGTCGTGACCACCGAGAACTCCGACTGGGCGACCAACTGCCCGGAGTACAAGGTGACCGCCGTACAGGTCGCACTCGCGCGCCCGGACCGGCACAGCGACACGGAAGTCACCGACAACGACCTTGTCACGGTGGTGGATCGAGTGGGTGGATCGACATGACAGCGACCGTGCCGCCGGAGCGCAGGATGGCGAACGACATCGCCCGGAACCTCGGCCACCTGCCGGGGGAACGGGCCGCCGAGGAGATCGCAGGACACATCAACAGATTCTGGGACCCGCGCATGCGAACCAGGCTCTACGAGTCCGTCGACGCCGGAGCGGACGGGTTGGACCCCCTGGTGGTGGCCGCCGTGAAGCTCCTGCGCTGAAGCGCGGGCCGACCTCCTCGCGCGCCGGAGTTCCGTATGCTCGGACGAAGATCGCGGGATCCTCGCTCGAAGGGACTCGAAGGGAGTCGTTCATGCTGTTCCGGCAGCTCGAATACTTCGTGGCGGTGGCGAGGGAACGGCACTTCGCCCGGGCGGCGGAATCCTGCTACGTCTCCCAGCCGGCGCTCTCGGCGGCGATCGCCAAGCTGGAGCGGGAGCTGAACGTCACGCTCATCAACCGCGGGCACAACTACCAGGGCCTCACTCCGGAGGGCGAACGCCTCGTCGTCTGGGCCAAGCGGATCCTCGCCGAACAGGACGCCTTCAAGGCCGAGGTGGCCGCCGTGCAGTCGGGCATCACGGGCACGCTGCGGCTCGGGACGGACCCCACGGCGTCCACGACCCTCGCGCTGCCCGTGGCCGCCTTCTGCGCGGCGCACCCGCTGGCCAAGGTGCAGGTCCGTTCCCGCCTGTCGACGAAGGAACTCCACCGCCAGCTACGGGACTTCGAGCTGGACGTGGCGATCGCGCACTTCGACCCGGGCGACCAGGAAGGCCTGCAGGTCGTCCCCCTCTACCAGGAGAGATACATGCTCCTGGTGTCGGACGACCAGCTGACGTCGCAGGCCTCCACCATGACGTGGGCGGACGCCGCCCAACTGCCCCTGGCCCTGCTGACACCCGACATGCGCATCCGTCAGATCGTCGACACCGTCTTCGCGGACAAGGGGTTCGTCGTGACCCCACAGGTGGAGACGGATTCCATCGCCTCCCTCTACGCCCACGTGGGAGGAGGCCAGTGGGCGAGCATCGTGCCGAACACCTGGCTGCGCGCGATGCCGGTGATCGGCAGGACGCGAGCGCTGCCCCTGGTCGACCCGGAGGCCGGCGCCCAGGTCTCGGTGGCGATCCACGCCGCGACCCCCGGCTCGGTTGCCGCCCGCGCGTTCGTCAACGCCGCGACGGGCCTGTCCCTGGACGACTTCTTCGGCGGCCCGCTCCCCAGCGAGCACCGAGTGCGCTAGGGCCTGTTCCAGGTTCGGATCATGTTGGCCGGAGGCTGCGGATCCAGATCACGGCACCGCGTAAGTGGAGTCCGGCGAGGTAGCTGGTGGC
>NZ_JBIAHG010000078.1:0-9992 GCF_042870385.1 Streptomyces sp. NPDC006602 | reverse complement strand
GTGAGGTGGTGGGCGAAGACGGGTGAGGTGGTGAGCAGGTCGCGGGCCATGCCGTCCCATTGCGAGCCCTGACCCGGGAACACGAACACCGTCTTGCCGTGATCCCGTACGGAACCCTCCACCACGTTGCCCGCTGGTACGCCCCGGGCAAGGGAGTCCAGGCCCTCGGCCAACTCCTGCCGGTCCCGAGCCACGACCACGGCCCGCCGCTCCAGCTGACGGCGCCCGTCCGCCAGCAGACCGGCGACGTCCGCCGGTCGCAGCTCCGGGTGCTCGTCGACGTAGGCACGCAGCCGCTCGGCCTGGGCACGCAGGGCCGCCTCGGACTGCGCCGACAGCAGCCACGGCGCCGGGCCGTCCGCCTCGTCCGGTTCCTCGGTCGTCTCCCCGCCGTCCACGGGTTGTTCGAGGATGACGTGGGCGTTGGTGCCGCTGATGCCGAAGGAGGAGACGGCGGCGCGGCGGGGGCGGTCCTCGGGGGTGGTCCAGGTGTGGTCTTCGGTGAGGAGTCGGACGGCGCCCGCTGTCCAGTCGACGTGTGGGGTCGGCTCGTCGATGTGCAGGGTGCGGGGGAGGTGGCCGTGGTGCATGGCCTGGATCATTTTGATGATGCCGCCGACTCCGGCCGCGGCCTGTGTGTGGCCGATGTTGGACTTCAACGAGCCGAGCCACAGCGGGTGGTGGGCGTCGCGCTCCTGGCCGTACGTCGCGAGCAGCGCCTGTGCCTCGATGGGGTCGCCGAGTTTGGTGCCCGTGCCGTGTGCCTCGACCGCGTCGATGTCGGCGGGGGTGAGGCCCGCGTCGGCGAGCGCGGCGCGGATCACGCGCTGCTGCGACGGACCGTTCGGCGCCGACAACTGACCGCTCGTACCGTCCTGGTTGACCGCCGAACCCCGTACGACCGCGAGCACCGGGTGGCCGTGGCGGCGGGCTTCGGAGAGCCGTTCGACCAGGAGCAGGCCGGTGCCCTCGCCCCAGCCGGTGCCGTCCGCGGCCGCCGCGAACGCCTTGCAGCGGCCGTCCGGCGACAGGCCGCGCTGCCGGCTGAACTCCACGAAGAGGCCCGGCGACGCGATCACCGTCGCCCCGCCCGCGAGCGCCAGATCGCACTCGCCCTGCCGCAGCGACTGGATCGCCAGATGCAGCGCGACCAGTGACGACGAGCACGCCGTGTCGACGGTGACCGCCGGGCCCTCCAGGCCGAACGTGTACGACAGCCGGCCCGAGGCGACCGAGCCCGCGCTGCCCGTGCCGATGTAGCCCTCCAGGCCGTCGGGTGCCTGCTGGATGCGGCCGCCGTAGTCCCCGTACATGACGCCCGCGAACACGCCCGTGCGCGAGCCGCGCAGCGAACTCGGGTCGATCCCTGCCCGCTCGAACGTCTCCCACGCCGTCTCCAGGAGCAGCCGCTGCTGCGGATCGATGGCGACCGCCTCGCGCGGGCTGATCCCGAAGAACGCCGGGTCGAACTGGTCGGCGTCGTGCAGGAACCCGCCCTCACGTGCGTACGACGTGCCGGTCCGCTCGGGATCGGGGTCGTACAGGCCCGCCAGGTCCCAGCCCCGGTCGTCGGGGAACCCGGAGACGGCGTCGGTGCCCGACTCCACGATCCGCCACAGGTCCTCAGGTGAGCGCACCCCGCCCGGGTAACGGCAGGCCATGGCGACGATCGCGATCGGCTCGTGCCGCTCGGCCTCCACCTCCGACAGGCGCTGCCGGGTCTGCATCAGGTCGTTCGTCACGCGCTTGAGATAGTCGCGCAGCCGGTCCTCGTTCGACATGGGTGGTCAATCTCCTTGGAAGGGGCGGGAATCCGAGGTCGCGGGGGAGGGGCGGGCGGTCAGCCGGAGCCGAGCTGGTCGTCGATCAGGTCGAACAGCTCGTCGTCGGTGGCGTCCGTCAGCCGGTCGGCCGCCGGTGCGGCGGCCGGGTCCGGGCGCAGGCCGGGGGCGAGGCGGTCGAGGACCGTGGCCAGGCGGGCCGCGAGCCGGTCCCGGGCCTGTGCGTCGAGGCCGTCGGCATCGACGGCCGCCTCCAGGCCGGCCAGGTGTTCCAGCGCGGCGGCGGCCGCCCCGGGCAGCCGGTCGGACAGTTCCTGCAGCAGATGCGCGGCGAGCGCGGTCGCCGTCGGGTGGTCGAAGAGCACCGTGGTGGGCAGCCGCAGCCCGGTCTCGGCGCCGAGCCGGTTACGCAGTTCCACGGCGGTGAGCGAGTCGAAGCCGAGGTCCAGCAGGCCGCGGTCGGCCGGCACGGTCTTGTCCGGGGCGTGCTGGAGGACGTCGGCGATCGTGGCCCGTACCAGGTCGAGCGCCACGCGCGGGCGGTCCGCGTCGCCCGCCTCGGCCAGCTTGCGCAGCCACGGCGAGGCGCCGGCGGGGGCGTCGGCGCCACGCGCCGCGTCCCGCACGGCCGGGGCCGGGACCAGCGCGCGCAGCAGCGGCGGCACCCGTTCCGGGTCGCCGAGCCCGCGCAGGGCCGTGGTGTCCAGGCGGACCGGCACCGTCGCGGGGACACCGGAGGCCAGCGCCGCGTCGAACAGGGCGAGCCCGTCCGGCACGGACAGCGGGGCGACGCCGGTTCGGGCGATCCGGGCCAGGTCGGCGGCGGACAGGGCGCCGCCCATGCCGTCCTCGGCCTGCCACAGCCCCCAGGCGAGCGACGTCGCGGGCAGACCGCGCGCGTGCCGGTGCTGCGCGAGGGCGTCCAAGTAGGCGTTGGCGGCCGCGTAGTTGGCCTGTCCGGCGTTGCCGATGACCCCGGCCACCGACGAGAACAGGACGAACGCCCGCAGCCGCGGTGCCGAGTCGGCGGTCAGGTCGTGCAGCAGCCGTGCGGCGTCGGCCTTCGCCCGCAGGACCTCGCGCACCGCCGTGTCGTCGAGCGAGGTGAGCGTGGCGTCGCGGGTGACACCGGCGGCGTGCACCACACCGGTGAGCGGATGCGTGTCCGGTACGTCCGCGAGCAGCGCCGCGAGCGCGGCCCGGTCGGCGGTGTCGCAGGCGACCACGCGGGCCTCGGCGCCGAGCGCGGTGAGCCGCTCGACGAGCTGCCCGGCGCCCGGTGCCGCGGGCCCGCGTCGGCTGGTCAGGAGCAGGTGCCGGACGCCGTGCCGGGTGACGAGGTGCTCGGCGACCAGGCCGCCGAGCGCCCCGGTGGCGCCGGTCAGCAGCACCGTGCCGTCCGGGTCGAGCGGCGGCACCCGTGACGAGACCCCGGCCACCCGGGCCAGGCGCGGCACGAGGACCCGGCCCTCGCGGAGCGCGACCTGCGGTTGCCCGGACGCGACGGCGGCGGGCAGTGCGCGCAGTGACGCCTCGCTGCCGTCGGTGTCAGCCAGGACGAACCGGCCCGGATGCTCGGTCTGCGCGGTGCGCACGAGCCCCCAGAGCGCGGCGTGCCCGAGCGCGTCCAGCGGTTCCCCGTCGCGCGGCGCCGTCGCCCTGGTCGTCACGACGACCAGCGGCGCCGTGGCCCGGGCGTCGTCGAGCCGGGCGCGCAGGGCGGGCAGGACGTGGGCGACGGCGGCGTGCGGGTCGCGCGACGCGCCGTCCGGCGCGTGCAGCACGTCGTACCCGGTCACCTCCGATGCGCCCGGCACGTCGTACGCAGACGCGTCCGGCAGGTCCGCCCGTGTGTCCGTGGTGGGCGACACCCACTCCACCCGGTGCAGGGACCGGGCCGCCGTGCGCGAGGTCACGAGCCGCGCCGGGTCCGTCTCGCGGATCGCGAGTCCGTCGGCCGTCAGCACCGGCGCACCCGTCTCGTCGGTCAACTCCACTGCTACGAGCTCCTGTTGGCCGTCCGGGACCGGAGTCAGACGGACGCGCAGGACGGTGGCGCCCGTGGCGTGCAGCCGCACCCCGTGCCAGGCGAACGGCACCCGCAGCCCGCCGTCGGGGCCCGGGCCGTCCAGCGCGAGGGGGTGCAGCGCCGCGTCGAGGAGCGCCGGATGGACCGTGAAACCGGCGCCGTCCGCGGAGTCGTCGACGGCCCGGTCCGGCAGAGCGATCTCCGCGAGATGCCCACCGCCCGCGGCCTGCCACGCGGCCCGCAGACCGCGGAACGCGGAACCGTACGCGTACCCCAGCGCGGCCAGCCGCTCGTACGCGTCGCCGACCGGCACCTCGGTCGCGTCGGCGGGCGGCCACGGTCGCGGGGACGCGGACGGCGTCGGGGCGGCGTCGGGCGCGAGCACACCGGCGGCGTGCGTGGTCCACCCTCCCTCGGCACCGTCCGAGGCCTCCGCGGTGTCCTCGCGGGCGTGCACCGTGAGGGTGCGCAGGCCCGCGTCGTCGGCCCGGCCCACGGTTACCTGGAGGCGCACCGCACCCTCCTCCGGCAGGACGAGCGGCGTGTGCAGCGTCAGCTCCCGCACCACCGGGGCCGCGGTCTTCGCGCCCGCGTACAGGGCGAGTTCGAGCAGAGCGGTACCGGGCAGCACCGCCGAGCCGGACACGGTGTGGTCCGCCAGCCAGGGGTGGCTGCGCGCGGACAGCCGGCCCGTGTACACATTGCCCGTGCCGTCGGCCAGCTCCACGGCCGCGCCCAGCAGCGGATGCCCCGCGCCGGTGAGCCCGGCCGCGCCGACATCGCGGCCGCGCCCGGCCGGCACGTCCAGCCAGTACCGCTCCCGCTGGAACGGGTAGGTGGGCAGCTCGGTCCGCTCGCCCACGCCGTGGTGGGCCCGCCAGTCCACGTCGCCGCCCGCGACGTGCAGGGCGCCGAGCGCGGCCGCGAACGACGCGCCCTCGGGCCGGTCGCGGCGCGCCAGCGGCACCAGCGGCGCGGCGGCGCCGAGTTCACCGAGCGTCTCCTCGGCCATCGTGGTCAGGACGGCGTCCGGCCCGATCTCCAGGTACGCGCCGATCCCCTCGGCGTGCAGGGCGCGCACACCGTCCGCGAAGCGCACGGCGTGCCGCACGTGCCGCACCCAGTGGTCGGCGGAGACCGGCTCGTCGGCGTCGGCGAGGCGGCCGGTGAGGTCGGAGACGAACGGCAGCCGCGGAGCGGCGAACGCGATGCCGTCCAGGACCTGCCGGAACTCGTCCAGCATCGGTTCCATCAACGGTGAGTGGAAGGCGTGGCTGACGGTGAGCCGCCGGGTGCGCGCACCCTGAGCCCTGGCCCGCTCGGCGATCGAGAGGACCGCCTCCGCCGCGCCCGAGACCACCGTCGCGCGGGGGCCGTTCAACGCGGCGATCGCGGCCAGGTCCTCGACACCGGCGAGCAGCGCCGCGGCCTCCTCCTCGGCGACCGACAGCGCCACCATCGCGCCACCGGAGGGGAGTTGCTGCATCAGGCGTCCGCGCGCCGTCACCAGGCGGGCGGCGTCGGACAGCGACAGGACACCGGCCGCGTGGGCCGCCGCCACCGCGCCGACGGAATGCCCGAGCACCGCGTCGGGGCGCACCCCGCGGCTCGCCGCGAGCCGCAGCAGGGCGACCTGGTGAGCGAAGAGCGCGGGCTGCGTGAAGGCCGTCTCGTCGAGCAGCGGGTCCGCGCCGAACACGAGGTCCCGCAGCGACTGGCCCAGGTGCGGGTCGAGCTGGGCGCACACCTCGTCGTAGGCGTCGGCGAACTCCTCGTAGGACTCGTACAGTTCACGGCCCATGCCGGGCCGCTGGCTGCCCTGCCCGGTGAAGAGGAACGCGACGCGCGACGCCGGGCCGGACGGCTCGCCGCGCAGCAGCGCCGGCGCGCTCCCGCCGTCCTCGAGGGCGGTCAGGGCGCGCAACAGGTCGACACGTCCGCCGCTCGCCACGACGGCGGCACGGTACGCGGGATCGGCGGGCCCGGCGGCCGACGAGCGGGCGAGCACGGCCGGTTCGAGCCCGGGGCGGGCCTCGGCCAGCTCCCGGACCTGCCGGGCCCGGGACCGCAGGGCCTGCTCGTTGTGGCCGGACAGCACGAGCACCGGGTCGGCGACGGGCCGCGCCGGCGCGTCACCGGGGGCCGACTCGCCCTCCGCGGGCGGCTGTTCGAGGACGACGTGCGCGTTGGTGCCGCTGATGCCGAACGACGACACCCCGGCCCGGCGCGGCCGTCCGCGCTCCGGCCACGGCGTCGGTTCGGTCAGCAGCGCGACGGCACCCCTCGACCAGTCGACGTGCGGGGTCGGCTCGTCGACGTGCAGGGTGCGGGGCAGCACACCGTGCCGCATCGCCAGGACCGACTTGATGACACCGGCGACCCCGGCCGCGGCCTGTGTGTGACCGATGTTGGACTTCACCGATCCGAGCCACAACGGCTCGTCCGCGGCGCGCTGTTGACCGTACGTCGCGATCAGGGCCTGCGCCTCGATCGGGTCGCCCAGCCTGGTGCCGGTGCCATGCGCTTCGACCGCGTCGACGTCGGCGGGGCTCAGGCCGGCGTCGGCGAGCGCGGCGCGGATGACGCGCTGCTGCGACGGGCCGTTCGGGGCGGTCAGGCCGTTGCTGGCGCCGTCCTGGTTGACCGCCGAGCCCTTGACGAGGGCGAGGACCCGGTGGCCGTTGCGGCGGGCGTCGGAGAGCCGCTCCACCAGCAGCAGGCCCGCGCCCTCGCCCCAGCCGGTGCCGTCCGCGGCCGCCGCGAAGGGCTTGCAGCGGCCGTCCGCCGACAGGCCGCGCTGCCTGCTGAACTCCACGAACGTCGCCGGGCTCGCCATCACCGTGACACCGCCCGCGACCGCCAGATCGCACTCGCCGCTGCGCAGCGCCTGCGCCGCCAGATGCAGCGCGACCAGCGACGACGAGCACGCCGTGTCGACCGTGACCGCAGGCCCCTCCAGGCCGAACGTGTAGGCGACCCGGCCGGAGGCCACGCTGCCCGCGCTGCCGCTGACCAGATAGCCCTCGACCCCATCCGGCGCCTGCCCGCCCTGGTGCAGCCGCGCCCCGTAGTCGTTGTACATGACGCCCGCGAAGACGCCGGTGCGCGAGCCGCGCAGCGAGCGCGGGTCGATGCCGGCCCGCTCGAACGCCTCCCACGCCGTCTCCAGGAGCAGCCGCTGCTGCGGGTCCGTGGTCAGGGCCTCGCGCGGGCTCATCCCGAAGAACCCCGGGTCGAACTCCGCCGCGTCGTACAGGAATCCGCCGTGCCGCGTCGCCGACGTGCCGGTGCGCTCCGCCCGCGGGTCGTACAGCGTCTCCAGGTCCCAGCCGCGGTCGGCGGGGAACTCCGACACCGCGTCCGTGCCCTCGGCGACCAGGCGCCACAGATCCTCCGGCGACGCCACCCCGCCCGGGAACCGGCAGGCCATCGAGACGATCGCCACCGGGTCGTCGTCGACCCGCACGGCCGCCGCCACGTCAGCGCCTGGGATGTGCGACTGCCCGTTGCCGCCGGGTAGTTCGGACAGGAGCTGCCGGGCGAGCGCGGCCGGGGTCGGGTGGTCGAATACCAGCGTCGCGGGCAGCCGCAGACCGGTCGTCGCGCCGAGCCGGTTACGCAGGTCGACCGCGGCGAGCGAGTCGAAACCGAGGTCGGTGAAGGCGCGGCCCTCGGCGACCGCTGCCGTGTCGCTGTGCCCGAGCACCGTCGCGACCGTGCGGCGTACGAGGTCTAGGACGAGCCGCTCCGCCTCGGGCCGGGCGAGCCCGGACACCCGCTCGGCGAGCGTGCCACCGCCCTGTCCCTGCCCGGCCCCGTCCGGGGCCGCCGCCGTGCGCCGCGCCGGACGCGTACGGACCAGGGAGCGCAGCGGCGCGGGCGGCACCGAGCCCGCCGCGCCGAGCGCGGCCGTGTCGAAGCGGGACGCGACGAGCACCGCGGGCCCGTCGCCGCCGAGCGCCGCGTCGAAGAGGCGCAGCGCCGCCTGCGCGGGCAGCGGCGCGATTCCGGCCCGCCGGAGCCGGGCCAGGTCCGCCGCCGACAGCGTGGCCCCCATGCCGTCGAGGTCCTGCCACAGCCCCCAGGCCACCGACCGCGCGGCCAGTCCGAGGCCCCGCCGGTGCTCGGCGAGCGCGTCCAACTGGGCGTTGGCGGCGGCATAGTTGGCCTGTCCGGCGTTGCCGATGACCCCGGCCACCGACGAGAACAGCACGAACGCGACCAGATCGTGGCCGCGCGTGAGCTCGTGCAGGTGCACGGCCGCGTCCGCCTTGGCGCGCAGCACGGCGTCCAGGCGGTCCGGCGTCAGGTCGGCGAGAACCCCGTCGTCGAGCACACCGGCCGCGTGCACCACCCCCGTGAGCGGATGCGCGTCCGGTACGTCCGCGAGCAGCCCGGCGAGCGCGCCCCGGTCGGAGGTGTCGCAGGCGACGAGGTCGACGTGGGCACCGAGCCCGGTCAGCCGGTCGAGCAACTCCCGCGCGACGGGCGCCGCGGGCCCGCGCCGGCTGGTCAGCAGCAGACGCCGCACGCCGTGCCGGATGACCAGACGCTCCGCGATCAGCGTGCCGAGCGCGCCCGTGGCACCGGTGAGCAGCACGGTCCCGGCACCGAAGGGCCCGACGGCCCCGGCTGCCTCCGGCGAGGCGGCCGGTGCGACGGTGGCCCGGGCCAGCCGCGGCACCAGCACTGCGCCGTCACGTAGCGCGAGCTGCGGTTGCCCGGACGCCACCGCGGCCTCGAGAGCCGCCTCGGACGCGGCGGTGCCGTCGCTGTCGACCAGTACGAACCGGTTGGGGAACTCCGTCTGCGCGGTACGCACAAGCCCCCACACGGCGCCCGCCGCGGGTTCGCGTACGCTCTCGGCACCGGTCGCGGCGACGGCCCCCGAGGTGACGACGACAAGCCGTTCATCACCGTCCCGGGCGGCCCACTCCTGTACGTGTGCCAGGGCGCTCCGCGCGGAATCGACGTGCACCACATGACCACTGACGGACACGGAGACGGGCGCGGCCGTGCCGGTTTCCGGGGCGATCCACGCGATCTCGTACAACGCGTCGTCGCCGGCCCCCGCGGACGCGGCCAACGCGCCCTGCGGCAGCGGCCGCAGAGCGAGCCGCTCGGCCGTGGCGACGACGCTTCCCTCGGGGTCGGTCAGCAGCACCGCCACGGCGTCACCGTCGGCCACGGGCGTGAGGCGCACCCGCAGCGCCGTGGCGCCCACCGCGTGCAGCCGCACCCCGGCCCACGCGAACGGCAGCCGCACCCCGCCCTCCGACCGCAGGGGCAGCAGATGCAGCGCGGCGTCCAGCAGTGCGGGATGGAGCAGGAACCCGCCTCGTTCATAGGCGAGTTGACCAGCCTCCTCCGGTAGGCGGACCTCGGCGAACAGCGTGTCGCCCGACCGCCACGCGGCGACCAGATTGCGGAAGGCGGGCCCGTACGCGTATCCGAGCGCCGCCAGCTCCTCGTACACCTCGTCCGTGTCGACGCGGCGCGCACCCGCGGGCGGCCATGCGGACAGGCTGTCCCGCACCGGCTCCGCGGGCCCCGCCTCCGGAGCCAGCAGACCGGTGGCGTGCCGCGTCCAGGGCGCGTCACCCGACGGCCGGGCATGCACGGAGAACGCCCGCCGCCCCGCCTCGTCCGCCGCCGCCACGGTCACCTGCAGCGCCACGGCTCCCTCGGCAGGCAGCACCAGCGGCGCCTCCAGCGTCACCTCCTCGGCCACCACGGCATCCGTGTGCCCCGCGGCCTCCAGGACGAGCCCGACGAACAGCGCACCCGGCACCAGCGGCACCCCGTCGACCGCGTGGTCGACCAGCCACGGCAGCCGGTTCGCGCCCAGCTCTGCGGCAAACAACAGGCCGCCGTCCCCGGCGAGTTCCACCGGCTCCCCGAGCAGCGGCCCCGACCCGGCCGACGACACGTCCAGCCAGTAGCGCTTCCGCTGGAACGGGTACGTCGGAAGGTCGACCCGCCGGTACGCCCCCGCGCCGGACCCGGCGAAGGCTCGCTCCCACTCCACCGACGCGCCTGCCGCGTACGTCTGCGCGAGCGCCGCCAGGAAACTCCACCGCTCGCCCTGCCCCCGGCGCAGTACGGGTACGGCGTCGGGGGTGTGGGGGGTGAGGGCGGCGTCGGGGCCGATCTCGATGAAGGTGGTGGTGCCTTGGGTGGTG
>NZ_JBIAHG010000077.1:0-10481 GCF_042870385.1 Streptomyces sp. NPDC006602 | reverse complement strand
GTGCTGCGAACACCGGTCTTGCTCGGTGACCTATCGATCAATCACCCGGGAAGGTACGTCCTCCCGAGCCGATCCACAGGTCATGAGCATTGCTCCGGAGATGGCGCGTTGGACTCCAGAGACGCGAGCACGAAAGACTGCGACACAGGGCCTCCTGGTGCTGCTCGGTTGGGATCGCAACCCCGAGCTACCAGGAGGCCCTGCCGTTATGCCCCGACCGCCGAAAGGTCACCCGAACAGGAACCGTGTTCGACTGATCAAGCCCTGTCGAGCGGTAAGCGGATGGCTTCTCAGTCTCTCAATCCCTCGAACACCGCCTGAAGCCCTGGGGATCGCAAACAGGCACGAGTGCCTCTAGCCCAGCTTGCCGAGGCCGCCGCTCAGGTCGTCGAACCCCCCAAAGTTCAATTCGCCTCGCCCAATGTCGAAGACGGGACCCGTGGGACCCGTGTCACGACCGAGGTCGCCGCCGAAGTCATCGACTGGTTCGAACGAAGTGATGTTCAAGGACATCACCCGCCCGCGAGCGAGATCCACTTCATTGACCGACTCCGGAAGTTCGGCAACGTCGCGTGTGCCCCAGTTGCGGACCTGCGGTGAGGTCACCCGCCACCCTGCGTCGCCGCGGCGTTCAACGATCCCTCGCCAGTCGGTTGACATCACACGGTACGGCCCGGACTGACGGCTTTTCTCCTGAGCGACGTGAGGTGTGACACTCCCCGCTGGACTCTCTGCGCCCTCCCCGAAATGCTCGACTGATTCGTACACCTCTACACCCACGCCAAGCGTCATGAGCGCCACCCTGGCGGCTGCACCTACGGGCGTCATGCCCGCGAGAAGCTCCGCGGCGATGATGATTGGAGACAAAGTTGCGGCGCCGGTGTCTTCGAAATGCGGCGTGCTCGTGCCGGAGAATCCACCTCCATCGCTCACGCCCGTGTACCCGCCGTAGCCGATAGGGGCGCTTCGCGGACTGGACGGCAAAGGTGGCGCGACCGAGGATCCGCCAGCGAGAGGGTCAGAAGCGGGCACACTGGCCGGCGCCGATCCTGAGGTCATGCCCCCGTGCTCACTCATGCCCAACCCCGCGTCCTACCATGGCCAAACCTGGCCGATGAATATTCAATCGCCATTTCAGCTCCCTTGGTTTGGAGGTAGTCAAACCCTTCAAGGGTCCGCTGGCCACACTGGCCGCGCAAGAGGTGGTCCGGGGACCCGTGCCCTATTTCCGCATGAGGATAGTTCGAGGCCGTTGGCGAAGCTGTGCAGGTGGCGCGCGACACGCTGCAGAGCAGTACACGGCGTCCGTGCGCGATCCCGGCCGCAGCCTCTCACCGCAGACCGGGCACCAGCGTCCGGCGCCCTCGGCCGCCTCACCACGCTGCGCCCACCAGCAACTTAAGTGTTGCGGTCCGGGTCCTCGTGTCGTTGGCGAGCGGAGTTGTGCCTCGCTCGCCGGGCGATGCGCAGTCACTCGGGTGGCGTACATGGCGGGTGGAAGGGATGGGAGGTGACATGGACGCTGCCGGAGCCGATGCTGACCACCCCCGTGTCCGTGCCCGATCTGCGGCCTGGCTGTGCTGCGGAGCCGAAGTGGGACGGATTTCGGGCTCTCGTCTCCGTCGACGCAGGGCGGGTGGTGCTGCGCTCCAGGCGCGGCACCGAGATGGCGGCCTCATTTCCGGAGGTCGTGGCCGGGGCCGTGCAGCTGCCGGACGCGACCGCGCTGGACGGTGTTATGTGACCTGTCGAGCTGTCTCAACCATCTGGTGTCTCACCGTGGTGCGGCTTCACTTCGTCAATCGGCGATGCCGCGGAGTGCCAGTTGAGGGCTCGGTCTCCGCCTTGGTACCGGCGGACTCGCATGTTGGTAAGCCGTGTATGCGCAGGGAGTCCGCACTGTCGGTCGCACGAGATGGATGACTCACAGCCGGCCGAGAACTGGTGGTGCCCCTGAATTCCCGCTGACCGTGACATCGTTCCTGGCGGACGCAGCGATGGCACCGGGCAGCGCACCGTCCGCCTGGTCATCAGTGCGGGAAGCAGCGGGGTGGGCGAGTCACTATGGATTCGCGGAACTCGGCAATCCGCGAATGGACTTGGCGCATCAGGTGGGTGTCCTCGATCCGGTCCAGGTAGAGGCAGCGGGCTGCCAGGCCCGGGAGGTCGAAGGCGAAGTACAGGGACATCAGCGGGTTCACGAACAACTCGCTGCCCCGGGTGCGGTCAGTGAACCGGACATCGCCGAACGAGCCGCACACGGCTGCCGCAATTGAACCGTTCACGATGCCGGGATACTCCGGGGTGTGATGCTGAGCGTGCGTCACCGCGTCAAGGTAGAGAGCGCCCTCACGGGTGGCACGCGGTATCGAGAACGCACCGAGGTACGCGCCGTCGCGCTCCAGCGCGGCGATATTCTCCAATACCTGCACATGGTTTACGCCGTGGTACGCGTCCACACCGAAGCCGACTGAGACGACGAGGCGGGTCGGTATACCGTCTAGCGCAGCCAGCGCCGCCACGCTGGCCAGGTCCTCTTCCGGAGTGCCGAGCCCGGCTTCGTCACCGCGCATCAAAATGTCCGTACCGCCGTCGACCAGCACCACAGCGTCGACGCGGTGCAGCTCGATCAGTGCTTGGTAGGCGGCGCGCAGCGGACGCACCCCGGTCTGGGGGAAGGCGTACACGGTGAACGGGTAGCCGTGCTGGCGCAGCCACTGAGCAAGGGTCCGCTCCGGGAAGTAGCTCTGGTGCAAAGCGGAGTCGGGAGTGACGGCGGCCAGGTCGGGGGCGACCCAGTCATCGATCGGAAGACCCTCGAGCGCGCTGAAGGAGAGGTTCGCGAGATACACCTGCTTGCCCTGATGCAAGAGGGAAAGAGCCAACGGCAGGCCGGAGTAGATATCGAAGCCGCCACCCGCGCCCGTGACGAGGATCCGTTCGGCATCGGCAAGCCGAGTGAAGAGTGGGTTGGAGTGGAGAGACGTCATGCCGATCATTGTCCCGGGACTTGGGACCGGGCACCGGGCGCTCCCGAGTTCTCGACGCGACGACGGAGCCGCGGAGCAACAGGAATGAAGGCCTCCAGGCTCGACCGTCAGAGTCGACCTGATGCGGTGACGGGCCCCGACCGGCACCCGCTCATGAGACACCTGAAACAGCTCACATAAACGGTGAGCTGGTCGTATGGGACGCCGCGGGCCGGCTCGCGTTCGAGCGGTTGCAGAACCGGCTTGCCCGGCGCGGTGCCGGTGCGGCCCGGGCGCGGCGGAGTGGCCGGCCCACTTCGTCGCGTTCGATCTGCTGCGGCTGTCCGGGACGGACACGACCGAGTGGCCGTACCGGCAACGCAGGACCGCGCTGGAGTCCGTGTTCGCCACCCGCAAGCTGTCGGCGCCGTGGGCGCTGTGAACACGAAGGCGGACTCGGGCACGTCGTCCACGTCCTCGACCTCGTCCGGCTCCTCGTCCACCTCCACGGTCAGCCCGATGATCATCGGCGGCACCACCACGAACATCACCTCGGCGCCGTGGATGGCCCAGCTCTGGTACTACGACGACAAGGGCACCAGCGACACCGGCGACGACGTCGGCTTCTTCTGCGGCGGCGCAGTCGTGGCGCCGACGATCCTCACCGCCGCGCACTGCGTCAAGGGTTTCAACTGGTACGCCAACGGCGCGATCCTCACCGGCACCGACCAGCTGCCCACCACCGACAGCTCGGGCAACACCGACCTGCACGGCGGCACCGTCTCCGGCGTCTGGCGGCAGTGGAACCACCCGTCGTACAACTCGATGACCGTCGACAACGACGTCGCCGTCCTGACCCTGGCCGATCACCGCCACGCCGATCCGGATGACGACATCTTCCGACACGGCGTCGTACGCGGCCAAGACCAGCGCCAAGGTCTACGGCTGGGGCCGTACCAGCTCCACCAGCAACGACATCTCGCAGACGCTGAAGACGGCGACGCTGCCCATCCAGTCCGACAGCACGTGCTCCGGCTACTACGGCAGCGACTTCATCGCGGGTCACATGGTCTGCGCAGGCGACCCGGCGACCGGCAGCGACTCCGGCACTGTCTCGGCGGGCAACGGCGACTCCGGTGGCCCGCTGATCGTGAACAACCGGATCGTCGGCATCGTGTCGTGGGGCGTCGAGAACTGCGTCGCCAAGGGCGCGTACAGCGTGTTCACCAAGGTCAAGTCGTATGTCGGCGCCGCCTACCCGCGCGTCGACGACAGCAACCTGAGCGGCGACCACAGGGCCGACCTGTTCGTGCGCAACCACTCCACGTACACCGGCTACGAGAAGGATTCCAAGGGCACCTCGTTCGCGTCCCGCGAGTCTTGGGGCAGCTTCAAGGGCTACAACGTCATCTTGCAGACGGACCTGAACCGGGACGGCTACGAGGACTTCATCCTGCGCCGCGGCAGCGACGGGGCGGTCTTCTGGCTGCACTACATCCCGTCCACCCAGAGCTGGAGCAAGAAGGAGATCTTCAGCAACTGGTCCACCCGCAAGTTCACCGTCGCCCCAGGTGACGTCACCGGCGACTACCTGCCCGACCTGCTCTCGGTCGACTCCGGCGGCTACTTGTGGATCTACCCGGGCAAGGGCAACGGCTCCTTCGCCACCCGGATCAAGGTCGGCTCGGGCTGGGGCCAGTACAACCTGCTGCGCGGCCACGGGGACTTCAACGGCGACGGCAAGGCCGACCTGATCGCCCGCAACAAGTCCACCGGTTACGTCTACCTCTACCGCAAGGCTCCGGAGCGTTCTCCAGCCTCGTCCACGTCCGCACCTGGGGCAGCGGCTACAACGCCTTCGACGCCGTCGGTGACATCACCGGCGACGGCAAGGCCGACTTCCTGGCCCGCACCTCCGGCGGCACGCTCTACCTGTACCCGGGCACCGGCAAGGCGTCCAGCGGGATCTTCGCCACGAGGATCTCGGTCGGTACCGGCTACCAGCAGTACGACATCTGGGGCTGAACCCGGCAGGGAGCGGGTTTTGACCCGGTGACTTGGCGCAATCACGCACGGTGCCCACCGCCCTACGCGGTGGGCACCGTGCGTTGTGCCACCCCAGGCGCGTCGTTGACGCCGTCACCGCGTTGACCGTGTCCGACGATTTGCACCCGCTGACCAGGGACACCTGCCGAGCCGACCCACGCGTGGCGCCGATGGGCGTTCAGGGTCCGGCGCGCCGAGCACCCCGGCCTCCCCTGCTCGTCCGCTCTGCCGAAAGCCTCGGGGGCCGGTCGCGTGTGCGATCCGACCCCCGAGGCGGCGTAAGTGGCTCTGTTGCCGGGTTACTTGATGTACACGAGGCCGTCGGTGGTGACCGTCGGGCGACCGGAGGTGCCCACGACCACGATCTTGACGGTGTGCTTGGCGCTGCTGGACCAGGACTTGGTCCAGATCGCCTGACGGTACTGCGTCGTGGAGGACTTCAGGTCCACGGTGGTGACCTTTGTGCCGTCCACGTAGATGTACGCCTGGCCGGAGCTGGAGGCGCGGGAGACCACCCAGGCGGCGGAGCGGCCCGTGAAGGTCCAGGTCAGGCTGGCGCCCTTGGAGCCGCTGGAGTAGGACTTGCCGCCCAGGTAACTGGTGGAGGACTTCGTCGTCCAGCTGCCGGACTTGGTCGCCGCGTACTCCTGCAGGATCACCGGAGTGTAGGAGGGCGAGGAGGTGCGGTAGTTGCCGGCGTAGTCGTAGGCCCGCATGGACCAGGTGGTGGCGGTGCCCGACTTGGCGGTGCGGTTGGAGCTGGTGGTGGTCGGGCCGAACGTCGCGGTGGTCGGGGACAGCAGCTTCACGTAGCGCAGGGCCGCGTTGTCGGTGGCCTTCCAGGCCAGGCGGACCGGGACGGCGGAGGTGTTGACCGTGCCGGTGCGCAGGGTGAGCTTCGGGGTGGTGGTGAAGGTCGGCGCGGTGGTCTCGGCCACGACAGTGGCGGCGGTCGTGGTCGCGGTCTTGCCGGACTGGTGCACGGCGCGTACGGCGACCTTGTGGGTGCCCAGCGCCAGGGTGGCCGAGGCGGAGGTGGCCGTACCGGAAGTGGTGGCGACGACGTTGCCGTCGACCAGCAGCTGGAACTTGGAGATGAGGGAGGACGGGGTGGTGGCCGACCAGTGCACGGTGATGCCGGCCTTGGTGTAGTACGTCGAGCTGTACAGGCCCGCCCCGGAGATCGAGGTGACCTTCAAGCCGGCGACGGGGCCGGCGGCCCAGGTGCGGATGGTGGGCAGCTGGGCGTAGAGCGAGCCGCCCGGGCACTGGGTGTTGTAGCCGTCGCGGTGAGCGGAGATCCGGTTGAAGGTGTACTTCGTGCCGGCGGTGAAGCTGGTGCCGAAGTAGTTCGTCTGGGTGGCACCGGCGGTCAGTTGGACCGTGCTCCCGGGATCGGCCTTGTATTGGCCGAGCTTCCACGCCGCCAGGCGGGCGATGGAGGTGAGCGTGGCCTTCGGGGCGGAGGTGGAGGTGTAGTCGCCGAGCACCGAGATGCCGGCCGACTCACGGTTCCAGCCGTAGGTGTGCGCGCCCATCACCGGCCGGTCCATGCCGCCCGCGCGGCCCTCGAAGATGGTGCCGCACTTGTCGACCAGGAAGTTGTAGCCGATGTCGTTCCAGCCGTTGGTCTTGACGTGGTAGATGTAAATGCCACGCACAATGGAGGCGGAGTCGGCGCAGCTGTAGTCGTTGGTGCCGTCCGTGTGGTGGACGAAGACCGCCTTGACGTCCTCGTTGTACGTCGGCGGATCCTCCGGCGTGATGCCCGCGGTGTCCGCGCCCCAGTCGGCGCGCGAGACGATGGGCGGCTCGGGCACGGTCGAGGGCGGCCCGCTGGTGACGGAGGCGCTCGGCGAGGGCGAGGCCGTCGCGGACGCGCTGGTGGAGGTCTCGCTCGGCGTCGGGCTCGGCGACGCGGAGTCCGTTGCCGAGCTTGCCGTGTCGGTCGGCGTCGCGGTGTCGGTCGGTGTGGCGGTGTCGGTCGGTGTGGCGCTGTCCGTCGCCGTGGTCGGCGTGTCGGTCGGTGTGCTGCTGTCCGTAGGAGCGGCGCTGGCGGTGTCGAGGGCGTACGCGGCCGGGGCCGGGTTCGTGGCGGCCTTGCCGGGGTCCACGAGGTCGAGCCGCAGGCCGTTCGGCAGCGCGGCCGAGCTCTTGCCGTCGGCCATGACCCGCAACTGCACGCCATTGGAGGGACCGACCCAGTACGGCTCGGTTGCGCCGCGCTCACCCTTGGCCGGCACGTCGCCGAGGGCATCGTTGTTGCCCAGTGTGAACCAGTGCGACCACGCACCTGACCCGGCATCACGGATGCGCGCCTCTACCTTCCCCGGAGCCTTGGCCAACGGGCTGGCCCAGCTCACTCCGAGCAGGCTGAACGGCTTGGTGGAACGCTGCCCCAGCGCAACGTTTCCGTCCTCTCCCGGCTTGAGGGCGATGTCGTGCACGGCGGCCTTGACCGGCTTGGACTGCGCGTCCCCTCCGGCGCCGCCGCCGGCCAGCCCCTGGAAGGCCAGGGCGCCTGTCACGCCGACCGCCACCGCGGCGGCCGTCCCCCATATGCGTCTCGGTTTCAACGTCTCTCCTCACGCCCGTGACGTGCCGGGCGGTGCGTGGGCCCGTTCCGGGAACGGGCCGGATATCTGATCAGGTAACGGTGGTGATGCCGAACAGCCGAGCGTCGGCGGCGCGTTGCCTCTATGCGCTGGTGGGACCGGCCCTGAGCGAAGGGGGTCGACACCGTCCGAGGCGAGTCGGACGGACTGGCGTGCGGTCAGGCGGCCATGAGGCCCGTGCCGGTCCTGCGGTGAGGGACGGCGAAGACGGCGTCGACGTCAATGGCCTTGGCGAGGCCGTTGACGGCCAGAAGCGCGGCGGGCGCACCCGCGTCTCCGGCCTCTGCACAGCCGGCGGGCGCGGCCAGTTGTGCGGCAGGAGCGGCAACGGCGGTCACCACGACCGATGCGAGGGCACGGCGGAGCCTCATGGAAACCAAGACCTCACTCAGGGCCTGACGGGGCAAAAGAAGCGGTCCGCTGCTACGCATGGGGGGTGAGAGGCGAAGCGGCCCAGCGATGCTATGCGGCACTTGTGGGTGCTGGAAAGGCGCGGCGTACAGCCCTCGACACGCACCTGACTCACCGGTGCCGGACAAATTCCACAAGTACGGATGGTTGCGCCGATGACGCGAGATTTTCGTGTGACAAGGCTCACGAGGTCGACCGGATTGGATTGTCACTTCCCGCGTGAACTGGGCGGGCGCGCAAGAGGTGTTCATTCCTCACTCGTCATCTGCCGGTTGCCAGAACCCTCCTGCTACTCGACGTGTCGGCCCTGATGCCGCGAGTTCAGCGCCCCAACTCCACGCGAAGCAACCGTCGCCGTATGTCTGGACGGCGGCCTGATCGCAAACGGCACAGCCACCAGGGCCGGGAACCTGCTCGCCAGGCCGGCCTGGCGACTCGTGACCGTGCCACACAACCGTTCCGCCCCGGACGACGAGACATCGGTTCGGCATCAGCGATGCAAGCGGAGGCACGGCGCACGCGGGAGGAAGGCGAGTCGGCCCTGTTGGAGCGCAGCATGGGTGCCCTTCTCGCCGGGCCGCCTGAGACAAGCACGTGCTGTGCCGGTCCAACGACCAGAGCCGGACGTTGTGAAGGCTGCTACTCCGCCTCGCGGTCGGGTGTGCCGCGGCACTGTCTACAACCGCCGTGGCCGCAGCACTTGCGAGAAACGGCTGCCGACTCGTCAGCCAGGTACCCCCGCGGCACGGGTGCCGCTGAACTTCGGCACGGCGGGGCGGTCAGCCTGGTGCCCTTACACGCCGGGCCGTGAACCCGGCGGTCAGTGACAGCACGGCAACCGCCGGCGTGACGAGGGTCCACCAGGTGAGTGCGGCGAACGGCACGGTACCCGCGAGCAGCATCGCCGCGGGGAGCCGACGCGGACCGCGGGTCACCCACGGTGCGGCGGCCACCAGCGCCCCGCTTGCCGCGGACAGCGCCAGAAGGGGCGCGGAGGCGTCGGCGGCGACCAGGACCATACACGCCCCCAGGGTCGCGGTGAGCACGGCCGCCCACCGGTCACGCACCGCCTGGCCGACCGCGCGGGGCTCGGCGGCGACCGTGCCGGCCCCGGCGACAACGAGCAGGGCACCCGGGATCCACCACAAGCGTCCGACGGTGGTGAAGCCGAGCAGGCCCGGCAGCAGCAGACCGGCGCCGACGGCCGCTCTCCGTCCGGCGCCCGGTGCGGAGCCGCGCAGCCGGAGCAGGCCGGCGGACAAGGCCACGGTGAACGACCCGAGCGCGGTGGGGTCCTGTTTGTCGCCCGCCCAAGCGCCGAGGCGGTCGCCCCACACGACGGCGGTCAGCCCGGCGGCGACGCCGAGAGCGCCGCCGGTGGTACCGGCGAGGGCGGCGGCCCGGTCGCGGTTCACGTCGACACCTCCGTCGCGGAACGGCGGGGTGAACGTCGCCCTTGTCGTACCGGGTGGCCCAGCCGGAACGCGGCCAGCACCTGGCCGTCACCGTCGCCGACCCGGTCGGCCAGTGCCGTCAGCGGCGGACCGAGCGGAGACTCGCGGCCCCGGCTGCGGTCCCGGTCGACGCGCTCGGTGATCCGGTTCATGTGGTGCAGCGCCAGACCGCGCGCGGTGACCGCGAGGTGGATGCGCTGCAGCAGCCGGCCGCCGGTGAGCTCGTGCCGCGGGTCGTATCGGTCCGGCACCAGGATCAGGCCGTACGCAGCCGCGGTGGCGGTGTTCACCGGACGGGTCTGCTTCACTCAGAACTCATCGCCCTTGGTGCGCGAGGCGGCGGGCAGCAGCTTGGCGGCCGCGGTGACCACGCCGGACAGGCCCTGTCCGTCGAGGGTGAGCCCATCCTGGTGCGCCTCGATCGCGTCCGCGCTGCCGCGGAACCAGGCGAAGTTCTGGCGCGACTGCTCTTCGTCGTCGGTCACCGCACGAGCGGCCCGGATCATGAGGGCACCGAGGGTCCCGGTCCGCGTGTGCCGTGACCCAGACGACCCACGCCCGCGGGTCGTCGGCGAGCGCCGCCAGTTCGGTGAGTACGGCGCCGTCGACGGGCCGGTCGCGGTAGGGGCCGCGGTTGGTGTGGCGGTGCCCGATCGCGTCGTACAGCTGCGAGTGCTGCCGCGTCGTCCGAGTCAGGTCGGCCCGCGCGACAAGGAGTGGACGGCCGGACTCCGGGAGCAGGGTGATACGGGGCGCGAGGCCCCGGGCCCGGGCGGCGAGCGCCAGGTTCTCCAGCGCACACCCCAGTCCGACGTGGGTCTCGCAGGCTGCGGCTGCGCCGTGTGGGCGCGAGTGACCGGAAGCAATGCCGGAGGCAGGCAGCGGGGTCCGGGGACCCCGGTTGCGTGCCCGCTGGGGCGGTGTGTCAGACCATGGCGAGCCGGTCCACCAGCAGCTCCACCCTGCGCTCGGCGTACTCCGGTGGC
>NZ_JBIAHG010000076.1:0-11617 GCF_042870385.1 Streptomyces sp. NPDC006602 | reverse complement strand
CGACGGCGGAGCTCAAGCGGGTAACGGGAAGGTCGTGCCATGACTCGATCCTTTCATGAAATCGAGTCTCCATTCGAACCGGGGCGGTTCAGTCCGTCCGCAAGACCCGACGGAGCTGAGCTTAAGCTCCGTCCGGTGGAGACGTTCTGGATCGTCACGGCGGCTGTCTTGTGGGGTGCCGGCACGGGCCTGCTCATACCGCGCCCTGCGTACCGGCTTTCCGCGCCGCCCGGTGAGCCGTGGCGGGCAGCGTGTCCTGCCGGACACCCGTTCGCCGGTGCCGGGCACGGATGGCTGGGGCGGGCTCGCTGCGCCGACGGGGATGCGTACGGTCCGAGCACGACCACCATCGCCGTCGTCTTGGCCGTGGTCTGCGCCGTGTTGGTGGCCGCACCGGGGCCCGCCCCGAGCTGCTGGTCTGGCTACTGCTCGCTCCGATCCTATCCCCGCGGCTACGCCAGCGTCCGCGACCACGTCAGCAGCAATCTTCGCGGCAAGCCCCAACCAGTTGGCCCCCGCCCGCCGTCGGCCCGCGCCGTCACGCGCTGGCTCCTCACCCACCCCGACGCCTTGCCCGAAGGCGACGGGCTCCAGCTCAAGGCCGTCCTGGCCAACTGCCCCGAACTGACGGCACTCTCCGAGCACGTGCATTCCTTCGGCCACATGGTCGCTCACCTCCAGGGCGACCAGTTGCCGACCTGGATCGAAGCGGCCACCTCCGCTACCGACCTGCCCAGCCTCCGGCGCTTCGCCCAGCACCTCGAACGCGACCTCGATGCCGTCATCGCCGGCCTCTCACTTCCCTGGAACTCCGGCGTCGTGGAGGGCCATGTCAACCGCATCAAGATGCTCAAGCGCCAGATGTTCGGACGCGCAGGATTCGAGCTCCTGCGGAAACGCGTCCTGCTGGCGTGACGGAGGGCTACCGAAGCAGAACGATCGGCCTACGGAGGTAGGTGCTTCCGTCCGGCCATGTGCCTGGGCCGGGCTGCCCGTGTCATGGTGGTCGCGTGGACAGCCAGGTGAGATTCGACCCCGACCTCTACCAGGGGACGGCCGGATACTACGAGCAGTTTCGGCTCCCCTACCCCGACGCGATGATCGCCGACCTCGCATGCCGAGCCGCCCCCTCAGGGCGCGGACGCCTGCTGGATCTGGCCTGCGGCACCGGCCAACTCGCCTTCCCCCTGCGCGACCGGTTCACGGACGTTTGGGCCGTGGACGCCGAACCGGGCATGACCGAGGTGGTCCGCGCCAAGGCAGACGCCGTCGGTGCAGACCACGTCCGGGCGGTCACCGCCCGTGCCGAAGATCTGGATGCTGAGCCGGGCGGCTTCGAGCTGATCGTCATCGGCAATGCCTTTCACCGGCTGAACCGCTCCCTGGTGGCCCAGCGCGCCTACACCTGGCTCAAGCCCCGCGGCTGCCTCGCATTGTGCTGGTCAACCTCGCCATGGGTCGGGCCCCAGGACTGGCAGCAGGCGCTCGACAGGCTGCTGCGCTCGTGGCAAAACACCCTCGGCGCGTCCGGTCGCGTCCCGCCCGGTTGGGACCGAGCCCGGCAGCAGGACCCAGACCACGAAGTACTGTCCCGTGCCGGCTTCGACGTCACCGGACGCCACGAGTTCTCGGTCGAGTACCACTGGACGATTCCCGAACTCGCCGGCCACATCCGGTCTACCTCGTTCCTACCGCCCTCAGTGCTCGCCGATCACGCCTCCGAGTTCGACGCCGACCTCATTGCCGAACTCGGCCGCCATACGGCCAACAACCGCCTCACCGAAACGGTCGACTTCGCCTACGAACTGGCTCGCCGGTCAGCTCCCGCGTGACTGCCGCCAGGACATGCATGGGTCACCGCGCTGAGGCGCCCCCGGGACAGTGTCGGCACGGAGAGTGACCGCACCACACAATGTGGACCAGAGCCGCTACTGCTCGATAAAGCCAATGTGGGGAAACAGGTATCCCGCAGATGTGCTGGAAGGAACCGTTGAACGCCTTCCAGATCACCTTCGAAGGCCGGTTCACCCTTGCCGGCCACTGACACCTCAACGGCCAGCACCAGCTGTCAAGTTGAAGTACCCATTTCTGATGGACCCGGAGAAGGCCCGCGGTCATCGGGGGCTCGTTGCCGATCGTCCTGGGTCTGGCCTTGATGATGTACCTGGCCAAGGTCCGGTGCGTCGTCTGCGCTGTTCGGGGCGGAGTCCGTACGGCTGGGCTTCCTGGTGGAGGGGGTGAGTTTTCTCTTGCGGAGCAGGTCCGGCACCCACTCTGTCAGTGCGGGATCCATCGGCGGGCAGCCCCCTTGTGCCTGGATCTTTCAGCGAAGTGTTGCGGGACGCCTGCCGGTGTTCGAGCTGCGTCTCGCAAGCGATCGGCGGGATCAGATTCGGTCGGCGGCGATGAGCAGGTACTGGAAGCTGCCGTTGTTGTAGGCGGTCAGGAACGCGTCCTCGATGCCGGTGGCCAGGGAGGACTTGGCGCGCAGCTCCCAGTACGGGATGGTCGCCGCAGTAAGGTCCACCACGCTGATCGGCACGAGCCGGTTGTTCGCCATCTCCCTGAAATAGGTGGAGCGGGGGTGGATGTCGCAAATGTAGTGGGCGTTGATCGTCGAGACCTCGCGAGAGGGCAGCCCATATGTGTCGTTGTAGCAGCCGGTGATGGTGACGTACCGGCCGCCGCGTACGAGGAGACGGGCGTATTCGGCGAACAGCGTCGACAGGTCGACGTACATGGTGGATTCGTTGTTCCAGATGGCGCGGAACGAGCCGGTCTCGAAGCCGGTGTCGAGCATGTCCTTGAGATGGAAGCGCACCTTGTCGTCCACGCCGCGCTTCTCGGCCTGGGCGTTGGCGAAGGCCACCTGGGTCTCGGAGATGGAGATCCCGTCGACGTGGCAGCCGAAGCGCTTGTTGGCGACCAGGCTGCCGCCGCCGCGTCCGCAGCCGGAGTCCAGCACGCGGTCGTCGGGGGCGACGGCGCCGAGGTGGTCGGCGAGGAAGTCGGCTTGGGCACACTCCAGGCGGTGCAGTTCGGCGATGATGAGATCGTCGCGGATCTCCTCAGGGCCATCCAGAACCGACCAGTCGACGTCGCCGATGCCGTAGTGGTGATGGTAGAAGCCGTCGACCTGGCCCAGCCGGAGGTTGACGGGGTTCTTCTCGCGGTTCCAGTAGTCGGCCACCGACTTCTGGTAGGGGCTGAAGGCCGGGGCTGCTGCCGCGCCGGCGCGCTGCGCTGTGGTGGTCATGCGGTTGCCTTCTCTCTTACCAGTAGTTGGGCAGGGTGTAGCGGTAGGTGTTGGTGTGGTGCCATTCGTGGTTGCCGGCGACCCAGGCGGCGAGGCCGGTGGTGTAACGGGCCAGGACCGGGTCCTTGGCGGCCAGGACGGAGGATTCGTCTTCGAAGGCGTGCATGATCTCGTTGTGGATGTCGATGGCCTTCAGGTAGGCGTCCTTGAGGCCGCGGCGCTCCTCGGCGGCGATCACCACTGGGAGGTTCAGGTGGTGCTCGTCGAGTGTCATCTCCTTCGTGAAGGAGTACAGGTCGTTGACGAGCGTGGTGGCGTTGCAGGCCAGCGCGGTGACGCGCTGGACTTCAGGGCGGGAGTAGAGCGGTTCGGGCAGTTCGTAGCCATCCACGGCGTCCACAATGGACAGGCAGGGGCGGAAGTTGTTGAACTGGCGCATTACCAGGTACTGCCACACCGGCGGGGTGGTGCGGGTCTGCGCCCAGGCGCCCTCGGCGAGATACCCCAGGTGCAGGCGCGCCATGTCGTGGATGAACCGGGTGGCTTGACTGGGAGTGGCGATGTCCCGGAAGGCGCGCACAGCACCGGCGTAGGAGCGCAGTGGAGCGTCCGCGCCCAGCCCCTCGTGCCACTGCTGCTGGTAGCCGTCCGCGGTGTGCAAGGGGTCCAAGGCGCTCTGTGCGATGACGAGCCTGCCGCCCAGGCCGATGGGCGACCCGCCGTAGTCCTCGCAGTAGCAGTCGTCGACGACGTTCTCCGCGACCAGTAGTTTGCCCGCGACGACGAGACGCTCCAGGTCGGCTGCCCCGGGGTGTTGCAGGACAACCGCACGGCCGACCTGGAATCCCGCGAAGTCCCCCGCCCATTCAGTGGGGACCAAGGCGAGCTCATGGGCCCAGGCTTCGAGTCGCCGGTCCACCTCGGCGACCTTGACCGGGTCGGCCGGCACAGCGGGCGGGCAGTACAGGCCCGGAATCGGGTCACCGGCGCGGGGCTGGGCCGTGGGTGCGGGAGCGGACCGGTCGTGACCTGCGTGCGGCGGAAGGAGGGCTCTGGCCGCTGAGGTGCCCAAGCCGGTCGGGCCTGCGGGAAGCCACGCCGCCGCCCTCTTCGCCGGGGGTGCGGGTCGCAAGGCCGCCGACTGAGGCGGCGAGGCGAACGGATCCCGTTTCCCGGGACGTGTCGGGTCGGGCGGCAAAGCGCTCACCAGGCCCGCCGCCTCGTGAGGGGCGGGGACGGCGAACTCCCGGGGCAGCAATGACACCGTCTCAGCGCTCCTTCACTCGTCGAACCGGGTGCTCAGCCACGCGTGCGTACCTCGACGTTTTCGAGAATGCCGATCGCATCCGGGACGAGTACTGCGGCGGAGTAGTAGGTGCTGACGAGGTAGGAGATGATCGCTTTCTCGTCGATCCCCATGAATCGCACGTTGAGTCCGGGCTCGACCTCGTCGGGCAGACCGGTCTGGCAGAGGCCGATGACGCCCTCGTTGTCCTCGCCGGTGCGCATGGCGATGATGGACGAGGTGTGGTGTTCGCTGATCGGGATCTTGCCGCACGGCAGGATCGGCACTCCCCGCCAGGCGGGAATGTGATGCCCGTCGACATCGACGCTGCCGAAGTAGATGCCCCGCTTGTTGCACTCCTTGCCGAAGGCGGCGATGGCGCGGGGGTGGGCGAAGATGTACCTGGTGCCGCGGCGCATGCTGAGCAGGTCGTCCAGGTCGTCTGGGGTGGGCGGGCCGGAGTGGGTCGGGATGCGCTGGTCGAAGTCGGTGTTGTGGAGCAGCCCGAAATCGGGGTTGTTGACCAGTTCCTTCTCCTGGCGCTCGCGCAGCGCTTCGATGGTGAGCCGCAGCTGCTGCTGCGTCTGGTTCATCGGCTCGTTGTAGAGGTCGGCGACCCGGGTGTGCACCTTCAGCACCGTCTGCGCCACACTCAACTCGTATTCGCGCGGGTGGAGTTCGTAGTCGGCGAACGTGGTGGGCAGCGTCGGCTCGCCCTCGTGGCTGGAGAGGAACTCGATCTCGGCCTCACCGGCCTTGTTCGTCCGCCTCTGCGCAGCGGCGTTGCGCTTTTGGACATGCGACCGCAGCGCCTGGTACTGGTCGGCGACCGTCTTGTACGCGGAGACCGGCAGCGCCAGGATCGTGGCCGCCGTCGCCGCGCGGGCCGTGGACGGCCACTTGCCATCTCCTCCCGCCAGTACCATGCCGCCGAAGCTGTCCCCGTCCGACAGCCGGCCCACGATGGCGTCCCCCTCGTACGACGCGGCTGTGACCTGCTCCACCTTGCCGTGCGCGATCAGGAACACGTGGTCGGCCTTCCGGCCTTCCTGCGCGATGACCTGGCCTGGTTCGTACTCCTTCTGGACGAACTTGTCGGCCAGAGCTCCCAACGCCCCACGGTCGTCGAACCCCTGCAGCAACGGAAGTTCGGCCAGCTCCTCGGGGACAACACGGACCTTGGACCCGTTCTTGTCGAAGGTCACCTTCCCGTCCCCGACCGTGAACGACAAACGCCGGTTCACCCGGTAGGCACCGCCCGGGACGTTGACCCACGGCAGCTTCCGCAGAAGCCACCGCGAGCTGATCGCCTGCATCTGGGGTTCCGACTTGGTGGTCGTTGCCAGATTGCGCGCTGCCGCGGTGCTGAGGCTGAGCTGCTCCTGCTCCTCTCGCTCCTCCCGAGCCCCCGCCGCCGGTGCCTGACGTGTTTCGACTGCCATCGACTACCCCTCTTCCGATTCGCGATGATCTGCACGGCTTCCATCAGGCCAGTGAAGGTGGCCTGCATCGATTACTCTCCGTGTTTAGTAGTAGCGTATTGTGACGATCCCCTGTGGCAGGCGCGCCAGCCACACGTTGCGTGATCAGCCTGGTGCCTGTACGACGAGTCCTCGGGCGATACGCCCCGGAGGACCGTCACGAGAGCCATGTGTCTTGTTCCTGTGACACAGAGCTGCTGCCCCATTGAGAGGTCTTTCGCATAGATACGAGCCAGGGCGTCGCGGCCCTGCTCAAACGGCACGGCCGGACCTGCCAGTTCCCCGCCCGCCGGGCCCTCGAGCGCGATGAGACGGCGGTGGCCGGCTGGGTGAAGGAGACCTGGCCGCACGTGGAATGACCCCGGCGGCGCTCGACGCCTGGCTCGTCTTCGAGGACGAGACCGGCTTCTCGATGGCGCCGCCGACCACCCGCACATGGTCCCGTCGCGGCCGCACTCCCGTCGTGCGCGTGCGGGGGCGCTCCCGCCGACGATTATCCGTCGCCGCCCTGGCCTGCTACAAACCCGGCGAGCGCTCCCGGCTGATCTACCGGCCCTGCCCGGACGCCCGGCCCGACGGACGCAAAAGCCTCTCCTGGAAGGACTACCGCGACCTGATCCAGACCGCGCACCAGCAGCTCGACGGCCCGATCGTGCTGGTGTGGGACAACCTGAACACCCACCTGACAGCCGGGATGCGCCGCTACATCGCCGAACGGGACTGGCTCATCGTCTACCAACTCCCGCCCTACGCACCCGACCTCAACCCGGTCGAAGGCATCTGGTCGATACTGCGGCGCACCACCACGGCCAACCGCGCCTTCGCCGACCCGCAAGACCTGATCACCGCCGTCCGACGGGGCCTACGCCAGCTCCAGTACCGCCACGATGTCCTCGACGGCTGCCTCACCGGCACCGGACTGGCACCCGCCTCACCATGACGACATCACGCATTGAAGGTCAGTAGATGCTGATGAGGCCCTGCCTCCCTCAGTAGGTGTTTTTGATCCCTGGCCGTGAAGTGGGTACGGCTGGATGATCTGGGGTGTGGGGGCTGGTGAGACGGCTCGGCGGTACTGCCGGGAGTGTGGTGACTCCCTGCCGCAGACGATGGCGGCGGAGGCGGTGTTCTGCTCGGGTCGGTGCAGGTCACGGCGGTGGCGGAGGCTTCAGCGGACCCGGCAGCGAGTGGCTGCGATGCAGCGGGGAGAGCATGCGGAGTGCCCGGTTTGCGGGCGGTCGTGGACTGTGGGGGTGGAACGGTCGAGGGCTGCGGTGTACTGCTCCTTGTTGTCACTGGTGGGGCCGCAGGTCGTCGATGCGACCCCGCAGGGTCATCGCCCGGCCGGATCACCTGCCTACCGGCGTCAACTCGGCCCGGGGCGACACGCCGGACAGGGCCTACCCCTTGAGGCCGAGGCCGTGCGGTGCCGGGCCGAACAGCATTTCGCCCACCAGGCCGGTCGTGTCGATGATGACCTTGCCGTCGGCGTCCGGGTACGCGATGCGCTGGGTCCGGCGGTCGGGGGCGACGAAGTACACGTCGGGGCTGACGCCCTGGTCGCCCTGCGCGGTCCGGAACCAGTGCCCGGCCGCCAGCGCCATGGTCTCGACGGCCGTCAGGACCCCCATGCCCCTCACCACATGCAGGATCAGTGTGTGCCACGACGGCACGGCGACTATCACGCCGTATCCGGACGGGGCTCCGTGCACCTGCCCGACCAGCCAGTCCAGTACAGCCACCCGGGAGGCGACGAAGGGGTCGTTACCCGAGAGGGTCACCAACTCGGTGTCCTCACGGGCCGCGTCGCAAGCCTCGCGCACCACCCGCAACCCGTCGAGGTTCTCCACGTTGTGCATCGCCCGTACCCACACCGCCTCGGTGCCGCCGAGTTCGTTCATGGACGACACGGGCACGAAGTCGAGCCGGCTGCCGGTGAACAGGGCCGTCGCCATGACCAGACCAGGCAGGGCGACGGGCGCGCCTTCGGCGACGCCGGGCGGGAGCCGGTCGGGTGACATGACGAACGGCCTTAGCGAGTCCAGTTCACCGCGGCCGAAGCTCATCTCCCGCTGCTCGCCCGGCTCGGGCTGCTTGCCCTTCTTGCTGAAAAGACCCATGAGCCGCAGCGTAGCCAAGGGAGTCGGGACCGGTGCCGATATCGCGAGGTCCGGTCGTCCGTCGCAGGCAGTGGGGGTGGACGTGAAGGTGTGGGAAAACCGCAGGCTGGCAGTACGCGCCCGCCTGGACCCCGCTGGACGGCACAGTCCGAACACGCTCTTCGCGGTGTCAGCGCTCAACTGGCCAGGTCGAGCGCTCATCACGCCCGGCTGAGCCGAAGCGTGTTTGTAAGCACCTCGTTGGGCTCCACCGCACGGATCAGAAGTGGCTCCACGACGTAAGAAGTTGATCTGCCTCCACTCGGCTACACAGCGTCAGACTGTCTGACCGGTCGGGGGGAGCGAGCAATGTCAGACCCAGCGGGCATCCTGTCGACCATGGATGAAATCGGAACTCGGCAGTTGCGCGACCGCCACGAACTGGACGCGGTGCTGCGCACCGGCTTTGACCTGATCAGGACTGTCGCTCCGGGGCTGCGGTACCGGCTCGTCGGCACGGCAGCGGCTTGCCTGCAGGGCGTCGACCTGCCGGTGGGCGATGTCGACATCCTCGTCGACCGACGCCACGACGTGGACGCCGTTGCCGAAGCGCTGGCGGACTTGCCGTGTGTGACCGCTCCGCAATGGCTCGCATCGGCCCGCCAGTACTTCGCCTGCTACCGCGTGGACGGCGTCAGATTCGAAGTCAGCACGGTGGAAGTACCGTGCGACGAGGATGGATGGGAGTGCCAGGGACCCGGCCCCTGGCGGCACTACGTCACCGTGGACTGCGGCGGGCACCGCATCGAATGCGTGCGGCTGGAGCTCCGGCTGACCACCGAGTTCCTCCGCGATCGCCCCGACCGGTACCAGCCGCTACTGGCCCACCTCGGCGCTCACGGCGCCGACCTCGAACTCCTGCAGCAGTGCATGACCGTGGGCAGGGTCCCTGAGACGCTCGCGGGCCTGACCCGAGGACTTCAAACAGCCGGCAAACTGCAAACGGCGCCTTTCGGGGCAGCCCTTAGCGCGACGGAGAGTGCCGTTCCTGGTGACGTTCGCGGGTACGCCGACGAGCACGTCCGCGACGTGCCCTCTTTGGAGTGAATGCACTGCTCCGTCCACCCGGCGACGGCAGGGTTTATGCGTCGATCACGGTCATGTCGGAGGCCGTGTTGCTTGATCACGGTCGTGTCGGGAGGCCGGGATGGGTTTGTCGCGGACGGAGCTGTTCGCTGCGATCCGGAGGGACGAGCGTCTTGATCCGGAGCTGTCGCAGCGGGCTCTGGCGGAGAAGTACGGGGTGCATCGCCGGACGGTGAGGCAGGCCCTTTTGTCTGCTGTTCCTCCGCCGAGGAAGAAACCGGCACCGCGGGCCACGGTCCTGGACCCGGCCAAGCCGTGGATCGACGCGATGCTGCGGGAAGACGCGACTGCGCCGCGCAAGCAGAAACACACCGCCCGCCGGATCCATCAGCGTCTTGTCCAGGAGTACGACTTTGACCTGGTGTCCTACTCCACGGTCTGCGACTACGTCCTGGCCAGACGGCCGCAGATCGAGGCCGAGGTACTGGAGGGCCGCCGGCACCTGACGGGCATGGTCCCGCAGGTCCACCTGCCTGATGAGGAAGCCGAGGTGGACTTCGCCGATGTCTGGGTCCGCCTGGCGGGCGAGGTCGTCAAGTGCCACCTGTTCACGCTGCGGCTGTCGTATTCCGGCAAGGCCGTCCACCGCGTCTATGCCTCGCAAGCCCAGGAGTCCTTCATGGAAGGGCACGTCGAGGCGTTCAACCTCCGGGGGGGGGTGCCAGCCGGGCAGGTGCGCTACGACAACCTCACCCCGGCCGTCCGCAAGGTCATCTTCCGCAGCCGGCTGCGGGAGGAGAACCCGAAGTGGACCGCGCTGCACGCGTTCTACGGGTTCACCCCCTTCTACTGAGAGCCGGGACTTCGCGGCGCCCACGAGAAGGGCGGAGTGGAGGGCCAGGTCGGCTACTTCCGGCGCACCTACCTCACCCCGGTCCCGAAAGCGGCCACCCTGGAGGACCTCAACCAGCAGCTCACCGTGTTCGAGGAACGCGAACTGGACCGCCGGATCGGCTCGCGCGGATCCGCACGATCAGCCAGGACTTCGCCCGGGAGGCGCCGCACCTGCTCCCACTGCCGCCGGAGCCGTTCGAGACGGCGATGACCTTCCAGCCGAGGGTGGACCGCTACAGCCGGATCACCGTGAAGATGTGCTCGTGCTCCGTCCCGGTCCGGTTCATCGACCGCAAGGTCACCGTCCATCTGACCGGCGACACTTTGGTCGTCTACGACAACCGCCGTGAGATCGCCCGCCACGCGAGGCTCGCCGGTCGAGGTCTGGAGCACCTGGTCCTGGACCACTACCTGGAAGTACTGCTGCGCAAGCCAGGGGCACTGGACCGTTCCGAGGCCCTGCACCAGGCCCGCGCCGAGGGCACCTTCACCGCCGAGCACGAGGCGTTCTGGGCCATGGCCAAGCAGCAGCTCGGCGAGATCGAAGGCACGAAATCCCTGGTCAGGATCCTACTCCTGCACCGCCACCAGCAGCACGCCGACGTACTCGCCGGCCTGCGGGCCGCCGTCGCGCTGGGCACCTGCAACGACGACGTGGTCGTCCTGGAGGCCCGCTAGGCCGCGCAGACGGCCGGCCGGGCCCCCACCGTCACCGCAGCGCCGACGCCGCCGACCCCGCCCGAGCCGCTGGACCCGCAGTTGCCGCCGGTGAGCCACCTCACTCCGCGCCGGCTGGCCAGGCCCCTGCCCGGCGATGCCCGCCCCCTGCCCCGCTTGGAGCAGTGGGACGAACTGCTCCACCTGCGCCGGAAGGATTCGTCATGACTGCCGCTCATCACACGCTCACCGCGCAGGCATCTGACGCCGCGATGGACACCGCCTGCCGCATGCTGCGGCTGCTCACCATGCGGGCGCAGGCCACCGACACCATCGCCCGCGCCGAACGCGAAGGGCTCTCCTACGCCGGATTCCTCGCCGAACTCCTGCTGGCCGAGTGTGAGGACCGCGACCGGCGCCGGGCCGAACGCCGCATCAGGGCCGCCCACTTCCCGCGCGAGAAGTCCCTGGGCGACTTCGACTACACCGCCAACCCCAGCGTCGACCCGGCCGTCATCCACAACCTCGCGACCTGCAACTGTAATACCAAGGGCTACCCGCTGTGCTTGATCGGGGACTCCGGCACCGGCAAGTCCCATCTGCTGATCGCGCTGGGCACTCAGGCCGCCATGGCCGGCTACCGCGTCCGCTACACCACCGCCACCAAGCTCGTCAACGAACTCGTGGAGGCCGCCGACGAGAAGCTGCTGGCCAAGACCATCGCCCGCTACGGCCGCGTCGACCTTCTCTGTATTGATGAACTCGGCTGTGCGCCACGAGGCGCTGATGGATCTCGCGGGATGAGAGGCCCGCCGCCGGTCCTCGCAGGGACCGGTTGAAGCTGGAGGCAGGCTGAACC
>NZ_JBIAHG010000075.1:0-12998 GCF_042870385.1 Streptomyces sp. NPDC006602 | reverse complement strand
CGGATGCTCGGCCAACGGGCACGTCCGGTTCGGCGGGCGGGGACGGGAAAACCGACACTGGAAACAGTGCACGGCGTCTCGTCCCCGACCCAACACATGGAACTCGACCGCCGCGGCGCCGAACTCCTCTTCCAGGTTCTGACCGAGCGGGAGGAAAAGAACAGCGTGGCCATTGCCTCGAACGAGTCGTTCTCCGGCTGGACCAAGACCTTCACCGACCCACGGCTATGTGCGGCCATCGTCGACCGCCTCACCTTCGGCGGCAACATCATCGAGACCGGCACCGACTCATACCGCCTGGCCACCACCCGCGCCCGCGCGGAGCAGCAATCAGCGGCTGGTTGACCAAGGCAGCCGAGCTCGCATAGAGAGATGCCAATCCCCCGGCCTACTACGCAGCGGATTCACAACTCTACGAGGCGCCAAGCTCTCCTACGGTGTGCGGCTCCCGCCCGTCCGGGTGCCGTTGGCAGGACGTCCAGGGGGTGAGCGCCGAGGCCGAGATGACCTCTCGGCCTCTGGGGTATCCCAGGTCGATCCGTGCGGCCTGGTCGAAGGAAAAGTCGACCTCGACAAGCCGCACGGCAGCAGCCAGTGCCGCAGGCAGCTCGGCCACCAAAAGCGGCTGCGTTGGCACGCCGTATCGCGTGTAGCGATCGTCGTGCTCCTCGTCCCAGGTGAACAGATACGGCGCCCGTGCCAGCTCGACGACGCAGTGCTGAGGACAGTCATCCTCCACGCACCCCGCGTCGAACCACTCCGGGTGCCGCGTCTTGGCCCAGGCCGTCGCCTCATCCAGGGTCTGTTCATGGGCGTTTGCCGCCGAGGGTACCGGACCGAACGCGGAGTAGAACAACCCGACTCGACCGAACGGATCTACCGCCCACCAGTGGAACTGGAGTCCCCAGCGAGGATGCGCAAAGGTGCCCGATACCGTCATGGGGTAAGCATATTGGAGGTGCCGTAACTCCTTCTGTGCCACCGGGCCTGACCTACGTCGAAGCCTGGCGTTCATTCCGTTCCGATCCGGTCGTACCCAGTTGTCCAGTTGGGTACCGCAGGCCCCGGTCTCGAACGACGACTGCCTGGCCGACTCGGGTGCTGCTATTTCTCGGTTCTGGCACAGATCTTGGGGAGCGGTCGCGGAAGGTTACTGATCTGCTCTACTTGCTCAGCGACGCCGCAAGACGGGCGGCGGTCTTCTCGCCCGCTCGCTGCTTTATCAAGCCTTCCTTGGCGGCTGCACGAAGCTTGACCTTCGAGCTGTTCTCCCCGCCCTTTGTCACCAACGCAGTAACCACTACAGGATTCAGGCCGCCGGCACCACCGCTGGCAACGACACGGATCGTCTCCCGGTCCCTGCCAGGCTCGACATGCATGAGCTCCACTGCTCGCCCGGCTCGTCCGAGCACTTTGACGGCACGCTTGACGGCGTCGTCAAACGGCAAGGGGATGACAAGGTCGATCTCATGGACGTTCTTCCTCATCAGCTTGGCCACAAGCCGGGTCAAGCCACCGCTGCCCCCGCCAACGGCACCCAGAGCAGCGAGCTCTTCAGCCAGGATCTCGTCCTCACTCTGGTCCACGCGCTCTCACCCTTCACTCACTGCCTGAGCTTCCCATGTAACCAGCCATAGGTCCCCGCCAACAGGCAAAGCCCGTTCGCGGACCGGGCAGTAGCGCAGCCGACGTCGCCAACAGAAGCCCGCCCCTCACACGGCCTGCTCTTGACTGACTTCAGAGTCGTTCTGGTACAGATTTTGGGGGCGGTCGCAGAGGGTCACTGAAGCAGGATCATTTTGCGGAGTAGTTCGAATCCGGCTCGGCCGTAGAGCTGCCTTTTGATCTTCTTGATGCGGTTCAAGGCGCCCTCGACGCTGCCGGAGCTCCACTCCAGGGTGAGTCCGGCCGTCACGGCGTCGAGGTCTCGGAGCAAGTGGAGTTCGAATCCGGTGAGGCCGGGCAACTGGCTGGCATCGACGGCGTCGATCCAGGTGGGGAGCGTGTCGCCGAGGCGGCTGCTGAGTCATGCACCCGGTCCGAGAAACAGCCGCAGTCCGGGCAGTTCGCCCCGGCCGCGCGGCTTCTTGCCACCACATCGATCCTGCCGAAGGCAGCGGTCACCGCTTCGACGTCCACGTCGTCGATTCCGTCGAACACCAGCGAGTCCCAGAACGATGCGTCGGTCTGCATGACCAGTACCGTCACCGGCCACAGCCGAGACGACCAGAGACCTGATGGAGCGTCACTCTCGGTCGGCAGACGGCAGGGCGTACGCGGTCTCACGCGAACCCACCCCCTCGCAACCGAACACCGAGGTGACACTCCGCGACCGCTCCCCAAGATCTGTGCCAGAACCTATTTCTCAGCAACATCTTGAGCCCGGCACAAACACGACTGATCCTCAAACCCACCCACAAGTGCTCTCGGGTTACGCTACGCAGCGACCTGGCTGATCTCGCGCGGTTGCGCCGCGTCCGCGACCGGATCGACAGGGAATACGCGCAGCCGCTGAACGTGGAGGCGCTCGCCCGCAGTGTGAACATGTCCGCCGGGCACCTCAGCCGGCAGTTCCGGGCCGCCTACGGTGAGTTGCCGTACTCGTACCTGATGACGCGTCGCATCGAGCGGGCGACGGCGCTGCTGCGACGGGGCGACCTCAGCGTCACCGAGGTCTGCTTCGCGGTCGGCTGCGCGTCGCTGGGCACGTTCACCACCCGCTTCACCGAGCTGGTCGGCATGCCGCCCGGGGCCTTCCGGCGCCAGGCGGCGGGTGTGGCGGCCGACCATGCTGATGCTGTGGGTGCAGCCCACGATGCGGGCTCTGCGATCACGGTGGAGGGGATGTCGGCGTGTGTGGCGAAGCAAGTGACAAGACCGGTCAGGAATCGAGAAGCCCCGGCCGCCGAGCACCCTCTAGCGTGATGGCCATGGCAGTCATCACTTTCACCGCATCCAACACGTCCATCGCATCCGTCATCCTTGAGGTGGCCGACCCGGAGGCTACCCACCGCTTCTACACCGCCTTCGGAGTGGACACGCACATACGCCTGCGGGCGTCCGAGGCACAGTCCACCGGATTCCGCGGCTTCACCCTGGCGCTCACGGTGTCCCGGCCGGCCGCTGTCGACAGCTTCGTCGGCGCCGCCACGGACGCCGGCGCCACAGTGCTGAAGCCCGCCGCGAAGTCACTGTGGGGCTACGGCGGCGTCGTCCAGGCCCCGGATGGGACGATCTGGAAGATCGCGACCTCGGCGAAGAAGGACACCGGCCCGGCCACCCGCGAGATCGACGAGATCGTCCTCCTGCTCGGCGTTGAGGACGTGAAGGCCAGCAAGCAGTTCTACGTCGGCCGGGGCCTGACCGTGGCCAGAAGCTTCGGCGGCAAGTACGCCGAGTTCACCTCCGGCGAGTCCAGCCCCGTCAAGCTGGCACTGTACAAACGCCGCGGCCTGGCCAAGGACCTCGGCGTCCCCGCCGACGGCACCGGCTCGCACCGCATCGTCCTCGGCAGCACCGCTGGCCCCTTCACCGACCCGGACGGATTCGCATGGGAGGCCGCCGGGTCACGCGCCCCCGCGCCGTCCACGGCGCCTGCACTGTCCTGACTCAAGTACTACGACGCGGGAGTGATCTTCGACCGTGTCATCCCGTCGTTCTCCTACGATCGGGCACAGAGCGACACCGCGGGCGTCGCCAACCACATCTACAACGCGCTGTACAAGCCCCAGACCACCTACCCGTCCAAGACCGGCAAGGTGATTCCCGGCGACATCTGGAACGGGAACTCACGTCCCCTGCACCGCAACTGGGGCTGTTGGTCTTCGCCCCCGCCCCGCGCCGCGCTGCCCCAGCCACCCGGGAAGCGGCCTTCCACGAGCGCACCAAGCACGTCCACAACGTGAATTACCGGATCATCGTGGCGACCACGACGCTCGCGCAGCTGACCCAGCACGGCCCCGATGAGCCAGTGTGGCGAGTGGCCGGCCGCGGCGCGGGGGAGGAACGCTGCTCCCTGGACGCGTTGCCGAAGGCACGGTGAGCACGGCGGGCCCGGCCCGGCCTGACGGAGACGTGGAAAACCGGCAGTGACCATGGGGTGGTTACTACGAGTGATTGACGGTTAGACGTTGGAGAAGATGTTGGCCACCAGGCCGACCACGACACCGACACCGACACCGACACCGAGGATGATCGGACCCCGGTAGCTCTCCCAGATGGACTGCTGAGAACCACTGATGTACGAGCGCAGCTTCGCGAACTGGTCGTCGGTGGTCTGATTGGCAGCCTTCAGGGCGCCTTGGAACTGCTCCGTCAGACGCACCGTCACCTAGATCGGCCCGGACCACGACCGCCCCACGAGGCGGCATGGTGCGCCCGGTCGGGCGTGAAGGGGCGTGCGCGGGCGATCAGCAGGGCGACGTCGTCGCGGTCGCCGGGTTCCCTGAGGCCGTCCAGGAGCCGGTTGCAGGTCTCCTCCAAGGTGGCGGCCGGTGTGTCGAGGAGGTGCAGGAGGGTGTTGAGGCGTTCGTCGATGGAGTGGTGGCGGGTTTCGACCAGTCCGTCGGTGTAGAGGACCAGTTGGTCGCCGGGGGCGACGTTGATGGTCGTCGTGTCGAAGGGAACACCGCCGACGCCGAGTGGGGTGCCGGTTGGCAGGTCGAGGAGCTGGGGCTGCCGGCCGCCCCGTACGAGGACCGGGGGCAGGTGGCCTGCATTGGCGATGGCGCACTCGGCGCGGTGGGGATCGTAGGCGGCGTAGACACAGGTGGCGATGTACTGCTCCAGCCGTGACGTGGTCGTGTCGAGGTGCTGGAGGACCTGGGCGGGCTCGAGATCCAGGTCGGCGAAGGCGGTGGTGGCGGTGCGCAGGCGGCCCATGGTGGCGGCCGCCTCGATGCCGCTGCCCATGACGTCGCCCACGACGAGTGCTGTTCTGTCGTCGACCAGCGAGAGGACGTCGTACCAGTCGCCGCCGACCTCGTAGGCGGCCTGGGCGGGCAGGTAGCGGGAGGCGATCTGCAGGCCGGGAGCGACGGGTGGGTGGTCCGGCAGCAGGCTGCGCTGCAGAGTCTCGGCGGCATTGCGCACTGTCTGGTGCGCTCGAGCGTTGTCGATGCACACGGCGGCGCGGGAGGCCAGCTCGGTCGCGATGGCGAGGTCGTCCTCGTCGAAGGGCCGTGGATCGCGGGCACGGGTGAGCCCGAGGAAGCCGAGGTTGGCGCCCCGGGCGGTGAGCGGGACGGCCATGTAGGAGTGCACTCCGGCGCGCGCCAGCAGCGTGGCCGAGTGGTCGTCACGGGCGATGCGTGTCAGGTCGTTTCCGTTGGCGTGGCGGACCAGGACGGGCCGGCCGGTGCGTATGCAGCGGGTCGCCAGGCGGTCGGCGTCGTACGTGGCGAGGTGACCGGGCGGATCGACGGCGCGGACGGCATCGGTGGAGTAGGCGGCTTTCACCGCGAGGGCGCGGAAGACCTCGGGGCCCCCGGCACTTGAGGCCCGGCGGTGCTCGTCGAGGGCGGAGTCGAGCACGTCGACCACGACCACGTCGGCGAAAGCCGGAACGGTGACCTCGGCAAGCTCCCGGGCGGTCTGCTCGACGTTCAGGGTGGTGCCGATGCGCGCGGAGCCGTCGGCGATCAGGGCCAGACGCCGCCGCGTCTCGCTGGCCTCCAGGGCCGACTCGTACCGCTCGGTGACGTCCACCACCAGCTCAGCCACCCCGAGCACACGCCCCTGGCTGTCCTCCAGCCGGTACACCGAGATCGACCAGGCGTGCTTGTGCTCCGGGTCGGCCGGCGTGCGGCCGACGATGGGCGCCCGGTCGACCAGCGGAACCCCGGTCTCGAGGACCTGCCGCATCGTGGCCTCGGCCGCCTCGAACTCGGCGGCGATCCATATCTCGCGGTAGCGGCGGCCGACGTGTTCCGTGGCCGGAATGCCGTGGATGCGCTCCAGGGCGGGGTTGACGGTCAGGTACCGCAGATCGGTGTCGAGAATCGCCACCCCGACGGGAGACTGGGCGATCAGCCGGGTGGACAGGGCGACCTCCCGCTCCAGCTCGCGCAGCGTGGGGGAGTCCGTGCCCAGACCGAGGGCGTAGAAGTCGCCGCGATCGTTCAGCAGCCGCATGTTGCGCAGCTCCACGGGACGCGTGCTGCCGTCCTTGCACCGGATGGGGAACGTGCCGCCCCAGCTCTGGCCGGTCTCCATGACCTCGGCGAATTTCTTGATCACCCAGTCCGAGTGCTCCTGGTGAACCATCAGCCGTGCGGCGTACTGCCCGAGCGCCTCTTCGGCGCTGTAGCCGAACAGCTCCTCTGCCTGTGGGCTCCACAGGACGATCCGCCCGTCGGCGTCGAGCAGCACCGCCGCCACGCCGAGAAGATCCATCAGCCCGCTCGGCTGCCCGGGTTCACCCTCCGGCAGGCCGGTGTCCGCGGGAGGTCGTTCGGATTCGCTCATCGCAGGCGCTCCTTCCGCCGGCCCGCGCCGGTGGGCCGCCGCCGGCCCGGAGCGCGTCCCGACGGCGCCTGCACGCGACGTCGGCTTCCATGGTCCCCCCGCAGCACCAGATCACACACCTTCGGCGGCATGACATGCCGGTCGGGAGCGCAAGCCGACGCCGACACGCCGGTGAATCCGGATTGTCCGATTCACTTACTCGCTCTATTCGCTTATTCGCTTACTCGCCTATTCGCCGGAACTGTGGGTAACCGCCCCGGTGTGCTGCGCCGCAGGAGAGTTCTCCTCCGTTCACGGCGCCTGGTGGGGTGCCGTCCGCAAGGCCCACGGCGATGCCGAGGGCACCCGCGCACTGATCAAGGTTCTGCTGCTGCATCGCACGACGCCGCACGAACACGTGGTCACCGGCATAGCGACCGCCCTGCAGGCCGGCGCCCTGAGCGCCGACACTGTTGCGGTCGAAGCCCGCAAAGCCGCCCAGAAAGACGACTCTGCCCGGCCCCCGACCGCTGACCTCCTTCGAGGCTTCGACACTTCGAAGATCAGCCGGTGGCCGTTCATCTATGTGGGCACCATCCCGATGCCGGACCAAAGCCCTGGATCGGGTCGAACCTGTACACCATCTCCATGGACGCAACCTCATTCGGTCCGTAACTGCCGTATGCGGAATCGGCCTTCGGATCTCCAGCACGTTGATCTCGAACCCGGTGAGGATGCCCCGTTCGATGCTCCCGTTCAGCCCGAGCTCGGCAAGCCATAGGTTTCGCAGTCCCGGCCCATCGACGTGAGCTCTACCTCCTGGCGGTCCTCGCCTTGCTGTGGCCGGGGCGCGGCGAGGAAGCGTGGGGTAGCGGTCAGGTAGAACCGGAAGTCGGCGGGGATGCAGGTGTTGTGGTGGATCGCCGCCCACGGCCTGCCCAGATCACCTGCGGTGCCGTGGGCCTCATCCGCGATCGCGAGGCCGGAGCCTGCCATCTGCTGACCGTGGAGCCGCTCTCCGCCCGCCGGCGGCCTCCAGTGGTCCGCGAACCTTGCGCGGCCCGTCGGGTCGTCGAGGTTTTCGCGTTCCATGAGGGAGCCGTACATGGCGAACACGACCATGGGGCCCGACCCTGCCCACAGGGCGAGCTGGATCGCGTTGGTGGTGGTGCGCACTCCCAACTCGTTCAGCACCGGATCGTTTTCCGGCGAGCACACCGCCAGACCTTCGAGGCTCTCGTTCTCTTGCCCGTAGGTGCGGTGGAAGATCATACGCACGTCCTCTTGTTGGTCACGCCCAGTGGCGACGTAGGCTGACCTCATGGCGCTTCACACCCATATATCAGGAGATGTGCGAAGCGACTCGGTGACCACCGCCGGCAGTCCCGTGTTCGTCGACTCCACCGGTCACCGCGCGCGGATGCTGCGGCGCACCGGATACGGGTTGGCCGGGGTGGCCTCCACTTATGTGGTCGCGCTGGGACTGAGCCTGCTGGGAGCAACGCCGTTCGCGCCAGGGGCCCTTCTGCCCGTCCCCGGCGTCTCCGGCGCGCCTGCCGCGCCGGAACCCGGACACCTCGGTTCTGTCGGGAAAGACGGCGCGCATCTCCATCCGCCTCTGCCTCCTCCCCTCCTTCAGGATTCTTGGGGCCAGGTGCCGTCGCCGTCCGGCGGCACGCCAGTAGTGGGAGGCCGGATGCCTGTACCAGGGGGCCTGATGCCCGGCAACTTGGCGTTTGCAGCCGGTCCGAGCGCCCTGCTGGTCCCGGGATTCACCACGGTGACCGGCGGCCCGCCCGGTGCTCGCCCGTCCCCCACCCTTGGAACCTCGCCGCTTTCCAGTGCACCGGTGCCCCCAGCTGCGGCGGGACCAGCAGCCCCTCAGGGACCACAAGTCCCAGATGCACCGCAAGCGCCAGAAACACCTATTCCACCACCGGACCAGTCCCCGGCTTCCGATGCTCCTTCGCCCGTACCGGCTCCGGACACCGGCACCCCGCCCAGCGCGCCCCCGCCCAGCGCGCCCCTGCCCAGCGCGCCCCTGCCCAGCGCGCCCCTGCCCAGCGCGCCCCTGCCCAGCGCGCCCCTGCCCAGCGCGCCCCTGCCCAGCGCGCCCCTGCCCGAGCCCGCGTCTGAAACGCCGCTGCCCACGCCGTCGGCGACCATCCCGGCAGCGCCGTCTGAGGCGCCGTCTGAGGACCCCAGCACGGTCCCGCCCTCCGGCGTACCGGCGGCCCTGGCCTCCTGATGCGGGCCAGTCGTCACCGGTCGGTCGACCACCCATCGCCTCGGCACGGTGCGCGGCGGAGCCGAGCGCCCCGGCAGTCCCGGCACCGCTTCCGCATCTTCGTTCCGCTGGTCCTGCTGATGCTTCTCGTCTCGGTGCTCCTGGTCGAGGGGTACACCACCCGAGGATTCGCCGGTGATCAGCAAGGGCGCGCCGGACGACCGGCCACCGGCGTTCCGAGGCAGGTCGTGGACGGCGGCCCGATCGTCGACACCACCGGTGATCACCTGCGCACCTTCCACGCGCCGAGGAAGACCATCGTGCTGACCTTCGACGACGGCCCCGATCCCACCTGGACGCCTCGCATTAGGGCCACGCTCGACCGCTTCGGCGTACCCGGCACCTTCTTCGTCACCGGGCAGAGGGCGGCGCGCTACCGCGGCGTGCTGCGCGACGTGATCAGGTCCGGCCACGAGATCGGCGTACACACCTTCTCCCACCCGGACCTCGCCACCCAGTCCGCCAGCGCAGTCGACCGTGAACTGGCGTTGACCCAACTGGCCATCGCGGGAGCCGGGGGCCTCAACAGCTCGATCATGCGGATGCCCTACTCCGCGACCACCTCCGCCCTGGACGACCCGGCATGGTCTGTGGCCCGGCGCCTGGGGGACAAGGGGTACCTTCTGGCCTTCATCGACCAGGACACCAGGGACTGGGAGCGGCCGGGCGCCCGGGCGATCGTCGAAGCGGCCATGCCGGACGTACCGGGCAAGGGCGCGGTCATCCTCCTGCACGATGCGGGAGGGGACAGGTCCCAGACGGTTGAAGCCTTGGAAACCCTGATTCCCCGTCTCACCGCGCAGGGCTATCGCTTCACCACCCTCGCCGACGTCGTCGGCGCCGACAGCCTCACCCGCCCCGTCGACGGCCTGGACCTGTGGAAGGGCCGGGTTTTCGTGGCGGCCGTCGCCGTATCCGGGACGGCGGTGTCGGTCAGCAGCGTGCTGCTGTTGGTGGTCGGATCGCTCGTGCTCGCACGGTGTGCGCTGCTGGTCGTTCTGGCCCATCGCCACGCGCGTCGGCGCTCGCACCCACGCACCGCCTCGGGCCGACCCGTCACAGAACCCGTGAGCGTCGTCATCCCCGCCTACAACGAGAGGTTGTGCATCGCCAAGACGCTCCGCTCCCTCGCCGCGAGCGACCATCCCGTCGAGATCATCGTCGTGGACGACGGTTCCGACGACGGTACCGCCGACATCGCCGAAGCACTCGCCATCGAAGACGTCACCGTCATCCGCCGGCCCAACGGCGGCAAGCCGTTCGCTCTCAACACCGGCATTCTGCTGGCCTCCCACGACATCATCGTCATGATGGACGCCGACACGGTCTTCGACGCCTCGACCGTCCGCCACCTCGTCCAGCCGTTCGCCGCCCCCCGCGTCGGGGCCGTCGCCGGGAACGCCAAGGTCGGCAACCGCCGGCGTCTGCTCGGCCGGTGGCAGCACATCGAGTACGTCATGGGTTTCAATCTCGACCGCCGCATGTACGATCTGCTGCGCTGCCTGCCCACCATTCCCGGCGCCGTGGGGGCCTTCCGCGGTACGGCCCTGCGCGAGGCCGGGATGATGAGCGGCGACACCCTCGCCGAGGACACCGACATCACCATGGCTCTCCACCGGGCCGGGTGGGAGGTCGGCTACGCGGAGGACGCGCACGGCTGGACCGAGGCACCGGGCTCGTTGCGGGAGCTGTGGCGCCAGCGCTACCGGTGGAGCTACGGCACGATGCAGGCCGCGTGGAAGCACCGTCACGCACTGTTCGAGTCCGGTCATGCGGGGCACTTCGGCCGTCTGGGCCTGCCGTTGCTGGCCGTCTTCCAGATCTTCACCCCGCTCCTCGCCCCACTGATCGACATCCTGACCCTCTACGGTCTGGTGTTCCAGAACCGGCTCGGCACGCTGCTGGCCTGGACTGCCGTGCTGGCGGTGCAGGCGCTGTGCGCCCTCTACGCGTTCCGTCTCGACGGCGAGAGGCTGCGGCCTCTGTGGGCGCTTCCCCTGCAGCAGGTGGTCTACCGCCAGTTGATGTATCTGGTCCTCATCCAGGCGTGCCTCACCGCGATCAACGGATACCGTCTGCCCTGGCAGCGGCTCAAGCGCACCGGAGACGTGATGCTTCCTCCTCAGCCGTCCGCCCCTGAGCCGCCGTGAGCGGCCCTCCGTTAAGGCCGCAGCCCTTGTGGACGATGATGCCGGCGACGCAGGAGAACAGGCTAAGATGGCGGTCGCGTGGGAAGGCGCCGCTGACCGGGTAGCGCATGCGGCCGCCAGTGGCTGCCCCTCGCCGGCAAGTGGCGGCCGCCGAGTACGGCACCGACAGGCCGATCGGCTGGTGCAGCACATCGTTATGGACGACACCCGCGATGGCCGCAGTCGGCCAGGGCAACGTCCTTGCTTCCCGTCTGATCCCGCGCCCATGCCGAGTCGGGCTGGCTCTGTACGCCCTGGCCTGCGCGTTACTGACCTCTTCGGAGTGTTGTCGGGTGACGTGTGCTGATCCCTGCGGTAGGCCGGTGGTATGCGGTACGCGCATGGTGGCGGACTGACCGCGGAGCGGCGGCGGTTGCGCGAGCGGATCCGGTACGAGGCGGGCGAGCGGTTCGCCCGCGGTGAGAAGACCGCTGTGATCGCGAAGGATCTGCGGGTCAGTGAGCGGTCGGTGGAACGCTGGCGGCGGGCCTGGCGGGAGGGCGGTATGGACGCCCTCGCCTCCACCGGGCCGCCGAAACTCCCCAGGCTGTCGGATGGCCAGTTCGCCGAGTTGGAAAAGGAGCTGGCGTTCGGCCGGCCGAGCACGGCTGGGATGACCAGCGGTGGACCGTGGCGCGGATCAGAGCCGTGATCGCGCTGGAAGTTCCAGGTCGACTGCTCGATGGCGGCGGTGTGGCGGCTGCTGCACCGGCACGGCTGGTCCTGGCAGTCTCCCGCCCGCCGACCCGTCGAGCGCGACGAGCACGCCGTCGAACTGTGGGAAAAGGACGTGTGGCCGCCACCCGCCTCCACGGCGATCTGGCCGAGGCGTGCATGCACCTGGGCCGCCCCGACGAGGCACTGCAGCACCTGACGCGCTCGGCGGAGGCGAACCTTCGCCACGGCAGCCGGATCGACGCTTTCTGCACCTACAACAACGCCGCCCAGCTCAGCCTCGACCTGGGCCGCGTCGAGGACTGCATCACCCTGCTCGACTCCCTGCTGGCCGAACCGGACGTCGCCACCGGAGAATTGGACGACCGGCTCGCCGCCCAACTGCGCCTGACCCGCGCTCGCGCACTGCGCGCGGGAGAGGACCTCAAGGCCGCCACGGCCGAGTTCGCCGCGCTCGCGGCCGAGTCCGCCGACTGGGACGACGACCCGCGCAGCCACGCCATGATCGCCGCGGAGACGGCCGTACTGCTCGGAGAGTCCGGCGAGTTCGGCCCGGCCCGCGAGGCCGCGGACCAGGCGATCGCCGCCCACGCCCGGGACCCGCACTACGAACTGCTCAGCAACTGCCTGCGCGAACTCGCCCGCCTCCAGGCCCAGCAGCAGGGCCCCGAGGGCCTGGCCGACGCCCGCGCCTTCCTCGCCGACGCCGGCCGGATCGCCGACGAGGCCCGCGCCGCCGGGTACGAGGCCCGCGTCCGCTCCCTGGACAGCGCCCTGGCCTACGAACACGGGCGCGTCAACGCGTACGCCGGCGCGTACGAGGACGCGCTGGCCGCCCTGGAGAAGGCCCTGGCCCTGCTCGGCGAGCCGGGACCGGAGGACGACCGGGCCGGTGAGTGGGCCGAGTGCGTCCGCCTCGCGGGCGCCGTGGAGGGCCTCTACCTGGAACGCCCCGCCCCCGCCCTCACCCGCCTCGAAGGTCTCCCACCTGACCGCCCTGGGCCACACCGAGGAGACCGAGCCACTGACCTCCCTGGCGGCCCGGCTGCGCGACGAGAAGTGAGGCCCGTCCCATCCCTTGTTCTTCGCAGGGAATCCTGGCCTTCAGGCCGGGCGGGAATGCGATCCTCGGTCTCGAGGCGCGAAGCGCCGGAGATCGCTACGCCTGTGTGGTGACGGTTATGCCGGGCGCTTCTGGTTCTCGATGTAGTCCTTGACGATGCTCAGCGGTGCGCCGCCGCAGGACCCGGCGAAGTACGACGGGGACCAGAACACCGAGCCCGTGCCGATCCGGTTGATCCGGCCGGCGTATTCCGCGCGCAGGTAGCGGGAGCTGACGCCTTTGAGGCTGTTGACGAGCTTGGACAGGGCGATCTTCGGCGGGTAGTGCACGAGCAGGTGGA
>NZ_JBIAHG010000074.1:0-13155 GCF_042870385.1 Streptomyces sp. NPDC006602 | reverse complement strand
TAAAGATCAAAGCTGCGGGTCAGAGCACTGCGGTCCGCCCAGGGGGCGAATCGCAGCCCATTGCCCTGCTCCGCAGGAGCTTCGCTTCCTCCCCCCACCTAAAGGTGGGGGTATCCACGAAGGAGTCCCGATGACCACCGCCCTCGCCGACACCGAAGAGTTCCGCACCCTCCTGGAGGAGGAACTCGGCCTGCAGGTCCGGGCCGAGGACCTCGACCGCCCCCTGGACGACTTCCCCGACTGGGACTCGGTGCTGCTGCTGCGCCTGGTGACCGTCGCGGAGAACCGCGTCGGCCGGCCCATCCCGGTGGTCGACCTGCTGGAGACGAGGACGTTCCGGCAGATCTACGAGGTGGTGGTGGGCCGGTGACCACGCACCGGGCCGACCCCGCCCCCGTATCCGCCCAGTCCCGGGCCTGCCTGCACATCCACGCCCTGTTTCTCGACACGCAGCTGGACATCGTCCTCTCGCCCGGCCTCGGCAGGCGGATGCGGGCCGACTTCACCCGTCTCGTCACCGGCGGCGGGGACGGGCCGAAGGCCGGTGACGCGTCCGGTGTCCCGCAAGAGGCACGCGTCTTCGAAGAGAAGGGAACGGCCCGATGATCCCCGCGGCCGGCTTCGCCTGGCGGTCCGGCGGGCTGCCCCAGCGCACCAGGCTCCCGCTCGTCCTCCTGGGCGGCGTCACCGTCACGAAGGAGCAGTGGGCCCCGGTGCCCGCCCGAGCCGACCGGCTCGGCGCGGCCGCCGGCGTCACGGGACTGCCCGGCGTCGGCGAGAACACCCTCACCTACGGAACGGACAGCACACCCATGCTCACGCACCTCGTCGACCTGCTCGGCCGCGCCGCCGACGCCTCCCGCACGTGTGTCGGGGGCCTGGGCTTCGGCGGCCATCTGACTCCGCGTCACGCCCTGGAGGACCTTCGCGTCCGCGGACTGCCCACCGCGCCCGGGGCCCCGGTGCGCGACTTCCTCCGCCGTGCCGCGCACCGCACGCCGCTGCCCCGCCTGATGACGCTGACCCTGTCCCACGTGATACGGACGCCCATGGACCGGCTCCCGGCCGCCCTCCCGGGCGGGGGCGCCGACGAGGAGCGGCTCGCCCGGCCGCGTACGCCGGTCGCGTGCACGGCCTGTCGCGTCGACCCGGTGGCCCCGCTGTCCGGCGTCCGGTTGCCGGAGCGGACCGTGCCGCACCTGCGCCTGGTCGAGAACGCCGCCCTCGGCGCCCGGCCCGAGCAGGCCGCCGAGACCCGGCTGTGGCTGCTGTCGCAGGCGCTGCGCATGGCGGGCACGGCGAACGGTGTACGCCGGGCCGCCTCGGCCCGGGCCCGGGTGCTGCGCGCACGCCGCCGCTTTGCTCATACGGCGGCCGGAGCCCCGGCATGACCACCACGGCCGCGGTGTCCTGTCTCGTCCGGGCGCCTCGCGAGGACGCCCGGCTCAGGCTGTTCTGCTTCCATCACGCGGGCGGCGGCGCCTCGTTCTTCAGCTCCTGGGCCGGACGCCTGCCGTCGGATGTCGACGTCCTGCCGGTGCAGTTGCCGGGCCGCGAGGCACGCTACCGCGAGCCCCGCTTCCGGGATGCGGGCGAGGCCGTAGCGGCTCTCGGGCGCGAGCTGGGGCCCCGGCTGGACGAGGGGCCTTGGGCCGCCTACGGCCACAGCATGGGCGCGATGGTGGCCTTCGCGCTGGCGGCGGCCCGGCTGCGCGAGGGCGGCCGGCCTCCCGAGGCCTTGTTCCTCGGGGCGTACGCGGCCCCGCACGTGTCGCCGACGCTGCCGTCCCCCGACCGGTACGACGATCGTGAACTGGCCCGGCTGCTGGTGGGCTTCGGTGGTCTGAGTCCGCAGTTCCTCGGGCGGGACGACTGGCTGCGCGTGTTGCTGCCCGTCCTCCGCGACGACCTGCGGATCTGCGCGACCCACCGGGGGGCGGGACTGCCGGACCCGGACGCCGAAGGGGCCCGGCTGCCGTTCCACGTCGAGGCCTTCACGGGCGTCGACGACCCGCTCGTCGCCCCGGACGCCGTGCGGGCCTGGGAGCGGTACGTGCACAGCTTCCGCATGACGACCCTCCCCGGCGGTCACTTCTTCCCCCGCCAGGCGCCCGACACGTTCTTCGACCGGCTCAACCCTGCGCTGGCCCGGCTTCTCGCGTAATCGGGCGCACCACCTTCGGCACCCGGCTGATGCGCTGTCGGATCTCGTCGGCGTTCTTCTCGTAGCGCGTGCGCTGTTCCTGGACTCCCGGCATGACCCACAGCGGCCGTGACGAGGCGTCGGCGAAGCGGAGTCCGCGGGTGTGGGGCCGCACTCCGGTCAGGGTGAGCGCGAAGGGCTCCAGGTAGTCGATGTCGCCGTCAGAGGTGAGCCGGAAGGGCCGGTCGTGGCCCGGGTAGATGACGTCGGACACGGTCAGGACCCGCTCGATGCTGCGGGTGGCCTGGTCGGCGTCCCAGAAGACCAGGGGGTTGCGTTTGCTGCGGGCGACGTACGCGAAGTGCAGGGCGTCGCCGGTGATGGTGGCGCGCCCCCGCTCGGTCAGCACGACCACGCCGATGCTGCCGGGCGAGTGGCCGGGCAGGCCGATGACGTCCACGCCCGGGATGATCTCCTCCCCGTCGGTGATCTCGCGGACGGGGAGTTGTTCCAGGAGCAGTCCGGTCCAGGCGGGCGTGGCCCAGTCGTTGGCGTGCGGGGTGTGCGCGTAGCGGCGTTCGTCGGGGTGGAGGACGAGGGTGGCCTGCGGGAACAGGTCGATGTTCTGGACGTGGTCCCAGTGGGCGTGGGTGAGGACGACGGTGTCGATGTCCTCGGCGCCGAGGCCGTGAGCGGCGAGCGCGTTCCACAGGAAGGGACGGCGACCGACGTGGGCGGCGTCGACCAGGATGTTCCGGTTCCGTCCCGCGGCGTCCGGACCACGGACCAGGAACACCCCGCAGAAGGCGGGATAGCCCTGGTCGGTGTCGATGGCGAAGCCGGGCAGGAGGATGTCGATCGTCGGCATGGAGCTCCCTTGGTCCGTGGGCGGGGTGCCCGCTTTCACTGGTCCTGCAGGGCGGTACGGATCGCGTCGAGGCCGGCCGGGTTGACGAGTGTGGACAGGTCGCCGGGCGTCTCACCGGTGACGAGGCTGCGGATGAGCCGCCGCATCACCTTGCCGTTGCGGGTCCTGGGCAGTTCCGGCACGGCGACCACCCGGCCGGGCCGGAACGCGGCGCCGAGCGCGTCGGCCACCCGCGCGCGGATCCGCTCGGCCTCCGGTGCGCCGAAGGCCCGCCCGGCCACCGGGACCACGAAGCACCACAGCGCCTCGCCCTTGACGGGGTGCGGTATCCCGACCGCGGCCGCCTCGGCGACGGCGGGATCGCCGACGACGGCGTCCTCGGCCTCGGCGGGTCCGAGGCGTTTGCCGGCCACCTTGATGACGTCGTCGAGGCGGCCGTGGACGTACCACTCCTGGCCGGTCCGGGAGACGAGGTCACCGTGGGACCAGCGGCCCGGCCTGCGGCCGAAGTAGGTGTGGGCGAAGCGCTCCCGCGCCCGCCACAGTCCCTGGGTCATGCCCGGCCAGGAACGCCGTACGACCAGTTCGCCGACCTGTCCTTCGGGCGGCTCGGCGCCCTGGTCGTCCTCGATCGCCGCGTCGATGCCCAGGCAGGGCCCCGAGAAACCGCACGGCGACTGGGGCAGGGTGGGTGCGGAGGCGAGCAGGGATCCGCCGACCTCCGTGCCGCCGCAGATGTTGATGACCGGGCAGCGTTTGCCGCCGAAGTCGGCGAAGTACCAGCGCCATGCCTCTTCGGTCCACGGTTCGCCGGTGGAGGCGAGGACGCGCAGCCGGGACGGCGCGGCCGGGTGTTTCGGGTCGTGGCCCATCAGCATGCGGGACAGGCTGGGCGAGCTGCCGAAGACGGTGACCCGGTGGTCGTCGAGCAGCCGCCACAGCCGGGTGACGTCCGGCTGGTCGATCGCGCCCTCGTACGCCAGGACGCTCGCACCGGCGAGGGTGGCACCCACGGCGACGAGCGGGAACATGATCCAGCCGGGGTCGGTGACCCAGAAGGCCAGGTCGTGCGGGCGCAGATCGAGGTTGTACCGGGTCTCGCTGCCGACCTGGACCGGGAAGCCGCCGTGGGTGTGGATCGCGCCCTTGGGACGCCCGGTGGTGCCCGAGGTGTGCAGCAGGAGGAACGGGGCCTCGGCGGGGAGCGAGACGGTCGCGGCGGGCTCGGAGTCGGCGAGCCGGTGCCAGGTCGTCGTCGCGGGCGCCGGCAAGACGGTCGGCTCCTGCTGCGACGCCTCGACGGCCCGGGAGGGCCATGGCTGGGAGGAGGCCCATGGCTCGGAGGCGTCCCGTGGCACGCCCGCTTCCCCGGGGACGACGACGAGATGACGTACGCACGTGGCCTTCTCCAGTGCCGTACGGGCCACCGTCTCCATGTCGTGCCGGCGTCCGTGCCGAGTGGCGGCCGCCGCGGTGACCAGGACCCGGGCCCCGGCGTCGACGAGCCGTACGGCGATCGCCTCGGCGCCGAATCCGGAGAACAGGGGCACCAGCACGGCGCCGATGTGCGCGCAGGCGAAGAGCAGGACGAATGCCTCGGGGCCGGGCGGCAGGTACCCGGCCACCCGGTCGCCCTGAGCGACCCCGAGGGCGCGCAGTCCGCCCGCCACCCGGGCGCCGCGGGCGGCGACCTCGTCGTAGGTGAGGACCCCCTTCGTGCCGTCCTCGCGCTCCCAGCGCAGTGCGGGTGCCTGCCCGCGCCCCTGCCTCAGGTGGCGGTGGAGGCAGGAGTCCACGAGGTTGGTGCGTCCGTCCGGGAACCAGCGGGTGAAGGCGATGCCTCCGGTGTCGTCGTACACGCGCGTGGGCGGCGTGTGCCAGACGATGCCGATGTCCGGCACGGCCCGCTCCCAGAACCACTCGGGGTCGGCGGCGGACCTGGCCTGCAGAGCGCGGTAGTCGCCCTCTATGCCGTATCTGTGGCAGAAGGCCGCGATGTTGCCGTGTTCGGTGAACTCGGGCGTGGGATGCCAGACATAGGCGTTCATCGGGTGCCGCCCGGGTTCTCGATCAGTGCGGCGATGCCCTGGCCGCCGCCGATGCACAGGGCGATGACGGCCAACCGGCCGCCGGTTCGCCGCAGTTCGTGGGCAGCCTTGAGCAACAGGACAGCTCCCGTGGCGCCGATGGGATGGCCGAGGGCGATCGCCCCGCCGTTGGGGTTGACGCGGTCCGGGTCGAGCTTGAGTTCGTCCATGACGGCCAGCACCTGGGCCGCGAACGCCTCGTTGAGTTCGATCACGTCGATCGCGTCGAGGGTGAGGCCGTTGCGACGCAGCAGGCGGCGGATGGCCTCGGCCGGGGCGACGCCCATGATCTCCGGCTCCACCGCGGTGACGACCGCGTCGCGCAGCCAGCACAGTGGTGCGGCGCCAGGGGTGAGATCGGCCGAGCGCATCAGCAACACCGCCGCGGCACCGTCGTTGATGCCGGCGGAGTTCCCGGCGGTGATCGTGCCGTTCTGGGAGAACACGGGGGCCAGCCCGGCGAGCTTCTCCACCGTCGTGCCGGGCCGGGGGTGCTCGTCCCGCTCGACGACACCGCCCGGGGTGGCCACGGGCACGATCTGCTCGTCGAAGCGTCCCTCGCGCACGGCTACGGCGGCCCGGCGCTGGCTCTCGGCGGCCCACCGGTCCTGGCGCTGCCGCGAGATGGTGTACCGGTCCGCCACCACCTCGCCGGTCATGCCCATCGGATAGCACCCGAAGGGGTCGGTGACCAGGGAGATGGTGCCGTCGATGGTCGGTTGTCCCGGTATCTCGTCGGGGGCCCGTTCGCTGTAGTCGAGCAGCGGCTGACGGGTCATCGACTCGTTGCCGCCCGCCACGACCACGTCGGCCTCCCCGAGCGCGAGGCTCTGCGCGGCCGACCAGACGGCCTGCAGCCCGGACCCGCACAGCCGGTTGACGTTGTACGCGGTGGTCGTCACGGGCAGCCCGGCGGCAAGGGAGGCACGCCGGGCGTTGAACGCGTCGGGGCCCACCTGGCCCACGCAGCCGAGGACGACCTCGCTCACGGCACCGAGGCCCAGCCCGCCGCGGACGGCCGCCTCGCGGATCACGAGTGCGCCCAGCCGGTGCGCGGGAGACGAGCTCAGCGCGCCCTTGTACCGGCCGATCGGGGTACGCGCCCCGTGGACGACGGCGATGTCTACGGGCATGGGGGTCACTCCTTCGCTGAGGGCTCCGCGTCCGAGTCGGACGCGCTGGACGCAGTGGGCGCCTGGGGCGCAGGGGGCGCCTGGGGCGCAGGGGGCGCCTGGGGCGCAGGGGGTGCAGGGGGCGCAGGGGGCGCAGGGGGTGCAATGGGCACAGGGGACGCACCGGGCGTGGCGGACCCGCCGGGCGCGGTAGGCGCGGTAGGCGCGGTGGACCCGCCGGGCGCGGTGGACGCGCCGGCCGTCGCCGGGTGGGCGGCGAGCAGGGTGAGGGCGTCCCGGTCAGGGCGGATCAGGAGCGCCGAGAGCATGGCACCGGCGATCAGCAGGCAGGCGGCCAGGTCGAAGGCCCGACCGTAACCGACCGCTTCGGTGGGCGCCGCGTCGATGATGCGTCCGGTGACATAAGGGGCGAGCAGGCTGGAGAGAGCGGCGAGGGCGTACGACAGTCCGAGGGCGGCGCTGCGCCGGCCGGCCGGGCAGATGTCCGCGATCGCCGCGTTGGTCAGCGGGGTCTGTCCGTTGCCCGCGGAGAAGGCCACGACCAGCAGCGGCACCAGGAGAGCGGCGTGACCGGCCCGGGTCGCGAGCAGCAGAGACACGCCGGCGACAAGCGGCAGCAGCGCGCCGACCAGTCCCTGCGCGACCCGGGCGGACACCCCTCCTCGCAGCAGCCGGTGCGCGACGGCTCCCGCGGTCAGGACCAGGACGGCCATGGACAGGGCGGGCAGCCCGACGATCCCGCTGATCTCCGCGTCGCTGAAGCCCGCCTGCTCCTCCAGGAAGAGCGGCAGCCAGGCGAAGCCCAGGGAGAGCGTCCACATGACCGCGAAGGTGGCGAAGGTGGCCCCGAGCCACGTGCCCGTGGTGACGATGCGCCGGAAAGGGACGACGGGGCGCTGTCCTTCGGCGGTGACCGTCGCGATGCGCCCTGCCGACGGTTCGTCACCCGCCGGTCCGGGGCCCACCTGTACGGCGTACGGTCCCCCGCCGCCGATCCGCAGCCAGACCAGTGTCCACACCACCCCGGCCGCCCCGAGCAAGCCGAACGCGGCACGCCAGCCCAGCGTGTTGCTGACCACCACGACCAGCGGGGCGGCCAGGACGGTGCCGCCCGCGCCCCCCGCCACCACGACGGCCGAGGGCAGGGCCCGCCGCTTCTCCGGATACCAGGTGAAAGCGGTGTAGTTGGCCAGCGGGAAGCCCGGCCCCTCACCCGCACCGAGCACCACCCGGGTGGCGATGAGCGCCCCGAACCCTGTGGCGGGGAAGAGAATCGGTAGTTGCGCCGCCGCCCAGACCAGGGCGAGCACGGCGAGCAGGGGCCGGGGGCGGATGCGGTCGCCCAGGAAGCCGACCGAAACGGCCGAAAGGCTGAACAAGAGGTAGAAGCTGCTGGCGATGGTGCCGAACTCGGTGGCGGTCAGCCCAAGGTCTTCCTTGATGGGGCCCGCGGTCAGGCCGAGTACGGCCTTGTCGGCGGCGTTGACGACGATGAAGAGCGCCAGCACGGCCAGGACGGCGCGGGCCCGGCGGCGGGTGCCGTCCGCCGTGGCCGACCGGGTGTCCGCCTCGACGGTCATGCGCGGGCCGGACGGTCGTCGAGCCGGTCGAAGACCCGCCGGCGCAGGCCCGGTGCCGTGCCTTCCCGGAGGTGCTCGCCGGCCCCTTCGGCGGCGGTGAACACCGTCAGTTCCGTCTCGCAGCCCAGCCCGTCGTGCACGCGCCGCGGCTCACCGTGCCGCACGAACCAGCGCGCCCTGACACTCCTGGCCATGCCGGCCGCGTCGTCGAAGAGGAACTTCACCGGGACCCCCATCCCGAGGCGGAACGGAACAGGGCCGTTCCGTTCTGCGGCGGAACGTACACCCGGTCCGGACGGAACGCAACCGTTCCGTCCGGTGTTAACCTCGCGCAGTGGAATCGACCAGCCCTGACGACGTCGAGCGCAGGCCCACGGGCTCCGCGGTCCTGCGGGAGTCCGTGACCGAGACGATCAGGCGGGCGGTGTTCGAGGAGCTGGCCGAGACCGGATTCGCCCGGATGTCGATGGAGGCCGTGACCCGCCGGGCCCGCGTCGGCAAAGCGGCCCTCTACCGCCGCTGGCCCTCCAAGGAGGCGATGGTGGTGGAGCTGGTCTCCGAGGCGGCCGCCGCACACCTTCCCACGACGGCCGACTCCGGCTCCCTGCACGACGACGTCGAACGGTTCGTCCGGGACACCATGGCCGACCTGCGCCATCCGCTCGTCGGCCGGATCATCCCCGACCTGGTGGCCGAGTCGGCCCGTAACCCCTCGCTGAGCGCCGCGCTCCACGAGGCGGTCCTCGCCCCCCGGCGCGCCGCGGTGGCGGCACTGCTGCACCAGGCGATCGACCGCGGCGAGCTGCCGCCAGACATCGACATGGGCCTGGCCGTCGACCTGTTCGGCGCCCCGCTGTACTTCAGGATGCTCGCGGTCGGCGGCCCCACCGACGACGCCTACGTCGCCCACCTCACCCGCGCCGTCCTCGCGGCACTCGCCGCCGGCCGCTGAGCGACGGCCCTCCGCCACGACGCACTCGGCGCGTCACCGGGCGCGGGCACGAACAGGCCCGGCCTGCCGAGGAGGCCCCCCGAAGCAGTCGGCTTCGAGGTCAGCATCGAACCCGCCGACGCAGCCCGCCTGACACCGGTCCCGGGACCAGCACGGCCTCCCACCACGCCGGAGCAACGCTGCCCACACGATCCCGGATTCACACCTCAGCACACGAGGTCTTGGAACTGCTCCGCGGGAGCGAGGGCTCCGAGTCCGGGCGGACGAAGTGATCGGCTAGGCGTTCGGCGCCCTGGAGCCGGTTGTCGGGATCAAGCCGACGTGCGAGCCGACCAGCAGCTCAAGGGCCCCGACCGCGAGGTACTCCCGCAAGGCGGTCCACTGAGTCCTCCCTGCGAGGGAGGTGGATCGACGGTACGGATGATGAACCTGTTCGATACCAGTGACATCGTCAAGGAGTCGGTTCACCCCAACCCGCGGAGCTTCTGATGGCCAGCCAAAACTCATCGAGCGTCCCGGCCGCCCCGCCCCGATGGGCTGTCTGGGTGGCATGGGCGACGGTGCTCTGCACCGTGCCATCGTGTGTGTGGCGGCTGTCGCTGGGCTTCGGGGTCGATGTCGGCTTCACGGGCAGGCTCGGTGCGATGTACACCGGCACGGCGATCATGATCTATGTGCTTGTCCTGTCGGTGGCGTCGCAGGCCGCCGCCTGCCTGACGCTCGGCCTGGTGAAGCCATGGGGGGAGCGGGTACCGCGCTGGATTCCGTGGCTGGGCGGCCGACGCATCCCGCCGCTGGCGGTGATCATCCCCGCCTCGCTCGGTGCCCTCGCGGTCGTGGCGCTGTGCGCCGCGGTCACTCTCGCGTCCAAGGGGCCCTTGGGCAACCCTGACTTTCCGCACGGAACCGCCGGGGTGGTGATGGACGTCTGCTATGCGCCACTGCTGGCGTGGGGACCGCTCGTCGTGGTATTGACCGTCGCCTACGCCCGCCGCCGCGCCGGGCGCGTGGCGTAGATTCGGGTCCTGGGCCTCGGCCGCGAACCCCAACTCCGCTATCAATACATGGACTTGGCACTGTGGTAGCCGCGGTCGGGGTTGGCGTCGACGGCCTGCGGCGGCGCGTCGGGAACTGGTCCCACAGAGGTTCGAGCAGGCAAGATGGCAACGCGGGCCGGGCCGTCCTTCGTAATGACTGAGCGTAGAGCACTCATGATGATGTGGACCCGTGCCCGCGCTGGACCCACTTCGCCCCTCAGCCCTGTAGTGGCCGCCTATTGCCGGTCGGTCTTAGTTACAAGGAAGGGCTGCCGCCGACAGCCGGAGGCCGCCACACTGTGGGATGCAACTCTGACAAGTCACCAACGGGGGACGCATGCAAGACAGCGCTTCGATGAGAGGCGGCCGTGCGGATGGCGTGATGGAGGTGCTACTGGTCATTGCGCCCGACCCGGAACTGGACGCGGAGGCCGCCGAGCGGCCCGTGCGTCAGTTGCGGGCCGAGATCGCCGGGCTCGACGTCGACTCGGTCAGCCCCGGCCCCTCCGGCGCGGCTCCTGACGGCGCGAAGGGCACCGATCCACTCACGCTGGGGGCGATCGTCGTGGCGCTGAGCGCGTCCGGTGGGGTGTTCACCGCCCTCGTCGAGACCGTGCGTGACTGGCTCGGTCGGTCCTCTGCACGGCATCGCGTCTCGGTGACTATCGACGGCGACACGATCGAATTGGAGCGTGCATCCGACGCCGAGCGCCGGGACCTGGTCGCCGCGTACATCCGCCGCCACACGGGCAGTTAGCCGTGGGACGCCGACTCGCCCTGCTGATTGCCACGTACGAGTACCAGGACACCGCGCTGCGGCAGTTGACCGCCCCTGCGCATGACGCGGAGGCGCTCGCCGCGGTCCTGAAGGATCCCGACATCGCGGGGTTCGAGGTCACCACATTGATCAACGAGCCGCATCATCGGGTCGGCGAGGCCATCGGCGACTTCTACCGCGACCGGCGCCGCGATGACCTGACCCTGCTGTACTTCACCGGCCATGGCCTCAAGGACGATGACGGGCAGCTGTACCTGGCGATGACCAACACCCGCCGCGACAGCCTGCTGTTCACTGCGCTGCCCGCGGAGCAGATCGACCGGGCCATGTCCGGTTCAATGTCCCGGCAGAAGGTGCTGATCCTCGACTGCTGCTACAGCGGGGCGTTCCCGGCCGGGCGGATCACCAAGGCCGACACCGCGGTGCACGCGTTGGAGCGTTTCCAGGGCCGCGGCCGTACCGTGCTGACCGCTTCCGACGCCACCCAGTACTCCTTCGAGGGCAACCAGGTGCACGGCGAGGCTGCCCAGTCGGTGTTCACCCGCTATCTGGTGGCGGGTCTTCGCGACGGCAGCGCGGACCTCGACGGCGATGGCGACATCACCGTCGACGAGCTGTACAGCTATGTGCATGACCGGGTGGTGCAGGAGATGCCGCAGCAGCGGCCCAAGAAGCAGGACAACGTCGAAGGCCGCACCGTCGTCGCCAGGAACATCAATTGGGCGCTGCCGACCTACCTGCTCAATTCGATCGGCAGTCCGATCGCCACCGATCGGCTTGCCGCCCTGGACGGGCTCGCCCATCTGTACCGGATCGGCAACGACACCGTCCGTGGATGTGTCCGCGAGGAGATGCGGCGACTCGCCGACGACGACAGCCGACTCGTGTCGGCGGCGGCGACCGCGCAGTTGCAGTCCGTCCTTCCCCAGGTGAGGGAAACTCCCGGCGAGCCGACGCCCCATGCCGTGCCCGACGTGCCCGATCCCGTGGAGCGGACGAGCGAAGCGTCCGATCCTGGGATCGACGTGCCGGCACCCGCAGTCCAGGCGCCAACCGGCACTCCGTCCGGCCCGGCCGGGCCGCCGCACGCCCCCGCACCTGCCTCATGGCGTGGTATACGGCGCCGTACGATCGTGCTGGGCGGACTCGCCGCGGCCGTTGCCGGCGGTCCCCCACAGCAGTCATCATGCACGACTCCGACAAGAACGACAGTTCGACCAAGGCGAAGCAACAACCCGACCCGGTCACCTCGGTGCTGTTCAGGCCGCGCGGCAAGGACCTGGCCACCGCCAGCTATCTCGAGCCGGTCGTCCTGGTGTGGGATACGGCCACGGGTCGGCGATCCGCCACCGTCAACACCGGTGACCACAGCGGCGTCTTCTCGATGGCCTTCAGCCCGGACGGCAAGACCCTGGCCACCGCCAACGGGGACAACACGATCCAGCTCCTGGACATGGCCACTCGCCGCGCCACCAAAACGCTCACCGGCCACACCAGCGACCTCGCCACCGACGGGACCGGCGGTAGCGCAGCCTTGGCGGTAGCGTTCAGCCCGGACGGCAAGGCCCTCGCCAGCGGCGGCGTGGACGATACGGTCCGGTTGTGGAACGTCGCCACCGGCGGACGCACTGCCGTGATTACCGAACACACCGGCCACATCAACTCGGTGGCCTTCAGCCCGGACGGCAAGACCCTCGCCAGCGGCAGCGACGACAAAACCGTCGGCCTGTGGAGGGTGTCCGACGGCGGTCCCATCACCACGGTCACCGGCCTGGACGGCCCCGTCCAATCGGTGGTGTTCAGCCCGGACGGCGAGACATTGGCGATTGTCTCCAACGGCGATGTGACGTTGTGGGATGCAGCCACCGACCGCACCTCCAACGTCGGAGAATCCAGGGGCAGTGTCGTCGCGGTGGCCTTCAGTCCCGACGGCAAGACCCTGGCCATCGGTACCTACGGCGGGACAGTCATCTTGTTGGACTTCGCCACCACCCGCACCAGGGCCACCCTCCAGGGGCATACCCGCGAAGTAGTCGAGGTGGTGTTCAGCTCCGACGGGAAAACCCTGGCCACCGGTAGTTTGGACGGCACCGCCCGGCTGTGGGACCTCGCTACCAGCCGCACCACCTTCACGTTCCCCGGACCGACCCCCACTGCGTCGTGACGGGTGATCCCGATAGCGGGTCTGTACGGTCCCCTCTGCAGCAGGTGTCATTCCCTGATCGAGATCGCCGGTTGATACAGTCCACGGCTGCACTATGACGGGCAGGACCGAGAGTTCTACCGGCCGTGACCACTCGCGATGCGCCGTTGACGCGGAATGCTAACGATCAGCCGACGAAGACAGTGCTCACGAAGCCCGGATTCCGACGTTGCCGCAGGACGCAGTGCTCATGGATTCGCGGACGCTACACGCAAAGCACTGTAGGGGTTGGTGCGCAGACCTGCGCGGTGCCCTCCACTGGCTGGGAGCAACGTCCCGGTGAACCGCCCCGGGTTCGGTAGAGATCTCAGATTGTGGTTGTGACCTGGGGTTTCGTGGATTGCATGTAGTGGTTGGTCTCGTATTCGACGGGC
>NZ_JBIAHG010000073.1:0-13237 GCF_042870385.1 Streptomyces sp. NPDC006602 | reverse complement strand
CCCGCGGAGCGGGTACCACATCGCTGCGCGATGTGCAAGCGAACACCCGCGCTGCGCGCGGGTGTTGCGCTCCCGCTCCGCGGGAGCGCTGGCGGGACGCTGCGCGTCCCACGCAACTCGACTGCTGCGCAGTCGGGTTGACGCTCCGTCCGCTGCGCTCCCGGAGTGGCGGGACTTCGTCCCGCTGTCAGGCCTCCGCTTCGCTCCAGCCTGACGGGCGAGTCCGCTGCGCTCCCCCGCCTGACGGTCCTTCCGGCTGCGCCTCCAGAACCGTTGGGGCCCGCGATAGCGGGCCTGGCTGGCTGTGGGGGTGGGGAGCGGCTACTCGATGTGCCCGGTGGTTGGGTCCACTTGCTTCAAGAAGTCCCGGGCTGACGCCTGTAGTTCCGGCTCGCTCAAGGCTCTGGCCGGCTGCACGGCAGAAGTGAAGCCGTACCCGGGGTTGGGGCCTGAAAGCCAGGTGAAGTCGTACGTGCCCAACTCGTCAGGGCGCTCTGTGACATCGAACCTCTCCCCGTCGACCATCAGTCTCCACCGCCGTGTGCTGCGCCTGTCCATGACTGGCCAGTATGCCTGGGCTCTGGCATCGCTCGTTCGTGTCAGTGTTTCAGTGTAGCGCGTGCATCAACCTGATGCAGCATGTAGTGTTGGGGAAAAATGCAGCACACCCTCCAACCGCCACGACGGGGCACGCTCGGGCTGTCGAAAAGAGGGAAAGCCGTATGTGGAGTGTTCATGATGTGGCGCGGGATCAGGTCAGGCGCCAGGCAAATGGTCTGGAGGTCGCCGCCGTTGCGGAGAGGGTCGCTGAGGCTGCTGTTCGCGAGCGTGAGACAGCGGAACAGTTGCGGCGAGACGGTTCCTTCTCCGAGTTCGGGAGGGACCCGGAGCGGCTGGCTGACGCCTGGGCGGCCAAGCACGCCGAGTGGCAGCGCGTCAGGGACTTGACAGCTACTGCCGGTTGGGGCGCGTACGAGCCGGAGGGTGGCGGGAGGAGGCGGGCGGAGCTGTGGCTGTCCGCCGGACCTGGCCGGCGGATCCGGGCGGTGGCCGAGCGGGCCGGGCTCCAGCCCGCTCAGGTCCTGGCTCAGCTGGCCGAACGGGTCATGGTGGGCGAGGACGGTACGGTGTCTGTCCCGCCCTTCACGCCGTCCCGGTGATTTCCCGAAACGGTCAGAAAGCGAGCTAGGGGAGGATCAGGAAATGCCGGATATTCAGCTCCGAGAACACCAGGTCGACCAGAAGGCGAGTTTCCGAAGGTGGGTGGGATTCCCTGCAAGGTCATCTGTGCCCCCGCAGGGGGCGCGGGGCACAATCGTGTCCGCGACCGGATCGGGGAAGACATTCACGGCCGCTGCGTGCGCGATGGAGTGCTTCCCAGACGGCCGGATCCTTGTCACGGTCCCAACGCTGGACCTGCTCGTGCAGACCGCCCAGGCGTGGCGCCTGGTAGGCCACCGGGCCCCGATGGTCGCGGTCTGCTCGCTGGAGAACGACCCAGTGCTGAACGAGCTGGAGGTGCGCACCACCACCAACCCGATCCAACTCGCCCTGCGGGCACGGTCCGGGCCGGTCGTCGTGTTCGCCACGTACGCCTCACTCGTGGACCGCGAGGACATCGACGCCGCGGAGGACCAGCGGAAGGTGCGCGGGCCGCTGGAGGCCGCGCTGGCGGGCGGGGAGCGGCTGTACGGGCAGCAGATGGACGGCTTCGACCTCGCGATCGTGGATGAGGCCCACGGCACCGCTGGTGATCTTGGCAGGCCGTGGGCGGCGATCCACGACAACGCCCGCATCCCCGCCGGCTTCCGGCTCTACCTCACGGCCACACCACGCATCCTGGCCTCTCCCCGGCCGCAGAAGGGCGCGGAAGGCCAGGAGCTGGAGCTGGCCTCGATGGGCCAGGACTCCGAGACCTACGGGCCGTGGCTGGCCGAACTGGGGCTCTCGGAGGCGATCGAGCGGGGCATCCTCGCGGGCTTCGAGATCGACGTGTTGGAGATCCGCGACCCTTCCCCGGTCCTTGGGGAATCGGAGGAGGCGCAGCGGGGCCGGCGCCTGGCGCTTCTGCAGACGGCGCTCCTGGAGCACGCGGCGGCGTACAACCTGCGCACCGTGATGACGTTCCACCAGAAGGTCGAGGAGGCCTCCGCGTTCGCGGAGAAGATGCCGGAGACCGCTGCCGCGCTGTACGTGAACGACGCCTCCGACGACGACCTGGCGGCCGCGGACCGGCTCCCCGCATCGTCGATCGACGCAGAGTTCTACGAGCTCGAGGCCGGCCGCCACGTACCCCCGGACCGGGTCTGGTCGGCGTGGCTGTGCGGCGACCACCTCGTCGCCGAACGGCGCGAGGTGCTGCGGCAGTTCGCAGGCGGCATCAACGCGGCCGGCCGCCGGGTCCACCGCGCGTTCCTCGCCAGCTGCCGCGTCCTCGGGGAAGGCGTCGACATCACCGGCGAGCGGGGCGTGGAAGCCGTGTGCTTCGCCGACACCCGCGGCTCCCAGGTCGAGATCGTCCAGAACATCGGCCGCGCGCTCCGGCTCAACAAGGACGGCTCCGCGAAGGTCGCGCGGATCATCGTGCCGGTCTTCCTGGAGCCCGGCGAAGACCCCACCGACATGGTCGCCAGCGCCTCGTTCCGCCCCCTCGTAGCCGTCCTCCAAGGACTCCGCAGTCACGATGAACGATTCGTCGAGCAGCTCGCCTCCCGCGCCCTCACCAGCGGGAAGCGCAAGGTACACGTCCGGCGCGATGAAGAAGGGCAGATCGTCGGGGCCGGCGGCGAGGGCGACGGCGAGGACCAGGAGCAGAACGACACCGACGCCGCTGCCGAGTCGGCCCTGCTCCACTTCTCCAGCCCGCGCGACGCGTCGACCATCGCGGCCTTCCTGCGCACCCGGGTCTACCGGCCGGAGTCCCTGGTGTGGCTCGAGGGCTACCAGGCCCTGCTCCGCTGGCGGAAGGAGAACAAGATCACCGGCCTGTATGCGGTCCCGTACGACAGGGAGACCGAGGTCGGCGTGACGAAGGCGTTTCCCCTTGGACGATGGGTCCACCAACAGAGGAAAGCCCTGCGGGCCGGAGAACTGGAGCCGCGCCGCAAGACCCTGCTGGACGCCCCGGAGGCCGGGATGGTCTGGGAGCCGGGCGAGGAAGCGTGGGAGAACAAGCTCGCCGCGCTCCGGTCCTACCGGCGGGCCATGGGGCACCTCGCGCCGCCTCAGGACGCGGTGTGGGGCGAGGGCGAGGGCGAGGCGATGGTGCCTGTCGGGCAGCACATGGCCAACCTCCGCAGGAAGGGCGGCCTGGGCAAGGATCCGGAACGGGCGGCAAAGCGCGCGAAGCAGCTGGCCGCAGTCGATGAGGACTGGAACTGCCCGTGGCCGCTGGACTGGCAACGCCACTACCGCGTACTCGCCGACCTCGCCGCCGACGAACCAGGCGGCAGCCTCCCCGACATCGCACCCGGCGTACTCTTCGACGGCGACGACATCGGACGATGGCTGGCCCGCATGCGAGAGGCAAGCACCTGGGCGCAGCTGTCCACCGAGCAGCAGGAACGGCTGACCCAGCTGGGCATCAAGCCCGTCCAGGCGACGTCTCCGGCCCCTGCGGCTACGCGTTCGGCGAAGGGCCCGAGCAAGGCACAGCAGGCGTTCCAGCGGGGCCTGGCGGCCCTCGCGCAGTGGGTGGAGCGGGAAGGCGCCCACCGGCCTGTACCACGCAGCCACACTGAGGAGACCACCGTCGACACAGAGACGGAACCGGTGGCCGTGAAACTGGGCGTATGGGTCTCCAACACCCGGGCGAGGCGCGACAAACTCACCCAAGAACAGCTCGACGCGCTACGGGAACTGGGCATCGAGTGGGCAGGCCCGGCACCCGCCGCACTGGCCCTCACGGGCGGAGGCTCGGAGCAGCCGGCGCCCACGGAGACGCCCGTGCCGGAGCAGCGCGACGCCGACAACACGGGGACGGATGAAGAGCGCGAAGCCGAGGCGGCCCGCGGTCTGGCGCGCATGAAGCGACTCACCGAGCTGACGCGGAAGCACACCAAGGCCGAACTGCTGCGCATGGCCTACGCGGGCGGCCTGGTGCGCCACAACTCCCCTGAGCAGTGGCGCAAGGATGAGATCGCCTCCGCCGTCGTGGACAGCGAGCTCAGGGCCGCCGCCCGGGCGGGAGCCGACCAGCCTCCCGCCCCGCCCACGGCTGTCGCCCCGCCGAAGCGGCCGCCGGGACGGCACCACCATGACGAGTGCGACAAGGAGCTGCACGAGGGCGGCACCTGCACCTGCGACCTGATCGAGCAGTACGGGCCGCCCTCCGATCGGGACGACTACTGAGACGGCCTCCGACCGCTCCACCGCTGGACCCCGGGCCTGTCGAGGCCCGGGGTCTTGTGCGTTCACGGGGTGAGGCGGTGCCAGATGAAGACGCAGCTCTCCAGGCTGGCGAGTGACGGCCGGCGCAGCACGGACCGGATCCGCTCGGGTCCCACCAGGACGATGGGCATCCGGCGCTCACGCTCCTGGAACAGGCTCCACAACGCGTAGACGTACAGCAGTGCCTCGGTCCGCAGCAGATGGGCATCGCGTACGACCACCACAGGCCAGGCGCGCCGTGCGAGTTCGTCCTCGACAGCCTGCTGTGCGTCGGCCAGCCGGCGCGGCCGGACACCGAGGTGCAGAGCGGCGTGGAACACGTCCAGGAGCGCCGCGAGGTTGCCCGGTGCTGCGGTCGTGACCATGACGGAGTCGGCCCCGTCGCAGCGGCTGAGAGCGGCCTCCACCACGGCTTCACCCTGGACGTTCTCCGGGGCGATGACGCACAGCAGTGCGCGGGTCTCAAGAATGTGTGCCAGGTTCTCGGCAAGTGCGGAGAACGCTTCGTCGGACACGGCCGTGGCAACCTCACCCATGGTCCCTCCCCTGGGAGCTGCGTACGGGACGCCGTCAGTCCAGCACGTTCGCGGACAGCGGCGGAGACATGGACTTCATCACGGCGCAGATTGACCGGGCCTGTTCGAGATGTGAGCGGCTGTGCCGCATCAGCGAAGTCGGGGGCGGCAGCCCGTCCGCGTTAGCGGGCGAGGGCGAGTGCGTGCGCCTCGTCGAGAAGTTCCCGCAGCGTCGAGGTGGTGGGTGCGACGGCGGTGGCGAGCAGTGCCGGGCCGCCCGCCAGCGGTGCGAGGACGGCACACCCCTCCTTGGTGCCTTCGCCGAGCAGGACGGAGTCTCTTCGGACGTCGAAGCGCGGGTCCACGACCAGGAGCTGGCCGACGGCGCGGTGCCCGTTCAGGACGGCCGGGCCGTCCCAGCCGGGTTCCGGGGCCCCATACGCCGTCTGCTGGTCGAGCAGCGGGCGCCCGCCCCGCTGGACCAGGATCCGGCTGACGAGGTGGCCCGGTTCCTCGTCAGCCCGGCCCAGGTACTGCTCTTCCCGCAGTACCAACCGTGCGGTGGCGGCGAGTTCGACGGTGTAGGTCTGTCGCAGGTTGCTGCCGGCGGCGCTGATCAGGGGCTGCGGCAGCCAGCGCAGATGGGCGTGTTCCCCGGCGGTGAGCCGCACGTCGTAAGTGGCCGCGTCGGTGGTCGGGCCGCGCAGGGCGAGCGTGGCGGCAGCCGTGATGACCTCCAGCTCGGCCCGGTCCTCGGCGGTGATGTCGAGGGTGAGCCGGTCGCCACCGAGCGGGGCGCACATCGCGCCGATGATCCCCACCGTGGCGGCGTTTTCGCCGGTGCGCATGCGCCGCAGGTAGAAGGGGCCGTCGCTGCGCAACTGCGGAAGGGTGGTTACGCGTCCGTTGTGCGCGGCGCGGATGCGGGCCGTGGCACGTACGCCGTGCGGGTGCCCGGCGGGCTCCTGGGCACCGGCTGAGGGAACGGCGCATTCGGACGGGGCCAGGGATGCGGCGATTTGGGGGGCGGGGCTCATACGGCTGCCCCGGCACGCCATTGGGTGAGGTGGCCGGTGACCCAGTCGGCGACGTCGCGGATGCCGTCGTCGGAAGTGAGGCTGGTGAAGAGGACGGGAAGGTCGCCGCGCTGTCGTTTCGCGTCGGTGGCCATGGTGTCCAGGTCGGCACCGACGTACGGGGCGAGGTCGGTCTTGTTGATGATGAGGAGGTCGGCGGTGGTGATGCCGGGGCCGCCCTTGCGGGGGATGTCGTCGCCGCTGGACACGTCGATGACGAAGATCTGCACGTCGACGAGGCCCTTGGAGAAGGTGGCGGTCAGGTTGTCGCCACCGGACTCGACGAGCACGAGGTCGAGGGGGTGGAGGGCCTCTTCCAGCTGCTCTACGGCTTCCAGATTGGCGGAGATGTCGTCGCGGATCGCGGTGTGCGGGCAGGCGCCGGTCTCGACGGCGGTGATGCGCTCGGGCGGCAGGACGGCTTCGCGGCGCAGATACTCGGCGTCCTCGCGGGTGTAGATGTCGTTGGTGACGGCGGCGATCTGCCACTGGTCGCGCAGGGTGCGGCAGAGAGCGGCGACAGTGGCGGTCTTGCCGGAGCCGACAGGGCCGCCCAGGCCGACGCGGAGGGCGCGGCGGCTGCCGTCGGGAAGGAGCGGATCGGCGCTGTGTGTGTGCCGCTGGGGGAAGGTCTCAGAGTGGTCGAGGTGCATGTCAACTCCATTGCACAGTAGATGAGTTCGGGGGTTCAGGAGGCGAAGAGGCGGACGGTCCAGGCGGCGTGCTGCTCCCCGGTGAGGTCCAGCAGGGGCGAGGAGGCCGACGGCAGGACGTCGAGGCCCTCGGTCGCGGCGCGGGTCGCGGCTTCGGCCGCGGATTGGGCGACGTCGTCGGTCTCGGGGCCGAGGCGGGCCAGCAGCCCCGAGGCGTCGAGCGGGTCGAGGCTCAGCAGGCGCACCGCTGCGGTGGCCGGGCCGCCGATGTTCTCGTACGCGGCGGCATAGGCGGCGTCCACCGGGGCGAGCCCGGCGGCGCGGGCGGCGAGGCCCAGGACGATGGGCTGGTGAGCGCCCTGGGGACGCGCGGCGGCCAGCTCTTCGAGTGCGGCTGAGGGGAAGGTGGCCCGGGCCGCGCGCAGCATCTGCCGGCCGAGCCTGCGGGCGACGGCACGCAGTGCGGGGACGGGGGTGCGCGCGTCGGCGGCGTCATCCAGCAGTAGCGGATCAAGCCCGGCGGCAGCTGCGGCTGCGAGGCCAGCCGTCGTCAGACCGGTGGTGTGCAGACGCCCGCGGCAGAACGCCTCCAGGCTGTCGGTGTCGTGTACGGCTTTGTGGGCGACCGCGGCCTCGACGCCGCCGGAATGGGCGTGCCCACCGGCGGGGAAGCGGCCGTCGGCCAGGAGGAGCAGGGCTGCGCGGCTCATGGGCGAGCGGCTGCCTTTCACAGGGTCGGAGGGTGAGGCGGTGGCCTCCGGGCGGGCACATCGCGCCCGGCCGTGGCGCGGTGGCGCCCAAGGCCGGGCGGGCGTCGGATCAGAAGAGGAAGTACCGCTGTGCCATGGGCAGTTCGCTGACGTAGGCGCGCGGCACGGTCACACCGTTGATCTCGGTGCGGGAGTCCCCCGTCGTCGCGCCGCCGATGGTGACCTCGAAGGTGTTGTGGTCGACTTCGAGGTCAACCCCCTTAGCCGGGTCATCAACCTCCTCGGCCTTGGCCACCTTGTTGTTCAGCAGCATGTTCTTCTTCTTGATGTCCCGGGTGTCCGTGATCGCGACGAACTTCTTGTTGAGACCGACCGTTTTCACCGCGCCCTGAGCGTCCTGAGCCTCTTGAGCGGCCCGAGCGGCCTTCTTGGCCACATCGGCCAGAGCATCCGCAGCGGCCTTAGCCTTCTGGGCGGCCTCAAGGGCCTTTACGGCCTCAGCGGCCTCAAGGTCCTTATCGGCCGCTTCGGCTTCATCGGCCTCAGCGGACTGAGTGGACTCAAGGGCCGCTTGGGCCGCTTGGGCCGCTTGGGCCGCATTCTCCACCCTGGCCACAGCGGCCTCAAGGGCCTCTTCAGCTGCATCGGCCGCATCGGCCAGAGCCTTCGCAGCGTTTTTGGCGGCCGCAGTATCCCCGCTGCTCTGGGTGGTGCCGAATCGCAGGTTCAGCTTGTCGACCTGCTTCGAAGCGGCGAAGTTCACCGAGTTGCTTCCCGGGGCGTGGCCGGTAGAGCCCCAGACCGGCCGCGGCAGGTAGGGCTGCGGTGTCGTGATCGACCCATTGGCGTCGCCGGTCTGCGCGTAGGCGATCTGGCCGCCCTTGAGGATCCTGTGCGGCTTGACGCCGAAGAACTTCGGCTCCCACAGCACAAGGTCTGCCATTTTCTCCGGCTCCACGGAGCCCACGTGCGTAGCGATGCCGTGCGCGATCGCCGGGTTGATCGTGTACTTGGCGATGTACCTGCGCGACCGGTAGTTGTCGTTCGGCAGCCGCACCTCCGGATCCTCCTGGAACGAATGATCCCCTTCACCCTGATTCGGTACTTTGGCCCGGTCTTTGGTGTTCTCGGGATCGATATCGACTGCGATCGTTCGGATCTCCGCGTACGCCCGGTCTTCGGGCAGTGTGCCGTAGCGGCCCTTCATGACGTGCGCGGTCTGCCAGGTGCGCATGATCATCTCGCCGATGCGCCCCATCGCCTGGGCGTCCGAGGACATCATCGAGATGACGCCCATGTCGTGGAGCAGGTCCTCCGCCGCCATCGTGGACGGCCGGATGCGGGAATCCGCGAAGGCCATGTCCTCCGGAATGTCCGGGTTGAGGTGGTGGGCCACCATCAGCATGTCGATGTGCTCCTTGACGGTGTTCACCGTCAAGGGCCGGGTGGGGTTGGTCGAGGCGGGCAGGACGTTCGGCTCCTTGGCCAGCTCGATCATGTCCGGGGCGTGGCCTCCTCCGGCGCCCTCGATGTGGAAAATGTGAACGGAACGGCCATTGATAGCGTCCTTGGTGCTCTCCAGGAATCCGGCCTCGTTGAGCGAGTCGGCGTGCAGGGCGACCTGGATTTCGTTGTTCGTGCAGAATTCCAGCGCCTTGTCGATCACCGCGGGCGTGGCACCCCAGTCCTCGTGCACCTTGAGGCCGATGACACCGGCCTCCAACTGCTCCTGCAGCGCAGCCGTGTTCATCGTGCTGCCCTTGCCGAGCAGGCCGATGTTGACCGGGAACTCGTCCAGGGCTTCGAAGAGTCGGGTGATGTGCCACGCGCCCGGGGTCACGGTGGTGGACGCACTGGCCTCGGCGGGGCCGGTGCCGCCACCGATGAGGGTGGTCACGCCCGAGGCCAGGGCTTCGTGGATCTCGTCGGGACAGATGAAGTGGACGTGGGTGTCCACGCCGCCCGCGGTGAGGATCCGGCCGTTGCCGGAGATGACCTCGGTGCCCGGGCCGACCACGAAGTTCTCCGGTTTCCACGACGGTGGGACGTCATCCAGCGCCTGTTTACGAGTGAGCTCAACATCGAGCCCCCGGAAGTCCCTCGGGTTCATCGTCTCGGGGTTGTACGCCTTGCCGATGGCACAGATGTTGCCGGCCCTGATGCCGACGTCGGCCTTGACCACACCCCACCAGTCGAGGATCAGCGCTCCCGTGATGACGGTGTCCACGGGGATATAATTCGGGTTGTCGGCCTGGTCCTCCGGGTCGTCCGGGCCCTTGCCACGCGAGTCGAAGTGGGACATGCCCATCGACTCCCGGGCCATCTTCCCGCCGCCCCAGACCATCTCGTTGCCGCTGTGGTCCGGCCCGCCGGCCCAGTCGGCTTCGATCTCGACGGTGAGGTCGGTGTCGGCCAGGCGGACACGGTCCCTGGCGGTGGGCCCGTACAGAGCGGCGTAGTCCGTCCGCTTCAGCCAGTTGCTCGGCTTCTTCTTGTGATGCGGACCGTCCTGGCCCGACGCCGGCTGGTCTGTCATTTCGCGACCTTCCCCTTGCGCAGTCCGTGAATCTGGTCGGTGTCGGTCGCGGCTTCGCCCTGAAACTTCACCAGCTCCACGACGCACTCGTCTCCTGGCTCGAAGCGCACGGACTTGCCCGCGGCGATGTTGAGCCGACGCCCCTTCGCCTCGGCGCACGCTTTGAGAAGTGATCCGTTCGAGGGCTCCTTCCAGTCGAACGGGTCGCTCGGGGACCTGCGTGTGCCGACCTTCACCACCGTGAGGCCGGGGTTGACCTCGGCGAAGTGGTAGTGGGAGCCGACCTGGATGGGACGGTCGGAGGTGTTCTTGACCCTGATCTTCGTCTTGTCGTCCTGCAGGTTCTCGTTGAACTCGATCGGGTCGGTCCAGGCCGCCTCGTCCTCGCACTTGTCGCAACAGCTGTGCGAGCCGGTGTCGCGGTCGCCCGGGCAATTCGGCTTGCGCTGCGGTTTGGGGTGCTCGATCTTGCCCGGGTGGACCTGGCCTTCGGCCTTCACCGCGGCGTCCGGGATGGGGTCGTGGATCGTCACCAGCTTGGTGCCGTCCGGGAAGGTGGCCTCCACCTGGACGACGTCGATCATCTCCGGAACGCCGGTCATCAGGTCGGCGCGGGTGAGCAACTGCCGGCCCGAGTCCATGACGTCGCTGACCGTCTTACCGTCGCGCGCCGCCTCAAGGGCGTGAGCCGTCAGCAGAGCCATGGCCTCGGGGTAGTTGAGGAGCAGCCCCCGGTCACGACGCTTAGCTGCTACGTCGGCCGCGACATGGATCAGCAAGCGCTCCTGCTCATGCGGAGTCAAATGCACGATGACTCCTCTCTGTTGGTCGGATGATGCGTGCGACCGGACATGCCAAAGCGACAGACAACGTTCCCCCGGAAGGCGACGGCCGCTCCCCTAGCATCAGCGAGGAAGAACGGCGAAACGGCTAAATGGCGGCTTATCTGCACGATCCGGTGAATCCGTGGGGCACACCGTTTTCACCCCGCCCCGTCGGGCATCAGGAGCCCGGTTCCGAAACCGTGGACGAATTCGGTGAGTTGGGTATCCGCCTGGGACTTCGTCGATCAGTCCTCGTCCTCACCGGCTTCCGTACCGACCGCCTGTCTCGGCGACGGTCGAACTCGGCCGTCTCACGGCACCCCGTGGTCCCCGTGGGAGAGGGCGCTCCACCTTGTTTAGCGTGCGCGCCGCGCACGTTTGAGTGAACGACCGGTGCGTGGCGCGCACGCCAGCTGACGGGAGGGCGACCATCCAGGAGCGGTTCATCCGAGGGAAAGGGCTTTTCTATGCGTCGTGCGCTGATCATCGTCGATGTGCAGAAGGACTTCTGCGAGGGCGGCAGCATTCCGGTGAAGGGCGGCGCGGGCCGGGCCGCCGCCATCGCCGAGCTGGTCGGGCATGCCGACGGGCAGTACGCCTTCGTCGTCGCCACCCGTGACCACCACATCGACCCGGGCGCCCACTTCTCCGAGAACCCCGACTTCCAGGACTCGTTCCCCGTGCATTGCGTCGTCGGCAGTGAGGGCGGCGAATTCCATCCGGACTTCGCGCCCGCCGTTAACTCCGGGCACGTCGACGAGGTCGTCTTCAAGGGCGCGCACTCCGCCTCGAAGAGCGGTTTCGAGGGCTTCACCCAGGACGGTACGACGTTGTCCGCCTGGCTCAAGGCCCGCGACGTCACCGACCTCGATGTCGTCGGCATCGCGACCGATCACTGTGTGAAGGCCACTGCACTGGACGGAGTGCGCGCGGGCTTCACGGTGCGGGTCCTGCTCGACTACACCGCCGGCGTCGCCGCCGACACCACGCGCACCGCACTCGACGAGCTGCGCCGCGCCGGTGTCGCACTGAGCGGCGAACCTGTCGTCGTCGCGTGAAGAGGCCGGCCGAGCAATGCTCATGACCTGTGGATCGGCTCGGGAGGACGTACCTTCCCGGGTGATTGATCGATAGGTCACCGAGCAAGACCGGTGTTCGCAGCACCGGTCGGAAAGGCACGTGCGTGCTCAGCGTAATGAACGATGAGGGCACGACCAGCGGCTCCTCCTTGATCGACGAGATCGTCCGGGAGGGCGCGCGGCGGATGCTGGCCGCCGCGCTGGAGGCCGAAGTAAACGCCTATATCGCCGAGTTGGTCGAAGAGCGCGACGACAACGGACGCCGTCTGGTGGTGCGCAACGGCTACCACCAGCCCCGGCAGGTCACCACCGCGGCCGGCGTGGTCGAGGTGAAGGCGCCACGGGTGAACGACAAGCGCGTCGACGAGGCCACGGGCGAACGCAAGCGGTTCTCCTCCGCGATCCTGCCGCCGTGGTGCCGCAAGTCCCCGAAGATCAGCGAGGTGCTGCCGCTGCTCTACCTGCACGGCCTGTCCTCCGGCGACTTCGTGCCCGCCCTGGAGCAGTTCCTCGGCAGCTCGGCGGGTCTGTCACCGGCGACGGTCACCCGGCTCACCCAGCAGTGGCAGGCCGACCACCAGGCGTTCGGCGAGCGCGATCTGTCCGGCAGCGACTACGTCTACGCCTGGGCCGACGGCATCCACCTGCGCATACGCCTGCAGGAGGCGAAGTCGTGCGTGCTCGTGCTGATGGGCGTGCGCGCGGACGGCACCAAGGAGCTGATCGCCATGAGCGACGGGTACCGCGAATCCGCCAACTCCTGGGCCGATGTGCTGCGCGACTGCCGGCGGCGCGGGATGCGCGCTCCCGTCCTGGCGGTCGGCGACGGCGCGCTCGGTTTCTGGAAGGCCCTGGCGGAGGTGTTCCCCGAGACCCGCCATCAGAGGTGCTGGGTTCACAAGATCGCAAATGTGCTCGACAGCCTACCGAAGTCAGCCCAGCCGGGAGCGAAGAAGGCCCTGCAGGAGATCTACAACGCCGAGGACCGCGACCACGCACTCGTAGCGGTCGCGGCGTTTGAGAAGACCTACGGCGCGAAATGGCCCAAGGCCGTCAAGAAGCTCACCGACGACGTGGACGAACTGCTGGCGTACTACGACTTCCCCGCCGCGCATTGGATCCATCTGCGCACGACGAACCCCATCGAGTCCACGTTCGCCACCGTCCGCCTGCGCACGAAGGTCACCAAGGGCGCCGGCAGCGCGGCCGCCGCCTTGGCCATGGTGTTCAAGCTCGTCGAGTCCGCCCAGCATCGGTGGCGTGCCGTGAACGCACCCCATCTCGTCGCCCTCGTCCGCGCCGGAGCCCGCTTCGAACGCGGCCAGCTCGTTGAACGGCCACAGACGACTGCGGCATGAATAGGGTGGCGGACCTTCCTCAAAGTTCGAGATCATCCGACCATGTCGGATGACGCGCCAGGACAAATCCTTCCGGTCGGCTTCGGGTTCCGGCCGT
>NZ_JBIAHG010000072.1:0-13242 GCF_042870385.1 Streptomyces sp. NPDC006602 | reverse complement strand
AACGGAGTTCTCCGGGCGGGCAGTCGGCGATGAAACAGGAAGTCTCACGGCGCGAGCCGTAAGAATCTCCTCCCTTCAGGGAGGAGAGCGTCAACTCCTCCTCGTCCATCAGCTTCCAGTCGATCCTGTCTCCGCCCTGGGACAACTTCTTGATCGACTGGGTGATCTGTGCACCGAGGTCGGTCTGCTTGCCACCGACCTTCGACCCCTCATCGGCGCTGACCAGGCCGACGGGCAGCTTGTGCAGGTGACCGGCAGGGTCGATGTTGGCGCCCACGTAGAACACCGTGAACAGCAGTGCCACGAAGCCCACGATGACGCCGTTGACGGTCCACAGACGCTTCGCGCGCAGGACGCGGAAGGGGTGGGCGTTACTCATTTCCAGCTCCGGTACGAGGAAGAGAGAAGTGCAGCAGGAGGAGCCGCCGGCGTCGTCGCGGGCGGATCCTCATACGGCTGAGGAGGTGTCCCCGGTGGATGTGGCCACCGGAAGCAGCGCCGGCCGCTTGGCCTGGCGGCCGTCGCCGGAGGAGCGGCCACGCAGGCGGCGGCCGAGCCAAGGGCCGAGGAAGGTGCCGGCCCAGAGCAGTTCGGCGCCCACGGTCCTCCAGCCGGAGATGCCTGTCCTCTCGGCCGGAAGGGGGAGGGTCCATGTGTCGTCGCTGTCCGGCAGGCCGAGCGCCTGGGCCACGGCAGCCGCGATGCGTGCGTGCCCCAGCGGGCCGGCGTGCAGCCGGTCAGCACTCCACAACCGCCGATCGGTCGCCGCCGCGTGCGCGGCCGTCTCCGCCACCACCACGCCGTGGCGGTCGGCGGCCTCCCGGATGCGCGCGTTGAGTGCGAGAACACGGTGACCGATCGGGCGGGCCAACGGCGTGATACGCCCGACATCGGGAAACATGAGGGTCGCGACGGTGGCGCCCTGCGCCGTGAGGGCGGCGAACATCGCCTCAACATGGTCGGCCACCTCGTCGAGGTCGCAACCCGGGCGCAACACGTCGTTGACCCCAGCCACCACGGTGGCGAGGTCGGGCCGCATCGCGAGAGCCGGAGCCAGTTGCTCGGCGCGCACCTGACCGGCCTTACGGCCGCGCACCGCGAGGTTGGCGTAGAGCAGGCCGGGGCTGTGGCGGGCGACCTGCTCGGCGAGGCGGTCCGCCCAGCCCCGAAGACCACGGACGTCGTCGCCGTCCCCGAGCCCCTCGGTGTGACTGTCACCCAGGGCGACATAGCGCAGATACCCACTGCTCGACACGGGGCCGACCGCCTCTCGTCAACGCTGCTGTTGGAAGTGGCACACGGCCATCGCTAAGCAACTAGACACCTAGTCGCATTGTTGAGTATGAGGGTAGCTGCGGGCTCACCTTCCTGCAAAGTGACGCCGCTCGGACAGGAGCTGAGGCCGTCGAGGGCGGTCCACCGCCGCAGTCCCCCGCCTTGGTCCCGCGCCGACCTCACCGCCCATTCCCTCTTCAGGCCTGAGCACCGACCGCGGTCTGCGCCGGCACCTGAGCGCCCGGGTCATCAACGGCATGCGCAACAAGGACGCGGTCGGCTTCACCACCGCCCGCCGTTTCGCGCCGAACCGCCCGTACCGGGTCACCTTCAACGGTGGCGTCCACGACCCGGGCGCCACGCCTAATGCCAGACCGCCATGGCCCCGGCTCACCTCCGGCTCTTAAGAGCCGGGGACGGAGTTCACCCGGCCGATCCCGCCCGGGAGGGCCCGCCGTCGGCGGCCGGGCGCTCGGAGCCGGCCCTGTCGAGGGGTCAGGCAAGGGAAATGACGACCGACTTGGTCCTCGTGTACGCCTCCAGCGCCTCCGGCCCGGATTCGCGTCCGTAGCCGGACTGCTTGACGCCGCCGAAGGGCACGGCGGGATCGAGCATGGCCCAGTCGTTGACCCAGACGATGCCGGCGTCCAGTCGCGCGGCGACCCGATGGGCGCGCGCCAGGTCGGAGGTCTGCAGACCGGCGGCGAGTCCGTACGGCGTGCTGTTCGCCAGCGCGATCGCCTCTTCCTCGGTGTCGAAGGGCTGAACCGTCAGCACCGGGCCGAAGATCTCCTCCTGGACGGTGCGGGCGTCGTTGTCCAGGCCGGCGATGACGGTGGGCCCGAAGTAGTAACCGCCGTTGAGTTCCATGCGCTCACCGCCGACGACGATGCGGCCGCCGTCCTCGACGGCCGCTTTCACGAAGCGCTCGACGTTCTCCACGTGCCGCTCGCCGGCCATCGGCCCGACGACGGTGGCCGGGTCGAAGGGGTCGCCGACGGGGACCGCCGGAACCGCGTCGGCGAGGATGCCCAGCGTGGTGTCGTACAGGGACCGGTGGACCAGCAGCCGGGGTCCGCCCATGCAGAACTGTCCGGTGTTGAAGACGAAGGCCTTGATGATCGCGCCGATCGCCTTCCCGACGTCGGCGTCCTCGGAGACGATGTGCGGCGCGTTGCCACCCAACTCCATGGTGACCGGCTTGAGTTGCGCTCCGGCCGTGCTCGCCGCCAGGCGGCCGACCCTCGTCGACCCGGTGAAGGCGATCTTGTCGACGCCCGGATGACGCACCAGTGCCTCACCCAGGACGGGGCCGCCGCCGGTGACGACGTTCACCACACCCGCGGGAACGCCGGCCTCGGCGAGGATCTCCGCCATCAGCAGCGCGCTGAGGGGAGTCTCGTCGGCCGGTTTGTGGACGATGGTGTTGCCGGCCGCCAGGGCGGGGGCGAACTTCGACGTGCTCAGGATCAACGGGAAGTTGAACGGGGTGATCGCTCCCACCACGCCGACGGGCTCCCTGCGGGTGTAGGCGTGGGCGGGCAGGGCGACCTGCCGCGTGGCTCCGTCGAGGCTCTGCGCCAGCGCCGAGTAGTATTCGTACGTCTCGGCCACGGTCTCCACGTCGACCGCTCGGCTGAGCGAGACGGGCTTGCCGACGTCGAGGCTCTCGACAGCGGCGATCTCGTCCGCCCGTTCGCGCACCAGATCGGCCACCCGGTGCAGCACGCGGGCGCGCTCGCGGGCCGGTGTCCGGGGCCAGGGCCCCGCGTCGAAGGCCTCGCGGGCGGCGGCCACCGCGGCGGCGACATCCGCCCCGTCGGCCTCCGCGACCGTGGTGACGACTCTGCCGGTGGACGGGTCGACGACGTCGCGTCGCTCCTTGGACTCCGCGTCCCGCCACTCTCCGCCGATGAACAGCCTGCCCGGTTCGATGTACGGTCGCTGCACGCTCATGGCCCGCTCGCCCTCCCGGTGCGGCGCGCGGCCGCCACCGTGCTCACGCCGGTCGCGCCACTGCGGCCGGCAGGTTTTCGGATGATGGCCCAGCGGTGCCCGCCTGGACAGGGAACCGGGAGGCGCGCGCCGGAAGTAAGGACGAATGACGTATCCCGGGCGCGACGTTCAGCCTTGTCAGGTCGGCCTGCTGTCGAGTGGCGCGCCTTCGCCGTCCGTGCTCCCACCGGCGTACGCCTTGCCGGTGGGGCCGACGCGGCGAGCCGAAAGCAGTACGTCGATGCCGCCGCCGGAGCCGAGGTCCAGGACGCGTTCGCCTTCGTGGAGGTCGGCCACCGCGGTGGGGTTGCCGCAGCCGAGGGAGGCGGCGAGGGCCTCAGCGGGCAGGGTGTCGCGCTCGTCTTCGGCGTACAGGGTGGAGCGGAAGTTGTCGTCGATCTCGATGGCCTCGGGTCCGCAACAGGCGGTGCCGCCCGCGCCAGTCGACCATTTCCATAAACTATGAATATAAAAAGGCTATGCTTCGACCATGAGTCGTCAAGACACCGCTCCTGGCGCGTCCGCCGCCATCGGGGCAGCCCTCTACGGCCTGGCCACCAGGGCCGCGAGACGCCTGCCCCGGGACATGAGCCTCACGTCCGCCGCCACCCTGGCCACCCTGGACCGGACCGGCCCGCGTCGCATCACCGATCTGGCCGCGGTCGAGGGCGTCACCCAGCCTGCGATGACCGCCCTGGTCCGGGTGATGGAGGAGTCCGGCCTGGTCGAGCGGCGGGGCGACGCGTCCGACAAGCGGGTCACGCTGGTGTGCCTGACCGAGGCCGGCGCCTCCTATGTCCGGACGCGGCGCCAGGCGGGCGTCCACGCGTTCGAGCGGTTGATCGGCAAGCTCACCGGCGACGAGGTCGAGGCGCTGGTGGCGGCCCTTCCGGCGCTGAAGCATCTGGCAGAGCTCGAAAGCCAGGACCGCGAAGGGCCGAAGCGGTGACCGGGCAGCCGGTCGGCGGGGTCGCGGTGAAGGCGTTCCCGGTGGCGCGTTCCGAGGCGCGGCTGCTGGTCCCCGCCCTGATGTTCATCGCTCTGGTCGTGGCGGCGGTCGCCAGCCTCGGGACGCCGCTCATCACCAGCGTGGCGACCTCGTTCCACGTCTCGCTCGGCAGCGCGCAGTGGACGCTGACCGTCGCGCTGCTCAGTGGCGCCGTCGCCACGCCGGTCCTGGGCCGGCTCGGAGCCGGCCCGCACCGGCGGGCCACGATCCTCGCCACGCTGGCGGTCGTCGTCGCCGGCAGCGCGCTCACCGTGCTGCCGCTGCCGTTCGCGTGGCTGCTGGCCGGCAGGGCGGCCCAGGGCGTCGGGCTCGGGCTGACGGCGCTGATGATGGGCGTGGCCCGGGACCACCTCCCCGAGGAGCGCAGCGCGGCCGTGATCGCCCTGATCTCGGTGGTCTCGATCATCGGGGCCGGCGTCGGCTACCCGCTGGCCGCACTGCTCGCCGAGCTCGGCGGGGTACGGGCCGCCTACGGCCTCGGCCTGGTCGTCACCGCCGCCGCCCTCCTGACCGCGTGGCGCTCCATGCCCGAAGCCCCCGAAGGCCGCTCCGCCCACGTGGACGTGGCAGGCGCGGTCATCCTGGCCGCTGCGCTGCTCCTGGTGCTGTTCCTCGCCGGCGAACGGAATCTGTGGAGCCGGCACCTCGCCGTGGCGGCGGGCCTCGCCGTCGTCGCGGTGGTGCTGCTCTGCATCTGGGCCGTCATCGAGCTGCGCAGCACGACGCCCCTGGTCGATGTGCGGGCGGTGCGGCACCCGGCGGTCGCCGGGGCGAACCTCGTCATGTTCGTCGGCGGGATCGGCATGTATCTCCTGCTCACGCTCATCACCCGGTACGCGCAGACGCCGCACGGCGCCGGCTACGGCTTCGGGCTGACGACCTTCGTCGCCGGGCTGGTCCTCATTCCGTTCTCGGTGCTGGGGTTCGTCGCCGGCAAGCTCACGCCGCGGGTCCGGACGCGGATCGCCGACCCCCTGCTCCTGGCCGGCAGCGCCGTCGTGGTCGGCGGCGGGTTCGCCCTGTTCGCGGCGGCCCGGTCGGACCTGGTCGAACTGTTCGCGGCGATGGGCGTGCTCGGCTTCGGCGTCGGCGGCTTCTCGGCCGCGATGCCCGGCGTCATCCTGGCCGTCACCCCCAAGAGCGAGACGTCGAGCGCCATGAGCTTCAACTACGTCGTGCGCAGCGTCGGGTACTCCCTGGGCAGCGCCATCGGCGGCCTGATCCTCGCCGCGGGTACCGGCCCCGGCCACCTCTTCCCCGACGACAGCGCCTATACCACCGCGGCGCTGGTCGGCATCGGCGCCATGGCGATCACGACGCTGACAAGCCTCGCTCTCGCCCGCCGACGCTCGTCCGAGACCAACTCGTAAGTCAGATGCACTCATCCCAACACTGGAGGTTCCATGCCCAAGGGCTACTGGGTCAGTGTCTACCGCACCATTTCAGACCCTGAGAAGCTGGCTGCTTACAACAAGCTGGCCGCTCCGGCCGTCAAGGCCGGGGGCGGTCGGACCTTCGCCCGTGGCGGTCGGGTCGTGGCGCATGACGCCGGAATCGCCGAGCGCACCGTCCTGATCGAGTTCGACAGCTTCGAGCAGGCCGTCGCGGCGCACGAGAGTGCGGCCTACCAGGAGGCGCTGGTCGCCCTCTCCGACGGCGTCGAGCGCGACTTCCGCATCGTCGAAGGCATCGACTGACCGAGGTCCAGTCGGATCTTCACTGAAGATCCACCATCTTGGTTTTCGCTGGTGCGGCTGCTGGTGTGGCGGGGTTCGTGGGTGCTCGCGCTGGTCGTGGGCGGCTGTCTGTCAGCGGTCGAGTTCGAGGTTCGTCAGGACGAGCAGGGCGCGGAGCAGGTTGGTGGCGCGGGCGGGGCTCCTGCGGAGTTTGGTGAGGATGCGCCAGGTCTTCAGGTGCGCGAAGCCGTGCTCGACGGGGGCGCGGCCGGCGGCTTTCAGGTGCTCGACGATGTGGTCGTGGCGGGCGGCGGTGATGTCGTGGGTGCGCCCGGGCCTCGCGGCGGAGATCCAGATCAGGCGTCCGCGTTCGTCGGTGAGCGCGAGGAAGTGCAGGCCGTGGCGCTTGTGCTTCCCCGAATAGTTCTTGCGGTTGTCCTTGCCGGTGCGGCGGCGGGTGGGGATGAGGGTGCCGTCGATCAGCAAGGCCTCCCCGCCGCGTCTGGCGACCTTGGCCAGGGCGCGGTCCAGGTGCGGTGCCCCGGCTGTCGGCGTACGAGGTTCTCTCCCCAGCTGTGTACGGGCGAACGTCCCCAGCTGTTAGGCCACTTGGTTCTCGCGCTCGATGGCCTGGAGACGGTTCTTGAGCCGGTAGCTCGGGTGATCTCCGACAGGCTCATTGCCCCGGACTCCAACAGCCCCCGAAATCGCCGTAGTTCCGACCAGCGACGCGGATCCAAGACCATCGCCGACCACCCCCTGCCGCAGCACACCAACTACGCAACAGAGTGCCGACCAGCCCTCCTCAACGCATCAGGAAGTGGCCGCGTTCGCCCGTACGTGGGTGGGGACGTTCAGGTGTACGCCGACAGGTGGCAAACACCGGGACGTAGACACCGATGTTGTCACCGCCGTTGGCGAAGGTGACTGCGGCGACCTCCAACGAGCTGCGGCCGCCCTCCTTCGCCTCTACCTCGTCCGCGTCTTCACCGTCGCGGTGGTTCTTCCACGCTTCCCACGCCGCCTTGAGACCTAGATGATCAATTCAAGGGGGTGCCTGCGGAGGGTGTGGCGGTGGGCGGTCAGGCGTCGGGGTCGACTTCGGGGTGCGTGAACCGCACGGGCTTGCCCAGCGACCGGGCGTAGGCGATTTCGGCTCGGGTGCTGTCTCCGATGTAGTCGCCGACTACAAGCACCTCGTCAGCGAGCCGGATCTTCGCTCGGTGCAGATCGTCGAGTCGAACCTTCAGCGTCTCGGCCTCGACAGGATCGGACCAAAATTCGTGCGGCGACTTCATGTCGCAACCCGGCTTGACGACAATCTTTCCGGCTTTGGTCTCCCGCAGATCCGCCTCGGTCATCTCGGTCATGAAACGGGTGGAGCCGCAGATCACGACGATACGCGGGAGGCTCAGCTGCTTCTTCGCGTCGGCGAGTTTCTCCTCGGGGGTGAGCGATTGCAGGTATGACACTGGTTCCTCCTGGTGGGGTGGTCCAAGGGGTGCCTGCGGAGACGAGAATGAGGGTGTCCAAGATCGTCTTATGGCGAAGAACGTGGACACCCTCGCCATGATGCGGACCGCCCGGCGACAGTACCCGGCGCACGGCCCCGCAGTGCCACCCGGGCTCCACGGCAGCCTCGTCAACGAGATGGCCGCCCAACAGCCCCTTCAGGCGACAGCACCACACCTGTCGCAGTGGCGAGGAATAGTAAAGACCTGTGGATCAAGTCAGTCGCTGGCGTAGTCGGCGACTGGCGTCAGCGCGGACGCGTCGGGTTCTTCCGGCCTCGGCGAGCAGGGTGAGGACGGCGGGTGAGGACAGGGCCTCGACGGCCTTGCGCTGGAACCAGTCGGATCCGGTGGTGACTTCCTCCGAGCTCCACGGCTCACCCACAGTGATTGACCGCAGCAGGGTCCATTCGCGCAGACGGCGGGTGAGAAGCTCCCGCTCCGCGCTGATCTCGGCCATCGCGCGGGCCCAGGCGGTGAACCCCTCGTCGGCCAGCAGTAGGGCCGCGCGGCGGTCGAGGTGGCGGACGATGGCCGACTGCGCCATCGTCGTGTCCGAGTCGCACAGGATTCTGGTCACCAGGTCGGCTTCGTCTTCGTCACGGACGGCGGCCAACTCGCGCAGATAGCGGGCGAATCGCTGGTGCTCGTCCTCGGTGAAACGGTCATCGGCGCCGTTGAGGCCATTCACGCGACGGCCTCCTCCGGGCGCTCGACCAGACGGCCGCGTTCGAAACGGGCGCCGGCCCGCACCAGCGCCACGAGATGGGGTGCGTTGACCGCGCGCCAGCGGGCCTGAGCGGATTCGATCAGCTTGAAGACCATGGCGAGGGCAGCTCCCCGGCTGCCGGCCCCCTTGGTGACCTTCGTCCGCAACCGGACCGTGGCGAAGGTCGACTCGATCGGATTTGTGGTGCGCAGATGGATCCAGTGCTCGGCGGGGAAGTCGAAGAACGCCAGCAGCTCGTCCTTGTCGTCCGTGACCCGCTTGACGACCTTGGGGTATTTCGCCTGGTAGGCGCGCTCGAAGGCGCGGACGGCCCTGGCTGCGTGTTCCTTGTCCTCGGCCTTGTAGATCTCCTGGATCGCGCGCTTGGCGGCGGGCTGGGCCGACTTCGGCAGCGCGTCCAAAACGTTGGCCATTTTGTGAACCCAGCACCTTTGATGGCGAGTGTAGGGGAACACCTCGTTCAGTGCGTTCCAGAAGCCGAGTGCGCCGTCTCCGACGGCCAGGACCGGGGCCCGCATGCCCCGGCGAGCGCAGTCCCGCAGCAGCCCGGCCCATGCCTCGGACGACTCGCGGTATCCGTCGGCCATCGCGATCAGTTCCTTCGTGCCGTCGGCCCGCACCCCCATCAGCACCAGGACCGCGGCCTTCGCCTCCTCCAGGCGGATGCGCAGGTGGACGCCGTCTGCCCAGACGTACACGTAGTCGGTGGCGGACAAGTCGCGGTCCATGAACGCCCTGTGGTCGGCCTGCCATTGGGCAGTCAGCCGCGTCACGGTGGCGGGCGAGAGGCCGGCCGAGGAACCAAGGAACTGCTCCAGTGCGGGCACGAAGTCGCCGGAGGACAGGCCGTGCAGGTAGAGCAGGGGCAGCACCTCGCTGATCTTCGGGGACTTCCGCGCCCACGGCGGCAGGATCGCCGAGGAGAACCGCTTGCGTTCGCCCGTCGCCTCATCGATGCGCTTGTCGTTCACGCGCGGGGCCGTGACCTCGACGACTCCGGCGGAGGTGGTGACCTTCCGCGGCTGATGATGGCCGTTGCGCACGACCAGACGGTGACCGCTCTCGTCCCGCTCACCGGCCAACTCGGCTATGTAAGCGTTGACTTCCGCCTCCAGAGCGGCGGCCAACATCCGCCTCGCGCCCTCGCGGACGATCTCGTCGATCAGGGAGCCGTTTGGCGTGGAACCGTCAGCATTGACTACCGTGAGCACGGGCGTGCCTTCCCGACCGGCGCTGCGAACGCCGGCCTACTCAGTGACCTTCAATCGATCACTCGGGAAGGTACGCCCCTCGCGTGCCACCCGAGCCCCGATCCACAGGTCTTGAGCATTGCTCCGCAGTGGCTAGACTCCCGATCAATGGCGCTGAGCTGCACCAATGTGAACCACTCGCTAACGCCACAGCCCAGAACCCCAGAGAAGCGGTGGCCCCGGCTACTGGCTCGGGGAAAGCCAGCGTCGTGTCCGTGCCGCGCCTCGAGCGCAGTAGCACCCGGCCGCTGTCCACGGAGAGACTTGCGCGGAATCCGTCCCATCTGGGCTCGGCCGCCCACCCCTGCGGTAGCTCGGGGCTGTTCACGGCCGCAGCGAGCATCGGCTCGGGCAGTGTCCAGGTCATGGGGCGTGGCGTTCGGGCGGACGTCAGGCGGCGCTCTTCTTGCGGCGGCGCCCGGCGTGGGTGAGTGCGTCGACGAGCTGCTCGCGGCTCATCTTGGAGCGTCCTTCGATGCCCTGATCGGTGGCCCGCTGGTACAGCTCCGCCTTGCTCAGCTGCCGCAGGTCGCTCTTGCCTGCGCTGCGCTGGCGGGTATTCGAGGCGGTTCGCGTCGTCTTCGGCGGCGCTTTGTGGGCGGCGGGTCTCTTCGCCGCCTTCGCGGCTGGCTTTCGTGCGGTCTTGCGGGCGGGGGTCTTCTTGGTCTGCCGCGGCTCGGCGGCCGTCTTCTGACCGCGGGCCTGGTCGAGGCTACCCTGCAGGACGGACATCAGGTCGATGACGTTGGTGGCCTGCGGGGCCTCCTCCGCCACTGCGATCTCCTGGCCCTCGGCCTTCGCCTTGACCAGCTCACGGACCTTCTCCTTGTAGGTGTCGTGATACCGGCCGGGGTCCCAGGGTGCGCTCAGGGCGTCGACGAGTTGGATGGCCAGCGTCAGTTCCTTGCCGGAGGGTGCCTGCGTGTCCAGCTCGATGACTTCGCCATGAGCGCCTTCCACGGCGCCGGCCTGGATGGCCGCGATGAGGGTGCGTGCCTCAGCCGGGCTCGCGCCCGCGGCGGCGAGCGCCGTGTACGGAGAGACGGCCGCGAACGCCGTCCAGGCAGGCGACGTCCTCCTCATCGATGACGGCAGCAACCTGACCGCCGAGGACATCGCGGAAACCGCGCCACACATGGAGGGCCTGGCCCTCGTGGTCGTGGACCGCTTGCAGGCCACCCACACGTCTCCTCCGTCACCGGCGGCATCACGGGCGGCCTGCTCTCAGCCGTTGCCGATGCACCCTGGTGGGGCAGCTGCGCCGTCTTCGTCATCGTTTTTGGGATCTGCCATGCGACGCAGCTCGTCGACGCGTGGAACAAGCTCCTTCGCGGGCCCCAGGAACGGCGAGCTCTTCGGGCCGCATGCCGATGTCCTTGCGTACTTCAGTCAGAACCCATCTTTGAACCTCTGCTGATCTCGTATACAAGCTCCGGTGGTGCTCGGTGCACACAGAACCCGCTCTTCGCAGTGACGCGGCAATTCTGCCGCTACCGGGCGGGCCGGGGTTCCCCATTCACGGCGGGGCCGTGCTCCGGCCTGGCAGGGGGTTGGCACGGTGCCCAGTACGGAGAAGATCGGCAACGTCAGCGTCCAGCGGTACGAGCAGATCGTAGAGAAGCTGCGCGATGCCGTCGAAAAGTTGTCGAACCAACACCCCAATACCCCAGCCCTCCGCACCCCGTGATGACCCGCTCCTTCGCTGCGAGCCACGGATCTGACGGACCCGTAGGACGGCTTCTCGTGGTCCCAGCGGTAGCGGCAGTCGAGCTCAACAAAGTCGCGGCTGTGAACCAGAGGCGGTCTCGACCGCCGCCTTGTCCGTATTCCGGTGTGCGCGGCGGCCGTTCCTTGTGGGGCAAACGACCGGCACACTCAGCGACCGGGCCGGGCAACTGTGCCCGTCGTGCGGGGCTGACACCGGCCATGGCGGTCGCGCATGACCTCACCCGCAGGGCGACCCTCGCCTGATGCGGCGTCAACTTGAGGCGGTGCACGACTGACAAAGTCCCCTGCACGGACGACAAAGTCCGAAGCCCACGACGACCCTAAGGTGGCTGCGGGGCAACGACGCCGAGGCCCACACTTGCGTGCCGTCCAAGGCCGCGTTCAAGGCCTGGGCCAACCGTCTCACGGTCTGACGGACCGGCCGTTCCACGAACCCACCCCGGGCCCGTTCCCTCCCTGCAGGGGGAACGGGCCCGGGGTGGACCCACGCGGCCCCGAAGGCCGTGCAACTCACCGCACACCCCAGTCGGTTCACTGACAATGGATGAACATGAGCACTCGTAGAAGCCGCCGTCTCGCCAGCCTCACCATCACAGGCGCCCTGCTCACCGGCACACTCGCCGTGGCGTTCGCGGCGGCCCCCGCGGCATCGGCGCACGGCACCTACCGGCACTGCGAATACACCGTCAGCATGTTCGTCGACAACAACCGGGACCTGAGGGCGCCGCTCCCCTGGGGTTTCAACGAGTCCACCCAGACCTTCACCTCCACCTGCTACCTGGCCAACGGTGATGTCGGCAGCAGCACCAAGTCCGCCGTCACGGCTCTGCAGCGAGCGCTGAACAAGTGCTACTCCGCCGGTCTCACGCTCGACGGGGCTTTCGGCGACCTGACGGAAGCCGCCCTCAGGAGGGCGCAGAGCGCCTCGGGTGCGACGGTCGACGGCGAGTACGGTCCCAACACTCGCGACCACATCAGCTGGCCGGTCTACCGGGAGAGCACGGGGCAGTTCGTGAAGTGCTCCAAGACGTCGAGCATGTCCCCGGTGTACATCCCTTGACCCGCCCTTCGGCTGGTCCGGCCAGCCGAAGAAGCGACGCGCCCCGGTAGGGCTGTTTCAAAGTCCTGATGACGGTGCGGAGTCGCAGGTCACGGTGGTGCGACGTCTGCAGACTGTCCCGTCCCGAACGCAGCGAAGCTCCGGTGGAGCGGGTGACCTCTCAAGTCGCCTGCACCGTCCGGGGCTTCGATGTGTCGCCACTCTGCCACCGTCTGCATGATCAAAACGCCCTCGCGTCAGCATCGCGCCCTTGCCCGGCTGCCGCAGCGGCTGGCCCCACTCGCGCGACCCCATCGTCGCGAACGACCGGGCCGTGCGAAAGTGTCGGCGACGCGTGAATCGTGACTCAGTCAAGATTTCCGTGAAGCCGATCGGTGAGCCGTCTAGGTCGTGACTCTGTGTTGTCGGCGGTCGGCGGCGACGAGTAGGACACGTTTGCGGAGCAGGGGAAGTCCGGCTTGGCCTGCCATTTGCCGCTTGAGCAGCTTGATGTCCGTGACTCTGCCCTCGACGCAGCCCGAGCTCCATTCCGTGCTCAGCCCGAGGACGACGGCGTCGAGGTCGGCCAGCAGGCCGTCGGCGAAGCCGCGCAGGCCGTGGTTCACGTCGGCGCGGGCGGCGGCGATCCACTGAGAACCCATCTTCAAACCGGTGAGAGGCCTGACCGAGATACGGGTCAAAGGGGCAACGGGATGGATAGCTGCCGTGGGGACGAGGTTTGTGACGGTTCTTGTGAGCCCTCGCCGTATTTCAGGGGGATGTCCGCGCTGCTCTGCCAACGGCAGAACAGCGGCCGGACCGGGCTCGACGATCACTACAGTCCAGTCTCATGACGACGATTACGACGCGTACGGTCGAGTACCCGGCCGACGGTCTGACGATGATCGGGCACCTCGCGCTCCCGGCCGGTGTCGGAGGAATTGTCAAATCCTGTGGACTGACCGGACAGTCAAATGACCGGTTGATCAAGCAAGCGGCTTGCGGTAACGGACGTACTCGTTCTGCCGC
>NZ_JBIAHG010000071.1:0-13462 GCF_042870385.1 Streptomyces sp. NPDC006602 | reverse complement strand
CGCACGACGGCGGAGCTCAAGCGGGTAACGGGAAGGTCGTGCCATGACTCGATCCTTTCATGAAATCGAGTCTCCATTCGAACCGGGGCGGTTCAATGCGCGCTCTGCAGCGCAAATACGGGGTTACCTGGCAGACGGTCCGCAAGGCACTGGACCTGGTCTGGCCTGAGCCGCGCAAGAAGCTGCCCCCACGTCCGACCAGGCTGGATCCCTACAAGCCGCTGATCGACGAGATGCTGCGCAGGGATCTGGACGCGCCTTCGAAGCAGCGGCACACCGCCAAGCGGGTCTTCGACCGGCTGCTGGACGAGTACGCCGCGATGGGATCTCGTATCAGATGGTCCGCGGCTACATCGCCACGCGTCGTGGGGAGATCCGTCAGGAGGCGGGTCGGGGGCCGTCGGAGGTGTTCGTGCCGCAGACCCATTTGCCGGGCACCGAGGCGGAGGTGGACTTCGGGGATGTGCACATCGTGCTCGCCGGCGTGGTGACCCGCTGCTATCTGTTCTCCTTCCGGCTGTCGTATTCGGGCAAGGCGGTCCACCGGGTGTTCGCGTCCTGCGGCCAGGAAGCGTTCTTCGAGGGCCACGTTCACGCGCTGTCCGTGCTGGGCGGTGCCCCTCGCGGCAAGGTTCGTTACGACAACCTGAAGGCCGCGGTCGCCCAGGTGCTCGGGTTTGCCCGGCGCCGCCAGGAGAGCGAGCGGTGGACCGCGTTTCGCACGCACTGGGGCATCGAGAGTTTCTACTGCAGGCCAGGACTCGAAGGCGCCCATGAGAAGGGCGGTGTCGAGGGGCAGATCGGGTACTTCCGGCGCAACCACTTCGTCCCCGTTCCCGAGGTCGCCTCGCTGGCCGAGCTGAACGAGATGGTCGACCGGTGGGATCTTCAGGGCGAAGGCCGCAGGATCCGCTCGCGGGCGAGGACCGTGGGCGAGTACTTTGCCGTCGAGGCGCCGCTACTCAAGCCGTTGCCGACCGAGCTGTTCGAGACGGGCCGGCTCTTCACGCCGCGGGTGGACCGCTACAGCCAGATCGCCGTCCAGACCAACCGCTACTCGGTTCCGGTCCGGCTGATAGGCAGGACGATGCGGGTGATGCTGCATGCCAATCACCTCATCGTCTACGACCGGGCCAGGAAGTCGCCCGCCACGAGCGGCTGAGCACCAAGGCTGGCTCGCGCCTGGAACTGGACCACTATCTGGAGGCGCTTGTCCGCAAGCCCGGCGCCTTCCCCGGCGCCACCGCTCTCGAACAGGCCAAGTCCGCGGGCAGGTTCACGCCGGTCCATGACGACTGGTGGGCGGCCGCCCGGGTCCCACGGCGACAAGGACGGCACCAGGGCCCTGATCGAGGTCTTGCTGCTGGGCCGGCACATGAGCCACGAACACATCGTCGCCGGGCTGGCGACGGCTCTGCGGGCGGGCGCGTTGACCGCGGACGCGGTCGCCCTGGAGGCCCGCAAGGCTGCTGAAGCCGACGAACTGGCGGCCTCCGCTCCCGCCCATGTTGCTTTGCCGGAGCCGCCTGGGCGGCAGCGGGCGACGGCCACCTTCCTGTCCGACTGGCGGATGGCGCATCTGCCGGCCGACACTCGGCCGCTGCCCTCGGTGGCCCCCTACGACCAGCTGTTACGACACCGCCGACAAGGCGGTGCCCCTGCCACCGAGGGAGATGCGACGTGAGTGCCCAACGCCATCACGGTGTTGGCCGACGCTGAAAATGCCGACGGGTCCGGCACTGAAGGTGCCGATCACCGAGAACAAGATCGCCCCACTGGGGTGGTCCCAGTGGGGCGATTGTCGGCGAGGTGTCGCGGTCGTCGGCAAGGTGCCGAGGCTCAATCAGTCGAACTTCATGCCGAAGTATGGGTCGGGTTCACCTGTGTAGGGGTCGACGCCGGACTCCCACCGTCGTCGTTCCTCGCGCCAGTGGACGAAGTGCGGAGAGGGCTCTCCCCAGAGGGAGAGGTCGCTGAGTGGGCACTCGTCGAAGCCCTTGGTGAACAGGCGCCGAAGGAACTCCGCCATTCCGCAGTCGTAGATTTTCCAGTGGGGCCAGCCGTGCCGTTCCCACACGACAACGGGCCACTTGTTGGGGTCGTGGTCAACGGTGAGCCAGCCGAGGATGTCGGCTCCGCAGCTGACGCCCCAAGCGACGACAGAATCAGGTCCGCCATCGACCTCGTCCGGTCCTCCTTCGGACTCCCACATGTGCCGCATGTTGGCTGTCTCGGCCGCCATGCCCCCGAGGTCAGGGCTGTCGGCCGGCTGCGTGCTCGCTTCGGGGGTCACGACGCTCAGCGCGCCGTCGATGCCGCCGGCTCCGTACGTGCTCATGAAGGCGATGTAGTCGGAGGGGAAGCCGACTCCCCAAGCCCGCCGGATCGCATCCCAGTCCACCTGCTCATCGGCCCCGTCATGTGGCGGCATTACCACCGTGAGTGCGGCGAGAACTGTTCCTTGAGACGGCATGTCCCCTCCAGTGGTGTGCATCGTGTGATGCAAGGTATCCGGCGCCACCGACATCGAGTTTCGAGGGTGTGGAATGTCAGTCGAGGACTTCGGTGACGGCGGACTGGGCGGCTTTCTCGTCGACGAGGGACTTGCCGGCGGCGAAGGTGGCGACGAGGGATTGCAGGCAGATGTCGGCGTACACGTGAACGTGGCTCTGGCAAGATTTCCGTGAAGCTGGGGTGTGCCGCTATGCGCCGGTGACGCTCCGTCACGGGTAATGGCACTGTCAGCGAGTGTGATGACCTCGTACGGATCATGTCTCCGCACCTCGATGCGGTGCGGGTGGAACGGGTGTGGGTGGCGGGCGGCGTGGTCCGCATCGCGGCCTGCACCCGCGAGTTGACGGTGGCGTGTCCGGACTGTGGTCGCGGTTCTGCGCGGGTGCACAGTCGCTATGGCCGCACGCTGGCCGATTTCGCTGTCGGTGGGCGTCCCGTGCTGATCGAGCTGTCGGTGCGGCGGTTGTTCTGTGACAGTCCGAGCTGTGGTCGGCGGACGTTTGCCGAACAGGTCGAGGGGCTAACGGTGCGCTACCAGCGCCGCAGCCCGCTGCTGCAGCACCTGGTGGAGACGGCCGGGGTGCTGCTCGCCGGCCGGGGCGGCGCCCGGCTCCTGCAGATCCTGAAGGTGCCGCTGTCGCGGACCAGCGTGCTGTTCCACTTGATGCGCTTGCCGCTTCCGCCAGCAGCGACCCCGCGGGTGCTGGGAGTGGACGACTTCGCACTGTATGCGGACGTCTACGGAACCCTGCTGGTGGATGCCGACACCCGGTTGCCGATCGAGCTGTGGGCCGGGCGCGACGCCGAGCAGCAGGCCGCCTGGCTGCGGATGCACCCGGGTGTTGAGGTGGTCTGCCGGGACGGCTCGCTGGTCTACCGCCAAGCCATCACCGACGGCGCACCGGACGCGGTGCAGGTCAGCGACCGATTCCACCTGGGGCAGGGGCTGTCGAAGCGGGTCGTGGATATCGCCGCCACCCATCGCGGCTGCCTGCCTACCGCAGTTCCCGAGCCTGAAACGGCACCGCCACCAACGAACCCTGCGGGACTGTCCGACCAGGCCGACACTCCCGCCCGCCGCCACGCGAAGCAGCTCTTCGAGGCGGTGCACGCCGTGACCGACACCGGTCGCTCGCTCAACGCCGCAGCCCGCGAGCTGGGCTTGAACCGGCGCACCGTGCGCAAATACGCCCGAGCAGCCACCTGGCAGGAATGTGTACGAACCACACGGCCCCGTCGGCCCACCAGTCTCGACCCGTACCTGGAGTACCTGCGGCAACGCTGGGAGGAAGGTGAGCACACCGCAACGGTGCTGCACCAGGAGATCGTTGCTAAGGGCTACCGCGGCCACTACCAGCGGGTCAAGATAGCCGTCGCGCCGCTGCGTCGCGGCCTGCCAATCAACACGCCGACCGAGCGGCCACCCTCGCCCCGGGAAGTCGCCCGCTGGATCACCACTGGGCCATCCCGGCGCGGTCTGCACGCCGCCGAAGGACTCAGGCGGCTGCTCGAGCACTGCCCGGAACTGGACCGCACCCACGATCTGGTGCGCCAATTCGCCGCCATGCTCGACGCCCGTGACGCCGCCCCGCTGCCGGACTGGCTCGAGCAACTCACGACCGCCCGCCTCCCGGCCTTGGCTGGCCTGGCCAAAGCCATCCGCGAGGACCAGCCCGCAGTTGTCCAGGGCATTACCACCCCGTTCAACTCCGGCGTCAACGAAGGCCGCATCACCGACCTGAAACTTCAGAAACGGATTATGGCCGGACGAGCAGGGGTGCCATTGCTCCGCCACCGCGTCATTCTCCTGGCCCTCCTCCGACGCCACTACCCGTGACGGAGCGTCACCGGCGCATAGCGGCACACCCCAGCTTCACGGAAATCTTGCCAGAGCCGTGAACGTGCACAGCCGCGTACGGATGAACGTGCAGTGTTCTTGATGTGTTGAGGGACGATGCTCGGCACTCTGCTGCCTGTTGCTGAGGTTGCTGAGAGGGGTGGTCCGTGGTCCTGGATCCGCAACGCTGGCTGGAATTGCGGCGTTTTCGCGGGCTGGTCGAGTCCGGTGCCATGAGCCTGTCGGAGGTCGCCAAAGAGACCGGACTCAACTGGCGGACGGTCAGCAAGTACTTGTCCGCCGACGGGCCCGTGTCACCTCCACGCCGGTCATCGAGCGGGCGGTCCCGGGCGAGGGTGATCGACGAGTTCGCGCCGCTGATCGACTCGATGCTGCGGGCGGAGATCCTGATGAAGGCCGCCGTCATCCACGAGCGGCTGGCCACGGAGTACGGGTTCACCGGCAACTACCAGCGGACCAAGCTCTACGTTCAACAAGCCCGACCGCGGATCGCCGAAGAACTCGGCATCACACCAAAGGAGCTGGCGGGCATGCACCGCCGGTTCGAGGTGATCCCCGGGGCTCAGGCCCAGGTGGACTGGGGCGACGAGGGCAAGATCCTCGCCCACGTGGGCATCGCGAAGGTCAACTCGTTCCACATGACGCTGTCGTACTTGCGCGACCCGTTCTGCTGCTTCACCACCAGTCAGGACCTGGCGACCTTCTTCGACTGCCACCGCCGGGCGTTCGCCCACTTCGGCGGGGTGCCGATGACGATCGTCTACGACCGCACCAAGACCGTGGTCCGCCAGCACGTCGCCCCTGGTGAGGCCATCCCGCTGCATCCGGAGGCGGTCGGCTTCGCCGGCCACTACGACTTCGATATCGATGTGCTGGCCGCCTACCGGCCACCGGCAAGGGCCGTGTTGAACGGCAGGTGCTGATCGTCCGCGACCATGTCCTGTCCGGACGGGCCTTCTCTTCCATCGAGGAGATGGACGCCGCCTTCCTGTCCTGGGTGCCGCAGCGGCGAGCTCAGATCCACAAGACGCACCGGGAGGTCATCGGCGAGCGGGCGGCCCGTGACCACGCAGCCCTCAAACCACTGCCGCCGACGCCGTATCTGGTGGCCGAGCGGCACCTGCGGCCGGTCGGCAAGGACTGTCTGGTCGCCTTCGGCGGCAACCTCTACTCGGTGCCCGCCCGCCGGGTTCGCCCCCGCCAGCTGGTCGAGATCCGGGCCACGAAGTCGCAGGTCATGCTCCACTCGACCGCTCCTGACGGCAGCGGCCAAACGCAGCTGGCGATGCACCCGCGGGCGGTCGGCCGCGGGACGCGTGTCGTCGAAGACAGCCACTGGGACGGCCTGCCCACCGGCAAGGGCCGCCGGACCACCACAGGTGACGTCCCGCCCCGGCCCCGGCACCAACCGCCCCCGGGCGAGGCGGCCGGGCCGCTGCAGGCCCTGCTGAACCCGGCCGCGGCCACCCAGATCGAGGTCGGCCGCCGACCGCTGTCGGTCTATGACGAGCTGACCGGGACCCGGCCCTTCACCACCAGCCGAGCGACGAAGGAATCCTCTTGAGCGAGCTGACCGGCAACCGCATCCGCACCACGGCCGGCAAGCTCGGCCTGCCTCACCTTGCGGAGACCATCAACGAGTACACCCGGCGGGCCGACGAGGCGAAGATGGGCTACCTCGACTTCCTCGACCTGGTCCTCTCCTAGGAACTCGCCGTCCGTGACGACCGACGCTTCCGCCAGGGCCTGCGGCTGTCCCGGCTACCGCATCACAAGACGCTCGACGAGTACGACTTCTCCTTCCAGCCCGACCTCGACCCGCGCAAGGTCAAGGATCTGGCCACCTTGTCCTTCGTCGAGGGCAAGGCGAACGCGGCCCTGCTCGGGCCGCCCGGGGTCGGCAAGACGCATATCGCCGTTGCTCTCGCGGTCGCGGCCTGCCGGGCCGGCTACTCGATCTACTTCACCAGCCTCGACGACATGGTCCGCAACCTCAAAGCCGCCGAGGAGAGAGGAGACCGGACGGCTTGCCAGGAAACTCGGCACCTACCTGCGGCCCAGCGTTCTCGTGGTCGACGAAGTCGGCTATCAGCCACTGGAACGGGCCGAGGCGAACCTGGTCTTCCAGGTGATCTCCAAGCGTTACGAGAAGGGCTCGATCATCCTGACGCCGAACAAGACCTTCAGCAAAGCGCACATGTTCCGGCGAACCTGTGCCAGGCGCTGCCGGAAACTTCACGGGTTCGATGGTGTCGAGGCGGCTTCCCAGTCGCCTCGATGTTCGCGCCACGCGGTCCTGAGGGCTTCGAGCTCGGCGCGGGGGAAGTGCTCACCCCACTTGCCGCGGTATGCGCTCTCGCTGTACTCCCTCACGACCTCGTCGAAGCATCGGATCACTGCTCGGGCAACGACGTCGATGTTCTGCTGGGTGGACCAGATCTCGGTCCCAGTGTTGTCGTGGTCACTGCCGTGGGTCAGCTCCAGTAGGCGGATCCACACGTTGGTGCCTTCACGGTAGAAGATCCATCGGAAGGCGGTGGGCTCGGCCTCGAACTGTGCCCGGCATTCGGTCTCGCCGACGGTCAGCCGGGTTACTGCCGTCAAGAGATCTTCGGGGCAGTGGTGATATAGGAGGCCGTGACTTTGGCTACCGCCTGGTGGTCGCTGACAATGCATTCGGCCCAACCACGTCCGGACAGGACCCAGGTGAGTCGCAGGTGGGCCATCGTCGTTCTCCTCCTTCGGTCACGGGTTCCCTGCACTGATCACCGAGGGCTCCTCGCGCACATCCGAGTCTGAGGGATGGTCAGGCTGCTGAACAGCGGATTCTCTGACGCTGCCGACGCTCATCGATCTGGTAGGCGCCCGGGGTCGACATGGTCGGCGAGATAGATCAGGGTGGCTTGCGAGTCCACGCCGAAGGCCGCGGCGACGAGCTTGGGGTCCATGGTGTTCACGAGGTCGACAAGTCGGGTGCTGCGGATCATGCGGGGTGGAAAGCCGCAGTCGTCAAGGACGTGGGAGAGATAGGCAGTTGAGGCCGGGCTCCGCCCTGCCTTTGTTCCTTTGGTGACCATGACGTGCGGGTTCGAGCACCTCCACGTCCACTTGCCGCGCGTGCTCAAGACCCGCCAACGACACCGCCCACCCCAGCTCCACGCAGGAGGCTTCCCAATGATGTTGTCAAGCCGCAGCCGTGACCGGCGGTGTGGGTTGGTAGCACCGTTGGTCACGGAGCATGGCCCACAGGACGTTGACGCGACGACGGGCGAGAGCGAGCACGGCCTGGGTGTGTCGTTTCCCCTCGGCGCGCTTGCGCTGGTAGGAGCGACTGGACTCCTCGCACCAGCGGATGCTGTTCAACGCCGAGTAGAAGAAGACGCGTTGGAGCTTGCGGTGGTAGCGCTTCGGCCGGTGCAGGTTGCCGCTGATGCGGCCGGAGTCTCTGGGGGCCGGAGCGAGTCCGGCCATGCCGGCCAGGCGGTCCGGGGTGCCGAAGTAGTCCATGTCACCGCCGGTCACGGCGAGGAACTCGGCTCCCAGCAGGGGGCCGATACCGGGCAGGCTTGCGACTATTTCGGCGCTCGGGTGCTGGCGAAACCGGCCCTCGATGAGCTTGTCCACCTCGGCGACCTTCTCGTTGAGGGCGGTCACCTCCTTCGCCAGGGTGTGGACCATCTGCGCGGTGAGCTTCTCCCCGGGCAGGGCCGTGTGCTGGGCTGCGGCGGCCTCGACAGCGAGGCGGGCTACGGTGTCGGCTCCGCGGACCTTGCGGTTGACCAGCCACCGCTCCAGGCGCTTGACGCCGATGCGGCGCAGGGCGGCCGGGGTCTGGTATCCGGTCAGCAGGACCAGGGCGCCCTTGTGGTTGACGTAGTCGAAGGCCCGTTCCAGCGCAGGGAAGATGCCCAGCAGCTGTTCGCGGAGCCGGTTGACGGCGCGGGTGCGGTCGGCCACCAGGTCGGCCCGGCGGGCGGTGAGGGTCTTGAGCTCGGTGGTGATCTCGTCGCCCGGGCGGACCGGGTGCAGATCACGGCGCATGCGGGCTTGGTCCGCGATGATCGCTGCGTCCCGGGCGTCGGTCTTGCCCTCGGCCCGGTAGCCGCTGGAGGCCCGGTTCACCGCGCGGCCCGACAGGTAGGGCACCGTTTGGCCGTGGTTGAGCAGGAGCGTCAGCAGCAGGGACGCCCCGCCGTCGACCAAGTCCATCGCCCAGGTGACCTCGTCGCCCAGGTCCAGGACATCGCCGAGCAGGGCGAGCAGCTCACTCTCGTCGTTGGCGACGCGCCGGGACAGCAGCCGCCGGCCCTCCTCGTCGATCACCACGCAGTGGTGATGCCCTTTGCCGATGTCCGTACCGGCCCAGATGCGGCCCATTGTGTCTCCGGTTCTCAGATGAACATGTCCCGCAGACGACCTCGCTGGCGTGGCCCTACACAGCGATCGAATCGCGCATCCCAATCAGCAGCCGAGTCGTCGCGGAGTGCCGGGCGGCCAAGCCTCCAGAGCCATCGAGGGCACCACCCGATCAGCCATACCCAGCACTCCCGGGTGAGCCAACCCTACGAATGGCTCGCTCAGCCCAAGCAGGAAGGTAGGGCCACCCGATGAAGCGTCTCTTCCGCCGCTGCGGCCATGCGCCCGGCGTCGTCAGCCCCGAGGATCAGGCCGCCGTCGACCAGTTCCGCGCGCTGCTCGCCGCACTGCGCGACATGGAGCCCTGGACGCCCGGCATCTACCGGGACATCGCCGTACGCGTCGGACCGTTCGTGGAAAGGGCCCACCCCCGCCCGGGCGACGACCACGGTCCCGACCTGATCGCCGTCTCCCTGGTCCACCCCGACACCCCGCACGCCGCGGCCTACCTCCACGGCCACCAACTCGGCTACACCGGCAAGGGCTGGCTGCGCTGCGAGACAGACGAGATCCTCGGAGTGTGGAACCCGGCCCTCACACCGCTCACCCACGCCGCGGCGGGCCTGGACTTCCCCGACGACGTCGGCATGGGCCTGGCGCACTACGCCGTCCACGTCGAAGCCCGCCGGAAGGACAACTCCGGCCGCATCCTGCTCCGCATGGGCCCGTACACCCAGACCTGGCTCGCCTCCCGTGACGCGGACCGCCTGAACACCCTGCTGGAGGGCAAGGCGGCCACCGTCATGCCCCGGTACACGGTCACCGCGCAGGACACGCTGTTCCACGTCAGCGACCACGCCTCCTATAACGAACCGCACGAGGCAGACGCCTGCGAGCTCCTGGCGGCCCTCCTCGAGGACGTGAGCGCCCCATGGTGAGCACGGGCCTGTAGGAGATCGAGACCAGCGAAGCCGACGACGGCACGACTGTCCCCGCTGAAGGCATCTGGACGCCGGGCGAGGACGCAGCCGACAACGGGTTCGTCGTCCACCACGGCCTCTACGTCACCGGCATCGCAGCTCCGAACGACGACGGCCCTTACCCGGACAGTTTCGTCGTCCTCGGGCACCAGCGGTGGGCCAGCATGATCGAGGCCGCCGCCGCGTACATGGACCGCATCTCACACAGGACGTCCTATCTCAGTAAGGCGAGAGGCTACCTGGGTGTAGCGGTGGCCTCGCCGATGCCGTTGATCATTTCGGTGGGAGAGCGTCGAGCAGAGCGAGCAGGGTGCGGCCGGTGGGTGTGGGAATGCCGTGGCGGGCGCCGAGCCGCACCACCGGGCCGATCAGACCGTCGTGTTCCAGGGTGCGGCCTGCCTGCCGGTCCTGGAGCATCGAGGTCGGTGCGGTCGGCGGAAGCGATCGCAGCCAGTCAAGCGTGGCATCGGCGTCTTCCTCGGTGAGGGCCGCCCCTTCGGCACGGGCCACGGCCACGGTCTCCCGGAGCATCTCCCGGGCGAGGTCGGCGATGCCGGGCTCGTGCAGTACCTCCACGCGCCGTCCGGTCAGCGCCGTCAATGGATTGGCGGTGACATTGATCAGCAGTTTGGCCCACGCCACCGTGACGAAGTCCGACTGGTTCTCCACCGGCACGGAGGCGCCCGTGAACAGGGCCGCCGCCGCCTGCCCGACCCCGTCGGCGGGCATGACCAGCCCACGGCCAGTGGCCCGGGCATGCACCCGGCCGGGGCCGATGCGTTCCACGTTCAGGTACACCAGCGTCGGCACTACCTCGGCCTCGGTCAGCGGGCCGAGCCGGTCTCGATGGTCCACGCCGTTCTGCGCTGCGAGCAGAACGCTGCCCGGCTCAGCGAGGGCGTTCAGCCAGTGGGCCGTGGCCGCGGTGTGCTGCAGCTTGGTGGCCAGCACGAGCCACCGGAACGGTGGGAGATCGGCCGGGGCCTCCGCCCAGTTGACCGGGTAGCTGCGGGCGCCCTGGTCATCGGTGATGCTGACCGAGTCCAGCCGCGTCCGCCCGCAGATCGTGACCGGATGACCGGCCTCGGCGAGATAGCCGCCCAGCATCGTGCCCACCGCGCCCGCCCCGACAATCGCCACCGAATCGGCCATCATCAGCCCCCTCGTTAGACAGCATCGTCCGCTGCCAGTCTCGACCTTGGACGATCGGTAGGCAAAATCCCAGCCTCTCCTCGGCGCAAGGATCACCGCAGCGGCTGGCGCTGATCGTGCGCGGCCACTGGGGCATCGAAGCCCTGCACCACGTCCGCGACGTCACCTTCGGCGAGGACGCCAGCAAGATCTGGACCGGGCACGGGCCAGAGAACATGGCCACCCTGCGCAACCTCGCCCACGGCCGCCTCCGCGACGTCGGACACGACAGCATCGCCGCCGCACGCCGCGAAATGTCATACGACGCCTTCACCGCCCCACTGGACCTCCTCGGAGTCCCCGCGTGACCAGCACGAACATCGCCCATCACCGACTTTGCAATGGCCGTGAGGTGCCTACTCAGCGGCCGTCCCGATTTCGGCAGGGCGAAGTGCTTCGGGTGCGAGCCACCACAAGGACAATGGCCTCGCCAACGGGGTCCGTCTCGCCGATGATGTCGCCCCACCGGTCAGCCTTGACCTGGAATCGTCCACCACGTTGAGCCACGACGGCAGGTGCCACTTCCAGAGACGGCTCGTCCAGATCGGAGCTGGAACAGAGGACCCACTGGCGAATGGGAAGAGTGCCGCAGCTTCGGTTCAGTAGTCGCGGCGTCCAAGAGGTCGAGGAAACTCGAGTAGTTGATCAACCTCGGCAGAGACAGGGCAACTGGTGCCCTCGGCACTACGGAACCGGCCCAAGAGCGCCAACTACACACCACGCAACATGGTCGTCACGGATCACTTTTCGCAGACGATCCGCCCCGAGCCAATGGCGAAGGGCTGCAACGCGCGGCCTGTCGTGGGAGTGTGGGGGCTGTTCGGTCGTGAGGCGGTATGGGGGAGTGGGTCGTGGCTGCGGGGAGGGTGTGATGCCCCAGCTGACCCGGGTGCATCGGGTCCTTGTCGGTGTGGTCGTGGCAGGTGCTGTGGTTATCGCCGGGATCGGTTTCGCCGGTTCGTACGCGGCGGTGCGTGAACTGGCCCTCCAGAAGGGCTTCGGCACCTTCGCCTACGTCTTCCCGATCGGCATCGACGCCGGCATCTGCGTCCTGTTGGCCCTGGACCTCCTGCTGACCTGGATCCGCATTCCGTTCCCGCTGCTCCGGCAGACGGCGTGGCTGCTGACGGCGGCCACGATCGCCTTCAACGGGGCGGCGGCCTGGCCGGACCCGCTGGGTGTGGGCATGCATGCGGTGATCCCGGTCCTGTTCGTCGTCGCGGTGGAGGCTGCTCGCCATGCGATCGGCCGGATCGCGGACATCACGGCCGACAAGCATATGGAAGGAGTCCGCCTTACCCGCTGGCTCCTGTCGCCGGTCCCCACGTTCCTCCTGTGGCGCCGCATGAAGTTGTGGGAGCTCCGCTCCTACGAGCAGGTCATCAAGCTCGAACAGGAACGTCTCGTCTACCAGGCCGGCCTCCGCTCGCGTTTCGGCCGTGCCTGGCGTCGCAAGGCCCCGGTCGAGTCGCTGATGCCGCTTCGCCTGGCCCGCTACGGCGTTTCTCTCGCCGAGACGGCTCCGGCCGGGCTGGCTGCCGCGGGCATCGACGAGACACCGATCCCGTTCACCGTCGCTGGGACTCCGGTTCCGGCCCGGTGGCAGAGTCCCGGACTCGGGGCTGCCGTCGAGCAGGAGAAGGAGCTGGCGCAGGTGCGTGGCGCGCGGTCGAAGCCGGTGGAGCAGCCGCGTACCGCGTACCCTGAGCAGCCGCACGGCCTTGCGGACGACGGGAACGCCCAACACCTCTCCAACGCTTACCAGGACTGGGTGGCCGCCTTCGGATTCGAGCCCGCGAGGGCGCAGTTCGCCATGTGGCTCCAAGACCGGTACGGCATCGCCACCGCGGCCGGCAGGCCCCTGTCCGACGAGCAACTCGAACCCCTGCTGCGACTTTTCAGGCAGCGTCACTCGCCCTCAGCGCAGAACGGGACCGGACCCCAAGCCCCGCACGACGCGGACGACGGGTGGGGTGACTACTTCTACAACGCCTGGCTCGCCTACGCGCAGGAGCACGGGGCCTACCCCGATGCGGCCGCCCTCGCCATGTACGTCTATGAACGGGACCAGATCACCGGCGGCAACGGCCAGCCCATTACGGGCGAGGACCTGGAGGACTTCGTCGCCGCCTTCGGGCAGCGCGAGTTCGACGAGACGGAGCTGCCCGCCGACGAGGAAGCCCCCGAGCCCGCCGCACAGGCGCCCACCCTGGGTGCCTTCCCGAACGAGGCTGACGAGCTTGAGGAGACACCGGCCGGCGCGGGAGCGCACCCCGCCAAGGAGTCGCGCGGTCCCCGGGTGAGCGCCCCCGTCGACGACCCGCAGGGCGAGGCCGCGAGCGGGGAGCCCGCCGTGCTCACCACCGTCGACCGCTACTTCCTGGCCTGGACCGGGTACCAGACCGAGCACGGCGAGGAACCCAAGGCCGAGCAGTTCTCCGCCTACCTGGCAGGCAAGAAGGGCATGATGAACCGCCCCGGTTCGAATGGAGACTCGATTTCATGAAAGGATCGAGTCATGGCACGACCTTCCCGTTACCCGCTTGAGCTCCGCCGTCGTGCG
>NZ_JBIAHG010000070.1:0-13976 GCF_042870385.1 Streptomyces sp. NPDC006602 | reverse complement strand
AACGGAGTTCTCCGGGCGGGCAGTCGGCGATGAAACAGGAAGTCTCACGGCGCGAGCCGTAAGAATCTCCTCCCTTCAGGGAGGAGAGCGTCAAGTCGTTCACAACGCTCCCCGTGCGTCGAGTCGGGCCCGAAGGCGGCGCAGACAGCGCTGGCGCAGCGGCCCGATGCTGCCCACCGCGATACCCAGTGCGCCGGACACCTCCTGGTAGCTCGGCGGCGGCGATGCCATCAGTACCCGCAGCAACTGCCTGCACCGGTCGCCGAGTTCCTCGAACTCCTGCCACACCCGCCGGATCCGCTCGGTCTCGGCGGCGGCCTCCTCCGAGTCGAGGAACGACTGCTCGGGCGTACGGTCCTCGCTGATCCGGTCCAGGACCTGCGGGTCGTCCGTCGGCATCATCCGCCTTAAGCTCTTGAGCACCTTCAGGCACTCGTGCCGCGCGGTGCTGGCCAGCCAGGAGCCCGCCTTCTCCGGTTCGCGGATCCGGCCCAGGTGCTGGGCGAAGCGGAACCACACGGTCTGGTACACCTCGTGCGCGTCGGCGTCGGACATCCGATGTGCGCGCACCACGGACCACACCAGTGGGCTCAGCCCCTCCACCAGCGCCTTCCAGGCCGCCCCGTCCCCGTCGACGGCGGACTGGACGAGCGCGCCGACATCTGCACGGTCCACGGTCCCACCCCTCGTGTACGACAGGTCATCGTACGCCGTGGAGTGGACAGTTCCGGCCGTCATGCGCCCGCCGGGTGCTGCCCGACCGGGACCGGCCGCCAGGTGGCCGGCCGCAGCGCCGGTACGTGCGCCCCGCGCACCTCGGCGAACTCGGTGTTGGAGGCGAGCAGTTGCAGCCGGGCGGCGCGGGGGTCGGTCTCCTTGTGCGCGGTCATGTGGGCCGCGACCAGGCCCGCGACGACCGGGGTGGCGAAGGAGGTGCCGCTCCAGTGCGCGAGTCCTTCGAACGTGACCCGGTCGGGCGTGACGGTGTCGCCCTCCTCGCTCAACACGCCGGTGTGCTGCGGGGACTGGCAGGTGCAGGCGTAGGTGAAGCCGTAGCGGCAGGCGTCGTACGTGGAGTGCTGGTACACGTACGGGACGGGTGCGTCGAAGCCGGTGAGGGCGCTGGTGAGGCGCTCGCCGGGGGCGTAGGCGTTCACCCAGGCGCCGTGGTTGCTGAAGCAGGCGCCGTACTCGCCGTCGCCGCGCAGCGCGCCGACCGACAGGACGGCGCTCCGGTACTCGGGCAGGGAGGCGTAGGCGGCGGGCCAGAAGGGCGTGGCGCTGGCGTTGTTGCCGGCCGCCGCGACCAACAGGGTGCGCTGCTGCCGCAGTTCCTCCATGAAGGCGTCCATGCCGAGCAGTCCGTCGGTGCGGCCGTTGGAGGTGCCGGCGGAGAGGCTGATGATGTCGGGCCAGCCGTGCGCCTCGACGGCGTCGAAGAGCCGCTCGCCGAACTCCGACTCCAGGATGGCCCCGGCGTCGCTGAGCGTGCTGCGGACGGTGACATCCGTGTTGGGTGCGACGGCCGCGACGAGCCCCGCGATGAAGGTGCCGTGGCCGACGTACTGCAGGAGGTTGCCGCTGCCGTCGGTCTCGGTGCCGTGCAGGTCGCCCTGGACGTGGGCGAGCAGCGGGAAGGCCGCGTAGTCGTGCGTGAGGCCGTTGTCGATGACGAGGACGCCGACGGCGGTGTCCGTGTCGTGGCCGGCCTCGGCAGGGGCGGGGTTGGTGCCCTGGGTGAGCGGGGCGGGCACGGGCTCGTCGCCGGGACAGGAGTTGACGGCGATCGACACCACGTGGTTGCGGCTGACCAGTCGGCGTCCGGCGCGTGACTCGGGCTCGCGCAGGGCGCGCAGGGCGCTCGCGACGGCCAGGTCGCCGCGCCGGTCGCCCTGGCCGGGGTCGCCGACCCGGATGCGGGTGATGCCCGAGCGGTTGGTCTCCGGGCTCGCCCGTCGCACGTGGTCGGCGGTCAGGTCGGGCGCCTCGGTGAAGTGGGTGCGCAGGTTCTCCTCGACGAGCCGCGCCTCCTCACCGTCGCGGGCTAGCACGACTCCCTTCTCGTAGATGAACTCCGCGGCGTCGTCCGGCCCCAGGGCCAGGGGGACGTCGGGCATGGAGCGCTGGATCTGGTCGAACTGCTCGTGGAAACGCTGTGGTGCCATGGCATGTCCTCCCCTTGTGACGGCGGTCGTCAGTCAGAGCCGCGGGTGCGCTGATTGATACAGCGACAACCGGTGTGACGTGCGACCGGGGCCACTACCATCCATGGAGTGACAGCGGGAAGCGACTCGGTTCTCGAACTGCTGCCGATGGTGTTCGCCGCACCGAACGAGGCTCTGGCACGGGCACAGGCCGTGCTCGACTCCGATCCGTCGCCGTGGTGTGCCTCCGTCGCCCACCAGGTGGTCGGGATCTGGCAGCGGGACTGGGGCGATCTCCGGATCGCGCTGCACCATCTGCGCCTGGCCCGCGATCTGGCGGTGCGCGCGGAGTCTCCCGACCGGGAGGCGGACGTCCTGGCCGCCCTCGGCGTGGCGCTGGTGCACGCGGGCCGTACCCGGGAGGGCCTGAAGGCGCTGGAACGGGCTGTCGCGGTGAGCAGCGGGCACACCCGCGCGCGGGTCCGGTACCGGCGGGCCTACGCCTCGTGGGTGCTGGGGCATCACCGGGAGGCGCTGGAGGACGTGCGCCGGTCGGTCCCCGTGCTGCGGCAGGCGGACGACGTCATCTGGACGGCGCGCGCGCTGACCCTGCGCGCGACGGTGCATCTCGCGCTCGGCGCGGTGGACCGCGCGGAGGCCGACTTCGCCGCCGCCGAGGCGCTGTGGGACACCACCGGCCAGGAGCACGACAAGGCGGACGCGGTGGAGAGCCGGGGCCTCGCCGCGTTCCGGTCGGGCGACATCCCGGCGGCGCTGCGGCTGCTCGACGAGGCCGGGGAGCGATACGCCAAGCTCGGCACGCCGACCTTCATGCTCAACATCCGGCGCTGCGAGGTGCTGATGGCGGCCGGGCTCGCCCCCGAGGCGCTCGGCGAGGCGGACGCGGCGATCGCCGTCCTCGACGGTATCGGCGGGCAGTCCACCCGCAAGGCCGAGCTGCTGCTGGCCGCCGCGCGGGCGGCCCGGCTGGCCGGTGATCCGCACACGGCGATCGCGCGCGCGGACATGGCCGTACGGCTGTTCGCCGGGCAGCGGCGCACCTGGTGGGAGACGCACGCCCGGCTGGTGCTGATCGAGGCGCGGGTGGCCGCCGGGCGCGGCTCGGGGCGGCTGGTCGCGGACGCCGCCGCGGTGGCAGACCGGCTGGCCTCCTTCGGCGCGCCGGCCGCGCCGGAGGCCTCGCTGCTCGCCGGGCGGATCGCTCTCGGCCTCGGCTGGACGGCCGACGCCGAACGGCACCTGACGGTCGCCGCCCGCAGCAGGCACAGCGGCCCGCCGCTGGCGCGGATGACGGGCTGGGCGGCGCAGGCGCTGTGGGCCAGGGCCGCCGGTTCCGGCCGGGGCGTCCTGGAGGCCTGCCGGCGCGGTCTCGACGTGCTGGACGACCACCGCACCACCCTCGGCGCCTCGGAACTGCGGGCCCGGGCCACCGCGCAGGGCGCGGAGCTCGCCGCACTGGCCCAGCGGGCCAGTCTCGACTCGGGCGGCCCGCGGCGGCTGCTGGTGTGGAGCGAGCGCTGGCGGGCCACCGTCCTGGCCGCGCCGCCGACCCGGCCCCCGGCCGACCCCGCCCTGCTGAGCGGGATGACCGCCTTCCGGGAGATCGCCGCCCGCGCCGAAGCCGCCCGGATGGAGGGCCGTCCGGTGCCGGCGCTGGAGCGCGAACAGCGGCGCCTGGAGCGGGAGATCCGCTCCCGCACCCTGCACATCCGCGGCGCCGCGCCGGGCGACGGCGACCGGTTCGACCCCGCCCGACTGCTGGAACGTCTGGGGGACGACGTACGGCTGGTGGAGCTGGCCGTCCTCGACGGGCGGGTGCAGGTGCTGCTGTGCGGGCGGGGGCGGGTGCGGCGGTTCGAGGCCGGTCTGCTGGCCGAGGCGGAGACCGAGGCGGAGCATGTGCAGGCCGGGTTGCGGCGGCTGGCCCATCCGGGGGCTCAGGCGCGGCTTCCGGTGGTGGAGGCAGCGGGGCGCCGCCTGGAGGAGCTGCTGTTCGGTCCGGCGGCGGCGCATCTGGGCTCCGGCCCCGTGGTGGTCGTACCCCCGGGACGGCTGCACCGGGTGCCGTGGGCGCTGCTTCCGTCCCTGCGCGAGCGGGTGTTCAGCGTGTCGCCGTCGGCGAGCAGTTGGTTGCGCGCGCGGGACACGGTGCCGCCGCGGGGCGGCCGCCACGTGCTGGTACGGGGGCCGGGGCTGGCGACCGGCGGCGCCGAGGTGTCCGAACTGGCCGACCGGTACAGCGGATCGACCGTGCTGGAACATGAGCAGGCCCGTGTTCCCCAGGTGTTGCAGGAACTGGACGGCTCGGCGCTGGCCCATATCGCCGCGCACGGCACCTTCCGCGCGGACAGCCCCCTGTTCTCGTCGCTGCGGATGGCCGACGGCCCGCTCATCGTCCACGACTTCGAACGCCTGGACCGCAGCCCGTACCGGATCATCCTCTCCTGCTGCGACACCGCCCGGTTCGCGTCCGTGGGCGCCGACGAGCTGCTCGGCCTGGTCACCGCGCTGCTGCCGCTGGGCACGGCCGGGGTGGTGGCGTGCAGCGCGCCCGTCAACGACGCCGCAGTGGTGCCGCTGATGCTCGCCCTGCACAAGGGGATCAGCGCGGGCCTGTCCCTGGCGGAGGCCCTGCGCGACGCCCGCGCCGCATTGCCGGGCGACGCGACCCACCAGGCGACGGGGTGGGCGTTCTCGGCGTTCGGGGCGGCCTGATCGCTTGTGTGTGGCGGTCTGGCCCGTGGTGTGTGGCGGTCTGACCCCTCCCCCGATGACGGGGGTCAGACCGCCGGTCCGATGGGTGCGGCTCAGGCCGGCTGCGCTTGAGGCAGTTCGACGAGCCACGGGAGCGCGCCGCGGTCGCTCGCGCCGAGGCGGGCGTACGCGCTGTAGAGGTGGTTGCCGACGGTACGGATCGACAGGGTGAGCTTCTCGGCGATCTGCCGGTTGCTCAGGCCGGCGGCGGCGAGCGTGACGATCTGCCGCTGGCGGGCGGTCAGTTCCCCGAGGACCAGGCCGGACAGGGCCGGGGTGCGGGCGCCCTGGCAGCGCCGGGCGAGGGCGACGGCGCGCGTGCGTGAGGTGCGGGCGGCGCGCGGGTCGCGATGGGCGCGTACGGCCTGGGCGTGCGCCTCGGCGGCGAAGAGAAGGAAGCCGCGTTCCTCCAGCTCTTCGGCCGCCCGGTCCAGGGCGGGACCGTCGCCGCGGGCGAGCGCGTCGGCGTGCGCGCGGAAGACGCCGGTCAGCCGGCCGCGGTCCGGCTCGGGAACGCCGAGCCGGACCGCGTCGTACACCTCGTCGGTGATGGCCTCCACGGCCCCGTCGATGTCGCCGGCCGCCGCCGCCTGCCAGGTGGCCGCCCCACCCCCGTGAGGGCGGCCACCCAGAACTTGGTACGCGATCGTCGCGTCGCCCGACTGGGCGGCGGCGAGGGCGAGTTCGCGCCGGCAGGCCGGACGGTCCCCGGTGCCCCGCAGACCCTCCCGCGCCCAGGCGGCCGCCTCGCGCAGCTCTCCCCGCAGCCGCGAGAACCGCGCGCGTACGGCCGCGTATCCGGCCGGCACCACGGCGCCCTCGTCCAGCAGCCACTCCCCCACGGGTGCCGGGATCGCCCGTACGTCCGCCCGCTCGATCCCCCTGGTCAGCGCGGCGGACTCGGCGGCCAGGGCGGCCGAGCAGCTGTCCGGCGTGCAGGCCAGCCGCCGGGCCCGCAGCCGTCCGGCCGCTACGCGCAGGACCGGGCCGTACAGGGGGTGGGCGAGGCGGACGGAGCCGTGGTCGTCGACGTGGACCAGGCCGTCGGCCTCCAGGTGTTCGAGGGGCCGCAGGTCGAGGTCGTCCATGGGGAGCGGGAGGGGCTCGGCGAAGGCCAGCCGCTCGAGGGTCTCGCGCTCGTCGGGGGCGGTGCGGTCGAGGAGGTGCGCGGTGCGTTCGCGGACGGTCGCCGTGATCGGCACCGGGCCGCGCCAGGCCCGTGCGCCGTCGGTCCCCGGGACGGGACTGAGACGCTCGCGCACGGCACCCAGCAGGTCGCGCAGCAGCCGCAGGTCGCCCTGGCACAGGCGGTACAGGCGGTTGACGGTGAGCGGCTCAAGACCCTCGCCTGCGCCCACGGTGAGCAGCTGGGTCGTCTCCTCGCGGGGCAGCGGCTCCAGGGCGAGGCGCGGCAGCAGCTCGCCGGTCCACAGACGGGAGATCGCGCCGGGCACCGGGGCGCCCTCGGTGGCGACGACCAGAAGGCGGGTGCGGCCGTGCACGGCCAGCTGGTGGACCAGGGCGGCCGAGGCGTCGTCGAGCAGGTGGGCGTCGTCGACCAGCAACAGCCGGGTGCCGGACAGGAGTTGGACGGCGCGGTGCAGGGAGACGGACTCGGGCAGCAGGTGCGCGAACGCGGCGAAGGGGAGCTGCCGGGTCTCCGGCGTCCCGGCGACCTTGGCGCAGTCGGTGCCGCGCACGGCCTCGGTGGCGAGGCGGGTCTTGCCGCTGCCCACCGGGCCGGTCACCACGATGCCGTGGCGGGCCGCGGTCAGGGCCCTGCGGACCAGCTCGAGTTCGTCCTCCCGCCCGGTGAACGGCCAGGGCAGTTCCAGCGTCTTCGCGTCCCGTTCGAAAATCGTCACGACAGCAGGAGCCGCCATACCCACGCCTGATACAGGGGGACTTGAGTAGCCCCCGACTCAGGCGCCCCGAGGGCGGCCGCGGCAGTCTGTTCGCCATGACCGCACGCTACTGCTCACTCGCGCAGCAGCCGGCCCCCGCCTTCGCGCCGGGACTGGCCGCCGAGCGGCACAGTGCGCTCATCGCCGGCGGCCGGATGTGGGCCAACCACACCGTGCTGCACTACTGCTTCTTCGACGACGACACCGACGGGTCCGTCATTCCCGTTCCGGGATCCGGCACGACCGGGCGGGTGTCGTGGGTCGGCTCGAAAGAGCAGCGGGACGTCGTACGCGAGTGCTTCCGTGAGTGGCAGGACCTCGGCATCGGGGTGTCCTTCACCGAGGTCGGCGACCGTTCGGAGGCCGAGCTGCGGATCGGGTTCCAGCTCGGCGACGGCTCCTGGTCGACCGTCGGCAAGGACGCCCTCCAGGTCGGCCTGAACGAACGCACCATGAACTTCGGCTGGGACCTGACCGCGCCCGGGGAGCGCGGGACGGCCCTGCACGAGATCGGGCACGGGCTCGGCATGCTGCACGAGCACCAGAGCCCGTTCGCGGGCATCCACTGGGACGACGAGGCCGTCTACGCCGATCTGGCGGGCTCGCCGAACTTCTGGAGCCGGGACCGGACGCACTTCAACATCCTGCGCAAGCTGGATGCGCGGGAGGTGAACGGCTCCGTCTGGGACCCGCAGTCGATCATGGAGTATCCCTTCGAGGCGGGGCTGATCCTGGAGCCGGAGCAGTACCGCGCGGGCATCGACCCGCCCGGCACGCTCTCCGCCGCCGACAAGGAGTACGTCCTGCGCTGGTACCCGCCGGGCGAGCCCCGGCGGGCGCCCGCGCTCGTGCCCTTCCGCTCGGCACCGCTCGGGCTGGGCCCGGGCGAGCAGGCCGACTTCGTCGTCGAGCCGCCGGAGACCCGCGAGTACACCGTGGGCACCTTCGGCGACAGCGACGCGCTGGTGGTGCTCTTCGAGGAGCGGGACGGCGAACCCCGCTACCTCGCCGGCGAGGACGACGGGGGCACCCCGCGCAACGCCACGATCAAGGCCCGTCTCGTCAAGGGCCGCCGCTACTTCGTCCGTGTGCGCCTGTACTCCGGCTGGGGTTCGGGGGAAACAGCGGTCATGTGCTGGTGACAGCACATGCGGGCCGCACACGGGCGAGGCTGGACCACTGTCCGGCGCCGGGGGAGCGGTCGGGGCACGTCACCTTCGGGGGAGGGTGGCGTGCCCCGACCCATGCCGGGATGTCAGTCCTGGGTCGTAGCCTGATCCGCACACAGGGCAGCGACCTTCGGGGAGACAGCACGTGATCACCGGATACGTCATCGGCGAAAGCCTCCGTCCCGGCGCCGTGTTCGAGCCGCGCGGACTGCGGCTGCGCAAGATCAGCCGGGTCGATGTCGGAGCGAGCGCGACCGACGGGCAGCCGCGGCTGTGGACGCTCGTCGAGTGGGAGAGCGACGGCGACGACATCTCCGGGCTCGCGAACGCCTTCGCCGACGCGCTGGAGCCGGAGAACGGCTGGTACGCCGACTTCACCGCCGGCGACGAACGGGTGGTCGCCTTCGCCGGCAAGGTCTTCCGCTATCGGCGCGGCGACGAGGCGGGCCGCGCCGAAGCGATCGCGTACGGCCGGTCGGTGGGGACTCCCGAGCATCAGCTCGACTGGGGGGAGTGATCCGGCCGGTCTTCAGGACGCCACTCGCTGCTCGCCCCTCACGTCGTCCGGGTGGGCGAGGCCCAGGTGGTCGCGCAGGGTCGGGCCTTCGTACTCGGTGCGGCGTCAGTCACAACGGCCCGGCCATGCGGTCTGTTCCGGCTCCGGCGGCTCATCTCCGGGAACTGTCGGGCGCCCTGACTCTCGGCGACGGTCAGGCGCTGCGACCGGCGTGCCCCGCCCAGTCGAGGATCTGCACGGCCGCTCCGGCGGCCTCCAGGCCCTGGCAGTGGGCGTGGTGCCTGCGGGCGATGCCGTCGAGGTCGAGGTGGGAGCCGAAGGCCGGGTGGGCGGCCAGGCGGCGGGCGTAGGACCACAGGACGGGATGGTCGGCGATGCGGTGCACCGCGGCGGCGTCCAGGTGGTGGCGGTGCACGGTGTCGAGTTGGACCAGCGCGACCCACAACTCGACGTCGGCGGCGGTGATCTGGTCGCGGATCAGGTACTCGCGTCCGACGAGCCACCGCTCCAGTGCAGCCAGGGTCTCCAGCAGCCTGTCGAGCCCCGCGGTACTCGCCGCCGTGTCCTGGCCCGTCGCCCCCGCCGCCTGTGCGGCCTGTTCGATGCCCTGCCCGCACAGCCGCTCCACGGCCTCGATCTCCGACTCCGCCCCGCAGGGGTACAGCGCCGAGCGGCCGCCGCCGAAGTGCCGTGCCAGGTCGCGAGTGATGTCGGGGGCGTGGGTGCTGACGATCCGCCCCGACCAGTCGTCGCTGAGCACCGGCCCGACGGCCGCCCCGGCATACCGGTGTGCGCTCGCCTCGTACAGCGGGCGCAGCGCGGAGTGTCCCCCGTCGGGGCCGTCGGGGACCGCGTCCAGGAACGTGACGGGACAGGCGTCGTCGAGGCCGAGCAGGCTGTGTACGACGGCGATGCGCAGCCCGTTCGGACAGGCGGGTGCGAGATGGAGGCGGTAGCGGCGCGGCACGGCGTAGTGCCCGCTGCGCGCGTCCCGGCCGATCCGGCCCCGGAACGCGGGAGTGGGCTGGGTGGAGGGAACGGTGGCGAGCGGTGTGACGGACATGGTTCTCCCCGGGGTGGATGCGTGGACGTACGCGCGGCGGAAGCGACGTCGGGCGGTGAGCGGGCGGCCCTCCCCCGTGTGCGACGGCGACGCAGCCGTCGGGCGCGGGGAAGGGCCGGGCTCAGCCCAGGGGGCCGATCGCGCTGCACACTCGCAGCAGATCGATGTGACGGCGGGAGGTCAGAAGGGGTGACTGCCCGGACGTACGGCTCGCGTCGGCGGTGACCGGTCCAAGGCGCCCCATGTTTCCCTACCTGTTCACTAGGATTCCCTTCTGGAGTGTCGGTCGAGCTCCGGTCGACGTCAAGAGGGTGTCCACGGGGCGGGCACTACAAGCCAGGCCACGGCGAAGGAGCACAGCATGACGGCGAAGGCGCCGACGGCCTGCTTGCCGAGCAGCGAGAGGCCGCCGCCGTAAAGGAGGCCGTCCACGCCGTTGGGGGCGTCCGGCGTGGCGAGGATGCCGACCAGGAGGGTGCCGGTGAGGCCGCCGACGAGGTGGATGCCGACGACGTCGAGGGAGTCGTCGTAGCCGAACTTGCACTTGAGGCCGACGGCGAGGGCGCAGACGGCCCCGCCGATCGCGCCGAGGGCGAGCGCGCCGAGCGGGGAGAGTGCGCCGCAGGAGGGGGTGATGGCGACGAGCCCGGCGATGGCGCCGGAGGCGGCGCCGAGGCTGGTGGGGTGGCCGTCACGGAGCTTCTCGACCAGGAGCCGGCCGAGCATCGCGGAGCAGGTGGCGGTGAAGGTGTTGAGGACGACGCCGGAGGCGGCGTTGCCGAGTTTCAGTGCTGCGGGCTGTCGCCGAACGACGTCACCGTCAGGAAGCGGATCGGCAACTCGACCAGCTTCTCGGGGCCGTGCGGGGCCTCGCCGTCGAACTGGAGGGCATCACCGGGGCGCAGGGTGTAGCTGGACTTGCCGTGACCGTAGACCATGACGCCTTCCAGCATGTAGAGGAGTTCGGTGCCGGCGTGCTGGAAGAGCGGGAAGACCTCGCTCCGCTCGGTCAGCGTGACCAGGAGGGCGTCCATCCTTTTGTGGGCGCCGCGCAACGAGCCGAGCTGGGCGTACTCGTGGCCGACGCGGGTGCCGCGGCGGACGATCCGGGCGCCGTGTCCGGCGGGGACGAAGACCGCCTCGCGTTCGTCGTCCAGGCCCCGGAACAGGGCGGTGACGGGGACGTCGAGGCCGCGTGCGAGGCGGGAGAGCGTGGTGAGGCTGCACGCGGTCTGGGCGTTCTCGATCTTCGACAGCATGGCCTTGGAGATGCCGACGCGCTGTGCCATCTCGCCGACCGACAGCCCGGCCGCCTGCCGGTACTCGCGTGCCCGGACCGCTATGACGCGCTCCAGCGCCTTGTCGTCCAGGTCTTCGGGGCCCTGAGCGTCGTCGTCGCGGTGGTCGTCGTGGTGGTCGTCGTGGTGGTCGTCGCGCTCTGTCACCGGCGCATCCTAGCCCGCGCGGTCCAGCCGGAACCGGGGGTGGGGATCCGCCCGGCCGGTGGCGAGGTCCGCGGCCATCGCCCCGATCAGCGGGGCGAACTTGGCGCCGTGCCCGGAGCAGGGGGACACCACCACGAAGGAGCCGTGACGGTCGAGGAGGAAGTCCTCGTCGGGGGTGGTGGTGTACAGGCAGGTGGCATCCGCGACGGGGGCGGGGTCCAGGCCGGGGAGGCGGTCGCGGACGAAGGCGCTCACTCGCGCGCGCGAGTCGGGATCGACGGACCCGCTGCGGGTGCGGGCCGTGGTAGGGGTGCCGCGGTCGTGTTCGGCGACCTTCACCGCGGGCAGCGGACCGCCGTCGCCACCGGACGGCAGACCGAAGACCTGCATGCCTTCCCCGTCGGACAACAGGACCGGCCAGCGCACCGACGGCTCGCGCTGCCGGAAGTGGAAGACCTGCTGCTGGGTCACCCGCAACGGCGGCAGCGGAATGGGTAGTTCGAAGTCGGGCAGCCAGGCTCCGGCCGCGATCACCACCGTCTCGGCGGCGATCTCCCGGCCGTCGTCGGTGTACACCCGCGCCTTCCCCTCGCCGAGGACCTCGATGCCCGTCACACGTACGCCGATCAGCGCGTCCGCGCCGTGCTCGATCGCCCGGCGCACACATACCGCGACCGTCTCGTCGGCGTCGACCACGCCCGCGTCCGGGTGGTACAGCGCCGGCCCGGTGAACCGGATGTGCGGCCAGCGCTCCGACGCGGCCCGCTCGCCGAGCAGTTCGTACGGCACGCCGGCCGCGCCCAGTGCGGCGGCCAGGCCCTCCGGGTCGCGCCCCTCCCCCAGGTCCAGGCCACCGGTCATGCCCAGCAAGGAAGTCGAGCTGTCGTCCTCCAGCTCGCGCCACTGTTCGTACGCCTGCCCGGTCAGGCCCACGTAGAAGGGGTCGGCGTACGCCCTCCGGAAGATGCGTGAGGTGCCGTGCGAACTGCCGTGCCGGTGGCCGATGCCGTACGCCTCGATCAGGGTGACCTCGTGACCCCGCCGGGCGAGTTGCCAGGCGGTGGCCGCGCCCATCAGTCCGGCGCCGACGACGGCGATCACAGTCCGGCTCCGGGGATCCAGCTGGTGCCGGCGAGCGGGACGCGGGCCATGGCGGAGGACTCGATGGTGAGGGCGACCAGGTCCTCCGGTTCCAGGTGGAGGAGGTGGGCCTTGCCGCAGGCGCGGGCGAGGGTCTGGGCTTCCATGGTCATCACGCGCAGGAAATTGGCCAGCCGGCGGCCGCCCTCGACGGGATCGAGGCGGGCAGCCAGCTCCTCGTCCTGGGTGGAGATGCCGGCCGGGTCGCGACCGTCCTGGTAGTCGTCGTAGTAGCCCGCGGCGGAGCCGAGTTCGCGGTACTCGGCGTCGTACTTCGGGTGGTTGTCGCCCAGCGCGATCAGGGCGGCCGTGCCGATCGCCACCGCGTCCGCCCCGAGGGCGAGCGCCTTGGCCATGTCGGCGCCGGAGCGGATGCCACCCGAGACGATCAGCTGTACCGAGCGGTGGACCCCCAACTCCTGCAGGGCCTGCTCCGCTTGGGGCAGTGCCGCCAGCGTCGGGATCCCGACATGCTCGATGAACACGTCCTGGGTGGCCGCGGTGCCGCCCTGCATGCCGTCGACCACCACCACGTCGGCGCCCGCGTGCACGGCGAGCTTGACGTCGTAGTACGGGCGGGACGCGCCGACCTTGACGTAGATCGGCTTCTGCCAGTCGGTGATCTCACGAAGTTCGAGGATCTTGATGGCGAGGTCGTCGGGGCCGGTCCAGTCGGGGTGGCGGCAGGCGCTGCGCTGGTCGATGCCGACGGGCAGGGTGCGCATCCCAGCGACCCGTTCGGTGATCTTCTGGCCGAGCAGCATGCCCCCGCCGCCCGGCTTGGCGCCCTGGCCGAGGACGACCTCGATGGCGTCGGCGGCGCGCAGGTCGTCGGGGTTCATGCCGTAGCGGGACGGCAGGTACTGGTGGACGAGGTGCTTGGAGTGCCCGCGCTCCTCCGGGGTCATGCCGCCGTCACCGGTGGTCGTGGAGGTGCCCGCCTCGGACGCTCCCCTGCCGAGGGCCTCCTTGGCCTGGGCGGACAGGGCGCCGAAGCTCATGCCGGCGATGGTGACGGGGGTGGCGAGGCGCAGGGGGGTCTTCGAGTGGCGCGTGCCGAGGACGACGTCCGTGTCGCACCGCTCGCGGTAACCCTCCAGCGGGTAGCGGGACATGGAGGCGCCCAGCAGCAGCAGGTCGTCGAAGTGCGGGAGGCGCCGCTTGGCACCCCAGCCGCGGATGTCGTAGATGCCGGTCTCGGCCGCACGCTGGATGGCGTGGATGGTCGCGCGATCGAAGGTCGCCGACTCGCGCAGGCCGTGGGATGCGGGTTCCAACGGTACAGATCCTCTCAATTCGGGGCGACAAGCGCCCCTTCAGGGGCGCGGGGCTGTGTCGATATGCTGCTCCGCCGCGCGGGCGCGACCGGCCACACGCGGCCCGCCGCCTTGGTACGGCCTCCCTGCGCAGCTAATACGCCGCCGCGTTGTCGAACTTGAAGTGGTACAGCGCCCGCGCCGATCCGTAGCGACGGAAGTCCGAAGGGTCCTCGTCACGCTCAGCCGCCTTGAGCAACTCGGCCAACTCAACGATATGTTCCCCCCGCATCTCCTTCTCGACGCAGTCCGCCCCAAGGGACTTGACCCTGCCCCGGACATAGATGCGCGCCTCGTAGAGGGAGTCACCGAGGGCATCCCCCGCGTCCCCGCACACGACCAGCCGTCCGGCCTGACCCATGAACGCGCTCATGTGACCGACGCTGCCGCCGACGACGAGGTCCACGCCCTTCATCTGGGTCCTCCGTGGATACTCCGGCGTTTACGCCGGAGAGGAAACGGACTCCTGCGGAGCAGGGCAGGGAGCGGTGTTTCGCCGTCAA
>NZ_JBIAHG010000069.1:0-14076 GCF_042870385.1 Streptomyces sp. NPDC006602 | reverse complement strand
AAGAGAGGCAGACGTACGAGGTCTTCGCATGAGCCATGCCCTCAACCCTAGAGATCTCCCTGGGGGCCGACCAACGAATTGAACAGATCGAGAGGCCAGGCAGGAGTGTCGGCATGCCTTCCAGACTCAACTGGCCAACTCGAACGCTCACTCGCCAACTGAAGTACTCAGTCACACACGGGCCCCGCGGTGTGTTCGGGGAACGGCCTCTACAGGTCGAAGTCGAGGTGCTCGATGTCCGTGAAGCGGACCTCCTCCAGGGAGCCGGCGCGGCGGCCGCCGTCCTGGAAGTAGACCTCCTTGAGCGCTTCGGCGGCAATCTCCTGCAGGCGCTGGTCGGTGGCGCCCTGCTCCTGGGCGTCGAAGAGGCGGGCGGCGTACTGCGGCGGCAGGGCGACGGTCAGGTGCCGGATGCGGTCCTGGTCCGTCGACCCGATCGGCGCGGTGTAGCCGAGCCGGGCGCGGGTGTCGATGACGATGCCGCCAGTCGTCGCCGCCTTCTCCCGGGCCTTGGCCCGGATCTGCGGCTGCCAGCGGGCCTTCACCTCGCGCTCCAGGCGCGCGGCGAGGTCGGGGCGGGGCTTTTTGATCTGGTCCTTCACGTACCGCTCGACGGTGCGCTGGGAGATCCGCAGCATCTGGGCGACCGCCTTGGTGGTCTTGAGCTGCTTGACCAGGTACCGCATCTGCGCGCCCGCGCTCTTGGGCGCCGGGCGGGTGAACGCCTTCTGCATCGCGGCTTCCAGGCCGTCCCCGAACAGGGTCATCGTCGCCCTCTCCTACTCTCCGCTGTCGGCGTCGGTGACCGTGCCGTCCTTGATGTAGCGGGCGAGGTTGAGCTCGGGGGCGTTGAACCGCTCGCGGACCTCTTCGCCCCACAGGACGCTCTGGGTGCCCTCGTGCTTGACCAGGCCCGGGTTGATGCCGAGCTTGAAGCCGCCGGGCAGCGGCTTGCCGTCCCGGTAGGGCAGGAAGTCCAGCGGGCTGGTGCCGCCTGCCGCGTAGACGACGCAGTCGGACAGGACCGCGACCGGGTACTGCCCCGTGAACGCCGCATGCTTGACGATTTTCCGGTGCAGGTTGATCCGGGTCCGGGAGATGACCGCCGCGCGGATGTCGGGCCGCCAGGTCGGGCGGGACAGGGCGCGCCACGGCTCGCCGGGCTTCCAGCCCTCGCCGCGTGGGCGCTCGCGCAGCTTGCCCAGGCCGCCCTTGACCGTCGCCTTGACCGCGGAGACGACGATCGCCAGCTCGGGGTCACGCTCCTTGTAGCCGTCCATCGCGGCGAGGAAGTCCGCCGGCGCCATGTCCGCGTGCACGCCGAGGTCGGCCATCGTGGCGAGGAAGGCGTCACGCAGCCGGTTGTACCAGCCGTCCAGATAGCGGCCATTCTCGTAGCGGACGTACGCCTCGATCGGCGTGACGTCGTAGCCGAGCTCCACCGCGTAGGCCACGGTCGGCGTCGCGTACCAGGCCGGGCCCTGCGGGTGGTCGCCCTTCGGCGTGAACGGGCTGGGCAGCAGACCCGCGTCCAGGTCCGCCCACTTGTCCTTGCCGACCTTCACCCTCGACAGGTCCACATGGGAGAGGTCGACCAGCCACGAGCCGGGCAGCTTGGCATCGAACACCGGCGCCTTGACGTGCGTCGGCGCGCCGAGGCCAACGGTCAGGCCGTTGGCGCCGGCGGCGAAGGCCATGTTCACGTCGATGCCGACCAGGTGCCGCAGGGTGCACTCGGCATCCGTCATCGGCCGCGCCCAGTCGTACGCCTCCTCGAACAGCTTCTCCCCGGGACCGCGGACGTGGAACCGCGGCAGGTCCGCCAGGAGCGGGTGCCCGTCGGGGGCCTCGCACGGCGCGCAGTCGACCGGCTCCTTGCCCAGGCTGCCGGGGTTGTGCTCGGAGTGCCGCTTGCCCGTCTCATCGGGCTCGGAGGCACGGGTCGGCGGGTGCAGCGCGGTCATCAGCTCCAGACCGGTCACGGCGGTCGATCCGCGCGGGGTCATCACCCGCGACGCGTACACACCCAGCACCCGGGCGAGGTCCGCCGGCGCCAGCTGGGCGGCCTCGCCCCAGTGCCGGGTGTCCAGCGCGTGCCAGGACGGGATGCACAGCTGGACACAGGCCCGCTCCGAGCCCTGCGCGGGGCGGTAGATCCGCGCCCACGGCCCGAACCCGCGCTTGGTGAGCTTCCACTCCGCACGGACCAGCTGCTTGATGACCTTGTGGCCCTCCGGAATCCGCCCGGCATGCCGCTCCTCATCCGTGAGAGCGACCGGCAGGCCGAAACGCTTAAGCGCGGCCTCGGTGAGCACGAGCAGCGGGTCGGCGTCCTTGCCCGGACCCGACAGCTTCGGCGCCCCGAGCCTCGCCTCCTTCAGCGTCCAGTCCACCAGGGACGGGATGCTCTTGGCGGGCACGTCCAGGACCAGGCCGCCCGTGCAGTACGCCAGCACCTGCCCATCAGCGTCGACGTCGACGACTGCCAGCGGACCGTTCTCGAACCGCGGATCCGTGCCACCGGCCGGGGTGTTCGCCGGGGCGGCCTTCCGCGCGACCGGGCGGCGCGACGTCGACGACGTCGGCCTGGTGGTGCGCGCCGGACTGGGCGCGGCAGCCGGAGGCACGGCGTTGGCGGCGGGGCGGGTCCGGGTGTTCTGTTCGGTCGTCATGGCCGCAGCCTCGGGCGCCGCGTCTGTGGGCACAGGCTGCGCCTGCGGAGCCGGGGCGGGAGCGCTCGAGAACGTCTCCGGGACGGCCGTGCCCTCAACGGGTGCCGTGGCGTTGGGGTCGGCGGGGTAGAGCTCCGCGAGCTTGCCGAGCAGTCGTGCGTACGCCTCGCGTTCCGGTGGCCGCGGCTCGGTCTTGCCGGACTCCCAGCCGCTGACGGTTGCCCGCCGAACGTCCAGGGCTGCGGCCACTTCGTCCAGTGTCAGGCCGTGTGCCTGGCGCAGGCGCTTGCGTTCCGCTGGCGGGGGCAGCGGAGACCGGGACGCAACCAGCGCATCGATCCGATCGAACAACTCGGACATCGAACACCTCCTGAGCACATCCTAGCCCAAGAACCGTACGGATAGCGTACCTTTGCCGTACGGAATGCGTACGGCTGGTGTTCTAGGTATCGGCGGCGGCCGTGGCCCTGTCCCAGGTGGCACCCCCTGCAGGCCGGTCCCACAGCGGCAGCCCTGGACAGCGTCCTCACGACTCGTGCCGCATCTCGAAGTCGGCCTCGGTGCGCAGGGCGTGCTGGGCCTGCGCGGCGTGGACCGTCCGGAAAGAGCGGCCGCAGCGCGCCGGGCATCCCTATCCTCAGCTTTCCAGAGTCCGGCCTGCCCGATGTGGTCTGCGTGGAGCAGCGACCAGTGCCCTCTACCTGGAACAAGCGGCGGGACGTGGCAGTGGGAGAAAGCGATGAGGAGGTTGCAGCAGGGCAGCCTCGGTCCAACGAGAGCCGCGGCCTGCTGAGAGGGCTGCTGCAGCAGTTCTGGCTGTGCCGTCAGGGCCCCGGGCCGGCCGACTGCACCGGATAGGCGAGTGAGCGTGTGCGTGGAGTGTTGCGGGTGGTGCCGGTGGCCGGTGAGACGACGTGGTCGTTCCTGCACCGGGTCGCGGCCGCCTACGGGCTGCAGGCCAGCGACCTGACGGCGTGGTGGCGGTGGGTGAATCCCGTGCATCGAGGGCGCGGTGTGCGCCCGGACGGCGAGGTCCTTCTCGATGAGGTGGCGCAGGAGCAGCTGGCCGGCTGGTGCCGGGTGCCGGGCGGGCATCTGGCGTGGGCGTTGCCGTCGTGGTCGGCCGGGCCTGCAGCGCTGGCCGGCCGTGGAGGTCTGGGGCAGGGGTGGGCGCGGTGGCGGGTGGGGTCAGCGGAGTGGGGGCCGGTGGTGTCCGGCTGCCGGCTGTGTGCGGCTAGGCGCGACCCGGGTGCGGGGCGGGTGTGGGTGTACCGGGCGCGGTGGCAGCGGTTGTGTGTGCGTCATGGGCGGTGGCTGCTGGATGTGGGTGAGGGGCATCCGTGGGAGTTCGCCGATGTCGGGGGCCTGGGGCGGGAGTTGGACGGTGCGCAGCGGCGTTTTGGCCGGCTGGTGCGGGCGCGCGTGGGTGTGGTGGGCGGGGAGGTGTTCGCGCTGGCGCGGGCGGTGGTGTGCGGGTGGTGGGAGCGGGAGGACTTCTGGGCGCGGGAGCGGGTGTGGGGGCCGCGTCTGGAGCAGGCGGTGGCGGCCACCTGCCGGCGGTATCCGGGGCCGGCGGGCTGGGGCGAGCGGCAGTGGCGGCTGCTGGTGCGGGACGTGGTGGTCTTTCCCGAGGTGGTGACGGTGGCGGCGGCGTTGAGCGATCCGGCGGTGCGTGGGCTGGCTGTTGGGGGCGCGGCGCCGGCTCTGGTGCGCAGGCCCGGTGGTGAGGGGTTCATGGCCGCGTTGGGTGCCCGGCTGGGACGGGACTGGCTGGGGGATGTCGAACAGCCTGATCAGACAGGGCCGTTGTCGATGTGGGTGCAGGCGGTGGCCCGCGAGCAGCGCCGGCCCGCGGGGGTGCTGCCGCCGCCCGAGCGGGGGATGTGGTGGGTGCGCAGCGCGCACCGGCCCATGGAGGTGGGCCCGGGCCTGCGTCTGCTGGCACCCGCCTTCGATACCGGCGCGGGTCCAGGCGGGGCAGCCGCGGGGGCGGGGGCGGGAGGGTGGCGGGCGGAGCCTGCTGTGCCGCGGCGTAGCGGGCACGGTCAGGGCCTTGCGCGGCGGCACGAGGAGCTGTTCGCCGAAGGGCTCGAGCACGCGCGGGCCCACGCGGCACGCGTGGGGCACCTGGCGCTCCCCCACACCGGAGCCGGTGCGGGCTTCGATCTGGGGCGGTGGCTGGCCAACCGGCGTGCCGACGCAGCATCGCTGACCCGCCGGCAGGCGGAGCAGCTCGGCGCGCTGGATGCGTGGTGGAATCCGCCCTGGCCGGTCGACTGGCAGCGGGCCTGGCACCGCGCCCGCGCCCACGTGAGGGAGCGCGGGCCGGTGCACGGCGGGGACAACCTGCAGGGGCTGCCGCGCTGGCTTGAGCGGTGGCTTCGCCACCAGATCACCCACTACCCGCAGCTGCACGACGGCCAGCAGCAGCTGCTCGCCGAGCTCGGGCTGACCGCGGCCGAGGCCGAGCGGTTTAACGCCTGGCCCGGCCGGCGCCGCCCCGCCGCCGACGGCCTGGCCCAGGCCCGCGCCTACGCCGCCCGCCACGGCCACCTCGCCGTCTCCCGGCCCACCCGCACTGACGAGGGCTTCGCCCTGGGCAACTGGCTCAACTTCCAGCGCCACCGCCAGCACGCCACCGGCCGGCCCACCCGCCTGGGCCGGCAACTGACCGCTATCGATACCTGGTGGGATCCCCCGTGGCCGGTCGCCTGGCAGCGCATGTGGTGGGCCTGCCGCCACCACCTGGCCGGCCTCCCCGACGGCCTCGCCTGGTGGCCGGGCGCACCGGATGCCGAGCAGGCCACCGCCTGGCTGGGCGAACAGCAGGACCGGCAGCCACTGCCGCACCCACAACAGCAGGACCTCGTCGACCAGCTGGAGGCACTGGCCGGCAAAGTACCGGTGTGGCAGCCGCGGATCAGCGACACCGCCTGGCACACCCTGTCCGCCCTGCTGCCCCCACCCTCGCGCACCGGCGGCCGCCGCCGCAGCGAGCGGCAGATCCTGGAAGCCATCGTCCACATCGCCTGCACCCGGCAGGCCTGGCGACGCCTCCCCCAGACCCTGGGCCCCTTCCAGGCCTGCCGACGCCGCTACCTGCGCTGGCTGGCCGACGGCACCCTGGACCGCATCACCACCACCCTGCTACCGCCCACCGACCAGGCATGGCAGCAAACCCTCGCCCACCGGCTGCGTACCAGCGCACAGGACTGACGGGCAGAGGGGGCGAGGCTTTTATGGGGGCTGGCTGTCTGGGGGGAGGGCGGGAATGCGGCGGGCCGGGCCGTGGTCGGCGGATGCGCCATGCCCAGGCGGCTGAGGAGCTCCGTGGCCGCGCTGTCAGAGGGCGAAGCCGCTTCACCGAGCGGGTCAGCTCTCCACAGCCTCCCATCACGGGGTGGCGCTTGAGGAAGTGGCCCAGTGGTCCCGCCTGCCCGCCGAGGAGCTGTCACAGATACTCGCCGCGGGCCGCAGTGAAGACTGACGCACCCAACGCCAGCCGGGCCGTGGCATTACGGTCCGCTCTGCGTGCGGCGAGCGGCGGTCGAAGAAGGGCGGCCCGGCGGCCGGAAAAGTGCAGGGGTGCGCACTGCCACCGGCGAGCCTGGGTGGCACCCTGAGCCCCGCATGCAGCCCAACAGGCTTGTCAGACACAGCAGTTGACGCGATGGGGGGTTACCGGTCGGTTCGCCTGCGCGGCAGGACAGGCATGGCGTTATGTGGAGTTCGTGATCACCGGCAGCAAGCAGGACAGCGCGCAGGCCGGCTTACCCGCGCCCGCGTCCGGCGCATGCCGGGTGCCGGAACCGGGCGCGGTGGAGGCTGAGTTCACCGGGGTGGACGGCATGCTGGTGCAGCGGCGCTGGGTTGAGGCGGCCGTGGCGGTGCGGTTCGAGCAGTTGGCGCCTGTGGCGGCGTTCCCGGTGGTGCCGGGGCGGCGGTGGGCGCCGGGCTGGTGGTGGTCGGCCACGACCGGGCGGCATGTGATGCACGGCTCGCAGGCGATGTGCCTGCAGCTGATGGTCCTGGACCGCGATCCGCAGGTAGTGGGGCTGTCGGCGCGGCCGGTGCGGCTGATCTGGCGGGATCCGGACAGCGGGCGGACTTTGACGTGGGTGCCCCAGCTGTTCGCCCGCTACGCCGACGGCCGCGCCCTGCTCGCCGACTGCCCCTCCGCGGCGGCGCCCGCCGCGGGCCGTGCCGCGCGCGCGGCCGCGGTGCTAGAAGCGGCGTGTGCCGCGGTCGGGTTCACCTACCGGCGCCTGGCGCCGCCGGACAAGGTAGTGGCGGCGAACGTGCGGTGGCTGGCCGGCTACCGCCACCCCCGCCACAGCGACGCCGGCCGCCTCGAGCAGGCGGTGCTTCAGGCGTTCACCGAACCGCGGCCGCTGATGGCCGGGGCCGCGGCGGCGGGCGAGGTCCTCACCGCGCTGCCGGTGCTCTATCACGCGCTGTGGCACGGCCGGCTGGCCGCGGACCTCACACGGCCGCTGGGCGAGCACACCCTCGTGACGCCCGGCCCGGCCACAGGCAACGGAGAGCAGGAGCAGCACGGCAGGTGAGCAGGCACAAGGTAACCGCCCCCGGCTGGCGATGTGTTGAGGTGGGCACTCAGATCAGGTTCGAGGCCCGCACCCGGCAGGTGAGTGGCCTGGTCCACGGAAGAGTGCACCTGGCCGCCGGCGACGGAGCCAGCGGGTGCATGCCGGCCGCCCACCTGGTGGCCGCCGACGGCTTCGAGGTCCTCGGCCAGGCCACCCCGCAGATTCCGGCCGCCACCGTGTGGGCGGCGCTGCAGCTGCCTGCCCGGGAGCGGGCGATGGCCTGGTGGGACGCGCAGGCGCAGGCCGAGCAGTGGTGAGTGCACCCGGCCGTCCAGGCCGCCCCGTAGCCGCTGCGAGCGGCAGGCAAGTAAAGCTGGGCGCGTATGTGACGTTCCAGGGCGGTACCTGGCAAGTGGCCGCCGTGGCCGGTGCATCGGTGACACTGGTCGACGAGGACGGGCAGACGGCTTCGGTGCTGTCCTCGTTCCTGTTCGCCGACCCAGCCTTCACCGTGGTGGGCTCCCCCAGTGCGGGAGTGCGGCAGTGGGGGCTGCTGGAATCGGTGCCCGCCCGTCAGCGGGAGCAGGCCCTTGCCTGGCAACGGCACATCCGCGAGATCGAGACCGGACTGCCCGACGGGCCCGGCAGCACCGGCGTCCCCCGGCCCGAGTACGACCCGCAGCGCACATCAATGGCCGAGCGGGAGCAGACCAAGGCCGACGAACTCACCAGACTGGGCTGGCCGCGGGTCAGCCGGGCCACCGTGCGCCGCATGCGCGCCCGCTACCACGACCAAGGGTTGTGGGGACTGATCCCGCGCCGCAAACCGTCCAGTGCGACCGGGCAGGCCGACGAGCGGGTGGTGGCCGCGGTGCTGGAGGCGCTGCGCCGCCAGCGCGGCCGCTCCAAAGGCACGCTGAAGGGGCTCCGGGAGCTTGCCGGGCAGATCCTGGCCGACACCCACGGGCCGGGCACGGTGGCACTGCCGCCGCCGTCGACGTTCAACCGGCTGGCGCGGGCACTGGCCGACCCGCTGGAGCATCCCGGCCGCCCGGCCCGCACCGCCACCGCGCCGGTGCGTCCCTTCACACCCACGGTGGCCCTGCGACCGGGCGAGCTGGTGCAGATCGACACCACCCGCCTCGATGTGATGGCCATCAGCGAGGACGGCCGTGCGGTGCGCCCAGAACTCACCATCGCTCTCGAGATAGCGACCCGCTCGGTGGTGGCGGCCGTGCTGCGCGAGGAAGGCACCAAGGCCGTGGACGCCGCCCTGCTGCTGGCCGAGATGGCCGTACCCCACCCGGCGCGGCCCGGCTGGCCCGACCACCTGCGCATGGCCCACGCAGCCGTCCCCTACGACCGGCTCCTCGCCCTCGACGCGCGGCTGGAACAGGCGGCGGCGCGGCCGGTGGTGGTGCCGGAGACGATCGTCATCGACCGCGGGCGAGTGTTCGTCTCCACCGCGTTCCTGGCCGCCTGCGAGACCCTCGGCGTCAGCGTGCAGCCCGCACCGCCCCGCTCCCCGGCTGCCAAGGGCGCCGTCGAACGGACCTTCGGAAGCATCAACACCCTCTTCGCGCAGCACGTCGCCGGCTACACCGGCCCCCACATCCTCGCGCGCGGCGAGGCAGTCCAGGACGAAGCCCGGTTCACCGTGGCCCAGCTGCAGGAACTGCTGGACGAATGGATCACCGCATGCTGGCAGCACCGCCCCCACGACGGTCTGCGCCACCCCCTCCTGCCCAAGAAGGCGCTGGCCCCGAACGAGATGTGGGGCGCGCTGCTGGGCGCGTGCGGATACGTGCCGTGGCCGCTGACCGGCACCGACTACCTGGAACTGCTGCCCGTGCGCTTCCATCCCGTCACCGGCCGCGGCATCCGCATCAACCACCGCACCTACGACCACACCCTGCTCAACGAACACCGCGGCCGCCCCTCCCCCGCCGGCGCGGGCGGCAAGTGGGAGGTCCACCTCAACCCGCACGACGTACGCCAGATCTACATCCGGCTGCCCGACGGACACCTGCACGAGATCCCGTGGATCCACCGCGACCACATCCACGCCCCGATGAGCGAGACCACCTGGCGCCACATCCGCACCGCCCTGGGCCGGCGCACAGACCGCGAGAAGCACGAAGCCGCCCTCGCGGAGGCCGCCGACCAGGTCCTGCGCCGCGCCCGGCCCACCACTGCGGCACAGCCAGCACCGCCCAAGACGACGCCGGGCACTCACACCGCAAAGGCAGCCCCCCAGGCAGCGGGCGACCAACCAGCGATGAGCCGCTACGAGGCCGAGGCCGAGGACAGCCTCGACGCACTGGAAGCCCGAGCCCAGGCTGAGGCCCGTGACGACGTCGGCGCCGACGAGCCCGGCACGCACCCGCTGCCGGGGAGCGGCGCACTCACGCTGTACGACGCCGATCAGGAGGCCGAACTGTGGTGACCCCTACCGATCCCCCCGCCCCCGGTGACGGAGAGGCAGCCGCGGGGACGGTGACGATTTCGACGCCTTCGCCCGCTTCGCCCACACCGCGCCCCCGACGCCACCAAAGCCGGGCCAGGCACCACGGCCGTTGGAGGAACGTCTGGCCTACCACTCGCAGTTCGTCACCGTGCGCACGCCGGCCATCGAGACCCTGGCACGCCAGGTCCGCACGCTGATGATCCTCGGCCGGCATCAACACGTCACCGCACGTCCGTCCCTGATCGTCACCGGGGCGGCCACCACCGGCAAGACCACCGCGCTGCTGCAGGTCGGCCGCACCTGCCACCTCGCCCACACCCGCCGCGCCGCCCCGGGCGACGACAGTGTGCCGGTGACGTATGTGCTGGTGCCGCCCGGCGCCACCGCCAAAACCCTGGCCGGGGAGTTCGCCCGCTACCTCGGCATCCCCGTCACCACCCGCATGACCACCGCGCAGATCACCACCGCCGTCTGCCACACCTACACCGCGGCCAGGGTCAAGCTCGTGCTGATCGACGAAATCCACCGGCTCAACCCCCGCACCTCCACCGGCGCGGAGGCCGCCGACTGGCTCAAAGACCTCACCGAACGCGTGCCCGCCACCTTCGTCTACGCCGGCATCGACGTCACCGCCAGCGCCGTGTTCACCGGAGTACGCGGGGCACAACTGGCCGGACGGGCCTCCCTGATCGACTGCGGGGCACTGCCCGCCCGCGCCGGCGACCGGGAGCCGTTCCGCGAACTGATCACCGCCCTGGAACAGGCCCTCGACCTCACCGCGCACCGGACGGGCAGCCTGCCCAGGCTGGCGCCCTACCTGCACGAACGGACCGCCGGACGGATCGGCAGCCTGGCCCGCCTGATCCGACAAGCCGCCATCGAAGCCATCCTGGACAGCAGCGAACGCATCACCAAAACACTGCTGGACTCCATCACGCTGGACCACCTCGCCGAAGAGCACTACCGGCCCCGCACCCCCACCCGCCGCACCCGGTAACCGCCCCCACCGCGAACCGCCCCGCAGTACGAACCAGCACCATGTGGCCCACCCCGCCCGGCGCACCGCGCGTGAGGCCGCTGCCCCGCGAGACAGCCGCCTCCTACCTCACCCGCCGACCACGACCTGCTCTGGCAACGCCTGGCCACCCGCTGAAAGACTCACGCTCCGACACTGCCCTGGTCCCAGCACATCGGCCGACAACTCACCGTACCTATAGGCGCGCCAGTTTCCCTGCGCAAAATCCGCCACCTCACCCAGCTCACTGCGCAATACAAACAACCAGCTCAGCCCACGTATCCTCCGGCGCCGGACACTTGGCTTCGCGTAAGCCTCCCCCACGAAACGAACACACCGCTCAATACAGCTGAGCAACAGCAGGCCACAACCAAGATCAATAAGCAGACACGTCAGCTACGCCACAGCCATCACCCGCGTCCAGCAGGCCAACCAGGCGCTGGACTGCTCCCTGGAGACAGAAACCGAGCAGCTCATCAACCACCTCCTCAACGGGCCGGGTACGGGGACGCGCATGTAGGATCCGCGGATTCGCTGACAATGAAGCCGCTTCGCTGACAGTGGATCGGCAAATCCGCGGTCCCGTTGACAACGGCTACCTTCAGTAGCGATCTCCTTCAAGGCCGTTTCGGTCTTCGCTCAGTGCGTTGCTCGTCCTCGGCACCGTCGCGGCGAACAACGGCTGGCGGCGACTGGAACGTCCCCTGGGAGCGGTGGAAAGCGGCCAATGCCCTTCAGCGAGCGCGCCCCCGCTCCTGCCGCGCTTCGGTCGCGTCACGGAACGCGGCCAGCGCGGCCCGGCGGCGGCGCAGATCCGCGATGTCCGCGTCCATCCGTTCCAGGTGCGTGGTCATCGTTCGCAGCACCTCTGGGCAGGGCTCGATCCCCGGCCCGGCGTCGGTGGCACACGGCAGCATCTCGCGGATGGCGTCGGTGGTCAGCCCGGCCGCCAGCATGCCCCGGATGCGTGCGACGACGTATGGGGCGTCGGGTGCGTACACGCGGTATCCGCTGCTGTCGCGGTTGGGGCACAACAGGCCCTGCTCGTCGTAGTACCGCAGCAGCCGGGCCGCCACTCCGGTCCGCCGTGACAGCTCGCCTATCAGCACTGACTCTCCTCACCACGCCGCTGACTTGACCTTCACACCGGTGTGATGGGTCAACGTACGAGGCATGCGCGATTCATTCCCCGCCCTTGCCACCACCATCACCGGAACCGGCCCAGGACTGCTGCTTGCCCATGGCGCCACCGGCAGCATCGAAGGCAACTTCGCGCCGGTCCTGCCCGCCCTCGCCGCTGCCCACACTGTCGTCGCCCCGGACTACCCCGGCTCGGGTGAGACCCCGGTCGCCGGCGCCCCACTGGACCTCGATGAGCTCACGGACTCGGTCGTCGACTCCGCCGTACGGCGCGGCGTCGGGCGGTTCGCGGTGCTCGGCTTCTCGCTCGGCACGCTGGTGGCGGTGCGCGCTGCCGTACGCCATCCCGAGCGGGTGACCGCGCTCGTACTGACCGCCGGGTTCGCCCGGCCCGACGACCACCTGCTCGGCCTCCTCCCCTGCTGGCGGGCCGAGGAGCCTCCCGCACTCCACCCTCACATCGACCTGATCCCCTCCCTCGACACCACCGGTGACCTGGCCGAGGTCGCCGTCCCCACACTGGTCGTCGCGACAACCGCTGACAGCATGGTCCTGCCCGAGGGCTCCCGCGCCTTGGCGGCCGGGATCCGGGGCGCGCGGTACACGGAGATCGACAGCGACCACGTGGTCATGGTCGAGCGGCCGGAAGAGTGGCTGAAACCGGTCCTCGACTTTCTTCACTTCCTTTCGCTTTCGGATGGGAAGGACGGTGAGGGGAAGTGAAGCTGCAGGTCGTCCTCCCGAACGAGGCCGCGGGCGCCGACCCGCGACGACTCACCGACCTGGCGCGGCAGGCCGAGGCCCTCGGCTACGACACGGCATGGCTCCCCGACCACATCCTGCCGCCTGGCGAGTACGGCCCGGTGTACGGAGGAGTCCTCGAACCGCTGGTGACCATGGGCTGGCTGGCGGCCGCGACCAGCCGGATCCGGTTCGGCACCTCCGTGCTCGTCCTGCCCGTGCGCAGTCCTTTCGTGGTGGCCAAACAGGTCGCGACCCTCCACGGACTGTCCGGCGGACGGATCACCCTGGGTGTAGGGATCGGCTGGGATGAACGCGAGTTCACCGCCGTCGGCGCCGACTTCAGGAGCCGGGCGGCCCGCACGGACGAGGCAATCGCACTGCTCCGGCACCTGTTCCGGGTTGGCCGGGGCCCCTTCGAGGGCCGCTGGTACGGCTTCGAAACGGGCGTCTTCGAGCCGCGCCCCCACGGTGTGGTGCCGGTGATGACCGGCGGTGTCACCGACGCCGCCCTGCGCCGGGCGGCCCGGTACGCCGACGTCTGGCAGGGCGTGGGCCTGGACCCGACGGCGTTCGGCGAACGGCTGGCGTACCTGCGGGCCCGTACCGACGGCCGCGCTGTGTCCCCCGGCACGCGGATCGACTGGCACGGCCCGGACCACACTGTCGGCGAGGCCGCCCGCACCGCCGAGGCCTTCCAGGACGCTGGAGCCGAGCACCTTGCGGTGCACTTCGGCGACCCGGACGGGTACGCCCGGCGGATGGCCGCCTTCGCTCGAGTGACCCGGCATCCACGCGGCTGAGGGCGCCCCGTCTTCCTCGCTCCTTCCGATACCTCAACCGGCTAGCCGATAACACACTCCGCCAGGGATGCTCCCGACAGCCTCTACCGACAGTGACCAACCACAGCGCCCAGGTCTCCCGATTGCTCACGCTGAACCGACGCGACGAGTGCGCATCGAGCGCGGATTCCGGCGTTTCCGCAGGGACCAGTGCTCACGAAATCGCGGATCCTACAGCAAGGTCCTGTAGGGGTTGGCGCGCAGACCTGCGCGCTGCCCTCCACCGGCTGGGAGCAACGTCCCGGACCCATAGGCGAGCAGTTCACTCAGGGCCGCCTCGTCGGACGCAGGCAGCCGGCTACGCCACTCCCCCAGCATCTCCCGCACGGCCTGCGCCACCGCATGCGCATGCCGCGCCAGGCCGTCGTCCAGTGAGGGAGTGTCTAATCAACGGCGGATCTGACGATCAAGGAGAAGCGTCTGATGACGGAGACCGCCGTGAAGAACGAGCATGCCGAGCGGGTGGTTGAGGCGCCGTCGAGTGCGGTGTCGGACGAGCAGCTCGTTGCGATGCTGGTTGACCGTGCCCGGAACGAGGGGCTGCAACTGACCGGCGAGGGCGGGCTGTTGCAGCAGCTGACCAAGCGGGTGCTGGAGTCCGCCCTGGAGGGCGAGATCACCGACCACGTCGGCTATGAGAAGCACGATCCGG
>NZ_JBIAHG010000068.1:0-16152 GCF_042870385.1 Streptomyces sp. NPDC006602 | reverse complement strand
GAACCGGCCCGAGGACTGGAAGGAGCAGATGACGCGTTGGGACCGCTGGCACTACGTCCGCGTCGCCGTCATCGTCGCCGCCTTCGCCCTGCTGGCCGCCGCCCTCGCCTGAGCCCGCGGGCCGACACCGCGCTGGTGGCGCACGATCCCCACTCCCCGGGCGGCAGCGGGCCGCCGAAATCCCGACATCCGGGAATGCAGCTGCCGCTGAGAGCCCGCAACTGCGATCCCGACAAGCTACGTCCCTCGATGACCTGCGCGGCTCTCGGCGCTGGTTCGGGTGAGGCCTTTGATCCAGATCACCGAGGCACGCAGGTGAAGCCCGGCGAGGCAGCTTTCCGGGGTCTTGTCGTAGCGGGTCGCGATGCCCCGCCACGCCTTGAGCTTGTTGATCAGGCGCTCGACGGTGTTCCTCTCCTTGTAGAGCTCGGCGTCGTGGTCGACGGGGCGTCCCCCTTTGCAGCCCTTCCCCTTCCGGTTGGCGGCCTGGTCCCGTTTCTCCGGGATGACGGCCTTGATGCCGCGCCTGCCCAGGTGGGCGCGGTTACCGCGGGACGAGTACGCCTGTCCCCGGCGACCGCGTCCGGCCTGGTGCGAGGCCGCCCCGCTGGGCCGCGAACCCGGATCTTCCCCAGCACCGGGATGAACTGTGGGCTGTCGGCCGCCTGTCCCGCGGTCAAGACGAACGCCAAGGGCCGGCACTTGCGGTCCGCGGCGAGATGGACCTTTGACGTCTGCCCGCCCCGTGAGCGCCCCAGCAGAGCGGCCTTGAGCCGGACCCTGCGCCGGCGCCGGACGTGTCGCCGCTCGTCCCGCTCGGGATCGGCACCACCGTCCTGCCCGCTTCGTCCCTCGGGACCGCCCCCCCTTGACCTGGCCTCCTCCTCTTCGGCGGCAGCCTTCTCCAAAGCGGCGAGCACGTCCTGCCTCGTGTGCATCCCGGCGGCATCGTGATGGGCCCGCACGGTGGTGGAGTCGATACTGACCAGCGACAGATCCACCTCACCCCGCTTCGCGGCCTCCGCGATCAGGCCCTCCAGCAGGGCCTCGAACACGCCGGCGTCACGCCACTGCCGGAAACGGTTGGACACCGTCGACCAGGCACCGAATTCCTGCGGCATCTCCCGCCACTGCCCGCCGGTCCTGAACCGCCAGACCACGCCCTCGAACTGCTGGCGCAACCGCTCGGGGTACGGGCCATACTCGCCGATCGGCAGGTACGGCTCGATGAACGCCCACTCCACATCGGTCAGCTGCGCACGCGTCACGCAAGACGATCTACCGGATCGAAGATCAGCACGAGGGGAGAACGCGCTCATTGATCACGACCCGATACGCGCCCTAGTTCGACCCACTGACAGCAGTACGCACCGACCGGCGCGGCATCACCCTGGCCCTGGAGATCCGGGCTCGTGAGCTGGGCCGGCGGCTGGGGCTGTCGGTCGAACCCGGGTTGACCGCGACAGTGCCAAGTACGCCACATCCTCCACACGCCCCCATCCCGGATGCCCGCTCGGTGATCGTGGCGGTGACGGCAGGTCCCGGCACCTGAGGGCTGCCCGTACGTGCCACTCAGAGCCCGCAGTGATGCAGATCACAATCCTGCTTCCAAGATTTATTCGGCTCCGTCCGAGATCCGCACCAATGGCCACGGTCACGGCACCGTGGCCGGTGCCCTCTGGTACACGGCCGCGTACGGCACCCGGCTCGCCCCGCTGGTGCGGGGTCAACTGGACTTTATGGAGAGGCGGTTAAGCGACTGCAAATGCCGGATAAAGCGTCCACGGGTGCGCGACCTCGCGGTCAGTGCATGGCGGGGATGACCCCGGCGGCCTCCAGGCGTGCCGGGTCCGCCCGGAGGATGGCCTCGTGGGCCAAGCGCAGGGTCGGCCCCGGTTCGACGCCGAGCTCCTCCTTGATCACCCGGCGGGCGTTGCGGTAGGTCCCCAGCGCGTCCCCCTGGCGGCCCGCCCGGTACAGGGCGACCATCAACTGGCGGTAGAACGGCTCCCGCAGCGGATGCTGGACGAGGAGGCCCTTCAGATCCTCGATCACTTCGTGATGGCGGCCCAGTGCCAGTGCGGAGTCGATGCTCAGCTCGGTGCAGTTCAGCCGTTTTTCCTCCTCTACAGCCACGAAAGATTCAATTTCCAACGACCCTTGAATTCCTTCCAAAACAGGTCCCCGCCACAGGGAAAGCGCCTTCCGGAGAAGTTCGGAGGCATGCAGGAAATCGGCCGCACAGTATCGTTCTCGGCCACGGGTGTAGAGCTCCTCGAAAAGGTGGAAATCTGTTGTGTCGCCGCTCACAGCGAGGATGTATCCCGGTGAGGTCGTGGCGATCGGAGACGCTCCTCGAGGATTGTTGAGGATTTTCCGCAGCTGTGAGACGTACACGCGCAGACTCGCGAAGGCGCAACGCGGCGGACCCTGCTCCCAGAGCTCCGCCACCAGTTTGTCCCCCGGCACGGTCTCGCCCGCCCTGATCAGCAGCAGGGCGAGCAGTTTGGCGAGCTTGGGCTGCTCGGGCGTCAGGTCGACGCCGTCACGGGTCACCCGCAACCGCCCCAGCAGCTCATAGCGAAGCGCTTGGTCAGCCTGTAAACAGGACAGGGACACGACAACCCCCCGAATGCGCGAAACGCATTCAACTAAATTCCGGTTCCCCCGTCCGACCCCAGGTCTGGGGCGCCATGCGGACAGCAGTTTACTGCTATGCCGTGCAGCTTATGCGAGGTCGTTGCACGATGCCAGTCCGTTCCGTTACGCCGCCATTAAGGAGAATGAAAATCCGGCGGCCCGCAACCGAGCCGCCGGAGAAAAATCTGCCGCCGTGGACCGGGCCGCCGAATGACATTCGGCCGAGAGCCCGGCCCACCGGTGAGCGGGCCGGGCTGTCCGGGCCGAGATGATGCCGCGGCCGGGCGGGCCGCCGGTCAGGCCGCCGCCGGCCGGTGCGCTCCCAGTGTCTCCAGCAGCCAGGAGAAGAGCCGGTCGTGGAACAGCCGCATCGCGCCCGAGTGGCAGTGCGCCCCACCGCCCTCGTCGGCCGTGAACACATACAGCGTCTTGGGCGAGTTGAGCCCGGTGTACACCTTCTTCGCGTGCTCCAGACCGGCGAAGAACAGGTCCTCCTCCGCATCGAGGACGAACACCGGGCAGCGCACCTTGCCGATCACCTCCGACAGGCCGAACGCGGGCAGTCGGCGCAGCAGTTGGGACGGGGTCGCGGCGCCGAAGGTCCACATGGTCTGCCGCAGCAGCCAGCGGGTGAAGGTCTGCTGGGCGGCGATCCCCCAGATGACCGGGTCGGCGAAGTCGTCGCATCCCTGCTCGACCCACTCCAGGGCGAACGGCGGCAGCCCCACGACGTCGCCCAGCTGCCAGACCGCGTCATGGGCGACGCAGCCGGCCAGACGGTGCTCGAAGGCCGCGGCCCGCACCGCGAGCAGACCCCCGAGGCTGGTGCCGACGAGTGTCAGACGGTCGGGGTCCACTCCGGGCAGGGACAGCGCGTGGTCCACGACCGGCGTGACGACCTTTTCCCAGTCGGGGCGGAAGACCAGCCCCTGCTCGCGCAGGACCGAGCCCTGTCCGGGTCCCTCGAAGCACAGACAGTTGTACCCGCGGGCGACGGCTGCCGCCGCCACGAAGAAGTAGCCCTCCTCGACGGTGGAGTCGAGGCCGCCGTGGTGGATGATGGTCGGCCTGGGTTCGTCCGAGTCGTCCGCCCGGTAGAAATAGGCGGGCAGTGAGGTGTCCTCGTAGGGGATGCGGACGAACTCGGGCGGACGGTCCAGGAGTTCGGCCGCGTCGGCGAAGGCCTCCCGGGACAGCCGCATCAGTCGCAGGGCCTCCGGGTCCGCGGGTTGTTCGCGTTGGAAGAACTCGGCGGTGCGGTAGTAATTGTGCGCCCGCAGCAGGGCGGCGCGGGCGTCGACGGTGCGGCCCTCGTCGCGGGCCGCGGTGCCCAGCCGGTGGACGCGTTCGGCGAGCGTGGCCCACGCGTGCCGCCAGGCTTCCGTGTCGCCGTCGGGGATGTGTGCGGCGACCGCGACGACCTCGCCGAGCTGCGCTCCGCCGTAATCGGCGTAACCGGCGGTGCGCAGGGCCTGGTAGTCGAAGGCGGGGTCGTCGAAGAGGAATTTCATGGCAGCGGCTCCTGTGGTGGTGGGAGGTGCTCCGGTGCCGTGCCGGAGCCTGTCCCGGCGCGGATCGTGCGGGTTCCGTTCAGGAACGTGTCGACGATCGACTCGGCGAATGCCACCGACTCGACGGGGCGTTGGCGGAGAATCAGCCGGGCCGCCATCGGTCCGGTGAGCAGTTCGACCGCGTCGTCCAGGTTCAGGTCGGCGCGCAGCTCACCGCCGGCGACGCCGTCCCGCAGCGCCTTCAGCATGGCCTCGCGCCGTGCGGCGACGACGGTGTCCTCGAACCGCTCCACCAGCTGCGGGCGGCGCACCGCCTCACCGAGCAGGGTGCCGATCAGCCGGTGCAGGTTCGTGCCCTGGCCGCGGTGGCGCAGTTGGTCCACGAGGGCCACCAGCCGGTCGCGCAGGCCGAGTCCGTCCAGCGGCGGCACGGGGAGGTCGAGGGTGCTCAGCGCGGCGAGCACCAGCTCCTCCTTGTTGCGCCAGCGGCGGTAGATGGTGGCCCGGGCGACGCCCGCGCGCTGGGCGACCAGGTCCATGGACAGGTCACCGAAACTGCATCCCTCGCCGAGCAGGCCGAGCGTGCTGTCCAGGATTGCCCGGTCGGCGACGGGGTCGCGCCGGCGGCCGCCCCGGACAGTGGGTCCCGGGGCGGTCGCCGGACGGTCGAGGTGTGGCGGCATACGAATTCAGACCTCCGTGGTGTGGACCTCTTTGTCGGCGGTCGCCTCCTCGGCGCCGAGCGTCCCGGCGGCCGTACGGGAAGGCAGGAGCAGCAGGCAGAGGAGGGCGCCGAGGAACGTGACGCCGGCCGCGACCAGGGACGTGAGGTGCATCGCCGAGACGAACGCGTCGACGGCGTGGGCCGCGAGTTCGGAGCCGGGCGCGCCCAGCTTCTCCGCGGCGGTGAGGGTCGCGGCGACGGACTCCCGCGCCGTGTCGCGGGCCGGGGCGGGCAACGGCGTCAGGTGGTCGTCGATCCGGGAGCGGTAGGCGACGGAGAGCACCGATCCGAGGACCGCGACCCCGAGGGCGCCGCCCACCTGCCGGAAGGTGGTGTTGACCGCCGCTCCGGTGCCCGCGCGGTCCCGGGCCACGGCGGACATCGCGGCGGATGTCGCGGGGGGCATCACGCAGGCGATGCCGACACCCATGACGCACAGGACGGACTCGATGACCCAGACCTCGGTGTGTTCGTCGATGGTGGCCACGGCGAGGAAGGCGAGCGAGGTGAGCAGCATGCCGGCCGCGCACACCGGCCGGAGCCCCACGCGCTTGGCGGCGAGCGTGGCCGGAGGCGAGCACACCAGTTGGGCCACGGCCAGGGGCAGCAGCAGGCAGCCGGCCTCCAGCGGTGTCCAGCCACGCACGCTCTGCAGGTAGAAGACCAGGAAGAAGGTGGCGCCGAGCAGGGCGAAGAAGACCAAGCCGATCACGGTCACGGCGGCGGAGAAGCGACGGTTGCGGAAGAGGGCGAGGTCCAGCGCGGGGCGCGCGCTGCGGCGCTCCCAGAACGCGAACAGAGCCAGGACCGCGAGGCCGCCGAGCACTGGTCCCCAGACGGTGGCGTCCGCCCAGTCGTCCGACTCGCCGCCCCGGATCACGCCGTACACCAGGGCGGTCAGACCGGCGACGGACAGGGTGACGCCGAGCGGATCGAAGCCGGTGCGCTCGGGATCGCGGGACTCGGGTACGACGAACAGAGCGGCGACGGCGCCGATGACCACGATGGGCAGGTTGATCAGGAACACGGAGCCCCACCAGAACCGCTCGAGCAGCGCGCCGCCGGCGATGGGCCCCAGTGCGACGGCGAGTCCGGCGGCGCCCGCCCAGACACCGATGGCCTTGGCGCGCTCGGCGGGCGGGAAGACGGCCATGATGATCGCGAGGGTGGCGGGCAGCACCAGGGCACCCCCGACGCCCAACCCCGCCCGGGCGATGACGAGTTCGTCGGCGCTGTGGGCGTAGGCGGACCACAGGGAACAGCCGCCGAAGACGACGAGCCCGGCCAGCAGCGTGCGTTTGCGCCCGCAGCGGTCGGCGAGCACGCCGGTGGTGAAGAGCAGGGCGGCGAAGACGAGGGTGTAGGAGTCGATCGACCACTGCAGCTGGCTCTGCGTGGCTCCGAGGCCGGCGGGTGACGGCTCGGCGAGCGTCTTCAGGGCCACGTTCAGGATCGACGTGTCCAGGACGACGAGGAGGAGGCTCACCAGCAGGACCGCGAGGACGCGCCACCGGTGCGGGTGGGCGGACTGCGGAGTCTGCTCGGCGGCCTTGAAACGGGGCTGAGTTGTCACGGGTTCCGCTCCTCGGAAGGAAGAGGGGGTGCGTGAGCCGAGTGCCGTTCGCGTGCCGTGTCCTGCCGACGCTAGACCCGGCGAGCAATCGAGTCAACGGTGTATCGAAACATCGTTGACTCGATTGCTCGTTCCCTGCCGGGGACGCTTGTCACACGTCACCACGGACCCTGCGGTCCACGACGCTCAGCCGAGCAACAGCCGTTGACGCCCGGCGCATTGGGGAACTGTCTTGCCTTCTGTTCCGGCGCGTCGGCGCACAACAGATCTGACAGCCAGGCCCCCTGACGCCCGGTCACCGCCTTCGTCGCGCCGCGAGTGCCGGAGGGCCGTCCTGCGGGTACGGCGCACCGTCGCCCTACCCGCCCTCCGGTCCCAGCGCGCCGGCGACGAGAAAGCGGCCGACCTGTTCACAGCGCAGGTACCAGCCGCCTGCTGTCGGGTCCAACTGCCAGCCGCCGCCTCCCTGCTCGAACCGGGGGCGCAGGTGGGTGAAGTCGTGCGCCAGGCCGACGCCGAGCGCCTTCGTGTACGCCTCCTTGAGCGTCCACAGGCGCACCAGCCTCAGATTCCGCTCGGCCGGCCGCAGCCCGCTCAGCTCCGCCAGTTCCTGCGGGTGACAGAACTTCTCGGCGAATCCGGGTGCCAGCAAGGAGCGGTCCGACGCCTCCACGTCCACGCCGATCCGGCGGCCGCGGGCCACCCCGACCACCAGCATCCCGGCCGTGTGACTGATGCCCACGTCCAGTCCGGCGGGCCGGTGCAGAAACGGCCGCCCGTCGCCGTCGCGGCCCACCACCACCCGGCCCGGTTCGGTGCCGGCCACGACGGCCACCACGTGCCGCAGCAGCAGCCGGGAGCCCAACAGCCTCGACCGTACGAGGGGTTCGCGTGCGGTGCGGTAGCGCGACCAGTCCGGGCCGAGCACCTCACGCGCCGCCGACACCGTTTCCCCTCCCCCGCCTCCCCACTCGTCGAGCCGGCCGTGGCACACCGCGTATCCATGCCGCAACACGGCCTCACGGACCGCACGCCGGCCCACCGCGCACCTGGGCCCGACAGGTATGGAGCCCCCAGGGACCGGCTCCCCCTCGGCTCGGGCGTCCGAATCCATCCTCGGCCTCCTTCGCGTCGTCGACAGGCACTGGGTGCCAACACCCACTGTGCCAATCCGTGCACCCACCGTTGTATCCGCTCGGGCGACGCCCGTCCCGAGAACCCGAACCCGTGACGTGCGCACCAATTTTCGCTTTACGTCTCCTTTTCACGGCACCTCAAGGCTGAGGTCACCGGGTGGCACTCGGTGCCCCCCGAAAAGGTTTCCTGCCACACCGGTCAACCGACCGCGGAAAGGACAGCCCGTGCCGCACCAGCCTGACCCCCGAACGTTGACGGACGCCGTACGAGCCGGCGTGGACCGCCATCCCGACCGTGCCGCCTTCGTGTACCTGCACGAGGACGGCCTGGGGATGCGGCCCGAGGAGCTCAGCTACGCCGAACTGGACCGGCGGGCCCGCGTCGTGGCCGCCCGGCTGCGCCACGCGACCAAGGGCGCCCCTTCTCGCCCGGTCCTGCTGCTCTACCCCCCGACGCTGGACTTCGTCACGGCCTTCCTGGGCTGCTTCTACGCCGGCCGTACGGCCATTCCGGCCCCGCTGCCCGACGAGCCCGGCGAACGGCTGGCCCGGGTCAGCGGCATCCTGCAGGACGCCGACGTAGGCGCCGTACTGACTCTCCCGCAATACCGGCAGGCGATCGGCGCCTGGCTGGCCGCCTCGGCGGAGCAGGACGTGGTTTGCCTGTCGACCGGCGGTGACGACGACGGGGCCGACGCCGACCTGTGGACCCCGCCCCGGGTGCGCGGCTCCGACGTGGCCTTCCTCCAGTACAGCTCGGGCTCCACCAGCGAGCCCAAGGGCGTGATGATCACGCACGCCAACCTCGCCGCCAACCAGGAAGCCATCCGCTCCGCCATGAAGACGCCCCAGGGTGTCGTGGCGGGCAGCTGGCTGCCGCTCTACCACGACATGGGGCTCATCGGCATGACGCTGCACCCGCTGTGGGTGGGCGGCACCAGTGTGCAGATGTCACCGATCGCGTTCATCAAACAGCCGGTCCGCTGGCTGCGCATGATCCACGACTACCGGGTGGAGGGCACCGCCTCCCCCAACTTCGGCTACGAACTGTGCGTCCGGCGCGTCCCCGAGGAGCAGTCGGCCGGCCTCGACCTGTCCAGCCTGCGGGTGGCACTCAACGGGGCCGAGCCGGTGCGCGCCGACACCCTGCACGCCTTCGCCGGGCGCTTCGCCGGCAACGGACTGCGCCCCGAGGCCGTACTGCCCTGCTACGGCCTCGCCGAGAACACGCTGCTGGTCTCCGGCAACGACCCCGACGCGCCGCACCTGGAACTCACCGTCGACGCCAAGGCCCTGGAACAGGACGAGCTGCGGCCCGCCCGCACCGACCATCCGAGCCGCACCCTGGTCGGCTGCGGCCGCCCGCAGGACACCGAAGTCGTGATCGTGGACCCGATGACCCTACGGGTGCTGCCCGCCGGACAGGTCGGCGAGATCTGGCTGCGCGGACCGTCGGTGGCCGTCGGCTACTGGAACCGGCGCGAGCTCACCGCCCAGACCTTCCAGGCGGCCACGGCTGACGGCCGGGCCGGCTACTTCCGCACCGGGGATCTCGGAGCCCTGCTCGACGAGGAGCTGTACGTCACCGGACGGATCAAGGAGATGCTCATCCAGCACGGCCGCAACCTCTACCCGCAGGACATCGAGCAGGCCGTCCAGGAGTTGGGGGACGCGTTCCGGCGCGGCGGCGGCGCGGTGTTCAGCGTCACCGACGAGACGTCCGACCGCACCCACGTCGTCGTGGTGCAGGAGCTCAGGCCCCAGGCCACCGGCGAGGGGGAGGCCCTGGCCCGCCTCGCCGCCTCCGTGCAGGCGCTGCTCAGCCGCCGGTTCCAGCTGCCCGCGGTGAGCGTGGTGCTCGTACAGCCAGGGGTGATCCGCAAGACCACCAGCGGCAAGACGCAGCGCACCCTCATGCGGCGGCTCTTCCTCGACGGCGGCCTGCCCGTGCTGCACCAGCGCCTGGAACCCGCCGTCGCCGCCGTGCTGCCCTCCCCCGACGCGGCACCCCGGCCCACCGCCGCGGTGTCGCCCCGCCCCTGACATCCGAGTCCGAGTCCCGAGAGAGAAGTAGGCCATGAGCATCGCTCCCACCACACGCACCTCCCCGGCCCGCCGACCCGTGCACCGTCCCGTGCCGCACGGGAACGCTCCCGACCTCGAACTGTGGCTGACCGAACGGGTGGCCTTCCACCTGCACCGGTCCCCCCACGAGATCGACACCGACACACCGCTCGCCGACTACGGCATCGACTCGGTCGCGGCGATCAGCATCTGCGGCGAGATCGAGGAGCACTACCGGCTCGCGGTCGCCCCCACCCTCGCCTACGACTTCCCGACCGTCCACGCGCTCACCGGTCACCTCGCCGAACGCCTGGCCGACAAGGCGAAGCACGACGAGGCCCCCTCATGACCGAGCGCGAACCCATCGCGGTCGTCGGCCTCGACTGCCGCTTCCCCGGCGCCCGCGACGCGCAGGAGTACTGGTCGCTCCTGATGGACGGACGCGACGGCACGGATCGCGTACCCGAACAGCGCTGGGACGCCGACCGCTACCACGCCACGTCACCGGCCACCCCGCACAGCGCCCACGATGCCCGGCCGCCGGGCCGCAGCAACACGTTGCGCGGCGGCTTCATCGCCGACCCCGACGCCTTCGACCCCGGCTTCTTCGGCATCGCACCGCGCGAGGCCGCCGCCATGGACCCGCAGCAACGGCTGCTGCTGCAGTGCGCGTGGCGGGCCGTCGAGGACGCAGCGCTCGCCCCGCAGGACCTGGCCGGCACCGAGACCGGCGTGTTCGTCGGCGTGATGGCCAACGAGTGGGCGTTCCTGCAACTCGCCGACTACGACCGGATCACCGCCCGCCACGGCTTGGGCAACGGCTACTTCATGGGCGCCAACCGTCTCTCGTACCACCTCGACCTCAAGGGCCCCAGCCTGGCGGTGGACACGGCCTGCTCCTCCTCGCTCGTCGCCGTCCATCTCGCGGTGAACGCGCTGCGCGCCGGAGAGTGCGACCACGCCCTCGCGGCCGGCACCAACCTGATCATGACCCCGGTCATCAACATCTTTTACACCCAGGCCGGCCTGTCGGCGCCGGACGGCCGCTGCAAACCGTTCAGCGCCTCGGCCGACGGGATCGGACGCGCCGAGGGCGTGGCGGTGCTGGTGCTGCGCAGACTGAGCGACGCCCTGGCGGACCGTCAGCCGGTGTACGCCGTGCTGAAGGAGACCGGGGTCAACCAGGACGGGCGCAGCAACGGCATCACGGCGCCCAACCGTTGGGCGCAGCAGCAGCTGATCGAGTCGGTGTGGCGGCGGGCCGGCGTCACCGCCGACGACATCCGCTTCGTGGAGGCGCACGGCACCGGGACCCTGCTCGGCGACTTCATCGAGGCTCAGGCGCTCGGCGAGCTGACCTGCGGCCGCAGCGGCGGCAGCGTCGCGCTGGGCTCGGTCAAGAGCAACTTCGGGCACGCGGAGGGCGCGGCCGGGATCGCCGGGCTCATCAAGGCCGTCCTCGCACTGCACCACCGCACGGTGCCGCCGAGCCGGTTCGCCGATGACGAGAACCCGGACCTGGACCTGCCCGGACGCCGGCTGTCCCTGCTGAGGTCGCCGCTCAAACTGCCCTCCGGCACCGTGCACGCCGCGGTGAGCAGCTTCGGCATGGGCGGCAGCAACGCGCACGCCGTGCTGGCCTCGGCGCCTCGCACCGTCCGCCGCGGCCGGTCCACAGCACCGGGCGTGTTAACCGTCTCCGCCAGCACCCCGGAGCGGCTGCGTGCGAATCTGCTGGCGCAGGCCGACGCCCTGTCCCGCCGTCCCGGCAACCAGCTGGCGCAGCTGTGCTGGACCAGCAACCGCGTCAAGTCCCGGCTGCCGCACCGCGCGGCCGTGGCCGCAGGCGATCTGCCCGCGCTGGCCGCCGAGTTGCGCCGGGCCGCCGAGCGCGCCGAGGAGACCGCGCGGGCGGACGGCGGGCGGCGCGGGGAGCCGTCGGTGGCGTTCGCCTTCACGGGGCAGGGCGCCCAGCACCCTCGTATGACCGCGTCCTGGTACCGGTCGTGCCCCGCCTACGCACGCCACTTCGACGAGATCGACCAGCTGATCGCCCCGCATACCGGAGTGTCCGTGCGCGACCTGGTGCTCGACGGCGACCCGGAGGTGCAGCGCGCGCGGCTCGCCCAGCCCGCGCTGTTCGCCGTCGGATACGCGCTGGCCGCCACCCTGGCCGAGGCCGGGATCAGGCCGTCGTACGTGATCGGGCACAGCATCGGCGAGTTCGCCGCCGCGTGCGCGGCCGGGGCGCTGGACGCGGCGGACGCGGCGCGGCTGGTCGCCCGGCGCGGGGCGCTGATGGACAAACTCCCCGAGGACGGCGGGATGCTCGCGGTGGGCCTGGCCGCGGCGGAGGTGGAGCCGCTGCTGGTGCGGCGGGCACGCCTCGGCGTGGCCGCAGTCAACGGCCCGCGCAGCACGGTGATTTCCGGAGAATCGCGCGAACTGGCGGCACTCGAGGCGGAGTTGACCGGACGTAAGGTGGCCGTGCGGCGGCTCACCGTCTCGCACGCCTTCCACTCGCCGCTGATGCGGCCCGTGGTCGAGGAGTTCCGCCGCGAGTGCGCGGACGTGTCCGACCGGCGCCCGGCCCTCCCCGTCTTCTCGACGGTCTACGGCCGTGAGCTGAGCGGCGAGGAGACCATGGACACCCGCTACTGGGCGCGGCAGATCACCGAGCCGGTCCGGTTCGCCGAGGCCGCGGGCGCGCTCCTCGCCACCGGCGTCACCCATGTGGTGGAGATCGGTCCGCGCGCCGTGCTCACCCCGCTGCTGTCGCGGCTGCGTGCGGACTCCGGCCATGCCGTGAGCCTGCACAGCGCGCACCCGGGCGAGCACGCCCCCGCCCACCGCCCCCAGCAGTTGTTCGGGGAGCTGTGGTGCGCCGGTCTCACACCGGACTGGGACCTGCTGTACGACGAGGCGGACCGGGTGCCCCGCCGGCTGCCGCCGTACCTGTTCGACCAGTCGTTCCGGTCCTGGCGCTCGGGCACCGCCGCGAGGCTTGTGGAACACTCCGCACCGCCCGTCCCCCCTGGCACGGACACCACTTCGGCCGCCCCGCGACTACCGAGTGGCGACGACCGCGGGGAATCGTGCCCGCCGGCCCCGGACGGGGACCTGCCCGACTCCCTCACCGCCCTGACACGCCGTCTGGTGTGCCGGGTCGGCGGGCACGACCCGGCACACGTGCACGACCACGACCGCCTCCACGAGGACCTGGGCTTCGACTCGATCCGGGTGATGGAACTCAAGACCCGGATCGAGGACGCGCTGCCACAGCTCGGGTCGCTCCCGATCGAGGAGTTGCTCGCCGGCCTGCGCTCCGTGGCCGACCTCGTCGGATACCTGCGCGGCCAACTCGCCGACGGCTCCCCCGCTCCCCAACCCGCCGCTTCGGAAGGAACACGCTGATGGCGCCTCCCACCGCGTACCTGGCCTCGGTCGGCACCTGCCTGCCCGGCGACCCGGTGGACAACGCGACCCTGGCCAAGCTCGTCGGTGTCGACGAGACCTGGGCCGAGATGTTCATCGGCAACACCAGCCGGTACTTCGCCGTCGACCTTGCCACCGGCCAGGTACGGCACAGCCTCGCCGACATCGCGACGACCGCCGCCGACCGGGCGCTCGCCGAGGCCGGCCTCGAGCCGGGGGACATCGACTGCGTCGTCATGGGCACCGCCACCCCGGACCATCTGATGCCCGCCACGGTGAACCTGGTCGCGGACCGGCTCGGCATCGACAACGTCCCCACCTACCAGCTGCAGTCCGGCTGCGCTGGTGCCGTACAGGCCTTGGACGTGGCCCGCACCCTGCTGCTGGCCGGACGCTGCACCACCGTGCTGGTGATCGGCGGCGACGTGTGCGCCAAGCATCTGGAGACGGACTTCGACCCGGGCAGCCGTACCTCCGCCGAACTCGTCAACTACGTGCTCTTCGGCGACGGGGCCGGCGCGGCCGTGCTCAGCACCGAACCGCTGGGCGAGGGCATCGAGATCCGGCAGGTCCTCAACCGGCTGGTGGGCCTGGGCCGGGAGCCCGGCCAGGTCATCGACTGGTTCGGGCTCGGCGACCGGCACAGCGACCGCACGGCGGTCTTCGAGGACTACAAGGCGATCGAGGAGGCGGTGCCGGTCATGGCCGGGCAGATGTTCTGGGAGCTGCTGGACGACCTCGGCTGGGGCGCCGACACCGTGGACTTCCTGCTGCCCCCGCAGCTGTCCGGGCGGATGAGCGACCGCATCTCCGCGGGCATGCCCGCCCCGGACGCCCGCCGCATCAACGTGGTGCGCACCGTCGGCAACAACGGCAACGCCCTGCCGTTCCTCCAGCTCGCCGAGCTGCTGCGGCAGTGGGACCGTCCCGGGCGCGCGATCACGGTCGCCATCGAGTCCAGCAAGTGGATCAAGTCCGGTATCGCCCTGGAGCGCTCATGACCGACACCGACAACCGCGCCCTCGGCGCGCCCGGCACCTGGCACGACCCGCAGGCTCTCGGCACGCTGCGCGCCCTGCACCGGGCGGGCACGCTCGCCGCGGAGTACGCACGGGTGCCGGCCCTGCTGGCCCGCATGCCCGCGACCGACCTGCCGGCCGCCGGCCAGCTGCTGGCCCGGCTCGACCCGAAGGAGGTGTGCCGCCACGCCGACGTACCGGTGGTCACCGTCGCCGTCACGGGCCACTCCACGGTGTCCCCGGTCGTGGCCCCCCTCACCGCAGAACTGGCCCGCCACGGGCTGCTGTTGGAGGCGAAGGTCGCACCCTACGGCTCGTATCTGCAGGATCTGATGCGGCCCGCGTCGGCCGGCGACGACCAGCCCCCGCTCACGCTCTGCCTGCTCGACGCGCACACGGTCTTCGACGAGGTCACCGTGCCCTGGCGGGTGGAGGACGTCGAGGCCGCGGCACGGGCGCGGCTCTCGCTCGTCGCCGGTGCCGTGCGCGCCCACCAGGAGGCGGGGCGTGGCCTGCTCGTCCTCAACACCGTCCCGCTGCACCGCCGTCACACCCACCAGCTGGTCGACCTGCGCTCCCGCGCCCGGCTCGGGGCGGTGTGGCGGGACTTCAACCGCGGACTGCTGTCCCTCGCCGACCAGCACCCCGGGCTGGTCACCGTGGACCTCGATCCGCTGCTGGCCGAGGGGGCTCCCGCGTGGGATCCACGCACTTCGCAGTACGCCCGCGCCCGGCTGTCCGACGCGCTGCTGGCCGCCTACGCCCGGGAGGCCGCCCATGTCGTCCGCGCCCGCCTGGGCCGCACCCGCAAGTGCCTGGTGCTGGACCTGGACGGGACCCTGTGGGGCGGGGTCCTCGGCGAGGAGGGGCCCGGCGGCGTGGAACTCGGCGCCGGCCTGCGCGGGGAGGCCTTCCAGGAGTTCCAGCGGGTGCTCCGGCAACTCGGCGCGCAGGGCGTGCTGCTGGCGGTCAGCAGCAAGAACGACACGGACACGGTGCGCGAGACGCTGCGCACCCATCCGGCCATGGTGCTGCGCGAGGACGCCTTCGTCCGCGTCAACGCCAACTGGAAGGCCAAACACGACAATCTCCGCGACATCGCCGACCGGCTCGGGCTCGGCCTGGACAGCTTCGTCTTCGTCGACGACAGCCCCTTCGAATGCGGGCTGGTCGCCGAGCAACTGCCCGAAGTCGCCGTCGTCCGGGTCGACGAGGAGCCCGCCCTGCACCCCTCGGCGCTGCTGGCCGACGGCTGGTTCGACCTGTTCGAGCTCACCGAGGCCGACCTGGAACGGGCCGGCCGCTACCGCACCGAGGTCCTGCGCCACGAGTTCCGCGAGGACTTCGGCTCCTACCAGGACTATCTCGAAGGACTCGGACTGGAAGTCGTCCTGCGGCCACCCGAGGAAGCGGAGATCGCCCGGGTCTCCCAGCTCACGCTGCGCACCAACCAGTTCCACCTGGCCACCGAACGCCTGCAGGTCCCACAGGTGTCGGAGCGGATGGAGCATCCCGGACAGCACGTCATCGCGGTGCGTGCGCGCGACCGGTTCGGCGACCACGGCCTGGTCGGCGCCCTGTTCCTGCGGCGCGACAGGGAGGTGCTGCACATCGACAACTTCGTCCTCAGCTGCCGGGTGTTCTCCCGGGGCATCGAGAGCGCCTGCCTGGCCGCTGTACTGGAGTTCGCCCGCGACACCGGCGCGAGCGCGGTGACGGGCCGCTATCTGCCCTCCCCCCGCAACTCGGCCTTCGCCTCCTTCTATGCCGAGCACGGCTTCGCCGCCTCCGGCACCGACCCGGGCCGTCCCGACGCCGTCGCCTTCCGGCACGAGCTCGGCGACATCGCCACCGCCCCCGCCCATCTGCGGCTGCAGGCCGCGTTCGGGCCGTTCGACGGAGACCCCACTTGACATCTCCCTCCCTAAAGGGAGGGGATCCCTACGGCTCGCGCCGTGGGTGTTTCTGCTTCGTCGCCGACTGCCCGCCCGGAGAACTCCGTTGAGGTCTTACACCAGCTCCACAGACAGATGCGGTCAGCCCGACCGCC
>NZ_JBIAHG010000067.1:0-16313 GCF_042870385.1 Streptomyces sp. NPDC006602 | reverse complement strand
CTTGACGGCGAAACACCGCTCCCTGCCCTGCTCCGCAGGAGTCCGTTTCCTCTCCGGCGTAAACGCCGGAGTATCCACGGAGGACCCAGATGAAGAAGGCATGGGCGAGCTGGTTGGCCGTGAGCAGGTCCAGGCGACCGTTGGTGACGAACGCGGGCCCGGCGGTGACGGCGAGCACGGCGGGCGAGACTCCGGCGAGGTCTCCGCGTTCCAGCTTGCCGTAGTAGTCGATGCTGACGTCGGCCGGCGCGGCGACCTCGCTCCTGCGCAGCCCGGGCACGCGACGCCGGCTCCCGACCGGCAGCCCCGCCTGCTCCGGGGGTGATCCTGGCTCTCCCGAGGTGAGGAACTCGCGGCCTGGCGCGCTCATCGGAGCCCGCATCGTTCAGGGCGCCACCGCCGCCCTGGTCATCCCCCAGGTGCTGGCGACTTCCACCACATCCTCGAAGGTGAGCGCAAGGCCCGCGCAGTGGCAGCGGCGTACTGATCACCCTGCAGCAGAGCGGACTCGCTCTCGGCGTGGCCACCCTCGGCACGCTCTACCTGGCCCTCGCGCCGCACAACGTCTCCCACGCATTCGCCGGAATCGAGTACGTGCAGATGGGCATCGTCGCCCTGCTCGCGGTCGGCGCCTTCGCCCTGCCGCGCTTCAACCAGGCCGCGTCGGCCGCCACGCCGGTCGTCGACGCCTGAACCCGCTGCCCCGCGAACGCGGAAGCGGAAGCGCTCATGGCCACCACCGCGCATGACCTGGGCGTCGCCGGTTCCGGCCGGGCGGTGCGAGGTGTCCGCTCGCGTCCGCTCGGCGGAGCCGGACACATGGGTTCGGTATGAACCCGGTATGACGGCGGCGCGTCAGGTGCGTGCGGGACCTGCCCGGGAGTACATGGCAGTAGGTCTCGGCGAGGAAGGGAGGTCGCGATGGGCAGTCCGCCCGAGCTGACCACGGGACGGTTGCTGTCATCGTGGCACCTGGATGTGCCGGCGCTGCTGCTGGTCGCCCTGCTCGGCGTGCTGTACGGCTGGGGGGTGCTGCGGGTGAGGCGGTGGGGCGAGCACTGGCCCGTGCCCCGCGTCGTGGCCTTCGCGCTGCTCGGGCTCGGCACGCTCGTCGTGGCCACGATGTCCGCGCTGGCCGTGTACGACCGGGTGCTGTTCTGGCCGGCCGCCGTCCAGAACGTCCTGCTCGACCTGATCGCTCCGCTCGGGCTGGCCCTGGGCGATCCGCTGCGCCTGGCTCTGAGCGCCCTGCCCGGGCCGGCCGTCGGCCGCGTGCGGCGGGCGATGGCCGGGCGAACGGTGCGGCTGCTCACCTTTCCGCTGGTCAGCACGGCCCTGGTGCTCGCGACCGAACTGACGGTGTACTTCACCCCCTACTTCGCGACCGCGCTGCGTGACAGCTGGCTCCACGAGCTGATGTACCTGCACCTGCTGCTCGTCGGATGTCTGTTCGTGGTGCCGGTACTCACCCGCGAGGAGGCACTGCCGAGGTGGTGCACGCATCCGGTCCGCGCGGCGCTGGTGTTCCTCGACGGGGTCATCGACGCCGTGCCGGGCATCGTGGTGATGACCCACGGCACGCTGATCGCCGGGGCCTGGTACCTGCACCATGCGCCTTCCTGGGCTCCGGACACGCGGCACGACCAGCAGCTCGGCGGTGGCGCCATGATCAGCATCGCGGAACTGGTGGCGTTGGCCTTCCTGCTGGCCGTCCTCGTGCAGTGGGCGCACACCGAACGCGTCCAGACGAAGGCCCTGGACCGCCGCCTGGACGCGGAGCAGATCCCCGCGGTGCCGGCGACGCGGGCCGCGCAGGGGCAGGGTGTGGTGGCCGGCGGCGGTGGACGCGGCGCGGACCTCGTCCGCCCGTGGTGGGAGACCGAGAACGGTGAAGTGGCCGAGCGCATCCGGCAGCGGCGGCCGGGCTGAGCGGCGCCGACAGGCCCGCCCGGCCCCGGAGGTCCACGGGGAGAGTAAGGCCCGGGAACCGGCGCTGACCTCAGCGAACGGAACGCATTCCGCGCACAAAGATGCGTACGTACGTCGTTGACCGGCCATCCGCGGCGGGGCCAGGGTGGTGGAGCCCCATCGGATCCCAACCACCCGTTTCCGGTCACCGGACAGCGTGCGGGAGGCCGTGGTAGTCGGGCCCGGTCAGCCAGGTGAAACCGTAGGTACCCAGGCTGTCGTCCGGCTGGCTGACGTCGGACTCCTCACCATTACCGACATCCGCAACGGCTCGTCCCGTCGGCATCACGACCTGCTTTCCTCTGCCGCCGCAGATGAGAGCGCACGCGGCCCTGCGCACGTGCCGCGATCAATTGCGCGTCTGGATCACTCAACGGTGAAGTCGGCCGCCTTGGTGTCCAGCGTAGTGTCGCCGTCCTTGGCGGTGGCCAGGACGGCGACGTGCCACAGTCCGCGCGGGGACGCGTCGGCTTCGGCGCGGGTGACGGTGGCGGTATAGGCGCAGTGCACGGTGTCCTCACCGGACGGCTCTCAGACGGCCGACTCCACGGCGGCCATGTCCTTCGCGGTCCGCTGGCATGCCGGGCAGAGTCCGTGGTGGCCCTCGAGGGCGATGACGGTGCCCCATTCATGACGCGTGGCTACGACGTAGTCATTCGGCCCCGGCATGACGACTCGAAGCGGCCCCGTTTCGTGAAGATCCATGACGGCTCGAAGCGGCCCCGTGCCGGCATCCCGCTCTCTGCCACAGCCTGCGAAGGCTCGGTGGTGCTCGTGGGGCCGCCGAACGACGTCGCAGCCAAAGACGTGTTACTCGGGTGAGGGTCGGTTGCGCCTGGGTTGAGGGCCTTGTCCCGCCGCGAGTCGGCGGGGATCATGACCGCGTGCAGCACCGAGAGGAACTCCACGAACTGCTCGTACGCGCCGGGCTCACGGCCGTCGAGGACGTGCGCCCGGGCAGCCTGTTCCCGCCGGAGGCCGGCTGGCGAATCGCGCGGGGGATCGCGGCGCCGGACGGTACCGCCCGGGAAGCGCTCGATGCCGCGTGGTGGCGCCGCCTTTTTGATGTCGACGGCGAGTTCTTGGTGGCCGTCCTCGGACATCGGATCGGCGGCAACGACTCCTGGTGGACCCGGGTCTGCTACGCCGACGGCGGTGTGCCGGGGCTGACCGGCGACCCCGGGTTCATGGCGCTCTCCCTCGACGGGCAGGTGCTGCTGGCAGAGGTGCCCGGCGCGGACGGGCCTCGGGTGACGGCCGTCGACCGACTGCCGGAGCGGCTGGAGGAGGCCGCCGCGGCCGCCGGGCGCGAGACGGAGGTCGAGCGCGCCGAGGTGTGGGCGGCGGTGCCCGGCCGACGTGCGTGGCCTCTGCACTGGGCGGAGGGGATCGGGTCCAATCCGGCCGCGCCGGACGAGCTGCTGATCCGGCTGCTGGATGTGGCGGAGGGCTTCCTGCACGGCTGTGACCGGCCCGCCGTCCTCGACGCCGCCGTGGCGCACCCCGATCCGCGGGTGCGATCGACACCCGCCGACACCTTCCGGCCGAAGCTCACGTCCGATCAGTGGGTACGCCTGGTCCGTGCCGAACCGTCGCCGGGGCGGCGCGTGCTCTGGGCGGAGCATGCCCGCATCTGGGGCGCCGAACTCCCCGAGGACCTGTATGACGACCTCCTCGCCGGCCCGTCCCGGGCCCTGGCCGCCGAACTCCCGGGGCTCCCCGCACACCGCCTCCCCGGCCTCGCGGCCGACGCCGATCCCCGGGTGCGGACGGCGGCCTGCGGCCGGTGGGAAGACCTCGCCGCGCCGCTGCGGGCGCGGCTGCTGGCCGACATCGACGACGCGGTGCGCACGGCGGCGCTGCTCGCCCACCACACCGGCGTCCCCATGCCCCGCGAGGTCTTCGCCGCGCTTCCCGCGCCGCTGCGGGCGCTCGAAGGGTGCCGCCTCGAGCCCGAGTTGGAGGCGGAGCTAATCCGGTACGGGGACACGGAGGTACGCCGGGCGCTGGCCGCCAACCCGGGCCTGGGCGCGCACGGCGTCGCCGTCCTGGCGGAGGACCCGCACGACGACATCCGCTCCGCGGTGGCGCTGCGGTCCGACCTCACCGAGGAGCAGCGTGCCGCGGTGCGCTACGACTTCGACCCGACGTCGATGTCGCACACCCTGCCCTGGGTCGAGGGCCTGCACGGTGACGCCGACGCGATGCGCCGACTCGCAACGTCGTCCCATCCGCTCATCCGCCGCAGTGTGGCCCGTGCCCGGCATCTTCCATCAGACGTCGTGGAGCGTCTGGCGCGTGACGAAGACCGGGCGGTCCGCCTGTTCCTCGCCGAATCGTGCGACGACGCGCCGACCGACATGCTGCTGGAGGTCTGGCGCTGGTGGGACGGCAGCTTCAGTCACCCCGACCGCCCCCGAAGCCACCCTCACTTCCCCCGTGCGGGCCTGCTGCGCTACGCCGACGACCCCAGCGGGCGGATGCGCCGCCTGGCCCTGGACGATCCGGAGTCGACGGCGGCCGACGTCGCGCGCCTGGCCCGGGACCCCGAAGCCGAGGTGCGCCGCCACGCGGCCGAGGACCCCCGGCTTTCACCGGCCGATGCCGTGCGGCTGCTGGACGACCCGGCTGCCCACGTCCGCGGGACCGCGATGCGCAATCCGCGGCTGCCGGCCCGCGTCCTGGCCGGGCTGCTGCACGACCGCGATACGGCATGCGCGGCGGTCACCAACCCGGCGATCCCGGTCCCCGTCCTGCACCGCATCCTGGCCGCGGCCGCGGCAGCCGTGTCAGCCCGGCGCTGAACACCGCCACCCGCACGGCGGCCGTGGCGGCCTGACGCTGAACTCCGGCGCGCCTTAGCCGGTCACCCCTACGCCAACCCCGCGAATACCCGCCGGGGCCGGGCTGTTCCTACGTGCGCCGCCTGGGCGACTTGAGTCGGCCCCATTTGAGCAGCGGCGGCCTTCGCAGGCTCCGGCAGAGACCGGGATGCCGGCACGGGGCCGCTTCGAGCCGTCATGCCGGGGCGGAATGACGACGTTGTAGCCAATGACACGGTCCATCCGGCGCAGTCGGAAGTAGTTTTAAAGCACGTCCACGCATGCTGGGAGGCCCGCACCAGAATCTCCCAGTGCTCACGGAAGACAGCCACCAGCCCTGGGAGCATGTTGGGAATGGCGGGGAACTGTCCCACCGGCTGAACTTCGCTCTCCCGGGTGGATTAGCGACCGCCGGCGAACCGTGGCCGGTGGGTCGGTCGTCGGGCTCGGCATGGAACGCATAGACGAACAGCGCATGGCGCAACCCGGCCTGGTCATCCTGGACATCACCGCCGCCGACGAAGCAACCGCGCGCGCCGCGATGACCGAGCTGGACCGGCTGTGGGCGACCTCCGGCATCGCGGTGGTGCGGCGGGTGCCCGGCGAACCGGGGGTGAAGGCGCGACTGTACGCGCATTTACGGCGTCGTCCCGCGGCGCCACCGCGCGGTGATGACACTGTGCCGTACGCGGCCCTGCTCGGGGCTTACTGGCTGGAGCCCGACCGGGAGGAGCCCGGAGGTCGTCATCATGCGTGAAGGCGGGTAGAGCCGACATGGTGATGGTCGTGAGCGCGGCGGTGAACGTTTTCCCTTCACACCATCACCGCAGGGGCCCAGGCCTGGAGAACGGTGGCCGCCGCAGCTGTCCCACTTCCTCCGCTGGCATCGCAGACCCGCGTACGCAGGACGGCGCGCCCGGCCGTGAAAGGCAGGGCGCGCCGCGTTACGGAAGCGAACGGGCCCCATTCTCAGCATTTGCCGGCCCGCGGGCTTGAGGGTCAGTGCCGGCGGCGCTCGCCGCGGTCGCCGCCCCAGGAAGCCTCGTCGACGAGACAGTCCCGGTGCTTGTGCAGGGTGTCGGGGTCGTTGTCCCACACGTAGTTGCGGCAGGCCTGGGAGAGGTCGGTGGCGGTGTCGCGGCCTTCGCCGGTGTGCATGCGGCCGGTCGCGCGGCCGGCCAGACGGTAGAAGTTGAAGGTGTGACATTCACGGAAACGGACACAAGGTCCCCCTGCATGGTGCGGGCAGACCCCGCCCCGCGGCCCAGGCCGGGGGCGGGGACGGTGCGGGTGCCAGTGGCGGCCGGCCGGCCGCGCACCCACACCGTAGCCACCACACCCACCGCCAGCGAGTGATACACGACCTGCGGTGACGACTCGGCTGGGCGGTGCCCGCTCCGGGGCGGGCACCGCCCAGCCACCACCGAAGAACCTCTAATACGCGGCACAGACCGGGGGCGGCGCGGCCATCGCCTCCCTGATGTCGATCCTTGCCCCCTGGGCGGTGGTCACCGCGATCAAGGCAACCCGCAAGCAGGATCCGCCTGCCACCGCCTAACCGCGGGGCGGCGGTCCACCCGGTTGGCCCCAGTGCTTCGGTCCGCCCCCGCGCCAGTCGATCCACGACACCTGCGCCACCTCCGCCGGATCGATCTCCAGCCCGGCCCGGCGGAGCAACTCCGCGACGTCGCCCAGTCCGTACGCCAGACCGAGGATCTCACCGTCCACACGCACCCGTCGGCCACCCGTCGGTGACGGCGCATGCACCACCACTCGAATCGATCCGGACATGTTCCCAGGATCATCCGGCCCGCAAGGGACCGCACCGCAGGGCGGTCAGACGCGGGGGCGCCGACCGAGGCGGCGATGCCGACTGGCAGCACGGCCTGGCATTTCGCGCATCGATCGGCTCCTGGTGCAACTTCTGCGCGGCCGTCTTCTTGGACGTGGTCTTCTTCGCAGGCAGGTCGTGCACCTCGGCTTCCGTGTCCTCACCGCGGGAGGCCTTGGCCTGCTGCACGGACTCCGTCAGGGCGGCCATGAGGTCCAAAACCTTGCCCGGCTCCCCGGACTCCGGCGCCTCGGGCAGCTCACGGTCCTCCCGCTTCGCTTCGATGATCTTCGCCATGGCGCCGGTGTGGGCGTTCCTGGAACTCCGGCCCGTCGGAATTCTCGCGGCTCATGCTCTCCAGCAGGGCGAGCGCGCCCTCGATCTCGTCCTCCGTCAGCTCCACGGGCGGCGGCAGCAGCTCAGAGGGATCGCGGATCTCGTCCGGCCACCGCATCGCATGCTGCACGATCACCTCCTCACGCACCCGCGACGGGGTTGAGGTGAGGTGCGCAGGCCGGCAGGAAGAGGCCCCAGACGCGGCAGGGGCGAGGCCCGCGAGGGCTCAGTCCCCGAGGCCGTCGCGCAGCAGGCGCCGGGCCACCTCGGTGCGAGCCGCGGCAAGTTCCGTGGCGATCCGCTCGGTCCGGCGGGCCTGCGGCACCACCGCGGCCGCCATGGGCTCCCCGACGAGCAGACAGGCGCGCCGCAGATGGGTCGGCGGGGCGGGTGGCGTCGACCTGGTGCCCGCGCCGGGCACCAGCGCGACGCTGACGTTCGTACTCCTGCTCCGGGACGGACACCGCGTACGCGGTGAGCAGCCCCCACAGCTCGTCGGCCCGGGCCGCGGCCTCCCGGGCGGACCTCGAAGCGATCCGGTGATGAGCAACCGGTCCATGAGGCCCACCGCCGCCTCCGTGGAAGCGGTACGGGCGGCCAGCCGGTCGGCGAGGTACTCGGCCCGCATCCCGGCCCGCGACGTCCACGCTGGCTCGAGGCGGGCCGGCTATCGGGCGGCCCCGGCCCCGTGGCGACCGCGCAGCTGGCCACGTTCGCGTGTACCTGGCTGGGGAGAAAACCCCGTCCTCCGACAAGTGGAGAAGCTGGCGAAGGCCCGGGAGGCCGCATAGACCAGCGTGACCACGCTCATGGGGGAGGCGTTGATCTCGCACGCAGCTCAGTCAGATCATCGGCGACATCGAGTCGGACGTGCCATGGTCCTCGACGGGTGCAGCCGTTTCCGAGGCGCCGTGCCATTCGCACAGCAGGACGGTGGCGTCGTCGTTGAGGTGCCCGTCGTGATGCTCGAGCACGGCCCGCACCAGGCGGCGCAGGGTTTCGGGGGTCGGCAGGCCGTCGGCCTGGTGGCGGATGACGAAGTCGACGAAGCGGTCGCGGCCGAACTCGCGTCCTTTGGCGTCACGGGCTTCGATGATGCCGTCGGTGTAGAGCAGCAGCTGGTCGCCGGGCTCCAACTGCTCGCGGCACAGGGTCGCGGGAAGGCCGAGGTCGGTGCCGACCGGGTGGGTAGGGGTGCAGGTCAGGTGGGTGGTCCAACGTCGGCCGCGGATCAGGACGGGTGGGTGGTGGCCGCAGTTGATCCAGGTCAGTACACCGGTGTTGAGGTCGAGGTCGGCCAGGACTGCGGTGGCGTAGCGGGATCGGGCGAACTGTTCGAGCAGGGTGGCTTCGATGGCGTCGCGGGCTTCGGTGAGGCTGTTGCCTTGGCGTCGCTGGTTGCGGCAGGTGGCCATGGCGAGGTTCGCGGTCAGCCCGGCTGAGGTGTCGTGGCCCATGGCGTCGAAGACCGCAAGGTGAGCGGTGTCGCCGGCCAGGGCGTAGTCGAAGGCGTCACCGGCGGTGGCGTACGCGGGCTCCATCGTCGCGGCGATGGTCACCCGCTTGTTCGCGAACGTCCGGGGTGGCATCAGCGTCCACTGCATCTCCGCGGACACCGTCATCGGACTGACACGGGTGAGGCGGGCGTAGGAGTCGCTGTGGTGACGCTTGGAGACCAGCAGCAGGCCCACCAGCGAAGCCAGGCCGTCCATCGCTGCCCGCGTGGGCTTGTCCGGTTCACCGTCAGTTTCGATACACAGGACACCGAGGCGTTCGGTGCCGTCCAGCACCGGCAACCAGTGCTGCATCCGGCCGTCGACCGGCGCGGAGTACGACTGCCCATCCCGAAAGACCCGGCCCGCCAGCGTGGCGTCGATCCGCAGCTCCCGCCCGCCCGCTCCGGCGTCCAGGCCCTGCCCGGTGGCCTCCCGCAGCACCAGTTCCTGGATGTCGGCCACGTAGATACGTGCCCGGTGCAGCCCGGCCTCGTCGGCATGGTGGGTCACCAGGGCCGGCAGCTCCTCAAACGCGGACAGGTGACTGGCCCGCAGCAAGGCGTGGAGCATGCGGGACGAGTCCTCGAGCGAAGCCATGCGGTCAACCTGTCTGGCCGGGACCTCCCGCAGCCGCCCCCACCACCAACCCACCGCCCCGAGAGGCCCTTGCCCTCGGCAGAGGAAACGAGAAGCCCGAAACGGACGTTCGCAACCACATTAACCCCGTCGCAGACGTACACGCCCTCCATCACCGCGCCGAGCGAGTGGGTCCCTGACGCGGCCGCGCCTGCGGAAACCGCCAGAAGGCGGCTAACCGTAGACAGGACGCCGGTAGACCTCGATCGCCTCCCGTGCCATTGGCGCCTGCTCCCACTCCCCGCGGTACTCGCCGCTCGGCCGGTGCCGGCCGCGGACCATGCGGCCGGCCATCTCCGCCACATCCTGCGGGGTCGCGAAGATCCGGTGCAGCGGGGCAGCCGGCTTCTTCTCGAGGATGTCCGACGTACTGGGACCGGTCAGGGCGTAGGCCCAGCCCGTCTCCTCCTCCCAGTACAGCCGGATGCCGCCGAGCCCGCCCGTACGGCTCACATCCCACACCAGCCGCAGAAACATCCGCACACCGTAATGGTGGGAAGAGTGACCCACCCGCACCGCCCCGGGCGGGACTCCCTCAGCAGCGAGGGCGCGGTCGACGGCCTGCGCGCAGGGCCAGTGCGGCAGGATCTCCGGCTCGCCCGGCAACCCCGGCGGCGCAAGCAGCACAGGCCTCACCTCCACACGAAAGGAGCGGATCGGATCACGACGCGTGCCGGAAGACGGTCGCCGGACCGATGACGCCGGGGCCGAACTTGTCACGGACACGGTCGATGGCCGCCTCTGCCACCAGCCGGGCCTCGCGGGCGCCGTCGAGGCTGATCTGCTGGGCGACCTGATCGGCGCCGACCAGGTCGTCACCCCTGAGGGCCAGCCCGGTCAGGCGGCCGCGCTGCAGTCCTGCGGCATCCATCAACTGGTAGGCCAGAGCCCGCAGATCGTCGTCGTGCGCGGACGGCTCGGCAAGGCGGCGGGTCTTCTCCCACGACGTGCCGCCGGCGAACCTCAGTGTCAGCGTCAGCGCACGGGCCACCTGGCCGCGGCGGCGCAGCAGGATCCCGAGGCGGACCACGAGATCGAGCAGGGCGGCGCGAGCGTCGGCGCCGTCCAGGACGTGCCGGTCGAAGGCACGGCGCACGGTCGCGGCGGCGGGTAGCATGCGGGGGACGACGGGCCGCGGGTCGACACCGCGGGCACGGTCGGCAGCTTGGCGGCCGGCGCGGCCCCCGAGAAGGCGCTGCACCGTCTCAGCGGGAACGGCGGCGAGCAGGCCGACGCTGTGGATGCCGTAGTCGCGCAGTACTGCCGCCTGACGGGGGCCGATGCCGTGCAGGGCCTCAACCGGCAGCGGCCCCAGCCAGGCAGCGACCTGGCCGGGGGCGACGGCGAGGACGCCGCCGGGCGCGTCGATCCGGCCGGAGGCGGTCGCCGCGACGGTGATGGACGGTCCGATGCCGACGCGGACGTCGACCCCGAGGCGGGAGAGGGTGCGCACCCGCAGCACCTCTCCCAGGCGGCGGGCATCGGTGCCGTGATAGCGCAGCGCGCCCTTCAGCTCCACCAGAGCCGCGGTGGGCGGCAGGGCCTGCACGACCGGGGACAGTTCCGCCAGCAGCTCCAGAACCTGCCGGTAGCGCTCCTCCGGCAGCCTATCCGGGCAGCGCACATGCATCACCGTGCTCCGACCCGCTGATGTCTCCGCCGTCACGGCACCCACCTCCCACGCCCCATATTATCGAACGCTAAATCGAACACGCGAGGGCGCCAACCGTGGATCATGAGCATAGAATCAAAAATATGTTCGATGCTCTGCCGCCCGACCTGGAGCGCCTGCACACTCTGCGGGTGTGGCATGCGATGTGGCTGCAGCGCATCGACCGCAAGATCGCAGCCGTGCGGAAGCGGCAGGCCGAAGAGGAACACGGCAAGCGCAACCGTCCCCAGGCGCCGGACTGGGTCGTCCAACTCGGCATCGGAACCGGACGCCCGCCCGTCCAGATCCACGCCGGTAGCTGCCACATGAAAGGCACCCGCCTGCGCCCCGTCGACCGCGACGAAGCCCGCCACCTGCTCACCACCGGACTACCCGCCTGCACCCACTGCCAGCCCGACGTCCACCTCCACATCCTCGACTTAGAGCTCCGATGGCCGACGGCCCAGGATGCGCATCGGCCGCCAGGGCGCGTCGACCGAACGCCAGTACCAGCTGGTCGTAAGCTGCAGCCGCAGTGACCCCCACCGGTCACCCACAACAGGACCACCCCATGAGCACTACCCCCGTTCCCCCGATCGCCGAACCGGACCCCTCCGCCCTGACCTGCCCCGGCAGCCTGGTCGGCCCCTGCTCCGGATGCCAGCGCCCCACCCACAAGTACGGCAGCGGCGGCAGCCCCCTGTGCCAGTGGTGCATGGCCCCGGTCATGGAGAAGTGGGGCCCGACCGTGCGCTTCACCAGCACGCGCTCCTAGGCCGGCCCGCCGCACCCAAGCCCGCCGCGCACTCGGTCCGGGAAAGGCGCCAGGATCGGAGAACTTCTGCCGGCGCCAGCGCGTAATGCCTCCACGAGGCCGATCAACGAAGCACATGTGGCAGCACCGGGACTGGCCGTGGTGGACGTCGCCGCCGCCGCCGACGCATCCGCGTTCGCGGTCCACGAACTGCTCGCCGCACGGTGCGCGATCGCACCGGCGGACCGTACGACCCCCAAGGCCGGCGAGCCCGGCGTGCGACTGCGCTGCTTCCTGGATCTCCGCCAAAAGCCCGACACGTAACCTCCACGGGCGGGGTGCCTTGTGGCCGGCCAGGTCGCCGCGATGGACAGCGCGCCCCCGGTCCGCCATGCTGCCTTGGCGATCATGCGCCAGCGGTGGCCGCATTGTGTGAAGGGTGGGTATTGGTGGAGCAATTGCAGGTCGAGGCTGTGCCGCCGGAACGCATCCGTTACCGGTGTACACGTCTCCAACGCGTACTGCCTGTTCTGCCCCTCGTTGTCCTCGTCGTGGGCACGAGGGTCTTCGAGTGGATGACCTCGAAGATCGCCGGGTCTGAGATAGCCGAGTCGTTGGGTACGTGGACCGCCATGCTGCTCGTGCTGCTGATCCTCGGGCAGCACTTCGGCGTCACTCTCACGGAGTCGACGGCCGTCGTGCACAGCCTCCGGCGCCGGACCATCCATTGGTCCAACGTCCAGGCCATCCGTGTCGAACGCCTCCATGGGAACCAAATCGTTGTGATCTACGAAGCGGGTGGCCGTCGTACCCGCCTGCGGGCACCGATCACCGGGTTCCTCTGCTGGGATCGCGAGTTCGAGGAGAAGTTCCGCACCATCGGCCGGTGGTGGCTGGACCACCGCGGCCCGGATTGGACGCCTGCCCTGCTTCCGGGGGCGCAGTGGGGCGCCCCACCGGTTCCTGACGGGAACCCATTTGCCTCTCCCACGTAGTCGGCGGCCAGTCCACGCACCCTCAGGCGGTGGATGCTTCCTGGAGGCCCTGGGGGCGGATCCGGTGCTCTCGCCGTCGTTGCCGCAGGCGGTCACTCCCCGGAGGGCCGAGGCGGCGATGCCGGCCGCCAGCACGGCGTTGCATACGCGGAGAGAAAACGTGATCGGCCCCTGGTGCAGAGGACGACGGAACGCCGCTTTCAGGCGCTGCGCGGTCGGCGTCCCGACGTCTTCTTCCCCGCCGCCTTCTTCGTGGTCTTCTTCGCGGCGGCCTTCGTGGCCGGCTGCTTAAGTCCGGACTGACTACTGTGGCAGGCACGGCTCAGCGGTCGTTGGTTTCCTTCGCTCCCCCTCCGGGGTGAAGGTGAAGGATCGGTGGAACAGGCCATCTCCGAAGCGCACCGCGAGAAGAAGCGGTTGCTCGTGGTCGGGCGGCCACGACTCGGTCCCGGGCTCGCTGCCGTTCCACAGGTGGAAGACCACCATCGGCTGCTTCGGATCCTTGCTGAGGTAGCCGAGCGTCTTTCCGTACAGAGGATTGTTTCCTCCGAACAGCACGGAGGGAGCACCGAACTCCGCCATCACGTCCGCCCATGTGCAGTCCTCCCTGGCCCACTGCCGGACACGACCCTTGAGGGCTTCGTACGCCTCCTCCGCGAGAACCCCGTCCGGCTTGAGCCAGCCGCGTTGCTGCGCGAACTCCGCGTACACCGACGCCATGCCGTACTCGTAGTGTTGCCCAGGGATCAAGTCTCGGAAGGCCCCGGTCACACCAACAGCAGACCAGAGCCCGCGGTCTTCCCAGTCTCGCCGCTGCTGAATGAACGCCCCGGGCTGACGTTCAACGAACAGCAGGTGATCAAGCAGGATACGAAGAGCCAACTCGCCCCCAAACATCCCGGGCCGGCGGAGCGCGAGATTGAGCTCGTCAACAAGGTGAGCATGTACCTCTTCGGCAGTGGCAAGCGGCGTGGAAAGGGGCACGTGCACAGTCTCCCGCATCAGGAGCCCCGCGGACCGCTCACCTGCCTCGCCGTCTGCTGTCCTTGCAGTAAACGAGCTTGGTCTTGTCGGGATGCAACCGCAGCCCGACTTCCTCCATCCTCGCTTCGAGCGCCGCCCACACCTGCCCGGCCTGACGCTCGGTCACACAATGCACCACCGCATCATCCGCATAACGACGACTGCTCACCAGCCCCCGTTCGTCACGTACAACGCGTACGGGATCAGGACCGCCGGCAGAGTCAGCAGGCGTGGCTTGAGAGAGCGGCCGACACGCATGGGGCGGAGGACGTCGAAGAGGAGGAGCAGGAGGAGAACGAGGGCGCCGATCAGGATCAGGGCGATCAGGGCGAAGCCGTTGTTCTCGATCTGGTCGTAGGTGCAGCCGTCCAGGTCGCGGCGGCCCAGATCGTCGTACTCGCAGTGGCCGTAGACGACGTACCAGCGCGTGCAGAGGATGGCGAGGGCCGCGGGAACACCTATCAGGAGGTGAACCAGGAGCGGCGGCAGGTAGCCGCGCAGGGCGGGGAGAACGGTACGCATCCGGCCACCCCACCAGGGCAGGGTCGGCCCGGGCTATGACGGAAGCCACTCCTCCGGCCACAGGCGTCACGTCGAATGCCTCGGTGCACCCCGAGCGGTCGCCGTCGGCGCGGGCCTTGGTGGTGAAAGCGGGCCAGCGGGCCTCCGCTCCCGGCGCGCGACGACCTCATGGGCTGCAGCGGAACTTGCTTCGCCGCCTGGATGACCTGGTCGAGCGCGTGCGGGTCGGAGTCGTCCTGGTCGACGTGTCCAGGCACTTTGCGGATCAGGTTCGATCAGCTGGCTGAACAGACGTGAGGAACCGGCGGACTTGTCCTCGGGGTCGGGTTCGGGTGTCGCCTCTGCGATGGTCTGGGCGACAACTTGGGCGACGTCTCCTGTCCGGAGCTGGCGGGCGCGTCGCTGGCCTTCGATCTCCCGAGGCGTCCGTTGCATCACGTCAGGTGGTCCGGCCGCCTCGGGACCGGCAGACGCGGGTGGCTCGATGAAGCCCGGCCCCGTCCGGCCTGCCCGGTGAGAGGTATCGGCTGGGCGGCGGAGCGGCGCCAGGCGGCGCCGACCACTCCGCGCTTCTGGATGTCGGCGAGAGTCACCACGAAAAGCGGCAGGCCCTGGCCCGGCGCACCCGCGTCGCGTGGCAGGCGCAGAGCGGTGGCAGGCGCAGAGCGGATCCGCGAAGAATGTGGAGATGGGGATCGTATTGCCGACCTTGTTCGCGCTTTTGGCCGCGCTCAGCAATGCGCTCGCCACCGTACTGCAACGCCGTGCCGCGCAGAGCGTGCCGCAGTCCCAGGGATTTCGCCCGGGGCTCATCCTCGATCTCCTGCGACGGCCTGTATGGGTGGCCGGGGTGTCGACGGTGATCGTGGCGGGTCTGTGCCAGGCGGTCGCCCTGGCGACCGGACCGCTCTCCCTGGTGCAGCCGCTGTTCGTCCTGGAGTTGCCTCTGGCCCTGCTGCTCGCTCCGGCCCTGCGACGCCGTCGGCCGTCCGGCGCGTTGGTGCTGAAGCTGTTCGTCGTCGTCGCGGGACTGGGGCTGGCGCTGTTGTCCGCCGCGCCCACCGGCAACCGCACACACGTGTCCATCGACCGCTGGCTTCCGGTGCTGGCCGCCTCCGCAGGGGCCGTCGTCGCTCTGACCGCCACGGGGGTGAGGCGATCCCCGGGTAGGTTCCGCGCTGCTTGTCTCGGCACGGCCACCGCGATCTGCTTTGCCCTCACGGCCGGCCTCATGAAGACGGCCGTACACATCCTCGGTGAGGCCGGCCTCGGCGGGTTCCTCACCTCCTGGCAGACCTACGCCTTCGGCGCGAGCGGTGTCTGCGCCATGCTGCTGCTGGAACACGCTCTGCAGAGCGGCCCCCTGATCGCTTCGCAGCCCGCACTCACCCTCGGCGACGCCGCCATGAGCTTCCTCCTCGGCGTCCTGGTATACGAGGAAAACGTGCGGGCCGGATGGTGGCTGCTGCCGCTGGCGATCGGGATCGGGATCGTCATCGCCGGAGTGCTCGCCCTGGTCAGGATTTGAGGTCTTAGAGCTCCACAGACAGACGCCGCCGGCCCGGCGGCCAGAAGTTTCTTCGCCGCGTTCACGTCCCGGTCGTGGGCCGTACCGCAGTCGCCCGTCCACGTACGGACATTGAGCGGCATCTTTGCTTGCCGGGTGGGTCGTCTCACTCGTTGGCTGTGGCAGTGCCGGTCATTGTCCCCAGCCGTTCGGGGGACACGCGGGCCGCATCTGGCGCGTTTCCCGCCCCGCCGGGGCATCCCTTGGTGGAACGAAAGGAGACATGATGCCGCTCTATCTATCGAGGTTCAGCTACACACCGGAGACTTGGGCGAGGCTGATCGTCCATCCCGAGGACCGCGCAAAGGCTGCTCAGGCGTACATCGAGTCCGTCGGCGGGAAGCTCCACGGCTTCTGGTACGCCTTCGGCACGCACGACGGCTACAACCTGTGGGAGGCCCCCGACAACGTGTCCATGGCCGCGGTTGCGCTGGCGATTAGTGGAGGCGGCGCGCTCAGCTCGTTCGAGACGACAGTTCTCCTGACCGTCGATGAAACCATGGATGCCCTGCGCAAAGCCGAACGAATCCAGTACCGGGCGCCGGGCGCGTAGCGGTCCAGGCCGATGCATTCTCCGGTGATGAGATGAGTGGTGCAGCCAGGTGTGTTCATTCGGCAACTGGCGTACGGGTGTTGACTGGCATGTGACGGTCCTGGCCCTGGGGGGTGACGATGCGCACCCTCGCCGTGCGACGGCCGGGGTTTCGCAGGG
>NZ_JBIAHG010000066.1:0-20294 GCF_042870385.1 Streptomyces sp. NPDC006602 | reverse complement strand
GGATCACTGCATTGCGAGGGACACATGGCACGACCAGGCGGCGGGGGCCGATGGCCGGGCACCGCAACGCACCGCTGACTCCGGAGGGGCGATTGAGCTCTGCCTGCGCATCGACGCAGGTCGGCCGATCGCGCACGTTGCGGCCGAGGCGGGGATCTCCCGCCGCTGCCTGGCGAAGTGGTACGCGCGTTGGCGGGCGCACGGCGAGGACGGGCTCCTCGACCACTCCTCGCGGCCGGTCACCAGCCCCGCCCGCACCGCGCAAGACGTCGCGGACCTGGTGGAGGCGCTGCGGCGGCAGACCAAGCACGGGCCCGCCCGGCTCGCCGCCGACCTGAAGCGGCTGCACAGCATCACCGTGGCGCCGGCCACCGTGCACCGCATCCTCGTTCGCCGAGGACTCAACCGGCTACGCGACCTCGACCCGCCCACCGGTGAGCAGCTGCGCAAGGTCATCCGCTACGAGCAGCATCAACCGCACCGTTACCCATCAGACCCGCTGCGTCGAGTGCGCACACGGTACTGCTGAGTGGTCCTCGTAAGCACGCAGGGGCGATTGCGCGCAATTACCGGTCGCCCACCACGTCCCGCAATCTGTCGCAATCCCCCGGTGCACCTGCGCGTCCGCCCGCATCCTGGGAGCCCAACCCAGGTAGCGGAGGCGACATGGCGCTCAGGTTCCTCGGGACGACCAGCGACGACGGCGACTGCCCCACCCTGTACGAGATCGACGGCACAGACGAGGTCCTCGTACAGGGCGAGCGGGAGACCGACCCCGAGCACCTCGTCCAACTCCGGGACGTCAAACCGTCCGAGACGTTCGTCCGCGTCCCCCGCAGCCTCCTGACCCGCTACGCCCCCAGAGAAGAGGCCCCCGAGCTCCAGCCCTTCGCGTCCATCTCACACCTCTTCCGCGAGTTCCGGCACACGGCCTGGCGACTGGAGTCCCGCCGCGGCTACGCCTCCGACCGCAACAGCCCCAAGTGGCAGCGCTGGCTGAACGGTGAGGACATCACCAGTGAGCCCGCCAACGCCTGGCGCGAGAACGTCGCCGAACAGACCGCCGCCGGGAAGCGATTCGAGCGCGTGCGCCTGGTCGACGACCCGCCCGCCCAGGGACAGCTGTTCCTCCTGACGAGCGCCCCGGGCAATGTGGCCGCGGGCGAGGACATCCGCAACCTCACCCGCGCCGAGGCCGAGCACCTGCGCCTGCCGGACTACGACTTCTGGCTGTTCGACTCCCGAATCGTGGCCCGGTTCGCGTTCGACGAGGACGACACGACCCTCGGCGTGTACGTCACGGAGGACCCGGCCGAGGTGCTCGCTGCCTGCCAGGCCCGGGATGCCGCCTTGCACCACGCTGTGCCTACTGCGGAGTTCACTGAGCGGGTACGTTCCAAGGTGTGAGCACCGACTTCCAGACCGCCCGTGAGGCCCTCGGCGCACGGCTGCGTGAGCTGCGTGCCGAGGCTGGCCTGGAAGGGCAAGCACCTGGCCGCCAAGGTCGGTTGGCAGACCTCGAAGGTGAGCCGTCTCCAGAACGGCAAGCAGACCCCGACCCGCGCTGATCTCACCGCATGGGCGCACGCCATCGGCCGCCCCGACGCCGAGCCCGAACTGCACGGCCTGCTCGCCGGCCTCGACATGAAACAGCGGCACCGCTCCTGGCGGCGCCAACTGGCCGGCGGCCACCGCGGCCGCCAGGAGATCGCCGTCCGGCAGACCGCGAACACGAAGGAGATCCGCGGTCTCGAAGTGTCCCGGGTGCCGGGGCTCTTCCAGACGCCCGAGTACGCGCGCGTCATCTTCGACAGCAACGCCGAGTTCCGCGGTATCCCGCCCACCACCGAGGCCGCCGTCGAGGCGCGGATGCGCCGCCAGGAGGCGTTGTACGACCCGGAGAAGTCGTTCCAGTTCCTCCTCTGCGAGGCGGCCCTGTACCACCGGGCGTGTCTGGTCGACGTGATGGCCGAACAATTGGACCGGCTGTACAACCTCGTCGGGCAGAGGCGTATCGAGCTCGGCATCCTGCCCTTCGGGACACAGCTGCGCCGTACGGCCCCGCACGCCTTTTGGATCTACGATCGGCGGCTGGTCATCGTCGAGACGATCAGCGAAGAACTCTGGCTCACCGGCAACGAGGACATCGACCTGTATGAGCGGGCCTGGGACTAGCTCGCCGAGGCCGCCGAGTACGGAACGCCCGCCCGGCGGCTGATCGGCCGTGCACGGGCGTCTCTCGACCTCTCGTAGGCAATCCGCCGCAAGCCCCGCAGCCGTGTGCGCAATCGCGCGCAATCGGCGCACAGCCCCGCAATCACCCCGCCTACGGTCCTGCCATGGCCCACCCGATAAGCATCACCGACCGGTACACGGCTGGGGACACATGGCTCGCCAACTGCCACACGGACCCGACCCGCGTATGGAAAACCTGGCACGCCGGTGCAGTCGCCCCGATCACCTCCGGCACGCACTGGCTCGTCGCACAGACCACCGTCGCCCACGGCCTGCCCGCCGCCTCCCGCATCCGCGAGGAGCAGCGCGGGCCGGTCCTCATCGACCCGTACGGCGACCGCGCCTGGTGGCTGGTGCCGCTCGACGCGGCCGAGGAACTCGCCGACGTCCGTCAGGTGCGGATGCGGCACGCCGGATGGATCCTGCGCTGCCCGCCGACTGGCCGCGAGGTGGACCGGTTGAGCTGGCTGTGGAACCCCGACGGCTCGGGCCATCTCACCGATCCTGCCGTGCTCGCCGCCGCGTTCGGCCCCGGCGGGTCCCGATCCCCTGGAGAGGCTTCGGCATGACGATTGAGACAGAGCCCCGACCAGTTACCCGCGATGAGCCCGACCTGGAAGGGCTGGGCGAACAGCTGCTCTGCACGGCCAGCCCTCATGATCTCGCTGCCACTCGGGCACTCGTCGAAGAGCGGAGCATCCTGGCCCGCAAGAACGTCCGCTCCGCTCTGATCGTCGACAGCCCCGGAGGGGCGTCCTGCCGATGGGAGAACCTGTCGGGGATGCAGTACACGCTCGGCCTGGACGAGCAGCAACGGCAGTTCCTCGGCCTGGTGCTGTCGATGGTGGGGATCGGGCACATCACCATCGCGGCCGTGCAGAACCTCGAGGAACGCCACCTGCGCATCATCGTGCGGGCCATCCTGCAACTCACGGGCAACGACACCATGGCGGTCGGCACCCGCGTGTAGGGTCTCGCGCCCGGCGCGCCGCAGTGAGCGAGCGGCCGTCCCAGCACCCCCTCGGGGACGGCCGTCTCTGAGGGGCGCCGTCGGTGTACGTGTCTCCGGAGCTGGGGGTCCGTGAGGGCGAAGGCCTTGCGGGCTGATTCGTACTTCTCCAGCAAGCCGGGACCGACCAGAAGGGGTCGTCGGCGTCAAGGGTGCGCCGGGCGCCAGCTTCCAGCAGCAGCGGAAAGGGTGGACTGACAGGGATGTCACGACGCCGAGGGCGACGTTCGAGGCGGTCCAGACGTCCAGGACCGCGCCTTCCGCGGCCAGGCGGGCGACGAGAGCCGGGTCCTCAACCGCCGGTACGCCGTGGATCCGTCGCGCGCCGATCACGTCGAGTGCGGCGCGCACGCTGGCGCCTCACCGGGCCTCCGGTGTGCCGGGGCGGCGGGCGTAACAGAACAGGTGCTCCTCGGGGACGGCGAGTTCACCGGCCGGCACGAACGCCGAGACGGCGTGGTGCAGGACCGTCAGCCCGCACTTTTCCCGAAGCAACCGGAGGCAGTCGTCCGCCGCGAAGCTGGAGACGCGGACCGGCCGGCCCATGAAGTCGATCTGCACGCCCTCGACATCGGCCGGCACGGTGGCCGTCACGAGGTAGCCGCCCGGGGCCAGCCAGCCGACCATCCGCCGCAGCGCCGCCGTGGCCTGCGCCCGCGTCATCATCAGCAGCGGGAAGAACGCGCAGACCGCCTCGAAACCGCCCTCCGGAGTGAACTCCCGTACGTCGCACTGCTCGAACCGGGCGCCCGGCACCTGTTCCCGGGCCAGCGCCACCATCACTGGTGACACGTCGATGCCGGTCACCGCACAGCCCGCCGCCGTCAGCCGCTCGGCGACCGGCCGCCCGGTGCCGCTGCCGACGTCCAGCACCCGGGCGCCCGGCGGTAGCCGCCCGGCCAGCCACTCGACCGCCTCCCACTGGGCCGGCAGCCGGCCGAACGCCTCCTCGTATGCGAGTCCCAGCCCGTCGAACAACTCGGCCGCCGACACACTCCCGTCCCCGCCTGTCCTGCCTTCCGTACCCGCCATGCCGTCCACGGCACCCCCTGTCCGCCGACCCGGGACCACCCACGGGCCACCACCAGCCCTACCCCGCCCGCGGGGCCCGCTATCCCCGGAGTGGAGTCACCCCGGCCACCCAGTCCCGGGGGAAAGTAATGGGCCGGTCGAGACGCCGTCCGACCAGTGGCAGCTGGCCGCCGCCGGATACTGGGGCGCCTACGCATCCGACGTCAGCCGCAGGCCCTGCGAGGTGCTCGCCTGGAACCACCTTGGAGCCGCGCTCATGGAGGACTTTGCCCAGCTCGCCCCAGAGGACCGAAATCTAGCGCGCCGGACATTCTCGGGTCGCAGCGACCTGGTGCCACGCTGTACGGGATCTCCGACGCCGCCGAGTTCCGCCACCAAGTCGTCATGGAGCTCCATGCCACCCTCGCCCAGCGGTGGCCGCGACCTTCCCGCAGTCGGTCCACCAGCAAGATCAATGTCTAGGGCTGGAGTACTAAGAGTGCGGAACGTGAGCTCTTGTCCGTTTCGTGGTTGAGGTTGGGGAAGGATCGCTGGTCGCGGGTGGGGGGGTGTCTCTCAGGCGTCGGGGCGGGCGAACAAGCCGGGTTCGGGTTCGATGAGGATGCCCTGGCTGACCAGGCGTTTCAGTTTGGAGCGGATGCCTTCGGTGTTCTTCGGGGGGATCGGCGGGTCGAGGGCCTGGCAGAGGTCGCGGGCGCGCATCGGTCGGCCCGCATCGGCCAGGGCGGTGAGGATCTGCTGGTAGGCGGGGTGTTCCGGGATGTCCGGGCCGGTGGCGGGTGAGGGCAGCGGGAGGGTGAGGAGGGTTTTGCGGGTGATGCGCAGGTTCTCGCTCTCCGCGTCGAGTTCGCCGAGTTGCCGGGTGAGTTCTTCGATGCGGGCCCGGAACTGCCCGGCCTGGTCGGCCAGTTCGCGCTCGCGGGTTTCGATGTGTTCCAGGATGGCTTTGACCTGTGGGTTCTCGCTCATGCGGTCCTCCAGGAGGCGATGGTGGCTCCGGTGAGGCGGCGGCTCATGACGGAGGTCATCGCCCACAGAACGCGGGAGCGGGAGGAGGCGGGCCGGTGTTCGTAGTCGCGTACGAGACGGCGGTAGAACATCAGGATCCCGTTCTTCTGTTCCACGATCCACCGCTTCGGCTGCGGCACGAACCCCTTGTCCTGCGGGTTGCGTTCGACGATCTCGACGTCGATCCCCAGGCCGGCGCCGTGCAGGACGACCTGCTTCTTGAAGCCCTGGTCGACCAGGGCTTTGCGGGCGGTTCCGCCGGCGTGCTCGGCGACCTGGTCCAGCAGGACGATGCCCGCGGCGTTGTCGTGGGTGTTCGCGGCGAGGACGACGACTGCGATGACCAGGCCGAGGACGTCCACGGCAAGGCCCCGCTTGCGGCCGGGCACCCGCTTGGCCGGATCGTGGCCACTCGTGGCGGCGGGGACCCCGGCGGCCACGTGGACACTCTGGGTGTTCAGCACCACCCGGGTCGGGTCCTCTAATCGCCGGGCGCGTTCGCGGACCTGGCAGCGCAGAAGCTCATGGATGACCTGGTCGGTCCCGTCGTCCCGCCAGGCGGCGAAGTAGTAGTAGGTCGCGCTCTTCTGCGGCAGGTCGTGCGGGAGGTAGGCCCACTGGTAGCCGGTCCGCCCCTGGTAGAGGATCGCGTTCACGATCTCCCGCATGTCGTAGGCGCCCTGGTGGCCACTGACCGAGCGGTGCCGGTCCTTCCACGCGGTGATCACCGGCTCGATCAACGACCACTGCTCGTCCGATAAGTCACTTGGGTACGGCTTGCGTTCACTCACCCGGTCACATCACCAGATCAACAAGCGCGGACCGGCAGATTCCGTCCCGCCACCACACCATCAGGCGACAGCAGATCCACTCAAAGACTCACGAACCGCCCACTGAGAGGGCATTTAGAGATGCTCTATGGCGGTAAGTAACTTTCACGGCCGTCAGGTTTGAGGTATTTGCTCCATATGTGCACCCTCGCGTCCATCGAGCTGTGGATTTGGCCGCCCGTTTGCTCCGGTTCTCGTGTACGAAGTCCGTCTGGTTTGAAGATCAGGCAGAAACGCCCAGCGGCAGCGAAACAGCACCGTCCGCCGCATCCATGATCACGCTACGGCGTGAGCCAGCGGAAGCCGTACCCCAGCGACCTGTCCGACGCCCGATGGGCCTTAATCGAGCCGACGTTGACAGCCTGGAGAAAGGCTCGGCTCGACCGCAGGCCCACCGGGCAGCCGGCCAAGGTCGCCCTGCGCGACGTATTCAACGCACTCCTCTACATCAACCGCACCGGAATCCCCTGGAAATACCTCCCGCACGACTTCCCCAACCACGGCACCGTCTACGCCTACTACGCCGCCTGGCGCGACGAGGGAATCCTCACCCAGCTCAACTACGACCTGACCGGCCTGGCCCGCGTGAAGGAAGGACGCAAGCCCGAACCGACCGCTTCCGTGATCGACACCCAGAGCGTGAAGACCTCCACCAATGTGCCTCTGACCAGCCAGGGAACCGACGCCGCCAAGAAGATCGTCGGCAGGAAGCGGGGCATCATCACCGACACACTCGGTCTGCTCCTCGCCGTGACCGTCACCGCCGCGAGCCTGTCCGAGAACGCCGTCGGAATCCAGCTCCTCGACCAGGCCAAGAAGACCTACCCCAGCATCTCCAAGAGCTGGGCCGACACCGGCTTCAAGAACGCCGTCATCGAGCACGGCGCCAGCCTCGGAATCGACGTCGAAGTCGTCAACAGAAACCCAGGAGTTCGCGGCTTCCACGTTGTCAAAAGGCGCTGGGTTGTCGAACGAAGTATTGGTTGGATCATGTTGCACCGGCGCCTCGCCCGAGACTACGAGACCCTGCCCGCCAGCTCCGAGGCCATGATCCACGTCGCCTCGATCGACAACCTCACCAAGCGCATAACGGACGAGACGACACCCACCTGGCGAGGAACCTACTAGGAGATAAAGGGCAATCCACCTAGATCAAACGTCCTCTGACAGCAAGGGCGGATCAGGCCTGCTGCCAGGTACGGCGCCGTTCGGCCGACGCAGGGCTGATCCAAACGACAGGCCATAGGAAGGTCCGCTGAGCACGCTTCTGGGCACCCGGCAGAAATACGCTCGGGAGGCGATTGCCCGCGGTGAGGGGCTGCCATGACCATGTGCGGATGGACAGCGCGTTGATGGCGGCGATCATTGGTACAGCGGGGGGTGGCCTAGCCACCGTGAGCGCAGCATGGTGGCGGGGGCGGACTCATTTACGGACGTCGGCACGCCTGATTTACGCAGAGCTGACCCGCAACAGCGCAGCGGTGGCGTACTTCCGCCAGACCGGCCACTGGGTGGCGCCGACTTTGTCGCGGGCTGCGTGGGACGGGCACGGTGCAGTGCTAGCCCGGTGGCGCCGAGGTGAGTCCTTCGAGAAGGTGCACCGGGGGTACGAAGTGCTGGAAGTGGCCCCGTTCATCGCCCACGACACCCTCTCTTCTGCCGAACGGGAGGAATGGCTACGGGTGGAACTCAAGCGGCTGGTCACTGCAATCGAGGAGGTCGGGACAATCGCGCAGGTTCCCAGACCCCAGGTCGAGGAGTGGACACAGCGCTTGAACGGCAGGGTGTCCCTCCGTCCGACGCCGCCACCTCAGCTTGGGGCCAGTGTGGTCTCGTTGCCGCTCCTGGAGCGCCTGAGCGGCGGAATGGTGCCGGTGCGCATGTACGGAGGTCCCGATGTCAGGCTTCGGGACGGCGAGGTGGAATGGCTCACTGAGGACGGCGCGAACGTCGTCTACCACGTTGTCTTCGACGCTCGTGGCGAAGAAACCCTGGACGCTCTGCCCGCGGTCCGCTGGACGGGTGGGGCGCCCAGTGACGACGCGGTTGCCGAACAGGCGTACGACGGTCTCGTGGCTGCCAGTCGACTGGTGGGCGAGGTTTTCGGACGGGATCGGATGCTCGCGACCGACGGCCCCCTTGTGGCGGTGGTGCACTACGGGCGGGAGTTGTCCCACGGCGCTTGGCATGGCGCCCTCGCCGCCCTCGGTGACGGATACAAGTACTTCCGCCCGTTCAGCTCTGGTCTTGAGGTGGTCGCGAGTATCGCGTGGCACGGAATAGATGAAATGTCTCATTTCACCTACGAGGGGGAGACTGGAGCATTGGCCAACGCGGGGTGCGACGGCTTCGGCCTGCTCGCCAAGCAGTACGTACTGGGGCAGACAGCGGAAGAGGCGGACTGGCTGCTCGGAGCCGACCTACTCACCGCTGAGGTCAATGGCGCTGCACTGCGTTCCTTCAAGGCGCCCGGGACTGCGTACGACGACGAAGCCTTGGGCAAGGATCCGCAGCCTGCTCACATGGACGACTACGTTCACACGGATCGCGACCAGGGGGGCGTGCACATCAACTCGGGCATCCCGAGTCACGCCTTGTATCTCCTGGCCACCACTCTTGGCGGGCACGCCTGGGAGCGAGCGGGCCGAATCTGGTGGGACGCGCTCACCGGGAACGGCATGCGGGAAGACCTCCTCTTCACCGACTGGGCCCGTCTCACCGTCGAGGCCGCCACCACTCGCTACGGCGAACACAGCGAAGAGCACCAAGCCGTGCTTGCCGCCTGGGAAGCAGTCGGTGTGCCTATCGGGGGTGAAGGTGACGGCTAGTCCCGTCACGTTCGGTGAGTGTGACAGGGTGCCGGGTGTCGTCCTCTCATAGGCTCTCAGGCCACCTCCCAGGAACCTGTTCAGCTGGGGATTCGAGAGGTCAACCTCCCAGGCATACAGCGCAAGGCGGAATTCGGGCTCACAGGCTCCCCGTCACGTCACAGGTGGCCTGGGAGCCTGTGAGGTTGCCCTCGGTGATCAGGTCCGGAGCGGTGGCCAGACGTGCGGGCCGCTGCACTGCCCGCAGGCGGCGCAGGTGGCGCACTGTATACAGAACTGCTTCGGGAGGCGCAGACACCCGCAGATCGGGTTGTAGTCCGGGTCGTCCTAGCACTCGAACCACGGCTCGCCCAGCGGGGGGCCGGCCGGAGCCTCATTGGCGCTCACCGGCTGCTCCGGCCGCGGGCCTCCATCCAGGTGGCCAGTGCGAGCACGACGTCCGGGTCGGCCTGCGCCAGGCGTACCGCGTGGCCCGCGTCGAAGTCCTCCAGGGTTCCGGTCCGGGCCATGGCCCGCAGCAGGGCGCTGTGCGCCCGTACCGAGACCGGGACTGCCTCCAGGTCCTTCGGCGGGGTCAGGCCGTAGCTCTCCAAGGATGGCGTGCAGGCGCCAGTCGCCGTACTCGTTCACGTAGTCGAGCGCCCGGATGTCCTCGGGCTCGTGCAGCACGAGCGGACCTTCGGCCCCGTACCCGGTCCGTGTCCGAGCAGGCCGGCCTCCTCCAGGACGGCAAGCATGTGGGCGCGCTCGGGGAGCCCGCCTGCGTGCAGCTGCTCCTGCCGCTCCATCTCCATCTGGAGATCCAGGTCCTCGGCTTCGGCGGCCGCGCGGGCTTCGGCTTCGGCGGCGAGCTCGTCCTGGACGACGGCATCGGCCTCCGGGTCGTAGACGCCGCCGGTGGTGGCGAGCAGCTGCACGATGCGCGCCCACTCCGCGAGTTCGGCGGGGCCGCGTTCGTCGTCGGCCAGGTCCTCGCGGTCGCGGTCCATGTGCCGCTGCAGCTCGGCTTCCTCGAGGGCGGCCGCCGCCTCGGTGGCGGTCATGCCGGTGGCGCGCCGTCGGACCGAGCGGCGGCCGACCTGCGCCCGGTCGACCGGCTGGCGGGGCGCGGCCGCGCCGAGCGCGGGGACGCGGGGACGCGGGGACGGCGGCGGGACCGGGGAACGGGGGTGCTCACACGAGCCTCCCAATCGTCGCGGAAACGGTGACGGGAAATCCGGCTGCCGCACGGCGGGCGCGGCAGCCGTAGACATGTGACTGGTTTATAGCAGCCCTGAATTCCGTGCGGCTAAAACGAGATATCGAGCCGCTCCACGTCCTTGAATTCGACGTGCACGCCCGCGCGGCCGCCGCCCTCCTTGCGGAAATAGGCGTCGGCGATGGCCTCCGCAACCAGCTCGTGCAGCTCATCATCCGTCGCTCCGCTCTCCCGCGCGGTCAGGATGGCGTCGGCGTGCGCGGGCGAGACGGCGGTCATGATGTCCCTCATCCGGCCCGCGTCCGAGGACCCCTCCGGGCCGAATCCGAAGTAGGCCCGGCAGGAGATGAAGAGCCCTCCAGACGTAGCCGCACGCTGCCTCGCCTGCGCCCTGACCTGCGGTTGCCACTGCGCCTCGGTCTCCTCCACCAAAGCCGCCTGGAGACGCTTCTGCGGCCTCTTGGCCGCGCCCGAGCCGGTAGCGCTCCACAGTGCGGCGGGAGACGCCCAGCCGCTCGGCTACGGCCGCCGTGGAGCCCTTGGCGCGCGTGAGGAGGAATTTCATCTGGACTCGCGCGGATTTCGGCGCGGGACGGGTGAACAGGGCCCGTTCGGCCCGTCCGAGGCCGTCGAAGAGCTTGCGCTGGAGCGTGGCCGACGCCGGGTTCGTGTGCTGATCATCCATACAGGCAGCGTCGGGTCGGTCCCCTGTGGACAGAATCCGGCGGCCGCGCGCGGTTCACCGCCGCGGCCGGGTTGACGGCGCAGGCCAGCGGGTCTTGGGTGGTGGGCCACGTCCAGAGCAAGGGGGCTGGCCATGGAACTGCTCAGGCTCTCCGACCGACTGCCGCAGTGTTCACGCTGCCGGGGCGACCTCATCATGAGCGCTGTGGCGCCGCAGGACGACGAACACGGGCGGACCATCCATCTGGAGCTGTGCCCGGTCTGCGACACCGGCGACGTCGACCGCCCGGCGGCCGGCCTTCTCGTCCAGTGGTTCGCGAACGACGGCGGCCACGACATGAGCCGCGTCCAGGAGGGCGCCCACCTGCTGATGGAGTGGACGAAGGAGTGCATGGCCGCACACGGCTGGTACTGGCAGGAGACGCCGCCCGACCAGCCCTGAGCCGTCGCCCGTACCGGCGTCGCCGGGCAGCGCGGCCGCCGGGTCGAACTACTGTTGGGCCCTGGCAACGTACGACTATCCCGGCTTCTCTGGGGGAGTGACTGTGGCGCGAGGCTAGCCGATGGGGCTTCATGCAGCTCAGCGCCAGTTTCCTTGACGCTAGCAGGTGCAACAGGTGTGGCGGTATCGCCGATTCAGGTCAAGCGCCGTCGGCAACCCGGATTGCCGGGTTGCCGCAGCAAAAGTCGCTTCTGTGGATGTCACCGGGGCCGTGCTTGTGCCGGTCGGGCTTGACGGCGCGGACGATGGCGGGGTGCATCCCTTCCTGGCTTTGCCGCCGGCGCCCGGCGCCCGCTGCGCAACTCGGACACGGTCGGGCTCGACGACCAGGACGACGGCGCCGAGTAGCAGCAGCGCTATCTCCCTTGGCGCGCCTATCACCTGTACGGATTTGACTGACTTTGAATGACCGCAAGATAAATCCGATAGTTCAGGAGAGAATTCCCCATTCCGCTGCCGGACTTGCCGGAGTTCCGGGATGCTGGGCCGTGTTACTGCACGTGTCGTGGCCCGGGGGGCGCCAATGACGGCTGGGGACAGGGCGCTGTCGGTAGGCGGCGACGCCATCGGCCAGTTCTCCACCGGAGACCACAACGTACTCGTGACCGCCAACGCTTCGCTGGTACAGGTCCACCAGGCTGGCCCGCGTGTGAAGCCGCAACGACGGGCGCACATCGAGCGCCTCCCCAACGGCGCCGCCACCCCTTTGGGACGCGACGACGAAGCAGCGCTGGTGCTGCGATCCATCGCGGACAACGAACCCGTGCAGGTGTACGGCGCGGATGGAATCGGCAAGAGCACATTGATCCGGCACGCCGCCCTCGAACTCGACGGCCGCGATGGGGTGGTCTTCCTTGACGGGTACGGGAAGGACCTCGACGACCTGCTCCAGAGCGTCTTTGAGGCGTGCTACGACAGTTCTGGCTACCGTCCAAGTGACGGGGAGCTACACGCCCTGTTAGCCGACATCCGGCTCTGCCTGGTTGTCGATGACTTCGAGGAGCCGAGCAGGCATCTGGTGCAGCTTCAGGACGCGATACCCGCCGGCACCGTCCTGGTCGCCTCCGGGGAGCGCACGCTCTGGGGACACGGCAAGTCGCTCGAACTCGCCGGTCTCCCGAAGTCGGCGGCGCAGCAGCTGTTCGCCCGAGAACTACGGCGTGAACTGCGCCCGGCGGACGAAGTCGGCGTGTCCCTGCTCTGGGAAGCGTGCCTGGGGCACCCCTTCAAGCTGCTGCGCGCCACCGCGCTGGCCCGGCGCGACGCCGGCACAGGACTTGCGCGGCTACCCGCTCCGGTCGAGGTCCCTGAACTCCTCCACGACCTCATCACGGCCGCGACCGGCGTGGAACGGGGGATCCTCGGGCTGCTGTCGGTGGCCCCGGCCGCCGAGGTGTCGATCGACCTGCTGGCGGTTCTGCTGGCGCCCTCCGGAACTGCCCAAGCGGTACGTACGACCGTCGAGCGGCTCGCCGCATTCGGGCTCCTCACCCGTGCCGACGAGAAGGTCAGGCTCTTCCCGGACGTTGCCGCAGCCCTTCCCGCCGACTCTGGCCAGGACAGCGTCCGTCTCACCGAGATCACCGGCCGGATGACAGCGTGGGCCACGGCACGTGACACGTCAGCCGCAGCGGTCGCCGAGCACAGCCCGCTCATAGCCGCCTGGATCGAGGCCGCAGGCCGTTCGGGCCGGCCGGATCTCGGAGTCAAGCTGGCCCGGGCTGCCGCTCCTGCCACAGCCTGCTCCCTGCGGTGGGGAGCCTGGGGACGCATCCTCACCCGGGGCCTGACAGCGGCGGAGCAAGCCGGTGACGAGCGTGCCCGCGCCTACTTCACCCACGAGACCGGCGTCCGCTCCCTGCTCACCGGCAAGCGGATCGCCGCCGTGGCAGCCTTTACAGCGGCAGCAGCCGCCTGGCGCTCACTGGGCGACAACGGCAGTGGGGACATCGCTGAGCACGGTCAGACACTCTCGGACCCCCACGGCACGACGACCGGGCCGCCGGAGCCGGACTCAGGCGCGCAAGCAGCGCAGGACGGATCCCCCTCCTCGGCGGACGGCAGCGAGGCGAGTAACCCGTCCCATGCCGGAGACGGACACCACAGCAGCGCGGACAGCCAGCCCGGCTCCGCAGACGGCCATTCCAGTGGCGCGGAACATGCGGAAGAGCCGGGGTCCGCCGATCACGGCGTTGCCGACACGCCCCAGCCGCCTCCCCGCCACAGGATCGACGGCCACACGCCGCCAGGCGGAGGGCTCCCCCAAGGAGGCCTGACGCTGACCGCCAAGCTCGTGATCGGCGGCGCCCTGCTGGCGATCGGAGGCGGCGGCGTGTGGGTCCTGGGGCAAGGTGGCGAAGCAGATGCCAAGCCCTCGGTGCCGCTGCACGTTCAGGTAGCGACCGACGTCTTCGAGGTCGGCGCGATGCCCGGCACAACCGAGGGAACCTGCCGTGTCGAGGCCGGTCAGACCGACTGCACGAAGCTCGTCCGGGTGGCCAAGGGAGAGCAGGGACCGGTCACGGTCGTGCCCGACGGCCCCCTGCCCACCGGCGTCAAGATCGTCTACTGGGGCTGCGACGAGGGCGCGGCGTCGGCAACCTGCACCGTCACAGCGGACGCCGAGCGCTCGGTATGCGTCACGACAACCAGCCCCAAGGACACAGCGGCCCGCAGCAGGTGCGCCGCGCTCGGCGGCACTGGCAAGGAGGCATCGGTACCTCCGTGGGCACGGATTCTCGGGGTGTGGACCCGGCAGGACGGCGCAAAGTTCGACTTCGACGGGGCCAACGCGCGATGGCTCCCCGCGAGCCGCGAAGATCTCACGGTGTGCCGCTACACCGTGGACGACCCGACAAGCAGCACCACCATCACGATGACGTGCCAGGACCTGGACAGCAGCCGGAAGGCAACGATCAGCCTCTCCGCCGCAGGCGATATCGGAAGCCGAGATCGCACCCTCACTATCACCGGAGATCCAACTCTAAGCGGCACCTACCGCAGCGGAGCGCCGACCGTCGACACCTCACCGCCATCGATCTCGCCACCGCCGGACGACGAGTACACGGGCCCGCAGCCCGCGTTCGATCCCTGTTCAATCCTGAAACCGTCCGACCTGGAGCGCACCGCAGCATATCTGGCGCTTGCCACGGAGCGGGAAGTGCGGAGAAACTCAGATTCCCCACCGAACAGCGGTGCCGCGTTTTTCGGAACATGCGGACACTACACGCCGTATGCTGAGAACATTACGGGAAAGCAGGCGTCTGTCGAGGTTTGGTACGCGCCCACACTCACTTATCAGAATCTCGAAGGATGTCGTCGGATCGGCATCACTGAAAAGTCCTGGAATTGCCCCGTTGGCCCGAACGGCGTCAAAGAAGTCCGCGTTCAGTTCGATAACGGAACCAGCCTTGGAGTGCGCGTCGGAAGAGTCCCGGAACGGGACTGGATCAACGACATGGCGGCAGCCGAAGCACTCACGAAGATCATTCTCTCGCACATCTGAAAGGAGGAAGCCGTGACAGAATCCCAAGGCGCCCGCAGCATCAGTGTCGGCGGCAACGCCGTCGGTCAGCTCAACACCGGCGACAACAACATACTCACGAGCCGACAGGCATCCGACCGCGAGGCCCTGAGCGCCTTCGTCACCATGATGTCCCGCGAACTCGCTGCCATCACCATGGCGGAGGAGCACCGATCCGGAACACAGGCGGCATTGGCCGAAATCGAAGAAGCCGCCTCGGCCGAGCCTGTAGAGTCCGGACGCCTGCGGGCCGCATTCGCACGCTTCGCCTCGTTCCTCGCCGAGGCCGGCCAGCCCGCTCTTACCGCGGTGATCATGACCCTCGCTCTGAACCTCGGGGTGGTCGCGCCACCGAGGTGATCGCCTATCAAAGGACATTGAGCTGACCCCGGTTTTAGGGGGTCCCCGGACTACCCGAGTTGGGTGGAGGCAGGCTTGCGTATGAAGGGGGTTGCCCGATAGCGGCCAAGGCCTTCCGGCTCAGGCGGGCCGGGCCGGATACTAAGACTAGACACTTCGAATTATGATGTCGGGCTTGTCAGGAGTGACCTTGGTTGAGCTTTCCGAACTCATTCGTGAGCTGCGAGCCGAGCTGGGCGCGGCGGTGGCCGCGGCTCCCGCTGAAGGTCTGCGGTTCGAGCTGGGACCGGTGGAGATCGAGGTGTCTGTAGCGGTCGACAAACGCGGCGGCAGCGGCGGCAAGGTCAAGTTCTGGGTGCTCGAGCTGGGCTCCGACGCGGCGATCGCGCGGAACTCCGTGCAGCGCGTCAAGGTGACCCTGGTCCCGCAGATCGCGAACAGCGATGCCCAGCCATACGTCTCCGGTACACAGGAGACCGCGGAAGGGTGAGCCGCGCCATCAGGGGTCTCGACGCGCACCGGGTCGCCGAGGTCATCGTGACGGTCCCGGACGGCCCGGCACGGCTCGGGAGCGGCTACCTGATCTCCAAGGACGCTGTCCTCACTGCGGCCCATGTCGTCGCCGGCGACGACATGGTGACAGTCCGGATCGACGCCAAGCAGGAGACCGAATGGTCCGGCTCCGCGCAGGTCATCTGGTTCTCCAACCTGGTCGACGCCGCTGTGCTCCGCATCGCGCCCCCACCGGGCCAGGAGCCGGTCCGGCCGACCGAGTTCGGCCGGATGGCCGAGATCGACGACGAGTTCCCGTGCAGCACGGTCGGATTTCCCCGCTTTAAGCTGCGCCGCGGCGGCACGAGCCAGGACGTGTCGCAGTACCGGGACTCCTGCCACCGGCTCGGCCGCATCTCCGGCCTGTCCCACCGGAAGGAGGGCACCTTCGAGATCCGGGTGGACGCTCCGGAACGCGACCCCGACCCGCGTCGCTCCCCCTGGGAGGCGATGTCCGGAGCCCCCGTGTTCGTCCGTGGCGTGATGGTCGGGATCGTCTCCCTGCATCACCGGTCGGACGGGCTGGGCACGCTGACCGCGTCCCGGATGGACCGCTGGCACGCCCGCCTCGACGGCCGGGCCCTGGCAGCCTTGCGGGCCGTGACCGACTTTCCCGGGACGGCCAGTGACCTGGTGGAAGTGGCAGCCCGTGACGTCCGGCCGCGACCCGCCCCCGACAGCGGTGCCTATGACGTCTTCCTCTCCTACAACCCGGAGGATCTGGCGGCCGCTGAGCAGATCGCCGACCAGCTTGAGACGTACGGACTCCTCCCGTTCCTGGATCGCCGGCATCTCCCGCCGGGAGTGCCCACCCTCGAGGTTATCGAACAGGCGATCACGACGATGGAGACCGTTGCGGTGCTTGTCGGGCCGGGCGGCCTCGGACCGTGGCGCGCCGAGCAGTTGGGGGCGGCGCTCGACCGGTCGATCCGGAGGCAGAGCGACATCCGGGTCCTCCCGGTTCTGCTTCCCGGGGCCGACCCGGACGCGCTGCCGCCGTTCCTGCCGCGGCGCCTAGCCCTCGACTTCCGAACGCAGCTCGACGATCCGGCCGCCATGGCCGCCCTGGTCTCGGGCGTTCGCGGCCGGGTTCCCCGGCGTAAGGGGCCGAGCCTGCCGGATTCGCCTGCTCCCTATCCGAGCCTGCGGGCCTTCACAGAGGACGAGGCGGGATTCTTCTTCGGCCGCTCCGCCGAGATCGAAGAGCTGGCGCGGCGTGTCCGGACCGGTCCGTTCACGGCGGTCGTCGGCGCGTCAGGTTCCGGTAAGTCGTCGCTGGTCCTGGCTGGCTTGCTGCCCAGGCTCGGGAAGGAATGGACCATCTGCCAAATGGTCCCTGGCCAGTGGCCGCTGCGCACACTTGCGGACGCACTGGCCGCGACCATGGCTCCGCAGGACGTCCTAGCGACGGCTAAGCGGCTCGAGCGCGACCTCGCGGAGTCCGACGACGAGCTCGCCAAGACGGCGGGCACGATCGCGCGGCTGCTGCCGGGCCGCCGGGTCCTGCTGGTAATCGACCAGTTTGAGGAGATCTTCGCGTACGGGTCTGGCCGCAGCAGGGAGTTCATCGCGAACCTCTACCGGGCGGCGCGGGAAGCCCCAGACACGATCCATATCGCGATCACGCTGCGGGCCGACTTCTTCATGCCCTGCCTGGAATTCGGCGAGCTGCGCGAACTACTCCCGGCCAACCAGCTTCTGCTGGGCTCGCTCGATGACACCGGTGTGCGCGAGGCCGTCCTGCAGCCAGCTCAGAAGGTAGGCCTGCTGTTCGAGCACGGCTTGGTGGAACGCATCGTCGACGACATGCGGGGCCGGCCTGGCGCGCTTCCGCTCCTGCAGACAGCCCTGGCCGGGCTGTGGCAGCGGCGGCGGGGCGTCTGGGTGACCCATGAGGACTACGACGCGATCCACGGCATCGGCGGCGCGCTCAACCAGCTCGCCGAGGAGCTCTACGCTGGGCTCACCCCCCCGCTGCGGGACCTGGCACACCAGTTCTTCCTGCGCCTGGTGACCCTCGGTGAGAGCGTTACTCATACTCGCCGACGGGTCGACCGCAGCGAACTCGATTTCGTCAGCGTCGACCCGCAGGAAATCGACGAGCTGGTCGGGCGGCTTTCCAGCCAGGACGTCCGGCTCGTGTCCGTCGACCGGGACACCCTGGAGCTGACGCACGAGGCGCTGATCGACAGCTGGACGACGCTCCGGGACTGGCTCCAGCAAGACGAAGCGGACCTGCGGACGCACCGGCAACTCACCGAGGACGCCCAGCGGTGGGACGCGCAGGGCCGGGATGACAGTTTTCTCTACCGAGGACTGCGGCTCGCGGGCATCATCGACTGGGCTGCACGTAACGGCCCCAGTATGAACCAGATGGAGAGCGCGTTCCTGACGGACAGTCGGGCAGTGGAGGACAGTGCCCAAGCCCGCGAGCAGTCGGACCGGACACTGGCCCGTGCCGGTCAGGCGGTCTTCGAACTGGACAGTTCGCCCGAGGAAGCAGTCCTGCTGGCCTACGCCGCGGGCGCGGACGCCGGTGAAACGCCGCTGGTGCAGCGCTCGCTGTTCCGGGTCGCCGAGACCGCGAAGATCCAGCACGTGCTGCGCGGCCACGAGGACCGCATCTCGTCCGTGGCCTGGCATCCGGGCGGGAAGATCGTGGCGACCGGCAGTTACGACCACACGGTAAGGCTGTGGGACTTCGAAACCGACCGGCCGCTCGCCACGCTGCGCGGCCACACCGACTCGGTGACGTGTATCGCGTTCGACCGGACAGGGGAACGTCTGGTCAGCGGGGGCTGGGACAACGTGGCCAGGTTGTGGGACGTCGAGTCGTTCACCGAGATCGCCACCTTCACGGGGCACACCAGCTGGGTTTCCTCGGTTTCGTGGAGCCCGAGCGAGCGGTACATCGCGACCGGAAGCCAGGACCACACCGCTCGGGTATGGGAGGTGAGCACCGGCCAGACCGTCTGCGAACTGGCCGGCCACAGCGAATGGGTCCGGTCGGCGGAGTGGCACCCCGACGAACGTCTCATCCTGACCGGCGGATACGACAACGTCGCCAAACTCTGGAAGATACCGTCCGGCAGGGAACTGGCCACGCTGACCGGTCACGACGGCCCCGTCCCTGCGGTTGCCTGGAGCCACGACGGCTCCCAGGCCCTGGCATGCAGCGAGGACGGCACGTTCAGCCTCTGGGACATGACAAAACGGATAATGCTCCGCCGGCTTCCCGTGCACACGAGCCCGGTCTACTGCGTGGCCTGGTCGCCCACCGACCGGCGGGCCGCGGTCGGGAGCGAGGACGGACGCGTCCGCGTCTTTGACGTCGATTCCGGTTCCCTCCTGGAAACGCTGCCCGGCCACCAGGGCTGGGTCTCCAGCGTGGCCTGGAGCCCGGACGGAACCTCGCTGATCTCCGGGAGCGAAGACGCTACCGCCCGGGTTGCGTCCTCCCGCTCAGGACCGCCCAGCCGCGAGATCGGGCGTCATGCCGACTGGGTGTCCGGTGCGGCCTGGCACCCGTCCGGGCGCATGGCAGCTACCTCGGGCGCGGACGGCCTCGTCCGGATCTGGGACACTGCGTCGGCGATCGAACTCACGCACTTGGACGCCGGGGACCCCCTCACCGCGGTCACATGGAGTCCCCGCGGCGGACTCGTCGCGGCCGGAAGCGCCTCCGGACAGCTGTCTGTCTGGGACGCCCACACCTGGCAGATCGTTTTCGCCGACCGACAGGCGCACTCCGACCGCATCACCGCGCTGGCCTGGGGGCCAGACGAGACGAGGCTGGCCACCTCCAGCTACGATCAGACGGCGACGCTGTGGAACACCCGAACCTGGCAGCCCGAAGTCGGTATCCAGTCCGACCAGTGGGTGGTCGACCTGGCCTGGAGCCCGGATGGCCTGGAAATTCTGTTCGCAACCTGGCGGAACGACGCCGTGATCTGGCGGATCGGCGAACCTGACGAGGATCTGGCGCTCAGGGTCCTCAAAGGCCACACTGCAGGCCTGCACTCCGCCGACTGGAGTAGTAGCGGCAGGTTCGTGCTCACCTCCAGCGGCGACGGCACCGCCCGCGTCTGGGACCCGGCAACCTGCAGACAGACCCAGCGCTTGGGCGCCGGGGAAGCGCACACGGCGGCCTTCAACCCGCAACGCCAGCAGGTGGTGACGGGCAGCCGGGACGGCGGCGTACGGCTCTGGGACATCGCCAACGGCGCCGACCTGCTCGTCACCTACAACCACCCGCACTCGATCCTGGCCGCCGTCTGGTGCCCGGACGGCACCGAGATCCTCACCGCCTGCGAGGACGGAGTGATCCGCATCTGGCCGGGCAGCACAGCCCAGATCATGGAAGACCTCCGGCACCGCATCGCCCGCATTCTCCCCCCGGGCGAACTCGGACGCCGCTTCCCCCATCTTGCTTCTGCGGACTAGGGCCTGTTCCAGGTTCGGATCATTGGTTTTGGGATTTGCCGGTGGCGGGCGGCTGGGCCTGGTAGTTGTCGAGGGTGGCGCGTGGTGATC
>NZ_JBIAHG010000065.1:0-20352 GCF_042870385.1 Streptomyces sp. NPDC006602 | reverse complement strand
CCGAGCATCCGGTAGCAGTGCACGTGCAGCTCCCGCCGGTGCCGCTCCGCCAGCCCTGAGAACGCCGGCTCATCGACCTCGCCCAGACCGCTCACGCCCAGCTCCTCCAGCCGCGTGTCCGCACTCATCACGTCATCCTTCCGCCTCGTCGTGTCCCGTCGTAGGTGTGACGGGTGCGGGCGCGAAAACTCATCACCAGCGTCGGTCGGGATGGCTGAGCGTTCCTCATCCTTGGAAGGTCGGGTTTTCGACGTGGTGGAGAACGAAGATGGCCTGCACCATTGCCGTCGTCCGGGAGGGCTGCAGCGCAGCTTGGTCAGGATTTTGAAGGTCCTGAGGGTGGCAGCGCGTTCGCCGCGGCAGCGGATCCGGGCGTGGGCCTTGTTCACGGCCTTCTGCCGGCGCGACAGCTTCGGGGGCCGGTAGCGGTGCCGCTTGAACGGTACGCACGAAAACCGCCGGCGCCTTGATACGCCTTGTCCGCGAAGGTCATCACGTCAGCGTTGGTCAATGCGGCGATGATGCGTGAGGGTGTCGCCGTTGCGCAGGCGGGTCAGGGCGAGCAGGGCCTGCCGGCCGGGGTCGAGTCGGCGCCGGCGGGATCGTCGCTGGTGACGGTGGGTGCGGATCAGGTCGGCAAGGTGGTTCAGCGATCGGGTGGACAGGGGGATCGAGGCGGGGTAAGGCAGCAACGAGGCTCCCGTAGGGGCATCTTCCTTGGTCGATTGCTTGTCCTTCCGGGAGCTCGCCTGACCCGGCTACCGACCCTCACCACGTCACTGACCTGCACCATCAGGTTGGAAATGGCTCACTGAACGATCAGCCAGAGCGATCAGACCTGCCGCGGTATGCCTGAAGCCGCAGGCATCGAAGTAGAAGGGCCTCAGGTGCTCCTCGAAGTCGACGTGAAGCCATTCGCACTTCGCGGCACGGGCTTCATGGGCTGCAGTTGCGACCAGCGCGGCGCCGACGCCTTGGGCCCGGCAGCGCTGGGCAACCACCGTGTCCAGGATGAAGGCATGGACTCCACCGTCCCAGACGACATTGACGAAACCGATCAGAGAGTCGTCCTCCCACGCGCAAACCCAGCCGAGGCTGTGGCGCTCAAGTCGTGCTCGCCAGTCAGTCTGGGCAACCGGGTGACCGAAGCCGTCAGCGTGTAGCGCGTTCAGGGCGGTGTTGTCGAAGTCGCCCCGCCACTCGTACTTGATCGTCACGCCCCGATCGTAATGTCCGCGCCAAGTCTGGTGGCCAGATCACGGGCCGAGGAGGACCCGCTTGCGGAGCAGTTCGAACCCAGCACGGCCGAACATCTGACGCTTCAGCTGCCGAAGTCGATGCTCACGAGAACGGGAGGCATCCCGGCGGCGACGCGGCCGAGGAGGTGGGTGCCGGCCACTGAGTCCTGAACACTGGCCGCGGTGACCAGCACTGCCAGCAGCAGTCCGAGTGTGTCGGTGACGATGCTGCGCTTCCTGCCCACGATCTTCTTGTCCGTGTCCGTGTCCGTTCCGTGTCCGTGCCTGACTTGCGGCGGGCACGCTCGTGGACGTCTTCACGCTCTGCGCGTAGATCACGCAGGCTAACGGGCTGCCTCTTTTGCCTTGCTGCTGCCGCACCAACTCCCGCAGTAGTCCGTTGAGCTGGGCGAACACGCCGCCCTTCTGCCACTTGGCGAAGTGGCCGTAGACAGTTTCCCAGGGCGGGAAGTCGTGCGGCAGACAGCGCCACTGCACCCCGGTGCGGTCCACGTACCGGATCGCGTTCAGGATTTCGCGCAGGTCATGCTCGGGTGGGCGTCCGATGTCCAGGGCATGCTGACGTCGCTCGGCCTGCCAGGCCACCAGTACCGGCTCGACCAGCTCCCAGCGGGCGTCGGACAGCTCACTCGGATGGGCACGGCGTTCCTACAGGAACTGGACGTACCGCCGGCAAGTGTGTGCCCCCAGGCGCGCGTTCTGCCTCGTCGAAGCACGGAACTGGTTCGGACCTCTTGGAACGAAACAGGCGCAACTCGACTTCGACCTCAGCTGTCACACCATCCAACCCGTAGGACCCAGCTCCAATCTCAGCCCCACCTGCACCACACGGTCGCACTGCAGAAAGCAAGACAAAGTGGCACGCCAAAGGTGAACACTGCCTCTGAGTAGGTGTTTTGAAGGCAGGTCGAGGCTTGTGACTCCGGAACAAATCATTCGGCATTGAGCGGCGGCTCGCGTAGGGTGCCCCGGTTGTCGGACTGGAAAGGTGGGTTGCGGACGTGACACCTCGTGAAGTGACGAGAGACCAGTTGGCGGGGGCGGCGCGGGTCGCGCTGGGGGGTGGGCGGCGGCTGGAGTCGGTCGAGCGGCTCGCGGGCGGCAGCAGGAAGGGCGTGTACCGACTGACGATGGACGACGCTGCGACCGCTATCGCTTATCTGTGGGAGGAGTCGGAGAACTACTGGCCGACGGCCGAAGGTGACGGCGACCTCACGGACCCGTTCTCGCCTGGCGTCGGGCTCGATCTGTTCGAGGCTGCCCACGTGCGGCTGGACGCGCTGGGACTTCGGGTTCCCGAGCTTCATCTGGTCGATCGCGAGTGCGTCCACTACCCGGCTGACCTCGCGATTGTGGAGGACTTTCCCGGTGAGGACCTGATGGACTTGTTCAACCGTGACCCTCGCGCGGCCGAGCCGACGATGGCGCGTCTTTCCGATGCCCTGGCGGCGATGCGAAGTCATCGGGCGCCGTCTTTCGGGAAGGTCGCTCTGATAGACGGAGGCGGAACGTCGCGGGCGGTGTCGTGCGAGAAAGCCGCGTTCGCCTTCGCAATGGGCTGCCTGGCCGAGGCGGCTTCGCGTGACCGGAGGATCGCGGACGCCCGCGACCGGCTGGAGGAGCGGCTGCGAGAGCTCGCGGCATCAGTTCGGCCGCGTGCCGATTACTCGGTCGTCCATGGCGAACTGGGGCTGGACCACGTGCTGGTGGACCGGGACGGCAACCCCGTTCTGATCGACATCGAGGATCTGATGTACTTCGACGTCGAGTGGGAGCACGTGTTCCTCCAGCTCCGCCATCCCGATGGCCACTATCGACGGCTGGCGGTGGAAGGCCTCGACGAGAACCGGCTCGCGCTCTATACGCTCGCTCAGCGACTGTCGCTGACGGCGGGTCCCCTCCGGTTGCTGGAGGGAGACTTCCCCGACCGAGAGTTCATGCAGGGAATCGCCGAGCACCACTTGAACGAGGCGCTGGCGCTGGTCGCAGTGGTTTAGGACGTCGAGCCGGGGTTCGCACTGGGCTACTTCACCCAGGCAGTGCGGGGGCTCCTGCGGGTCAGGCGGCGGGTCATCATGGTGATGAGTGCCCAGTTCAGGTTGGCTTCCGAATGCTGCGGGATGCGTTCGCAGTCGCGTGCGTCACGGCGGCGTTCATGCACCAGCCGATCGTGCGTTCGACTTACCAACGGCGTGGCAGGACAACGAAGCCCTTGGTGCCCTTGGGCCTTGAGACGATACGCAGGGTGAGCCAGAGGCGGTCGCGGGCCCAGCCCACGAGGTCGCCGGCATAGCCACAGTCGGCCCAGACCTGGGTGATCTGCGACTGTGTGAGGCGCAGGCGCCAGAACACGTCGCGGGCGGCGTCGCGATCCTGGATGTCGGCGGCCGTCACCGTGATCATCACGCTCCGACCTCAAGGAAACTCGGACATTCCCTGCGCGAGCCCGCCCGTTGCGAAAGGATCGTCGTTGCGGAGGGCCGGTGCCCGAGGTGACAATGCGTGGAGGTGCCGGGTGGTCATCCCGGCGAAGTGTTGGAGGCGCTGCTTGTGAACACCGCATCGCGGTGCGCCTCGCTATGCGCGCCAGACGCTGACCACTTCGCTTCGCCCACCGGCTGACTTGCTTCGTTCGCGGTGGGCGCTTCCCCTCATGGGAGACCACCGTAGTGCCCGAAGAATTCTTGACGGGTGATCGCCGTCCTCTGACAGCGGTTCTTGCCGCCAACCTCGTTTCGATCACTGGGAATTGCCTCACGTACATGGGCGTGCCGTGGTTCGTGCTGCAAAGCACGGGCAGTGCCGCCAAGGCCGGGATCGTCGCGTTCTGCACACTGCTGCCCGTGGTGCTCGCTGCGCTCGTCAGTGGTCCGGTCATCGACCGGATCGGGCGACGGCGGGTGAGTGTCGCCTCGGATCTCGCCTGCGGAGTCGCGGTTGCGGCTGTCCCGCTGCTGCAGTTCGCCGACATCCTGCATTTCTGGATGCTGTGCGTGCTGATGGCGTTGACGGGGCTGTTCCGTTCGCCGGGTGAAACTGCCCGCGGCGTGCTGTTGCCCACGCTCCCCAGCGCGCCGGAATGACGCTGACCAGGGCTGCCGGGTTGTACGACGGTGCGGCACGCTGTGCGGCGCTGACTGGATCGGCTCTCGGAGGTGTGCTGATCGCCGCGCTTGGAGCCGAGAACGTGCTGTTGGTGGATGCCGCGACCTTCGCTGTGTCAGCGCCGCTCTTCGCGTTCGGGGTGCGCGGTCTGCCTGAGGCACAGGCCCAGCGGCGGGTCGAGCCGGCGTCGTTGCGTGCCTACCGTCGTGAACTCGCGGAAGGGTATCGCTTCGTGGCGGCCACGCCGTTGCTGCTGGGCCTGTGCCTGATGACGCTGGTCACCAGGGGCCTCGACCAGGGATGGAGCGCCGTGCTCCTCCCCGCGCATGCCCGTGAGGAGCTTGGTGCTTCCATCGATCTCGGTCTGCTGAACGCGGCGTTCGGCATCTGCGCACTCACGGGGGCACTGGTCTATGGGGCGGTGGGCAGCCGCTTTTGGCGGTGGCCAGTGTTCACGATCGCGTTTCTCATCGTGGGCCTGCCGCGCTTCGTGGTGGCCGCCTTCACCGACACTTTCGCGCCCCTGGCGGCGCTGATGGCGGTTGAGGGTCTCGCCTGCGGTGTGCTCAACCCCATCATGGCCACAGTGATGTATGAGACGGTGCCGGCGGAACTGCGCAGCCGCGTGCTCAGTGCGACAACAGCCTCGTTCCAGCTGGTCACTCCGCTGGGCGGGCTGGGTGCGGGCTTCCTCGTGGATTCGGTCGGGCTGTCCTCGTCGCTGCTGGCCGTTGGCGGTGTGTATCTGCTCGCCACGTTGTGCCCGGTGATCTTCCCGGCCTGGAGCAGATGGAGAGTACCGGTTCTCCCCACGACAGGGCGGAGGGCTCGCTGCCGCGGGGCTCGGGGTCGAAGCGAGTGTAGTCGGGTGTAGTGCGGCGCGGGCCGCCTGTGCCGGGGCTGTCTTCCCGCAGTCGACAGCTCCGGCGTTACAGCACGGGAGCGTGTCCATCTTGGGCGATTTAACGCTCATCGAACTTCTTGCCCGACTCCCCCTTGACAACCGCGCCCCACGTCATCTCAATGGAAATATCTAGACAACTAGATAGATTTCTTACATACGGGGCGAAGTGAAGGTAACGGACATGTCTGGGTCGATCACCGGCGGAGAGCTGGTCGTGAGGATGCTGGAGTCCTTGGGCATCCGGAAGGTCTTCGGAGTGCCCGGGGGTCAGACACTCGCCATCACGGACGCGATCCTGGCCTCGTCGGCGATTGATTTCATCACCGCACGCCATGAGAACGCCGCAGCTGTCATGGCGGACGCCTACGGCCGGCTGACCGGGACTCCCGGGGTCTGCCTGGCGACCACCGGTCCCGGTGCGACCAACCTGCTCACCGGGATCGGCGGCGCGGTCCGTGACTCAAGCCCGGTGCTCGTCCTGACCTGCAACAACGCCGGTGAGAACATCCACCGGGACGACGCGCAGAACGCTGACCACGTCGAGCTCTTCCGCCCTCTGACCAAGTACAGCCGCCTGGTGGCACACGCCGGGGCACTGCGTCAGGCCGTGGAGGAGGCCTATCTGAATGCCATGTCCGGCAACCCCGGGCCGGCCCACCTCGATTTCGCCCGGGACACGATCGAGGGGCCCGTGCCCGACGCTGACGCGGCCGTGCCCGAAGACGAGCACCCGATGTGCCGGTGGGTCGTCCAGCGCCCACGTGCCGACGCCCACGCGCTGACCGATGTCGCCACACGGCTCGCGCAGGCCGAGCGGCCGGTGCTGTGGCTCGGCAACGGCTGCAACCGTTCCGGTGCGGGCGAGGCCGCCCTCGCACTGGCCGAGTCACTGCGGATACCAGTACTCACGACGTTCAACGGCATCGGCACCGTACCCACCACACACCCCCTCGTCTTCGGCGCGCTGAGCCGGATGGGCACACGGCTGTCCAGCCGTGTCATGGCCGACGCCGACCTGGTTCTCGCGGTGGGCAACAGCCTCAACGCCGTCTCGACCGCCCGGTGGCGGATGGAGCTGCCGCATGTGATCCAGATCGACGTCGACCCCGCCATGCTGGGCCGCAACTACGGCCGCCGGACGACCGGGGTCGTCGCGGACGCCCGGGCCACGCTGGAGGAGCTGCTCAGTCTACTGGCCGACCGCGCCGCCGCGCTGTCCTCGACCCGGTCGTCCTGGATAGCCGAGCTGCAGCGGGCCGAGGAACTGTGGTGGCAGGAATCGGCCGCCGTCGAGGCGACCGCGGAAGGGGACGGCCTGTCGCCCGCGGAGGTCGTGCGGCGGCTGCGCACGGCCGCGCCCGACGAGACCCTGCTCATCCCGGACGCCGGGAATCCAGGGGTGTGGTCGTACCTGTGGCAGATCCGGCAGCCGGGCAGCTACATCAAGCCGGTGGGCTTCGGGAACATGGGCTTCGCCGTTCCCGCCGCCGTCGCGGCCGTCGTGGCCGATCCCGGACGCCCCGTACTGGCCCTGGTCGGGGACGGTTCGCTCGGCATGAGTCTGGCCGAGTTGGAGACGCTGGTGCGGGTCGGCGGCCGGGTCGCGGTTGTCGTGCTCAACGACGCCGGTTACGGCAACATCCGCCAGGAACAGATCGTCCACTACGGCAACCGGACCATCGGCGTGGACTTCGGGCCGTCGGACTACGCCTGGGTCGCCCGCGGTCTGGGCCTGCCGGCCGAGCGGACCACCAGCCTGGAAGAGCTCGCCAAGCGGGTCGGGGAAACCCTGGAAGGCCGGTCTCCCGCCCTCTTCGACGTCCCCATCGACCAGAGCGTCAACGCCTGGACGTATCCCGCCTTCCGACCCTACGAGCCGGAGGAGGGCTGATCATGACCGACAGCACCGCCCGCGGCACCGTCGCCCCCGGGGCGCTGAAGGGAATCAGGGTGCTGGACCTGTCGCGGTTCATCGCCGGGCCTCTGTGCTGCCAACTCCTCGGCGACATGGGCGCCGAGGTCATCAAGATCGAGCGGCCCAGCGGGGAGGACGCCCGAAAGCACGCGCCGTTCCACCGGCAGCACAGCATCTACACGATGGTCTACAACCGCAACAAGTTCGGGGCCACGCTGGACACCCGGCGACCCGAAGCGATGGCGCTGCTGGAGGACCTCGTACGGCGCAGCGACATCGTGGTGGAGAACTACCGTCCCGGGACCATGGAGGCGATGGGGCTGCCCTACCGGCGACTCGAGGAGCTGCGCCCCGGGGTCATCCTGGTGTCCATCTCCGGCTTCGGGCAGACCGGGCCGCTCGCGCGCCGCGCCCTCTTCGACGCCATCGCGCAGGCCACGTCCGGGCTGATGAGCCTGACCGGTCCGCCGGACGGCGAGCCCACCCTGACGGGCACGTACATCGCCGACTACATCGCAGGATTCCACGGCGCGATGGGCGCGATGCTCGCCCTGCTGCACCGGGACCGCACCGGGCAGGGACAGCACGTCGACGTGGCGTCCCTGGACGCGCTGTTCGCCTCCCTGGGGACCCGGCCCAGCGCCTACGCCATGCTGGGTGAGCACCCCCGGCGCAACGGATCCCGCGACCTGCTCACCGGACCTGCCAACGTCTTCCCGGCCGCCGACGGCTACGTCTACATCCACGCCGGGACCGACCCCCTCTTCCCGAGGCTGTGCCGGGCGATCGGACGTCAGGACCTGGCCGAGAACGAGAGGTTCTCCTCGGTTCCGGGCCGCATGGCGAACATCGAGGAACTCGAGGAAGCCGTCGCCGCCTGGACCAAGAGCCGCCCCTGCGACGAGATCGCGCAGGTCCTCGGGGAGGCCGGCATCCCGTTCGGGAAGGTCAGCGAGATCCCCGAAGTCGTCGAATCGGAGCAGATCAAGGCGCGGGAGATGATGCTCGACGTCGACCACCCCGCGCTGGGCACTCTCCGTCTGCCCGGCATCCCGATCAAGATGAACGCCTCTCCCGGGTCGGTACGCAAGGCACCGCCCCTGGTGGGCGAGGACAACGACCGCGTCTACGGGCAGCTTTTGGGACGGTCCGAAGAGGAGATCGCCCGCCTGAAGTCCCTGGGGGTGATCTGAGTGACCACACCGACGCACCGCCCCACCGGCCTGCGCGTCAGCCCCTCCGCTCTGCCCCTGGCAGGGGAGGGCCGGGTGTTCGACCTCTCCTCCGGATGGTGGCCCGGGATGCCGCTGGCGCCCGGTCACCCGCCGTTTCAGGTCCTCACCTTCAGAACCCCCGCTGGAGAACGCGCCCAGGGTGCCCAGGGGGACCTGGAGTGGCTTCGGGACAACGCCTCCCGGTTCGGCTTCATCTCCGAGATCCTCTCGTTCTGCGCGCACTCGGGCACCCACATCGATGCCCTGGCGCACATCACGTCGGGGGAGAACGACGAGTGGTACGGCGGCTACTCCGCGCGCGAGTACCTCGGCGACCACGGTCCCCTCACCCACGACGCATCGACGCTGCCACCGCTGTTGTGCAGGGCGGTCCTCGTGGACGCCCCCGGCGCGCTGGGGCAGGAAACGCTGCAGCCCCACCAGCACGTCGACGAGGATCTGATCTCCCTGGCGCTGACACGGCAGGACGTGCGGCTCAGGGAGGGCGACGTGGTGCTGCTGCGCACCGGAACCATGAAGCACTGGCCGGACACACAGGCGATGACCGCGGTCGAGGGGGCCGGGCTCGACCTGGACGGTGCCCGCATGCTAGCCCGGCACCAGCCGGCCGCCGTCGGCAGTGACACCGCGGCCGTCGAGGTCGCCCCCTCCGGTGTCGAGGGCGAACCCCAGCCGGTGCACCGACTCCTGATCCGCGACCTCGGTATCCCGCTCATGGAATGGGTCTATCTCGAGGAACTCGCCGCCGCGGCGGTCCACGAGTTCCTGCTGCTGTGCCTGCCTCTCCCCATCACCGGCGCGACCGGCTCGCCCGTGCGGCCCGTCGCGATCGCCTGATCCACCATCCGTTCGTCGCAGGAGACGCACCATCATGAACACCACACACGGACGACGCATTCGCCACTCCGTCCTCGCTGTTCCGGTCGCAGCGGTCCTCGCCGCGGGCAGCGCCTGCGCAGGGATCGGCTCCTCCGCACAGAACGCCTCCGGTGCCGGTGCCGACGCCCAGAACGCCGCCGCGATAGCCGGTCCGCGCTCCGACCAGTGGGACGACCTTCACCGCGCGGCGACCACCGAATCGCCCGCCGAATACCAGGGCCCGACCCAGCCGGTCACCGCGCCCAAGAACCTGAAGGTCGCCGTCATCACCTGCCTGAGCATCCTCAGCGGCTGCGTTTCACCCGCCACGGGTGCCGAGCAGGCGGCGAAGAAGCTCGGCTGGCAGGTCAGAGTCCTCGACGGAGGCGGTACGCCCGACAAGCAGAACGCCCAGATGCTCAACGCCCTTTCGTGGGGTGCCAAAATCATCCTCAACATCGCCATCGACCCGAACGCGGTCCAGGACGGGCTGAGGGCGGCGAAGCGGGCCGGCGTGCCGGTGGGCGCCGGATCCAACGGTCTCGACTCCCCCAACCCGCCCATCACGCCAACGGGGAGCAATCTCGGTTACGCCTTCGACGTCGGCCCCGACTACGCCGCTCTCGGGAAGAAGGCCGCGCAGTGGGTGCAAGCCGACTCCGAGGGCAAGGCCAACATCGTCGTCTACTCCGACAAGGAGTTTCCGTCCGTGCTGGCCCTGCAGAAGGGGCTGCTGGACGAGCTGAAGAAGTGCAAGGACTGTACGGTGCAGCCGCTGCGCTACTTCACGGGCAACCAGGTGGCCCAGGTGCTGCCGCAGTCGGTCGTCAGCTACCTGCGGTCGAATCCTGACGTCGACTACGTGTTCATCCCCTATGACCCGGCGGCGGCAGCGGTCGTGCCGGCGATCGCCCAGGCCGGTATGGGCGACAAGGTCCGCCTGATCAGTGTGCTCGGCAGCCAGGAAAACCTGAACTTCGTGCGCGAGTCGCGGGTCCAGGTCGCTGACGCCGCCTACGACAACCGGTACATGGGTTACGCGATGCTCGACCAGACGTCCCGGCTGCTCACCAAGAAGCCACTGGCCGAGCCGCACGGCGAGAACATGCCCTTCGTCGTGTTGGACAAGGACAACGTCCCCGAGTCCGGCTCCGACTGGCACGCCTCCTTCGACTACCCGGGCACGTTCGACGGACTGTGGAAGTGAGGTCCGATGACTGCCGCGCTGCAGGGCGTCACCAAGCGGTTCGGGACCTTCGCGGCCCTGAGCGAGGTCTCTCTGACCGTTGAAGACGGTGAGATCCACGCGCTGCTGGGCGCCAACGGCAGCGGCAAGTCCACCCTGGTCCGCGTGATGACGGGAGTGTACGTACCCGACGCCGGGCGGATCCTGATCGACGATCGGGACGTCACCGGCGGATGGAGCCCGGCCGCCGCCGCGGCGGCCGGGGTGCGGGTCGTACACCAGGAAGCCCCGCTGGTGGACCGGCTGTCGATCGCCGAGAACGTGGCCTTGTTCGCCGGCTACCCGCGCGGCATGTTCGGCCGGATCGCATGGCGCCGACTCCGCTCGGACACCCAGCGGCTGCTCGACGATCTGTCGATCGAGCGGCGCGGCAGGGAACTGGCCGGACGCCTCACCGGTGCCGAGCGGGCCATGCTCACCGTGGAGTTCGCCGTGCGCACCGCCGGCGAGAACCTGCGGCTGCTGGTCCTCGACGAGGCCACCGCGGCCCTGCCCGAGGCCGAGGCCGAGCCCTTCCTCCGCCACGTGCGGGACATCGCCGACCGCGGCCTGCCGGTCCTGGCCGTCACCCACCGGCTCGCCGAACTCGCCTACGCGGACCGGGTCAGTGTCCTCGACGCCGGCCGACTGATGATCGAGGGCCCCGCCGCCAAGGTGGAGCGCTCCGAGATCATACGGGTCATGCGGGGCACCGCCCCCGCAGCACGCTCGGCCCGCGAAACGCGCGCCGGGACGGGGGCCCACGCCGCCCAAGACGGGGCCGGGATCACCGCCCTGTGGAGGCGCGAGGCCGGCGGCCGCGACGGCGTCCCCCTGCCGCAGCCGAAGGCCGGTTGGGTGATGCACGTGCGGGACCTGCACGGGCACGATGTCGACGGACTCGGCCTCAGCATCGCTCCGGGCGAGATCGTAGGCGTCATCGGGGTGCGCGGCAGCGGCCTGGAGGAGCTGCCGCGACTGCTCACCGGTGCCGAACAGCGCCGCGGCGGCACCATCGAGGTCGCCGGACACCGGTTGCCCGACACGCTGCCGCCCAGGGTGGCGATCCGCCACGGCCTGGTGTTCCTGCCCGCGGACCGGCTCCGCGAAGGCGGCATCCACACTCTGTCGGTCAGCGACAACGTGATCCTCCCCGAGGCACGCAAATTCTGGCACCGGCGGGCGGAGATGCGCACGGCGATCCGGCAGGTCATCTCCTACCTCGACGTGCGGCCCACCGATCCGGCGACCGTCTACGGCCGACTGTCCGGTGGCAACCAGCAGAAGGTCGTCCTGGGCCGGCTGCTGCGCATGCGGCCACGCGTCCTGATCCTGGCCGACCCCACCTACGGCGTCGACCCCGCCGCTCGCGAGGTGATGTTCGACGCCATCCGCGACGCAGGAGCAAGCGGTATCGCCGTCCTGATGACCTCTACCGAACCCGAGCAGATGGCGGGCCTGTGCGACCGGGTCCTGGTGCTGCGCGACGGGCGTGTCGCCGAGGAGATCTCCGGAGCCACCATGACCGCCGAGAACCTCATGACGAAGGCCATGTGATGACCGACAAGACCGTCCGGCACATCGACGCCCCGGCATCCGACCGCAGCACGCGCGACCGCCTCACTCCCGGCCGACTGCTCTCCTGGGTGAGCGGCTACGAGACGCTCGTCCTCCTCGCCCTGCTCATGGTGGTCTTCACCCTTTCCTCCGACCGGTTCCTGACGGCCGACAATCTGCAGAACGTGGCCCTGGTGCAGGCCGTCACGGCGACCATGACCCTCGCCGTGCTGATGCCGCTGATCATCGGCGAGTTCGACCTGTCCGTCGGGTATCTCATCGGGTTCCTGGTGATGCTCGAAGCCGTCGTGGCCCAGCACACCAGCAATCCGGTGCTCATCATCGCCGCGGGCCCGGTGGTCGGCCTGCTCGTCGGCCTCGTCAACGGCGTACTGACGGTCTACTTCAAGATCAGCTCGTTCATCGCCACCCTCGGCGTCGGCATCCTGCTCAGCGGCGGGACCCAGGGCATCAGCAACGGCAAGGTCATCTTCGAGAACATCCCGTCCTCCGTGACGACCCTGGCGTCCGAGGACTTCCTGGGCCTGTCGCTGGCGGTGTGGCTGACCCTGCTGCTCGCCGTGATCCTCTTCTACGTACTGGAGCACACCCCGCACGGCCGCTTCTGGTACGCCATCGGCGGCTCCGAGCGCGTGGCCTACCTCGCCGGTGTCCGGACCAACCGGATGCGGATGACCGCCTTCGCCGCCGCGGGGCTGATCGTGGGAGTCGCCGCCAACTTCGCCCTCGCCCAAGCCGGTTCGGCCAACCCCGGCTACGGTCCGGAGCTGCTGCTGCCCGCCTACGCCGCGGCGTTCCTCGGGGTGGCCACCTACCGGCCCGGCTACTACAACGTCCTGGGCGCCCTGGTCGCGATCATCCTGCTGGCCATCGGTTTCAACGGACTGAGCCTGCTGGGAGTGCCGTTCTGGGTGCAGCCCATCTTCAACGGAAGCGTACTGATCATCGCCGTCCTCGTCGCGCGGCAGGAGACCCGCCAGGTGCGGACCGGATGACCCACAGCCGACAGCCAGGGAACCGGACCACTCCCCCGGCCCCCGGCACCGAACACCACTCGACATCCTGCGATTTCGCCAAGGAGGACGGGATGCGGACACAGACGGCAGAGCACGATCCCACGACTCCCCGGGCGCTGGGCGAGGCACTCGCCGGTGCCCGCCTGGTGGACCTCAGCCGGACCCTGGAAGAGGGCATGCCCACCTACCCCACCCACGCCAAGTACTTCCAGAACCGGTGGCTGTCGATGGGCGACGTCGCCCGCATGAACCAGCTCGTGCTCGGCGAGCACACCGGCACCCATGTCGACAGCCCCTGCCACTTCCCGATCCAGGGCCCGCACGCCGACGTGAGCGTGGAGAAGCTTTCGCTCACCGCGCTCACCGGCCGCTGCGCGACCGTCACCCTGGACCCGCCACCAGAGCCCGACGCGATGGTCGGCCCACAGCCCCTGCGCGACTGGGAAGAACGCCACGGGCCGCTGCGGGCCGGGGACATCGTGCTGCTGGACTTCCAGTGGGCCCGCACCCGCTGGGACCTGCACGAGAGGGGCTTCGCCCACCTGGAGAACTGGCCGGGCATCGCACGGGAGACGGCCGAGCTGCTGCGCGGGCGGTCCGTGCGGGCCGTGGGGACCGACTGCGTCAGCCTCGACAGCGGCGACGGCGGACGCGGCGAACTGCCGGCGCACTACGTGCTGCTGTCCGCCGGTGTGCTCATCATCGAGAACCTGGCCAACCTCGACCGGCTGCCCCCGCTGTCCTTCTTCCTGGCGTTCCCGCTCCGCATCGCGCACGGCACCGGCTCCCCGCTGCGCGCGGTGGCCGTCGTGGACGGAGCAGAGCGATGACCACGCACCGCACGGCGGTCCGCGGCCGCAACCTCACCGACCCGTCCCGCGCCATACATGACAAGGACCTGGAGGCGGGTCTGAAACCGCCGGTGTTCGACGAGATCGTCATCCCGGAGGAGTTCGGCCCGGTCGACCTGGTGGTGGACGACATGAAGGTCAAGCGCTTCGCGTTCACGCAGGACGACCACGGCGACTGGTACCTGCGCACAGGCCCCGACGGCCCGCGCATCGGCCACGCCGGGCTGCTCGCCAACGACCTGCTCCAGTTGTTCACCCTGCACTACGCGGCGAGCCAGGTCGTGGGGCTGCACACGGAGGAGGAACTCTGGTTCGACCAGCCCGTCCTGGTGGGGCAGCGGGTGCGACTCGCCGGCCGCTACCTGGACAAGTACGAGCGCCGGGGGCAGAGCTACGTCGTCATGGAAGCCGACGCCCGGGACGAGAACGGACGCACGCTGGTCCGCCACCGCGGAGTGGAGATCATGCGGACCACCCCCGGAGAGGTGGCGGGCCGCGGCTCGGCAGGTCGCGCGAGTGGCCGCAGGGTCAGCGACACATACGACACCTCCCTGCCCCTCGCGGAGCACCTGGGCGGCGCGGCGGCGACCGGCATGGGGTTGGAGCCGCTGCACAAGGAGATCACGTTCGAGCAGATGGCCGTGTTCTCCCGGATCGGTGAGTTCGTCACCAACATCCACGACAACCTCGTCACCGCACGTGCCGCCGGCCTTGCGGTACCGATCGTCCAGGGACAGCAACTCGTCTGCTATCTGGCCGAGCTGCTCACCCGGGCGTTCGGCGCGGAGTGGTTCACGACCGGCTGGCTGCATGTGAAGTTCCTGCGGCCCGTGAGCGCCTTCGACCGTATCGAGGCCGCCGGAGCGGTGCGCGAGGTGGAGCGGGACGGTTCCCGGACCCGTATCGGCCTGGACGTGTGGGTGCGCCGCGGCGACGCAGGCCTGGCCGCGGTCGGCTGGGCGCGCGGCGAAGTCCCCACCGCCCGGCCGGTGCATGGGATCCTGCCGTCCGCAGGCAACACGTAACCAAGCGGGCAACACGCGACAAAGGGAGGCACCGCATGGCACGACTGCCGATGTACGAGGTGATCTACCGTGACCTCGCAAGGCAGCTGTCCTGCGGCACCCTCAAGCCTGGCGACCGGCTGCCGTCCGAGGGTGAGATGGCGGAACACTACGGCGTCAGCAGAATGACGGTGCGGCAGGCGGTGGGTCGCCTCACCGACGAACGCCGGCTGGTCCGCCGCCGTGGCGCGGGCACGTTCGTGGCCGAGCATCACGCCACCTACCGCAAGGTCCACACTCTCGGACCGTTCAGCGAGGACATCGGCCGCGGGGACGCCGCCATCGACACCCTGGTCCGCGTCCAGCAGGTCACCGACGCCCCGGCGGAGGTCAGCGACAGACTCGGCCTCAAACCCCGGCAGAAGGTCATACGGTTGCTGCGGGTGCGGGTCGTCGACGGCCAGCCGGCCGCCATCCAGGATTCCTGGATCCCCTACGGACTGGCGCCCGCCCTCGCCGAAGAGGAGTTGCTCGGCGGGTCCCTGTACCGGACTCTCGCCGACCGCTTCGGAATCCGGCTGACCTGGGCCGAGCAGGAAGTGTCCGCAGCCGCGGCCAGCGACGAGTGGGCCGCACTGCTCCAGGTGCCGGCGGGCACCCCGCTCATCGCCATCACGCGACTCACCCACAGTGAGGGGGTCGGGCCGGTGGAGTTCGCGCACAGCTGGAGCCGACCCGAGTTCCCACTGCTCATCAGGCTCGAGAGGTGACGTGCGATGGGGATCGACGACTTCGTGTGTGCCGTCGACGTCGGCACATCGGCCGTCCGAGCCGCCTTGGTGACACACGACGGACAGCGGCTACTGGAGGCCCGCAGCGAGCGGGGCCCCGACGAGGGCGCCGACACCTTCGATGCCGAGCGCCTGTGGGACGGGCTCTGCCACGTCCTTCGCCGGATCACATCCGGTGCCGCCGCACCCTCGCACCTGCGGTCTCTTGCCATAGCCGGACACGTCGGCCAAGTCCTGGTGGACGACCAGCACCGTCCGCTCGGCAGGGCCGGTGGGTGGGCCGACGTTCGCGGCGTCCGCGAGGTCGCGGCCGGGTGGCCCGACCCGGCCACCGCCCTCCGCCTGACCGGCCGTCCCGCCATGACGGGCGGAGCGGTCCCCTTGCTCCACTGGTTGAAGAACAAGGACCCCTCGCTGCACCAGCGCATGAGGTGGGCTCTCGCCCCCAAGGACTTCCTGGTACTGCGCCTCACCGGCGAGGCCGCCACCGACATGACCAGCGCGGCGTACACGCTCGGCAGTGACGTCACCCGCCGGGTCTGGGACCCCCGACTGCTCGCCATCGGGGGCACGGGCCCTGAACACTTTCCCCCGCAACACGCAGCGACAGACATCGTCGGTGCCGTCACTCCGGCCGCCGCCGACACGACGGGCCTGCCTCCGGGACTGCCCGTGGCCGCCGGAGGTCCCGACGGTACGGTCGGCGCCGCCGCCGTGGCAGGCTCCGCCCCCGGCCCCGTCGTGGATGTGGCAGGCACCACCGACGTACTGACCCGGGTGATCACATCCCCCGACGAACGTCCCGCTGCGGCGGTACTCAACCCCTACCTCACTCCTGGCCTCTGGACCTGCGGCGGGGCGACCGGAATGACCGGCGGAGCGCTGGCTTACTGGGTCCGCCTGCTCGGACTCGGCGACCCGGCCACCGCCCTGCGCCGGCTGGGCCCCGCGGTGCGCGCCATGCCTCCCGGTAGCGACGGGCTGTCCATGTCTCCGCTCCTGACGGGCAGCCGATTCCCCGACTGGAACCAGAACGAGCGAGGCATGCTCTGGGGTCTCGGCGAACACCACTCCGCAGCCCACGTCCTGCACGCCGCGCAGGAGGCCGCCGCCTATGTCGTACGCCAGGCCGTGGACACCCTGCTGGTCGACGACGCTCCCGACATGCCCGTCGTCCTGACCGGCGGGCCGTCACGCTCGCCTGAATGGGCACAGTTGCGGGCAGACGTGCTGGGCCGGCCCGTGCACGCCAGCTCGGAGGCCGACGCCAGTCTGCACGGTGCCGCGCTGCTCGCGCTGGTCGCCGCGGGACTGGAGCCCGATCTGCCAACGGCGCAGGCTCGCAGGAAACCCCGTCTGCGCCGGTTCATCCCGCAGACGCCGATCGCGGCGCGCTACGACCAGCTCTACCGGCAGTGGCTCCAGGCCAAGGACTGATGCCAAAGGACCACCCCTCCGGACCCGCCTTCCGGGCCGCCGTCGAGGGCCTGCTTGCCGGTCAACCGCTGGTGCTGGAGATGTCCGGAGTGGACTTCCCCCACTCAATTGCCCCTGCGGCTTGTTGGGCCAACGTCGCCTCTGCCGGTTACGCACCGCCGATCACCACTCGCCCTGCTTCCGGCCCGGCATCCATCCACAGGGAACCGTAAAGCAACCTAAAATGGAACAAATTCTCCAGGGATGATCGAGGCAACGTGTCTGCCAACGGTGTGGCATCGAGTTCGTACCCGTTCGGCACTGCACGTGTCGGCGAAACTCCCGAGCGTGACGACGCGCTGGTCAGCGCCGCCGTCAGTGCCGTGGAGGCGACCGGAGCGCATTCAGGAAGTGTGTTCCTGCTCTCCGGCGACCGTCGCTCGCTCGTACTGGCCGCGGCGTGCGGGACACCGCCCTCCCTGCTGGGCGGGTGGCGTCGGATCCCGGTGAACAGCCGCATTCCCGTGGCAGAGGCGTACCGCTCTGGGCGCATGGTCCACCTGAGCGGCGCGGAGGAGACGATGCGGCGCTTCCCCCAGCTCTCGGTCGCCGTGCCCTACCCGTTCGGCTCTGCCTCGGTACCCGTGAGAGCGGGCGGGCGGACCTTCGGATCGATGGCCGTGCTGTGGGCGTCCGGGCCCGACCGGACGGGGCTGTCGAGGGTGCAGCGTCGGCAGCTGCGCTCCGCGGCCGATCGTCTGGGCACCGCCCTTGCCGGGCTGAGCGCCCGTCGGCTGCTGGGCGAGTGGGACGAACGGGCGGCTCCGGTGGTGGTCCCGATGCCGTCCGCTCCGGTGATCCGGGTAGGCCTGTTCGACTGGAACCTCGACACCGGGGCCCTCCTGGCCGACGACGAGCTGTGTGCGATCTTCGGGATCCCGCCCCGCGAGTTCGACGGACGGGCGGCCACCCTGGCGGCCAGAATCGAACCGGCGGATCTGCCCGGCTTCCGTTCCGCCGCCCGTGCCGCGGTGGAGGAGGGACATGTGCTCGCGCACTGCCTGAGCATCCGGGCCGGCGGCGGGGGGCTTCGCACCGTCGAGCTGTGGGGCCGGGTGCCCGAGAGTCCGCACGACCCAGAGGCGGGGTCCCATCTGGTCGGCGCCGTGCTCGACTCCGGAAGCGGCATGGCTGCCGTGGCGGCGCTCGAGCGGCTCGCCGACGGCTTCTTCGCGCTCTCCCCGGACGGACGTGTCACATATGCCAACCACAGTCTGCTGAGCCTGCTCCGTGTCCGCCAGGACGAACTGCTCGGCCAACGTCCCTGGGACGTGCTGCCCTGGCTGGCCGATCCCGTGTACGAGGACCGCTACCGCGCCGCCATGGTCTCCCAGCAACCGGTCTCCTTCCTTGTCCGCCGCCCACCCGACGGGTGGCTCGTCTTCTCCCTGCACCCGGGCGGGCAGGGCATGACGGGATGGGCGGCACCCGTGAGGCAGCCGCTACCGGCCGGCACCGGACCCGGCACGTTCGTCGCGGAGGAGGGTCCACCCGTCTCCCTGTCACCTCCACCTACGGCCCCCCGCCTGGGTTCCCTCTACCGCGTGCTCCAGCTGGGCAGCGCCCTCACCGAGGCGGTCACCGCGCGTGAGGTGTTCGACGCCGTCGCCGAGCAGCTGCTGCCCACCTTCGGCGGCCAGAAGCTGGCGATCGCCGTCGTGGAGGAGCGGCGCCTGTACCTGCTCGCGCAGCACGGTTACTCGAAGCGCTTTCTCGCCCGGTTCGAGGGCACCCCGCTGCATGCCCGACTGCCCGTGACGGACGCGCTGAGCTCTGGGGCGCCGTTGTTCGTCGAGTCCCGGGACGAGCTCCGCGAGACGTACCCCGGAATTCCCGTCGGCCACTCCAACTCCTGGGCATTCCTGCCGTTGATCGCCTCCAACCGCCCGGTCGGCGCCTGCATGCTCGGCTTCGACGACATCCACCGGTTCCCCGACGAGGAGCGCGGCCTCCTCACCGCACTGGGCGGCCTGATCGCCCAGGCCCTCGAACGCGCCCGGCTCTACGACGCCGAATTCGCCCTCGCCCGCGGCCTGCAGAACGCGCTGCTGCCCCACCGGCTGCCCACACTGTCCGGCCTTCGCGTCACCGGGCGCTATCTTCCGGGCACCAGGGGGATGGACATCGGAGGCGACTGGTACGACGTCATCTCCATCGGTGATGAGGTCGCGTTGATCATCGGGGACGTCGAGGGACACAACGTGGCCGCCGCGGCCGCCATGGGTCAGCTACGCAGTGCGATGCGGGCCTTCGTCACCGCCGGCCATCGGCCGAGCGATGTCGTCGCCAGTACCAACCGGCTCCATATGGAACTCGACCCCGCGCTGCTGGCCAGCTGCTGCTACGCCCTCTTCCGCCCCCGTTCGGGTAGCGTGCGCATTGTCCGCGCGGGCCACTGCCCGCCCCTGCTGCGCCTGCCCGACGGACACGCCCACATCCTGGATGTACCGGGTGGCCCTCTGCTCGGCGTCGAGGCGATGTCCGACTATCCGGAGACGGAGCTGCACCTCGCGTCCGGATCGGTCCTCGCCCTCTACACCGACGGGCTGGTCGAGCGTCGCGGCTCGGACATCGGTTCCGGCATCGACAGGCTCCGCGACTCCCTGGCCCGCATGGGCGGGCACCGCCTGGAGGATCTGGCCGACGAGCTGCTGCAGGACGCCTCCCGGTCACGCGACAGGATGGACGACATCGCACTCCTGCTCACCGAGTACGCCCCTTGACCAGTCCCCGACGCCGTTGTTACGTAGGTCCCCCAGATCTTCAGGTACGCCTCCCGGCAGCCCGGCGGGTCCGCCGGCCACGGGTTCACAGCCCACGTGGTGCACCAACTCGCGTACGCGCGCGAGGGCCGTCTCGTCGTCTCCGCAGACCGGCACGGCCAGCGGCCTCCCATCGAAGACGGGCGGCCGCATGCGCCATACGTCCTCGTGGCACAGGTTGAACGCCTTGACCACGTGAGCTCCCGGTGCTGCCGCGGCCAGTTGCTGCGCGGCCGAGGGGCCTCCTTCCGTCAGCAGCGTCAACTACCCGTCGCTACAGCGACGGGCTTGCACAACGGGCATCACTGGCGGTGATGCTGCGTTTGCGTCCAGCCCCACCCCGGCGCACATGCTCCGGTGGTGGGGCAGGGGC
>NZ_JBIAHG010000064.1:0-20663 GCF_042870385.1 Streptomyces sp. NPDC006602 | reverse complement strand
CGTCAGGGAATCGGCTCAGCCATGCTGAGCTGGGCCGAAGAGCGGATCCGCCAGCTCGTCAAACAGCATGGAACGGCCCGCACGGCAGTGATCGGCGCGAACGCCATGGCCTCCGAACAGGACGCCACGGCGCTACTGCTCGCATCCGACTACCGACGTGTCTTCAGCCTGGTCGAGCTGAAGCTAGGCGATCTCCAGCAGTTGCCCGAGCTGGGCAGCGAACTGCCGGCCGGGATACGGACGGGGCCGATCGGGACAAGCCACTACCGTGCAGCCTGGAAGACAGTCGTCGATTCGTATGCGGATACCAGTTTCACCCAGAAGTGGACTTTCCAGGACTTCGTCGACACCGCTGACCCGGCATGCTGGAGAGCAGCATGGAACGAGCAGGACATGGTCGGCGTCGCCCTCTGCTCCATCCGCCGTCACCACCACACTGTGGGCGAGGTCGAAGAGCTGAGTGTCCGGACGGACCAACGACGCCTAGGAATCGGCCGGGTCCTGCTGCTGGATGGGCTGCGAAGTCTTCGCGAGCAGGGTGCAACTACTGCGCGGCTGTTCACGGGCACGGCAAATCCGCACCGGTCCTACGATCTTTACGAGAGTGTGGGGTTCCGGCGGCAGAACGAGTACGTCCGTTACCGCAAGCCGCTTGCTTGATCAACCGGTCATTTGACTGTCCGGTCAGTCCACAGGATTTGACAATTCCTCCCATCTCCGGCGTGTGACTGTCTCGCGCACAGGTTCGGCAACGCGGCGGACGGGCCGGACCGCGTGCGGTGTTACGGCTCCGACCTGACAGAGGCGGAGTGGCAGGTCATCCGGCCGCTGCTGCCGGTCCCCGCGTGGTTTCAGGGGCGGGGCGGGCGGCCGGAGGGCTATTGCCACCGCGTGATGTTGGACGCGGTCCGCTATGTAGTCGACAACGGCGTCAAGTGGGTCAACCTGCCCTGTGACTTCCCGCCGTACCGGCGGGTGCACGCGTTCGCCCGCCGCTGGCAGGTGACGGGCTTGCTTGCCGAGCTCCACGACCGGCTGCGCGACAAGGTGCGCCAGAAGGAAGGCCGTTCGCCGGACCCGACGGCCGCCATCGTGGACTCGCAGTCACTGCGGGCAGCGGCGAACATTCCGCGCTCGACGTCCGGGTGGGACGGCGGGAAGAAGGTGGGCGGCCGCAAGCGGCACCTGGTGGTGGACTGCCTCGGCCTGGTCCTGGCCGTCGTGGTGAGTGCGGCGAGCGTGCAGGACCGCGACGCCGCACTGCCCTTGCTGGAGCGGCTGCGCACCATGTACTTCTCCATCCGCCTCGTCTGGGCGGACGGTGGCTATGCGGGTCGGCTCGTCGACTGGGCGGCCGAGAAGCTCCAGCTCACCCTTGAGATCGTCAAACGCACCGACGACACCAGCGGGTTCGTGGTGCTGCCGCGCAGGTGGGTGGTGGAGAGAACGCTGAGCTGGCTGATGCGCTCGCGTCGCCTGGTGCGCGACTACGAGACACTGCCCGCCATGCACGAGGCCATGGTGCTGTGGTCCATGACCATGCTCATGAGCAGCCGCCTGGCCGGGCGCCGGCCAGGCGCCTTCAGCCGGCCGGCGCCCCGAGCGGGGTGAACACCCCCGGCCGCACCTGGAGCGCCCACCCTCGCTCCACCAGGCGTTTCGCCTTCGACCGCAGCCCCTCGACCTTCGCCGGAACCGCCTGAAGGCCCAGGGCTGCGGCCAGCTGCTGGCACCGCATACCCTCCCGGGCCGCATCCGACTCCAGCACGGACATGATCCGCTGGTAGTCCGGAGGCAGGACCGTCGCTGTCATGCCCTCGGCCCGTCTGGGCACCACCGACCCCGCCACCGCACTCACCACCGGCTCCGCGACCGCGACAGGCGGCTCCGCCAGCACCTCGGACACCGTCACACGGGCATCCGCAAGACGCTGGAGTGCCCGCTCCGCCTCGCCGAGCGCGGCCTGCACCCGCTCGGCCTCCTCCCGCAGCCGTGCCACCTCTTCCCGGACCTTCTTCTCCCGGGCCTCCAGCAGACCGAGCACCGACGGCACCAGCCACCTCCACAAGCGAGACGAACGGACGAACCACGCCCATCTATCCCGCCGCCAGCCGGAGTTCATGCCCACCCAAACCGAACCAAACGATCACGTTCGGAAAAAACGGATGGCGTCTGAGACATCAAGGCTCTCTGACCAGCGGTGGTTCAGATTGAGTGAGACACGAATCCCGAGGTTGTCTCGCTCAACCTGAGCCAGCAGGTTTGGAGTCGTGGGTCGGCCTCAACCGGTGATGTGCTGGGGGACGGCCAGGTCCGGGTGGGCGAACTGGCGGGTCAAGGCCAGCGGATCATCCTTGGAGCAGGCATCGGCGACCACGTCGATCAGCTGGTCGTAATCGGGTCCGGTCTTGCCCTCGTAAGCCGCGGTCATGCGGCCCCACTCGTCCCAGTTCAGGGTCTCCTGCTTGCAGAGCGCGGCGAGGTCGCGGACGACGTTGCCGCTGATCTCATGCGGTCCCCAGGCATGATCGGTGCCAGCCGTGCCGAACGTGTGCGGATCGATCATGCCGCCTCGGTATTGAGCCCATGCCTCGCCGCCGGTGAGGAACTCGCCCGGAGCGAGATCGTCTGGGCGGGCGACGAAGTCCTTGCCGAGATGTTCGGTGTCGACGCGCACCCATCGGCCCTGGTCGTCGTCCCAGTACTCGGTGATCCAGTGGTCGAAGCCGCGCCCCTCCTGGAAGTAGGTGCCGAAACCGCAGCGGGCGCGGGAGGCGACACCTCTCGTCCGCAAGATCGCGCAGGCGATCGTGGCGAAGTGTCGGCAGGTGCCGATCACCCGCGTTTCGGGCGTTCGAGGCCGGTGCAGGGGAGCCGGATCCAGGGCAGTTAGCGCAGCAATCAGTTCGTTGACCGGCCGGATGTTCTTCTCAGCGATCCGGTCCTCAGGAATCCCTGACGCCGCGGCGTCCGTGGGCTGGATGACCAGGCCCTGAACTGCGGCGCAGATGCCGACGGGATCGTCTGGTAGTCCCTCGATGAGCGGGAGCTGGCTCGCGTCCAGAGACGTGAAGGGCCCGGGCAGCGAGTAGTTGAGCACGTCATCGGTCATGACCGAGCATGGTAAGGGCTTGCTGCGGCATTCGGGTCCGTTCAGCCCGCCCCGCCGCTGTGGCCAACTGCGACGCTCGGGGTGGCCAGTTGCGGGGTCTCAGTCACGGTTGGGCTGTCTCCCGGCGGAGTGTTCCGCAGCGTCCTGGATGGTGTGTGCGATGACACGGAGTTGATGGATGAACCACGGCTTGGCGGTGGTGCGGAGGGAACTCTCGTTGGGGAGTCGCCGGATGAATTCGGCGTGGAAGGCCCGGAAGTCCTCGTCAGTGCCGGAGAGCGCCAGGCTGCGCCAGTGCGGAGCTGCGTCCGTGGAGTACCGGCTCGCGCCTGAGCATCCTCATCCGGCCCCGGTGGAGGACTGCTACGCGGGGCTGCTGTGGACGCCGAGCACGCGAAGGAGATCGGCGGTGATCCGGACCGCATCGTCCTGGCGGGCGGCAGTGCGGGCGGCGGGCTCGCCGCGGCGGTGGCCTTTCTGGCCCGCGACCGCAAAGGCCCGCGCGCTGTCGGTCAGGTGCTGATGTGCCCGATGCTCGACGACCGCAACGACACACCGTCCGCGCATCAGATGGCGGGCCTGGGTGTGTGGGACCGGACCTCCAACGAGACCGGCTGGAGGGCCTTGCTGGGTGAGGCGTGCGGCACCGCTGACGTCTCGCCCTATGCCGCGCCTGCCCGCGCGGACGACCTGTCCGGTCTTCCCCCGGCGTTCATCGACGTCGGCTCGGCGGAGACCTTCCGGGACGAGGACGTCGCCTACGCGAGCCGCATCTGGCAGGCGGGCGGCATCGCCGAGCTGCATGTGTGGCCGGGCGGCTTCCACGGGTTTGACGGTCTCGTACCGCAGGCTGCCCTCTCCGGGGACACCCGCGCGGCCCGGCTTCGCTGGCTCCGCCGACTGCTGGCCGAGTGACCGAGGAGGGGCTTCGCGTGATGTGGCTCCGGCACCGGCGATGGTCAAGACGGCGGGCCGTGGCCATGGTTGCGGTAGGGCACCTCGTCAGGGTGCAACCGTAACCGGGCCAGCCGCCAGGCTGTATCCGGGGACATTTCGTGAAGCCCGTTCTTGCTCAACCGTCCGGATCACAAGATCGTCGACAAACCCTGATCTTGACGTTGATGGCGTCCACGAACAGAACCGGATAGACACGGTCGAGCGGACGGTTCTGCCATTCCCTCCATCACCTTGCCGGTGATCGTGGAGATGGTCTGCTTGGACACCTCCGCCCCGTAGACCTCGGCCAGATGCGCGGAGATCTCCCCGTGGGTGAGGCCCTTCGCGGACAGGGAGAGCACCATTTCGTCCCCGCCGGACAGGCGGCGCTGCCGCTTCTTGACGATCTGCGGCTCGAAGCTGCCAGCGGTGTCCCGGGGCACTCTGACCTCGACCAGGCCGACGTCCGTCAGCACGGTCTTCGCACGAGTGCCATTGCGGCTGTTGCCGTTGTTCTTCCCGCCGGATCATGCTTCTCGTAGCCGACATGGTCGGTGATCTCGCCTTCCAACGCGGACTCCAGCACTCGCTTGTCAGTTGCTGCAACAGCCACCCTCGCCGGTCAGCTGCAGGCCCTCGCTGCGGGCCCGGTCGACCGCATCGCGACGAGCTGTTCGTCCGACGCGGCCGACGGCATCGCACCACCGGACGGCTCCTCGACGGACTCGTGCTCGATCGTCCCGAACTGCAGCGTGCCGTAGCAGAACAGCAGGTCGGGCCCTGGCGCGAGTCGGTCTCGGTGGTGTGAGGTCTCAGACACTAGGGCTTCCACTCGTCGTCGAGCATCGAGTGCACGACCGAGTCACGCCATCGGCCGGCCTTCTGGATGTGGGCTCGAATGGTGCCTTCCTGGAGCATGCCCGCCGATGCCATGGTCTTCGCCGATGCTTCGTTGAGCGGGGAGCGTGCACCCCAGATGCGGTGTAGGCCGAGGTCCTCGAATCCGAGACCCAGGAGTAGGCGGACGGTCTCAACGCCGTAGCCGACGCCCCAAGCATCCGGGCGCAGCGCGAATCCGAACGTGGCTGCGCGCTGCTGGTGCGGATCCATAGCGAGTCGGCCGAACCCGATCAGTTCGTTCGTATCCCGCTCGACGACGGCGAGGGCGTACTCACTGCGCGGCTTCGTTGTGGCCGAGGCGATGGACCGGGCGACGATCTCGCCGACTTGCTCGCGGGTACGGGGCTCGAACGACAGGTGCTCCGTGGCCTCGGGACTGCCGTAGATGACGAGCACCGCGTCGACGTCCTCGATGGCGAGTTCGCGCAGGACGAGCCGTGGGCTGGAGCGCTTGACCGGGTACATGCGGGGACTCTACCCGCGGGGCAGCGCCGGCCGACTCGTCGGGAAGGCCTCGATCTCCGCACGGAGGTTGCGGGCTACAACGGCCGTACGCGCCGGGCTGGTCATCAGCGCCTGGCGGACACGCAGGGCCGAGACGACGATCCCGTTGTTCCGGTGTGAGATCGGCAGATCCAGCACGGGCCGAATAGCTGCTGCCGTGCCGTCCACGTCACCGCTGAAGAGCCGGATCAGCGACAGGTCGCACTGCGATCCGGCGAGGTCTCCGAACGCCCAGTTCGGGGAGTTGGGATCGCTGAAGCCCTGCACGGCCTGTTCCGCCTGCGCGGCGAGCAGCGCGTTCCCGTGGCCGAGGAGCGCCTCCGACTCCACCGCGTAGTAGAGCTGCTTCTCCGGGGCGTACGTGAACAGCCCACCGAGCCGGTCCAGGTCGTCGTGGACGACGTGCTCTCGCCGGTCGTCGGCCTGCTGGTTTACGGCGCGCGCCGTCTCCTCGTCGCCCAGGACCGCGGCGGCACGGGCCTGGAGGCCGAGCAGCCACAGCCCGACGGTGCCGCGCAGGCTGGCAGCGGTTGCGGCTCCCTGGCTCGCGTAGTGGTACGCGTCCTCGGGCTTGTCCGCCCAGTAAGCGATCAGCGACTTGAGCCCGTCGGTGAGAGCGATGAGCCCCGTATGTTCGGCGGTCCGGGCGCAGGAGGCGGCGACGCGGGTCATGGTCATGGCCTGGTGGGGGGACTCCATATCGTTGAAGCCCTTGGCGACGAGGAAAGACAGCACAGCGGCCTTGACGTTCAGGTCGCGCAAATGTGATAGCTGCCGAACCCTGCCGCCCTCGAGAAGGCGGAACACCTGGTCCTGGGTCTCGAGCAGGTCGCCCCAGATGGTTGACAGGGGGTCACGCGGGTATGCGGCGACCAGGCGCCCCACCTCGTCGTCGAGCAGACCGAGCGTGTCCTCGCCCACCACCTCGCGGTCTTGCCCTAGGAGAAATTCCTTTGCGCGCTGCACAGCCATCGCGCCCGTCCTTTTCATCTCGTTCAGGTCCACGTCGTCTTCGGCGTCGGCGTGGAGTGCAGTTGGTGACGCGCCGGTCAGCGGAGCGAAGTCCGGTGTGGTGCCCTCGGGGACCTCGGTCCACAGGTCATCGATGCTGTAGCCCAGCATTTCGACGATGACCGGCCGGAAGGTCCGCTGTGGCTTCCTGCCGTCGTAGAACCATCCCTCGACGGTCTTTGAAGCTGGGTCCACGTTCTCTAAGCCGAGCCTCGCGGCCGCTTTCCTGTAGAGCGGCAAGACGTCCTCGGGGGTTCGTATGCCGCGTGTTTCGAGGGTGTAGCGGAAGAACAACACGGCGCTCGCCTCCCATTTATCCGCCTGGTACGTCACTGCCCCGACGGTAGAACGCTGTCCTCATCAAGGTGCCCCGTCCAGACGGTACTTAGCCGTTCCGAGGGAGGTCCGAGGAAGAGCCGAGGAAGACCGTCAACTTTGCACCAAACCCCGAGGGCGATCTGGGGGTAGAGCCGTCTGCACGCCCGTTGCAACGCTCGTAACAGCCCTCGCTGAGAGTGCCCGGACGTGCACATTCGTGGATCAGGGAGTTCCCCCCATGCCCCCCAGAGTTGCCGGAGCGTCGACAGCCGTACGCACCCCTCGCGCGGTCGCCTGCCGCGACGGGGACGTGATGAACGAGAGAATCGAAGTCGAGCCGCGCCGCCCCGGTGCCTTGCTCCGCCGTGACGACGCGGGCCGCGTGGGCGCCATGCGCCGGATCGCAGCCTCACGGCTCCGGTTCTGCGGCCTGGACGCCCTGATCGACGAGGCGACGCTGGTCGTCTCCGAGTTGGTGACGAACGCCGTGGTCCACAGCGGCACCGACGAAGTCCGCGTGACCATGGCCGTCGACGGCGACTTCCTGGAGATCACCGTCATCGACGGCAGGCCGGGTGCGGCGAGACCCAAGCAGGCGGGCGAGAACGCCGAGTCAGGGCGCGGCCTCGAGCTGGTTGCAGCGGTCGCGAAGGAGAAGGACGGGAACTGGGGAACTCGCGAGGCCGGCGCCGAGACCTGGTGTCGTCTCGCCCTGCCCGAGGAGGCGCGGTGACGACAGGTTCCGCCCTTGCCCCCGGCTGGGACCATCCCGTACGGGCAGCCGTACCGCCCTGCACCGAGGCGGGCCTGAAGAGAGTCCTCGAGAAAATTCAGCGATGGGCGCCATACGTTGACGCCCTGTTACTCGACGACGTCGCGGCCGTCTTGGACGACTACATGCCGGGCGTGGACGAAGTCGACGAGCACGCGCAGAGGCTCCGCGGGCACCTGATGCGGCTCGTGAACCTTGCAGTCACCGTCCAGGTGGACGAGCGAGACGCGCAGGTGGCCCTCCTTGTCGAGCAGGCGCGCACTGTTTGCTCCGAGGATCTGCCCGGCGACCATCGCAGGGCAGTCGGGCACGTCCGACGGATGGCGTGGACGCTCAACGAACTGCTCGAGCGCCTGGTGGAAAACCAGTGCCTCAAGGAGGAGACGTGACCCTCGGCCCGCTGTTCACGCACAGTCCACCCAGACAGATGAGAGAGACGAGCCGTTCTGTGCGCACCGTGACCGAGCCGGGCCTAGTCCCCTTCATCACGCAGAGAGAAGGGGAAGAGGCCGCGCCGGACAACCTCGTCATCGTCCAGTACGCTCCGGGCCGGCACCGGCTCCACTACATGGACGAGGACCCCGCTCGGGACAGGGACATGCGGGGTGTGCTGGTGGCGCGGTGCTCCTTCAACCCCGTGGACGAGCGCGGTCGGCCGACGGGCAAGCCTCAGTGGAAGATGATGCACCCGCATCGGCAGATCATGACGATGCAGGCCATGCGCTGCCAGGTCTGCACCACACCCGCGCGGACCCGCCTCGGTTTCATCTTCCTCGCCGGGCCCAAGGACCAGGACCCTACCGAGTCGACGATCCTCACGAACCAGCCGCCCGTGTGTCCCAAGCATGCCCGCGCCGCCGCGAAGCTGTGCCCGCATCTTGAGGAGAACCCGATGGTCTTCCTTGCCCAGAGCGCACCCCTGTACGGAGTACACGGAACCCTCTACGGCCGAGGGGAAGGCCGCCGAGTGATGGCCGTGGCACAGCCCGACAAACCGTTGCCGTACGGGCACCCGAACCTGGCCACCTTCCTCGCGTCCCAACTCATCCGCCGCCTGGGCTCCTTCCGCGTCCTCGGCCTGGACGAGCTGCTGCGAGAGCTGTCACAGACGGCCCCATAGACGGCCGTCCGGCGGTTCGGCTGCCATGCCCCGGACCGTTGGACGGCGCCAAGACCCGGCGCGGGGACGACTGCTCAGCATGCCTGCCCCCGAGCATCCGAGCGCCCCCGCGCCGGGACACACGCACAACTGGAGTGCCCACCGGGGGCCCTGACCTGGAGGTCACATGCACACCACCCCCGAGTTCACCAGCGTGGAAGGCGCCTACGTGGCCCTTCTCCGGCTGGCCACCGAGGAGTCCGAACACCACATCGCGGCTCGCGGCAACGAGGCCCGTGAGGTCATCGGCGTGGGATTCCGCCTCACCGATCCCCGTCAGCGCCTGCCGTACCTGGCCGAGCGCAAGGCGAACCCGGTGTTCCAGTTCGCGGAAGCGCTCTGGTACCTCGCCAGACGCCGCGACCTGGAAATGATCGGCTACTACGCCCCGTCGATGCGCGCCAGCAGCGCCGACGGCATTCGCCTCGGCGGATCCGCCTACGGCCACACCCTGTTCAGCCCGGCCAGCAGCGCCAAACAGTCGCAGTTCGACGAGGTGATGGAACTGCTATCGAACGAACCCGACAGCAAGCGCGGATACCTGCCAGTGTTCAGGGCGAAGGAGCTCGCCAACCGCGACAATCCCGACGTCGCATGTCTGGCCGGCCTGCACCTGCTCCCGCGGGACGGGCGGCTGCACATGGTCTGCAACATGCGCGCGAACGATCTCGACTGCGGCCTACTGTCCGACGTCTTCTCCTTCACGATGATGCGCCCGCCTTCTTGTTCCCGGCGATGCCAGAGAGCACCGAGGGGGCGACCATCGCGCACGTCCTGCAACACGAAGAGGCGTTGCGCACGAACCAGCTCCGCTACAACGCCGAACACATCCGCGGCCTGGGCCTGGATCCGTACTGGAAGCAGGTGGTCATGCTGTTCGAGCTGTACCGGCAGATCCAGCACGACCAGACCGTGGCCGTTGACCCGGGCCTCATGGGCGCGCTCGACCCCGGCCTTCGCTGGCTCATGGAACGCAAGTGGCCGGCCTGCGCCGCGGCCGCGGCCGGGGGTGCACAGTGAGGGGTGGGAAGCCGATGAGCGGCGCCGTGGTTGAGGGCGTCGACTTCGACCGCCGGGCGGTCATCCTGTGCAAGCCGGATGCTGTGGCGCGCGGACTGGTCAACCGAATCCTGGGGATGATCTCCGATGCGGGTATCGCCGTCTCGGACCGCCTAGACCTGGTCGCTCAGCCGTGGCAACCGCACGTTGTCTACCGGGATCTGCTGGCCGACACCGGCCGGCGTGACCTGCGCGACGTGCCTTCCTACATCGACGACGCATATGCGGGCCAGAAGGTCACCGTCGCCCTGGCGCACGGCGAGCCCGGCGTGCACGCCCGGCTCCGACAGCTCAGCGGCCACACCGATCCGACCCGGGCGGTATGCGGGACGATCCGCGGCGACCTCGGCGATGACAGCCTCGCCGCCGCGCGCATGGAGAAGCGCCTCGTTCGCAACCTGGTCCACACGTCGGACGATCCGGCCAGTGCGCGCCGTGAATACGGCACATGGTGGGGGCCCGGCCGCAGGCTGCAGGTCTCCGACTTCGACCGGTGTTCGGTGATCCTGTGCAAGCCGGACGCAGTGGAGCGCGGCCTGGTTGACGCCGTACTCGAGCGGATCAGCGCTGCCGGCTGCACCGTTGCCAGCCGTCTCGACGTCATGGTGCAGCCGTGGCAGGCCCACGTGCACTACTGGGATCTCCTCGTTGAGGCCGACTGGTTCCCCGACCGCGACATCCCTGCCTGTCTGGATGACGCGTACGCGGGCAAGCCGGTCACGGTCGCCCTCGCATACGGCGAGCCAGGCATCCACGCCCAGCTACGTCAGCTCATCGGGCACTTCGACCCAACCCGGGCCGCCGCCGGCACCATCCGCGGTGACTACGGCAACGACAGCCTCGAGGCCGCCCTTGCGGAGAAACGCCTCGTGCACAACCTCGTCCGCACCTCGGACGACCCGGATGCAGCCCGCCGTGACTTCGGCACCTGGTTCGGCGCCGCCCGCCGCGTACTGCTCACCTCCCCGTCCGGCGTGCCGCTTCAGCCCGCGCCTGCCGACCGCTGACCATCACCAGCCCCTGGAGGGTCCCGTGACTGCTCCCACCACGGCTCGTCGTCTTCTGCCGCTCCTGACCACCGAGCAGATCAGCGAGTTGGAGCCCGAGCTCGCTGACGTGATCGAATACCGCAAGTCGGGCTTGTCGGTGAACCACATCGTCGGTTGTCCGCTGGAGTGCGGCTACTGCGTTTGTCACCTCTTCGACAACTTCGGTATGAAGACCCCGCGGCGGCTGATGAGCGACCATGCCGCGGTCGCCCAGCTCGTCACACACCCGTACTTCCGGCCGCACAAGACGCCGATCCAGTTGTTGAACCGGGCCACCGACCCGATGCTTCCGGTGGTCAAGCCGCACGTCTTCGAGGTGCTTCGGCTGCTCGACGAGCAGGGCTTGACCAACCACGTCTTGGTCATCACCCGGTGGCGGGTGAGCGCGGAGGACTGCGCCATCCTCAACGGCTTGAAGAACTTGCGGCTGACGGTCCTGGTCACGCACTCCGGCATCGACAACCCGGCCATCGAGCCGGTGAACTCCTCCATCGCCGCCGACAGCTTGCGCATGCTGTACGAGCACGCGGAGCGATACAGGACCGTCCTGTACTGGCGGCCGATCGTGCCGGGCCTCAACGACTCCGGCGAGCACATCGAGCGGGCCCGCGAACTGTCTTTGCACGCGCACGCCACCGTGTTCACTGGTCTGTTCTTCCGCGAGGAGATAGCCGCCTACTACGAAGAGCACGGCATGCCGATGCCGTACGAGGACACGGCCCGGCGGCAGATCATGCCGGAGGAGGCGGAGCAGCGAATCCTGGGCGCTTTCGACTCGGCGAAACTCCCCGAAGGGGCGCCGTGGGGGACGCTGTTCCGCAAGACGAGCTGCGGGGTCGCCTACGCCCACGATGAGGCCGACTACAACGGCCACTATGGGGTGCGGGAGTTGTGCGACATCTGCCCGCCCGCCCAGATCGCTGCGTGCGCGAAAGCGTGGGTCAAGCCCGATCTGGCGGAGGTCACCCGCGAGGCGCGTGCACTCGGCGCGATTGGCGACGTTGAGATCAACGACCGTGCCATCGTCGTGGAGGGACTGGACGAGCCGCCCCGCTACTTCCTTCAGCACGGGTTCGGCTACCAGTGCCACGACCGCGCCAAGCCCCACCACTACCGCCAACACGGCCGGGCCCCCATCGGCTGGAAGGCGGAGGACGGACCCGACACCCCATGAACTTCGCCACCTGGCCCCCGCTGCTCGTCGTCGACGTCGAAGGCAACGGGACCAACCCGCCCGACCTCGTCGAGATCGCGGCTCTGCCCATCGTGGACGGCCAGCCCGATACGACGACGGCCAAGGCGTGGCTGATCCGTCCCGAACGCCCGGTGACAGCGCACGCCGCGAGCATCCACGGCCTGACCAATGACCTCTTGGCGGACTGCCCCACGTGGCTGACGATCGCCGACACCGTCCGTAGCTTCCTCGGCACCACGTGGATCGCCGCCCACAACGCACACGTCGAGTACCGGGAGCTGGGCCGTCACCTGCCGGGATGGGAGCCGGTCGGAGCCATCGACACCCTGCGTCTCGCCAAGGCCACATACAAGGACCTGCCCGCCTACAGCCTCGACGCGCTGATCAAGCACGTCGGGCCAGACCTGACGCAGGCCCCGCACACAGGCCGACACCGTGCGACGTACGACGCGTACGCCACGGCGCAGCTCCTGCTCGCCATGGCCGCTGAATACGACACCTGGGACCAGTTCATCGCCGCCGCGGTGCCGCCGAGCCTGCCCGGCGCCCCCGAACCAGAAAAGGACCCCACCCTGTGGTGACTCCCGTCCAGATCATCCGTGTTGGCGTGCTCGGCACCCACTCCACCGGCAAGACGACGCTCTTCAAGCGCATAGAGATGGAGCTGCGCGCCCAGGGGGTCACTGTGGCGCGTACGGGCCGACTCGCCAAGCGCGCCGCAGCGGCAGGCCTGCCGAAGATGCAGCACCACACCGCGCAGTCCACCGAGTGGATCAGCACGCAGGGCATCGCGGACGAGATCGGCGCGGTCGCTCAGGGCGCCGAGGTCGTCCTCGTGGACCGGGCCGCTCACGACGCCATCGCCTACTACCACGCCGCGCTGGAGTACCGCGGTGAAGTCCCGCCGCGGCTGGAGCGCGAACGCCTCCTCATGCTCGCCTCCACGCAACTGCCGAAGTACGACCTGCTGTTCGCGACGGTGCTCGACGAGAGCGTGCCCGTCGATACCGGCCATGAATACGACGCCCGCTATCGACGGCTCGTCGACCAGCACGTGCACCGTCTCCTGGCCAACGACGACATCCCCCACCAGCGGGTCACCAGCGATCCCGACAGCCAGGCACACGCGATTGAGCAGACCGTGCAGCTCTGCCTGAAGGAGGCCGCCGTATGAATCAGGCCCCGCCCGCTGGCACCATCAGCATCGCCGGGAAGCCGGTCTCTCGGCTGGGGTTCGGCACCATGCGCCTGACCAGGCCCGGCACGTGGGGAGACCCCCCCGGCTGCGGCACCCAGTTCATCCGACCCGCGACCAGCCCGCGCAGTGCCCCGTTGCCACGCCAGGAACACCCGCGCGCAACAGGCCGAGCTGGCTCTTTACGAGAATCCCGACGCAGTCGAAGACGAACCCGCCTGTCTCGGACGGTCAATCTCACCTGCTGCGGCCTGGGCCCTACATGTCGGGGCCTACCTGGTGGGCCCCTGCCCACTGGTCCTCGAACTCGCGCCGGCTGATCTCCTGGCCCGCCAGCGCGGGATCGAAGAGGTCAACGATCGGCGGGTTGAACGGCCAGTCGTCAGGACCACTGCGCAGGGCGGTGCGATCCTCGGCGAGCTCCACCTGGCGAACCCGACGCCCATCGGGCCCGATTTCCATCAAGTAGACGACCGGCTCGTCGTCCTCGTCGTCCCATGGCCGCCGCAAGTACACGATGTTTCGGCCCGCGAGCGCGCCGAAACCCTCATGCCCACGCTGCGCGTCACGCTCGGCACGCAGGCTGTCCAGTCCAGGAGGCAGCAGAGGAGCGTCGATGCCGACTTCTTCCAGCTCGGCGCCTTCGAACCGTGCCACCACCTCCGGGTCGGTGACGACCTCGACCCAGGCGAACGTTTCGAGGACTTCCCGCGCAGACCGCGCATGGATCCACCACCACGAGCCGCCCATGCCGTAGTCGTGCAGGACGAGGAAGCGGTGCTTGTGCGCGCTGTCGGTGCCAGTCATAGGGACTGAGCCTAACGAGGAAGGGCGGGCTGCCTGCCTGGTCAAACTCACCTGGCAAACGGTCAAGATCACCTGTCAGAGGTCACCTGCTTCCTGGTGCCAGCAGGTGATCGTGGAGTTTGAGGGGACAGCTCGCTTGGTACGGTTTGCCCAGTTTCGTCCCAGGTAGAAGACTGGCCATGTCAGAGGTTCCGGATGTGCGCGTGGCTTCTGGGAGGCGTCATGTTCGTACGCACGCTTTACGCGACCGGCGATCCGGCAAACATCGACACGGCCATCGAGGGACTCAGCACTGAGGGCCGTGAACTGCTCGGTCAGCAGCCTGGATTCCGGGGTTTTGGGATTTTCGTGGACCGGGAGCTCGGAAAGCTGCTGGCGGTGACCTGGTGGGAGTCGGAGGAGGCACGGAGGAACAGCGACGAGGCATTGCGCGAGCGGCGAACGGCGCTCCTGGAGCGGTTCGCGGCGACAACGGCGATCGACAATTACGAGGCGGCGGTCTTCCACTCGGTCCGGCAGCCGGAGGCGGGAGCGGGGCTGCGCGTCACCAGGGTGGAGTTCGACCCCTCGGACGCGGATCTGTTCGCCGAGACGTTCCGGGCGTCGGTGATCCCCAGGCTCGAAACGCTCCCGGGGCTGGCCAGGGCGTCCCTGCTCATCGACCGGGACCGGGGACGCGGGCTGGTCGGCGCCGTGTTCACCGACCACGAGTCCCTTGGCGCGTCCCGCGCCGGCCAGGCGGCCGCCCGGCATGAGGGGGCCGCCAAGGCGCATGTCACCGTGACCGGGCTGGAGGAGTTCGAGGTCGTCCTCGCCGATGTGCGCGGTGACTGAGGCTACGGGGTTCCGAGCCGGGACGGCCGCTGGGGGCATGGGCGAGCACCACCAGGTCCAGGGCGACGTCGCCCAACCGGAGCACAGAGGGCGCCGGGTTCTCCGACACCCTCAACCGTGCCGCCTACACCCTCGGCGGCCTCATCGCCGCCGACCGCCTCACCGAGGAAGAAGCCGAGACTCGCGGCCGCCGCCCGCGGCGAGAACGGCCTGCTGGGAGGAAGCCTTCGTCGGCCGCTGCGGCGAAGTGGGCGACGAACTCGGCTCCGCTATCGTCGCCGCCCGCCTGGTACGCGATCTGATGCGGCTCTGCCTACTCATGGAGCGCCGCTACCCGCCGTACAGCAAATGGCTCGGCAGCGCCTTCGCCGGCACTCCCCAGGCATCCGCCCTCACTCCGGTCCTCACCTCGGCCCTCGCCGCCACCGACTGGCACACCCGCGAGCACCACTTGGCCCGCGCCTACGAGGCCGTCGCGGCCACACACAACCAGCTGGGCATCACCGACCCTGTTGGACGCCGCCACGCGGCCCTACCACACCAGACCATTTCAGGTCCTGCACGCCGAACGCTTCACCGCGGCGCTGTGCACTCGCATCACCGACCCGGACATCAGCTCCCTGCCGACGATCGGCACCGTCGACCAGTTCGTCGACAGCACCGACGTTCTGAGCCATCCGGAACTGACACGCGCCGCCACCAACGGCCTGCTCTCCTCCTGAGAGGGCGTTTGATGTAGGCGAAATGCCGTTTATTTCCTAGTAGGCCCTCAGGTCTGCGGCGACCTCATCAGGGTGGTGGGCGTAGGAGTCGAAGATCCGCACGGCCGCCATCATGCCCGCCGAGGTCATCCGCCGCTGCACGCCGTCGAAGTAGCCCAGCTGCTCCACTGCCATGTCGAGGTCCTGGCCAAGGACATCCAGGGCGGCCATCGCCGCCGCGGCGTTCAGCAGCTGATGAATACCCGGGATGCGCAGTCCCAGGTGGAACTCCTGGCCCTGCGGCCCGTGCAGCAGCGCGGAGCTGCGCCCGCCCGCACTGGCCAGCTGCGTCAGGCGCCAGTTCGCCGAGGGCGACTCACCGAACGTCACCACCTGGGGTCCGGCCCCGCCCCGCAGCCGCGACTCCAACTCGCGGCAGCCGGGAGAGTCGGCGTTCAGCACGACGATGCCGCCCGGACCGAGGCTCCGCACGAACTTCTCGAAGACGTCCACGTACTCCGCCGCGTTGGCGTAGTTCTCCGGGTGGTCGTACCCGATGTTCGTCACGACCGCCACGTCCACGCCCATCCCGAGGAGCGTGCGGTCCGACTCGTCGATCTCGGCGACGAACAGGTCGCTCTCGCCCGTGCGGCCTCCGCTACTGGGGCCTTCGAGGTCGGCGCCCACCATGTACGACGGGCTCTGTCCCATGCGGCTCAACGTGACGGCCAGCATGCCCGGTGTGCACGGCCACGCCCAGCCCTGCCAGTTTCTCTACTTGCTCCGAGACCCTGACATCGCTGCCGGATACGGCGAATCCGCGCTCTGCACACACGCGCGCCACGGCCAGCATGCCCGTGCCGGCGATCCCGACGAAGTGGGGGCGAGTCAGGTCGACCGGCTCGCCGGCCGACACACTCGGGACGATCTTGGGGACTGCGGTCTCTGCCATGAAACAGCCTCCTCAGGGGCGACTTTTGCCGCCTCAACTGGCCATTGCCACCCGCCTGTTGGGCGGCGCACCGTCACCGTCCCGCTTCAGGCCTTCCGCTCTCTAGCCTTCGCGGGGGTGCGGACCCATTCGCACCCCCGTCCCTCGCCTGCGTTCAGCCTCAATCGCTCCGGAGGCACACGTTGAGCACACCGAACTACCCCCTCGTCCTGGCCATCGCCACGGTCGGCTGGAGCAACCACGAGACTGCCCGCCTGATCAACGATCGCGCTCAACAGGACGGATATCGCGGAGTCGCCATCGACCATTCACGCGTCGGCCGGTGGATTCGCCTCGGGGAGAAGCCGCGTCCGCCTGTCCCAGAACTCCTTGCCGGACTGCTGAGCGAGCGTCTGGGGCAGTCCTACACTCCCGAGTTGCTCCGCCTTGCCAGAGGGCGCCGCGTGCGCGTCCTTCTGGATGCGGCTGAGCACGAGGTTCTCGTGGCGGTCGCCGCGGCCACCAACGTACCGGTTCGAGGAGTACATCGGTGCACTGCTCCGCTCCGCCCTCGCGCCGTCAAAGGTGCCACATGACGCTTCATCGTCAACTTCCTTCTCATACGCGCCTGCGCACTCGGAGCCGGGTCATTCCTCACGGGGTTGAGCGGCCAACTCGCCAAGGCGCTGTGTACGAGCGACCACACGATCCGCCAGCACGTTGCCCGTCTGAAACGGGCTTGCACAGTTGGACGAGGGTGATTTTGGTCGAGGTGATGCCCGGTGTCGCGATGAGCTATCCCGCCGGAAACCTCATGCGTCACAGGCGTTTCAGACATCGGCGATTCGGCCAAATCCCCGCCGCCCGTGGGTGGCCCCAGCACAGCGGCCACGTGTTCGGCCCCTTGCGGTTCAAGGGCTCCGGCGCGGCCGGAATCGAGCGCGTTCGAATGCCGTGGTGTGTCGTTATGCCGTGCACTGCCGAGCCATCCAGGTGCGGCACAGCCCCCAAGGAGGGATGCAGGTGACTGTGACTAACGCCTCGACTGCGAACGAGGAGACGCCGCCCCCCTCCACTCCCGGCCAGCATCACCTTCGAGGGCAAGTATGGGAAGAACCCGCTGGCCGATGCCAGTTTCGGGGCAATGTGCCGACGCCTTCCCTCCGTGCTCGGGCATACCGCGCGGATGGCGTGGGCCGTCGACAGGACCGGCGTCGTGCTGCTCTTGGCCTGTCAGTTGCTTACCGGTGTCGCGGCAGCAGTCGTCCTTGCGTACACCGCTCTCGCAATGACACACATCCTCGGCACCGGCACAGTCTCCGAACGTCTGCACGCCGCACTGCCGGCCCTGATCGTGGTGACGACTGCTGCGGGCATCGGCCGCATCAGCAGCGCCCTGTCCTCGTACGCCGACGGACGGATCACACCGCTGCTGATGACTGAAGCGGACATTGCACTCGTCGCCGCCGTGTGCCGCGTGGAGCCGTCCGCATACGGCGAAGACGGATTCGCCGACCGGCAGGAAGCCGCCGAAGTCGGTGTCACCCGCACCCGGATGATGGTGCAGGATGCCCAACGGTTCATGTCCGCCCTAATCCGCATGATCGCCGCGAGCGGGGTCATCACCGCGCTGCACCCGCTGATGCTGCCTCTGCTCCTGCTGGCGGTGCTCCCGGCCGGCGCCGGGACAGTGCTGTCCGCACGCGTTGACTACGAGACCCACTACCTCAACGTCGGTGACCGCAACGTGCGCTCAATGATGCGCTGGTGGGCCACGTACTCCCGCTACGGCGACGAGGTCCGCGCCAACGGCATGACCGACTATCTCATCTACTGGTATCGCGCCCTGTCTGACCGGATCGACCAGCGCACCTTGACCGCAGCCCCGCGGATGCTCCGCATCGTCCTGGCCACCAGTGCGCTGGGCGGGATCTTCCAGTTGGGTACCTGGGCCACCCTCGCCTGGCTGGCCACCACCGGCCGGGTCGCCCTGCCGGTCGCGGCCACCGCCTTGGTCGCTGTCCAGACCACACTGGCCTCGCTCTCCCAGTTCGTCATCCACGGCGCCGCGATGTTCCACACCTCGCTCTACCTGGCCGACATGAGGTCCTTCCTCGACATGGCCACCGAACGCGCCCCCAAGCGCGGGGAATTGACCATCCCGGAACGCGTGGACGAGATCCGCCTCGACGAGGTCGTGTACCAGTACTCCGGTACAGCCACCAAGTCACGTTCCTGCATGCCGAGAAGGCTGCAGAACCCTGGGCGCGCTGCGCGGGCCGCCGTGTCCGCTCGCCGTAATGCACGCAGCATGACTCCTCGTCCGAGGCGTAGCGTTGACCGCCTGAACCCGCACCGATGAGAGGGCGCAAGCGTCCTGCGAGCAACCGCGCGGTCCTGCCAGGGACTGAGAGCCCGGTGTCTATACCTTGCTCGCGACCACCATGTAGTTCTCGGCCTCAAGATCGAACGTGCTCACTTCCGTCCGGAGTCCGACCCGGTGCAGCTCGACTTCGAGTTCCTCGTACCGGTAGGGCCAGCAGGACAGCAGTTCCGAGCGGACAAGAACCAGCCCAGTCGCATCAACTTGGGCGATCGCAATCTCGATGTGGTGCTCATCCTCCCAATGCGGCGCAATCTCCCAGCGGTAGACCACGACGGCATCGCGACCGTTTCGCCGGACGAGTCGGTCCCTGATGTCCAGCCGGGAACCTCTGGCCCTCACGAGTTCCCAGGTGCGGGATGTGAGCACCAAGCGCCCGCCAGGGCGCAGAAGCCGTGACATCGACTCCAGAGCAGCACCCCTGCCTGTCGCGCCCGCGGCATGGTGAAGCGAGTTGCCAACGCAGAACACCATGTCGAACGTGTCGTCCTCGAAATGATCGGGCAACTCTTCCCAGTTCGCCCGCACGGCCCGGACGGAGGCCCCGAACTCCTCAGACAGCTCTGCAGTCCGGCGAACCATCGCTTCGCTGGCGTCAGTTGCGACAACCTGCATGCAACGAGCGGCGAGGCCAACCGCCAACTGTCCGGTTCCGCACGAACAGTCGAGGACGTGAGCGTTCGACGGCAGGAGACTGAGGACGTCATCGAACGACGCAGCGAACTCGGCGGGAGGCAACTTTGCATCCGAGATGAGCCATTCGTACACCTCGGCAAGCACGTCATATTCCGTCACAACCACTACCTCCGTCACACAGCAGACTCACGGCGGGACGTCAGCCCATCAGAGGAGCAAGCCGGGCACCAATGGGTTTCGCAAGGACAGCCCGTCCGCCCATGCCGCGGATAGCGCGAGCTGATCCGCTCGGTCATTCGCCGTGTTCGGCGCTTGACTCCGAGGTCAGGGACGCCAGCCCCATCCCCTCGACACGGTCCGGCACCAACCGCATCCCGCCCGCACCCGGCCCAGCCGCGACGCGCTCCGGCTCCGGCTCCGGCTCCGGCTCCACGATGCCCGACGGCCGCCGTCCCCCGTCCGTCGCCTCGGCCCACTGCCCGAACACCACCTCGGCCGCCTCCAGCCGGCCCAGCTCGGCGTCAACCTCCGCCAGCTCCTTGCGCAGCAGCTCGGCCCGCTCAGTCAGTCGCATCCGCCGCTCGATCGTCCACGTCAGCACGTCCACCATGCGCCTCCCTCCCGTTGCAGAACCTACGAGACGCCTCAAGCGGACCACCCCAGAACCCGCGAACCGGCCCGTGACAGACGATCACCTGCTAATGATCACGTCCTAGACCAGCACGAGCGAGTCAATCTCCACCCACGCCAGAGCCCCGACCTGCGAGTTCAAGATGAAACGATCTCACTGGAGGGTGTGTCAATTTAACGGCTGATCTTGGTTGTTGAGTGGTCAGTTGTTGCTCGGGGTCAGGCGGCCTTCGAAGGCGATCTGGAACGCGTTCAGGGGTGCCTTCCAGCGCATGGTCCACCGCTTGCGGCCCTTGCCGGTCGGGTCCAGGCTCATCAGCGCCATGTAGACGCACTTGAGGGCGGCGGCCTCATTCGGGAAGTGGCCGCGGGCCCGGACGGCTTTGCGGATGCGGGCGTTGACGCTCTCGATCGCGTTGGTGCTGCAGATGACCTGGCGTATCTCGACATCGAAGGAGAGGAAGGGCACGAACTCGGCCCAGGCGTCCGACCACAGCTTCACGATCGCCGGATACTTGGCGCCCCAGGACT
>NZ_JBIAHG010000063.1:0-22897 GCF_042870385.1 Streptomyces sp. NPDC006602 | reverse complement strand
CTTTTCCGATCCGATTTCCTCGGTGCTTTCCAGGTTTCCGCTCTCGCGTTTCCCTTTCCGGCGCTTCCGACTCTACCAGACCCTTTCGGGCCTGAACTCCCAGTCAGAGGGGCTTGTCCTCGCGGCCACTGGGGCCGTTCCGACGCCTAAACCTTAGCGGATCCTCCCGGCAGTTCCTAATCGAGCTGCCGTACCCAAATCGAAATGAATTCGGGCACGCCGAATTCAATCCCGTTGGGAGATCGTGCCTGTGGTTTGTGGTGCCGCTGATGCGGCGGAGGTGATGCCGAAGAACCGTTACGGCTCTCTGGCAACCCGAAGAACTCTACGGATCGGGCAGGGGGGTGTCAAGTGCCGCCTGTCAAGATCTTTTGTGGCGGCGTCAGTCCAGGTCTGTGAGGCGTCCGCCGGCGTCCGGCTGGGCGTGCTCCACCCTGCGCAGGAGACGGATGAGCACCTCCCCGAGGGCGGTGCGGTCCTCCTGGGACAGGTCCTGGAGCAGGTCCTCCTCGAAGACCGTGGCGAGGCGCATCGCCTCCAGCCACTTCTGCCGGCCGTCCGCGGTGAGTTCGACGATCACGCGGACGCGGTTGGACTCGTCGCGCTCTCTTGTGACCAGCCCCTCGGCGACCATGCGGTCGATCCGGTGAGTCATCGCGGCCGGCGTCAGGCCGAGTCGCTTGGCGAGGTCGCTGGGGCCCATGCGGTAGGGGGCGCCGGAGAGGACGAGGGCCTTGAGCACCTCCCACTCGGCGTTGCTGATGCCGAGGGCGGCGGTCTGGCGGCCGTAGGCGACATTCATGCGGCGGTTCAGGCGGGACAGTGCCGAGACGATCTGTTCGACCTGGGGGTCGAGGTCCTGGAACTCGCGCTGATAGGCGGCGATCTGCTCTTCGAGGGTGGGCTCGCCGAGGCCGCCGGGGGTGTCGCCCATGGGGCGAAGTATGGCACGGGCCTGCTTGGTGTCGAAGTCCTTCGAGGTGTACTGTTTAGGTTCTAACTTTAGCTTCGAAGCCTTCAGGTCTAACTACTGAAGGTTCCCAACTACTCGAGAGAGGTGAACGTGAGCAGGGCGATGGGCGCAGCGATGCGCCGGATCCACGTGGGCAACGCACTCAGCGCATTCGGGCTCGGCTTCACCGTCCCGTATCTGTACGTCTACGTGGCGCAGGTGCGGGGACTGGGTGCCATGACGGCGGGGCTCGTCCTCGCCGTCTTCGCGGTGGCGGCGCTGATCGTGCTTCCGTTCGCCGGGCGGGCCATCGTCCGGCGCGGCCCGCTGCCGGTGCTGCTCGCCGCTCTGGTCACCGCCGCGCTGGGGGCGCTGAGCCTCGGCCTCGCGAGCAGCGCGACGACCGTGTTGCTGTCGGCGGCCGCGCTCGGGGCTGGGCAGGCCGTGATGCAGCCGGCGCTGGCGACGATGATCGTGGACTGCTCGACGGCCGACACGCGCTCGCGGGCCTTCGCGACGCAGTTCTTCCTGCAGAACCTGGGGCTCGGCGTCGGTGGGCTCATCGGCGGTCATCTCGTCGACACGACGCACGTCTCGTCGTTCACGCTGCTGTTCGCCATCGAGGCGGCGATGTTCCTGCTGCTGGCCGTGGTGATGACGACCGTACGGATGCCGCACTCGCCGCGGATCGCTGACGCGCCGGGGCGTTCGGGTTCGGCCGAGGGCAGTTGGAAGCAACTGCTGGGCAACCGGGCCATGGTGCAGCTGTGCGTACTGGGCTTCGTGCTGTTCTTCGCCTGCTACGGGCAGTTCGAGTCGGGGCTGAGCGCATACGGCGTGGAGGCCGCGGGGATTTCGACGTCCGCCCTCGGTACGGCTCTGGCCGCGAACACCGCGATGATCGTGGTCGCGCAGTTCGCCGTACTGAGGTTCGTGGAGCGGCGGAGGCGGTCGCGGGTGATCGCGGCCGTGGGTCTTATCTGGGCCGTGGCGTGGATCACGGCGGGGTATGCGGGGCTCGGGCACGGCAGCCAGGAGATGGCCACGGCCGTGTTCGTGTCGACGTACGCGTTGTTCGGACTGGGTGAGGCGATGTTGTCGCCGACCGTCGCCCCGCTGGTCGCGGATCTCGCCCCGGAGGGCATGGCGGGGCAGTACAACTCGGCGTTCGCCCTGGTCAAGCAGCTTGCGTTGGCCGTGGGGCCGGCTGTGGGCGGGCCCATGGGGGCTTCTCTGCACGCGCCGTACATCGGGACGTTCCTGCTGTTCTCGCTGGGGATCACGGTCCTGGCGGTGCGGTTGGGGCGTCAGCTCACGCCCGCGCAGGATCAGCCGTGGCGGGCGAGGAGCCGGGTGGTGGCCCAGGGTGGTCCGACTCCGGCGGACCAGGCCCGGGCGCGCGCCTGACGTCCTGGCCTGTCGTCGAGGTCGCGCACTCCATTCACTTCGCGGCGCCCGGCAGCGCGAACTCGCACCAGACCGCCTTGCCGCCCCCCGGCGTCCGGCGAGACCCCCAGGCCGAGGCGATCGTCGCCACGATGGCGATGCCTCGGCCGGACTCGTCGGCGGGGTCCGCGCGGCGTCGGCGGGGGAGGTGGTCGTCGCCGTCCGTGACTTCGACGATCAGGCGGCGGTCGGTGCGGCGCAGGCGTAGTCGCATCGGGGGCGTGCCGTGTTGCAAGGAGTTCGCGACCAGCTCGCTGACCGCCAGGACGCCCAGGTCGTGCAGTTCCACCGGGAACCGCCAGCTGGTCAGGACGCCGGAGGCGAACGCACGCGCGCGTGGGGCCGCTTCCACGCCGCCGAGGAGTTCCAGGGCGGCGTTGCGGAAGAGCTCGCTGTCGGGGCCCGTGTGGGCGGGGTGCTGAAGGACCAGGACGGCCACGTCGTCGTCGTGTTCCGCCGTGACCCCGGATGCACGGACCAGGCGGTCGCAGACGACCTGGGGCGTGCCTGTCGCGCCGGCCAGGGCTCGCTCCAGGGATGCGATGCCCTCGTCCAGGTCCTCGTTCCGGCGTTCCACGAGTCCGTCCGTGTAGAGGACGGCCGTGGAGCCGGGGCCCAGGGCGATCGAGCCCGAGGTGTGCATCCAGCCGCCGGTGCCGAGGGGTGGGCCGGTCGGTTCGTCGGCGCGCTGGACCACCCCGCTCTCGTCGCGGACCAGGATGGGCAGGTGGCCGGCCGAGGCGTAGACCAGCCGGCCCTCGTTCGGGTCGTGAATGGCGTACACGCAGGTGGCGATCTGGTTGGCGTCGATCTCCATGGCGAGGCCGTCCAGGAGCTGGAGGATCTCGTGCGGGGGGAGGTCGAGGCGGGCGTACGCCCTGACCGCCGTGCGGAGCTGGCCCATGATCGCGGCCGCGCGCACTCCCCGGCCCATCACGTCGCCGATGACGAGGGCCGTGCGGCCGCCGCCGAGTGTGATCACGTCGTACCAGTCGCCGCCGACCGCGGCTTCCGTGCCGCCGGGCTGGTAGGTGGCGGCGATGCGGAGGTCGTCCGGTTGTTCGAGTTCCTGTGGGAGCAGGGAGCGCTGGAGGGTTACGGCGGTTTCGCGCTGGCGGCGTTCGCTGGCTCTGAGACGTTCGGCGGCCTCGGCGTGATCGGTGACGTCGGTCGCGAATACGAGGACGCCGCCGTCGCCCTCGGTCACCGGGGTGCAGGTGAAGGTGTACGAGCGGCCGTCGGGGGCCTTGCGGGACTTGACCGTGCGTAGCTTGCCGCTGCGCAGGACCTGGTCCAGGAGGGGAAACAGGCCCAGTTCGTCGAGCTCCGGGAGGGCTTCGCGGGCGGGGGCTCCCGTGGGGCGGGGGCCGAAGGCGGTGACGTAGGCGTCGTTGACGTAGGCGAGGCGGTGGTCGGAGCCGTGGACGAGGGCGACGAGGGCGGGGACGCGGTCCAGGACCTCGCGCACCGGGAGTTCGTCGACGGCAGGCACGGGCGGTGCTTGGTCGGTGAGTTGTTCGGCGCGGGCCGCGGGTACGGAGCCCACGCCGTCCGTCCGCAGGTCCGGGGTGACCTGGTGGTCGGTCCGCGCTGTGGCGCGGCGCTGCGTTCCGGGGAGCCGGGCGCTCCAGCGCGTGAAGTTCACGAATCCTTGCCTCGTGTCGTCGTCTGCGGCGTCTTCTGCCGGCTCCGGACCCGGCCGGGGTCTTGGGGGTGGCACCCCGGGGTTGCGGCACTGTGGGGAAGGCCTCGTGGGTTCGAAGGGCGGGGGTCTGTCCGTCCAAGGTCGGGGACCAGTCTGGCAGGGCGGCCGCCCGGGTCGGCATCCGTCAGACGCCTACCTCGCGGCCGGAGTTCCTCGGTCCGGTCAGGACGACCCCTTCGGGTCGTTCGTCGGGTCCTGAGGAGGCTTTCCACCGGCCGCGAGTTCGAACTCCGCTCGGGGATGTTCGAGCGATCCGAGGGAGACGATCTCCCTCTTGAAGAGTCCTGACAAGGTCCACTCGGCCAGGACGCGGGCCTTGCGGTTGAAGGTGGGCACCCTGTTGAGGTGGTAGACGCGGTGCATGAACCAGGCAGGGTAGCCCTTCAGCTTGCGTCCGTAGACGTGTGCGACACCTTTGTGCAGCCCCAGGGAGGCGACGGAGCCGACGTACTTGTGGGAGTACGTCTCAAGGGGCTCGCCCCGTAGGGAGTGCGCGATGTTGTCGCCGAGCACCTTCGCCTGGCGGAGAGCGTGCTGGGCGTTGGGGGCGGTCTCCTTGCCGGGTTCCGCTGCCGTGACGTCCGGGACGGCGGCGGCGTCTCCGGCGGCCCACGCGTGTGTGGTGCCCTCGAGCGTCAGCTCGGGGGTGCATTTCAGCCGACCGCGTTCGTTCAGGGGGAGGTCGGTGGCGGCGAGGAGCGGGTGGGGTTTGACGCCGGCCGTCCAGACGACCGTACGGGTGGGGAAGCGGGCGCCGTCGCTGAGGACGGCGACGCGGTCAGCGCAGGATTCCAGGCGGGTGTTCAGGCGTACGTCGATGTTGCGGCGGCGCAGTTCGGTGACCGTGTAGCGGCCCAGCTCCTCGCCGACCTCGGGCAGGATGCGGTCCGAGGCCTCGACGAGGATCCACTTCATGTCCTCGGGCTGGACATTGTGGTAGTAGCGCGTGGTGTAGCGGGCCATGTCCTCCAGCTCGCCGAGCGCCTCGACGCCGGCGTAGCCGCCGCCCACGAAGACGAAGGTGAGGGCCGCGTCTCGGACGGCGGGGTCGCGGGTGGAGGAGGCGATGTCCATCTGCTCGATGACGTGGTTGCGCAGGCCGATGGCCTCCTCGACGGTCTTGAAGCCGATGCCGTGCTCGGCGAGACCGGGGAGGGGCAGGGTGCGCGAGGTCGAGCCGGGGGCGAGGACCAGTTCGTCGTACGTCAGCTGCCGTGCGCCGGTGCCCTCCTCGTCGGTGGCGAGGGTGGTGAGGGCGGCGGTGCGTTTGGCGTGGTCGATCGAGGTGACCTCGCCGATGACGATCCGGCAGCGGTCCAGGACGCGGCGCAGCGGTACGACGACATGGCGGGGGGAGATGGAACCGGCGGCCGCCTCGGGGAGGAACGGCTGGTAGGTCATGTACGGGTCGGGCGTGACGACGGTGATCTCCACGTCGCCCCTCGCGAGTTCCCGTTTCAGGGTCCGTTGCAGACGCAGGGCCGTGTACATCCCGACGTAGCCGCCGCCGACAACGAGAATGCGCGCACGTTCCTTCACCATCCCATGACGCACCCGGCGCTTGCGTTTGTCCACAGGCTCGACAATTTGTGTGACCGCGAGCCGGAGGTGCGCGGAGTTGGCCGATTCGCCGGGATGTCAGGGAAAGTCGCAGGTCAGTGGGTATACGCCGCGTTACCGGAGGTGGCGCAATCGGGACGTATACGACCCGTACTCCGATCGGGGGGCGCTCCGTGCGGAACCTCCCCCTTCTGAATTGACCCCCACTCAACTATGTTCGTGTGTCGACGGGGTGTAGGGGGATGCGCCTTCGGGTCCGCGACGGGCGGGTCCGGGAAGCAGGCCTGTTCCGTTCGCTCCGGCTTTCAATGGCGGGGAGAGTCTCCGGGGGGAGACGTCATTACCGGGGGATCACTTATGCATGTTCAGGACTCTCATTGGTCGTCCACGTCCGCCGTCGCACACGGTGGCGGGGCGATGGGCGGGTCGTTGGGCTCGGCGATGGGCGCGGCGGGCAACGGACGCGCGGACAGTGCGCGTACCACGCCGCTGCGTGTGGACGCACAGCGCAATCTGGAGCACGTACTTCGCGCGGCGCGCGAGGTCTTCGGCGAGCTGGGGTACGGCGCGCCGATGGAGGACGTGGCGCGGCGCGCGCGGGTCGGCGTCGGCACGGTGTACCGGCGCTTCCCGAGCAAGGACGTCCTGGTGCGGCGGATAGCCGAGGAGGAGACCTCCCGGCTGACCGACCAGGCACGTGCGGCGCTCGGTCAGGAGGACGAGCCGTGGTCGGCGCTGTCGCGCTTCCTGCGGACCTCGGTGGCCTCGGGTGCCGGGCGGCTGCTGCCGCCGCAGGTGCTGCGGGTCGGCGTGGCGGACGAGGGGTCGCCGGACGAGGGGCGGGTGCCGCAGCAGCGGACGCAGCAGGGCGCCGGGGAGCTGCGGCTGGTGCCGGGGAACTCCCCGGTGCTCTCCGGGGACGACGACGCCGGTGCGGCGGCGCTGCTCGAGGTCGTGGGCCAGCTCGTGGACCGGGCGCGTGCGGCTGGCGAGCTGCGGCCCGACGTGTCGGTGTCGGACGTCCTGCTGGTGATCGCCACGGCGGCGCCCTCGCTGCCGGACGCGGCGCAGCAGGCGGCGGCCTCGGCTCGGCTGCTGGACATCCTGCTGGAGGGGTTGCGGTCGCGGCCGCTGTGAGGACGCGCTCGTCCTTCGGTGACCCGTGACTCGAAAAGGTGACGGTGAGGCGTGGGTGCTGTGTCGCCCGCGCCTCGACCACCACCCGGGAACCCTACGGGCGTTTCGGCCAGGCCGCTCAACTTCTGCCCGGAGAGCGGTGGTTGAGCCTTTCCCGTACGGGTGAGGACCAGTACTGCCTTGCGGGAAGTCCCCAACGGACGAGAGGACGGTCCGCACTCCGGGGTTCTGAACAAAAGCCAATATGGCACGCTGACCCGGTGTTCGGGACTGGTTGGGCAGGCGGCGGGGGCTTTCCGCGATGAGCTTCGACGGGCGGGACGGGTCACCCGGTGACGACGACGCGGACACCGGCGGCGCGGCCTCGCCGCATGTGCCGAGCCAGGGGGGACGGGCCGGTGCCCCGCACGGCGGTGAACCGGTGGCGGCCGAGCGGAGCGAGCGGGCCGAGCCCTTTGAGGTCGGTATTCCGGCCCAGGCCGGCGAGCCCGTCGTGGGCAGCGTGCCGACGCAGCGCGACCGGCGCGAGGACGGCGGGATCCTGCCGCCGCCGAGGGAGCTGCCACCGTCCGACGCCGATCTGATCGAGCGGATGCGCTCGGGCGATGACACCGCCTACGAGGCGCTCTACCGGCGCCACGCTGACGCGGTGCGCCGGTACGCCCGTACCTGCTGCCGTGACGGCCACACCGCGGACGACCTCACGGCCGAGATCTTCGCCCGCATGCTCCAGGCGGTGCGCGGCGGCTCCGGCCCCGAACACGCCGTACGCGCGTATCTGCTCACCACCGTCCGCAGGGTCGCCGCGAGCTGGACGAAGTCCGCGAAGCGGGAGCAACTGGTCGACGACTTCGCATTGTTCGCCGCTCAGTCGGCGCGGATCTCCCACCCGTCCGACAACAACACACTGGACCTGGGCGCCGATGTGCGGGCGATGCACGAGGCCGAGCAGTCGATGGCCATGCAGGCCTTCCGGTCGCTGCCCGAGCGGTGGCAGGCCGTGCTGTGGCACACCGAGGTCGAGGACGAGTCGCCGAGCTCGGTCGCCACACTCTTCGGGCTCGACGCCAACGGCACGCGGGTGCTCGCCAGCCGTGCCCGCGAGGGCCTCAAGCAGGCCTACCTTCAGGCCCACGTCAGCGCCACGCTGGTCAGTGACGAGGAGTGCGCGCGCTACGCCGACCGGCTCGGCGCATACGCCCGCGGCGGATTGCGCACCCGCGCCGAGCGGGGCCTGCGCAAGCACCTGGAGGAGTGCGTCAAGTGCCGGCTGGCCGCGGGCCAGATCAAGGAAGTCGCCGGCGGGATCCCCGCCGTCGTGCCGGTCGCGGTCATCGGCTGGTTCGGCGCCGCGGGATACGCCAAGGCGGCCGCGCTCATCGCCGGCGGTGCCGGGGCGGGCGCGGCCGGTGCCGCGGGAGCGGCCGCGGCGGCGAGTGGCGGCTCCTCCGGCGGGGCGGGCGCCGGTGGCGGTGCGGCCGCCTCCGAGGGGCTGGGCGCGCCCGTGATGGCCGGTATCGCGGCCGGTGTGGTGGCCGTTGCGGCCGCCGCGGTGGCGCTCGCGCTGATGGGCGACGACAGTCCGCCCAGGAAGCCGGACGCCAAGCCGCCCGCGTCCACGCCGGTGGTCGAGCCCGCGCGGAACACGCCCGCGCCGCCGAAGAAGGAACCCCAGCCGGTGCCGCCGGTGATCGCGCTCGCACCCACCCCGACGCCCACGCCCACTCCGACCCCCACCCCGAGTCCGACGCCGACGCCGACGCCCGAGCCGACCCCCACTCCGAAGCCGACACCTACTCCCACGCCAATTCCCACTCCCCCGCCGACTCCCCCGCCGCCCGCCCCGGCCGTCTACCACTGGAGCGCGCTGTCGTACGACGTCACCGGCGACGGCACCGAACCAGAGATGCGCATCGGCGAGAGCAGTCGGGTGTGGCAGCGGTACGGCGTGTCGATCGCCGCCAAGCAGTACACGCACGGCGTGACCGTGCACGGCCACTCCTCCGTCACGATCGACCTCAACCGCGAGTGCTCCGCCTACGACGCGCTGGTCGGCGTCGACGACATGACGGCGGGGCCGGGCAAGGTCTACTTCTCGGTCCACGCCGACGGTGTGCAGCTGTGGAAGTCCGGGATGGTCAAGGGCGGGGACGCGGCGGTGCCCGTCCATGTGAACCTCGCCGGGCGAAGGACCGTACGGCTGGTGGTGGAGCCGCACAGTCACTTCGACAACGTGGCGCTCGCGGACTGGGCGGAGTCGAAGTTCACCTGCTCCTGAGTTCGCCTGCTTCCAGGGACGCAGGGCGATGGTGGCGTACCGCCTCGCCGAGATCGCTCAGGACTTCGGCGGCGGTGAGGGCCGCGCCGTCGGCGTGCTCCGTCTCGTACGGCCCGGCGCCCAGGGCGGCCAGGGCGGCAGCCTCGGCCTGCTCGGCGGCCGCGCGCTCCGGCATGGGGCGCGGATGGCCGCCGCGCCACTGCTCGCCGGCCGCGAGCAGACGCACCGCGCGCGGGTGGTCGCCGAGCCGGGACAGCAGGTCCGCTGCGCTGTCCACGATCGCCGCCGTGACCGCGTCGGCGCACCGCTTCTCCACCGCCTCGCGCAGCGCGCCCAGCAGCTTGGGCAGTCCGTGCTCCGGGCCCGCCTCCGCGGCCGTCACCAACCCGTCCATCAGGTTCAGCATCGCAATGAACTGGGGCGGCAGTGTGGCCCGCGCGGTGGCCGTGCAAGCCGCCTCGTGCAGTCGACGCGCGCGGGGAACATCCTTCTCGTCCAGCGCGATCATGGAACGCAGCAGCAGGACGAACGCCCGGGAGTCCGGTACGCCGTACAGGTCGGTGGCTTCACTGGCCTCGTCCAGCACGGCCAGCGCGGCCCCACGGTCACCCGCGCGGTAGGCGATCTCGGCGAGCCGTGCGAGGAGGAACGGCGCCTCGGTGTGGGCACCCACCTCGTACGCGAGCCGCAGCGCCTCCTCGTACTCCCCCTTGGCCTCGTCGAGACGCCCGCGCGACATGGCCGCCTCCCCCGCCGCGCTGCACACCTGGGCCCTCAGCCAGCGATCGCCGACACGCCGGCTGAGCGCCCGTAGCTCCCTGAGGTCGTCGTCCACGCCCTCCATGCCGCCCGGTGCGTCGACGACCATGTGCGTACGGAACATCAGGATGACGCCGATCTCCCAGTCACCGCCGTGGGTACGGCAGTTGGCGAGCGCGGTGACCATGGCGGGCCCCGCGTCCACCGGGTCGCCCAGGAAGGCGGTGGTCAGTGGCCAGGTGAGGCCCGGTATTCGGGCCGCCTCAGGGCCGCCCTTCTCGAAGAAGTCCCCCACCCGTCCGACGTACCGCCGCGTGCGCTCGTCCAGCTGCCCGTACATCGTCTCGGTCTCGGCGCTGAGGAAGAGGTGCAGCATCCGCAGCTGCATCCGCAGCCTGTGCAGCGGGTGGTGCGCCTCGCCGTCCGGGGCGGCGAGGAAGGCGTCGATGGGGTCGATGCGTTCCATGGGGCCGACGGAGTCGAGGGGGTCGACGGTTTCGGGAGAGGACAGGGCGGTCGGGAAAGAGGCCCGGTCGTCGCTGCCGACGGTGTCCAGGGCCACGCCGAGGCGAAGGACCTGGTCGCACGCTTCCATGCCCTCGTGGCGGTAGTTGCGCAGCCACCAGAACCAGCCCATGGCGAGGACGAGGGCGCCCGCCTCCTCCTCGGCTCCGGCCGCCAGCGCGCGGTGCAGGGCCGCGCGGATGTTGTCCAGCTCGGTCTCCAGCCGGGAGATCCAGGAGAGTTGGGCGGCGGAGCGCAGCAACGGCTCGGCCTCCTCGACGAGCGCGCGCACCCACGCTCGGTGCCGACGCTGGGCGGTGGCGCACTCCTCGGGGGACTCGGCGGCGCGCTCGACGGCGTACTCGTGGATGGTCTCCAGCATGCGGTACCGCATTCCGTCGCTGCCGGGGCTCTCCCTCGGGGTGGCCACGATCAGGGACTTGTCGACCAGCGCGCCGAGCAGGTCCGCGACCGGGCCGGTGCACACGGCTTCCGCCGCGTCGAGCTCCCAGCCCCCCGCGAACACGGACATCTCGCACAGCGCCGTCCGCTCCTGCTCGTCGAGCAGGTCCCAGGACCAGTCGACGACCGCACGCAGGGTCTGCTGGCGAGGCAGGACCGTACGGCTTCCGGAGGTGAGGAGGCGGAAGCGGTCGTCGAGACGGTCGGCGATCTGGCGGGGTGTCAGCAGCCGTAGCCGGGCCGCGGCCAGTTCGATGGCGAGCGGCAGTCCGTCGAGGCGGCGGCAGATCTCCGCGACGGCTTCCTCGTCGCCGAGCACGGCGTCCGCGTCGGGACGGACGGCGGCCGCGCGCTCGGCGAAGAGGAGGTGCGCCTGATCGGGGAGGAGGGGCTCGACCGGGCGGACCGACTCTCCGGGGACGCCCAGGGGTTCACGGCTGGTGGCGAGGATGGTGAGCCCAGGGCAGCGGGTGAGGAGGGTCTCGGCGAGGTCGGCGGCCGCACCGATGACATGTTCGCAGTTGTCAAGGATCAGGAGTTGGCTGCGCGGGGCGCAGTACTCGATGAGCAGGGCGACCGGGTCGTCCTGCGGGGCCGTCAGCTCGGTGGTCATGAGCACGGTCTCGCGCAGACCGAGCGCGCTGACCACCGCGCCTGGCACCGCCTCCGGCCGGTCGAGCGGGGCGAGCTCGACCAGCCACGCCTGCGGGAGCCCGGCGGCGGCTTCCTCGGCGAGACGGGTCTTTCCAGAGCCGCCCGGTCCGGTGAGGGTGACGAGACGGGCCCTGTGCAATTCGGAACGGATGGCGTCGAGTTCGGGTTCCCGGCCGACGAAAGATGTCAGACGGGGGCGGATGTTGCCGGTGCGTTCCGGGGGTTGGGGGCGTGGTGCGCCGGTCGGGACTGCCGAGAGCAGTTCGGCGTGCAGGGCGCGGAGTTCCGGGCCTGGGTCGGTGCCGAGGCCGTCGGCGAGGGCGCGGCGTGCGGTGTCGTAGGCGGCGAGGGCGTCGGCAGTGCGGCCGGTGTCGCGCAGGGCATGGATGAGGAGGACGTGCAGCGGTTCGTCGTACGGATGCGCCGTGGTCAGTTCCTTCAACTCCGGTACGACGTCCTGGGCGCGGCCGAGCCGCAGGTGCGCCGCTGTCCGGGTGCGGGTCGCCTCCAGGCGCAGTGCCTCCGGGCGGGTGGCGACGGTGCGGTCGGGGAGGTCCGCGAGGGCAGGGCCGCGCCACAGTGCGAGGGCGGTGTCGAGGAGTTGGGCGGCGGTGGCGGCGTCGCCGTGGTTCAGGGCGGTGGTGCCCTGGCGTACCAGGCGCTCGAAGACGAAGAGGTCCACGTCGTTCTCGGTCGCGGCGAGTCGGTAGCCGCCGGGCTCGGAGGTGACGGCGTCCTTGCCGATGCCGGGGGTGCGGCGGAGGCGGGCGACGAGGGCCTGGAGGGCGGCCGGGGCGTCCTGGGGCGGCGCGCCGGACCACACCTCGTCGATCAGCGTGTCGGGGGTGATGACGCGGCCGGGGCGCACGGCGAGGGCGGTGAGGAGGGCGCGGAGGCGGGGGCCGCCGAGGGATACGACGGTGCCGTTCTCGTCCTCGGCCTGGGTGACGCCCAGGATTCTGTACCGCACGGGGTCATTGTCGCCGGGGACGCTGTGCGGGGCACGGGGTTTCGGGGCGCGTCGGTCTCGGTGGGCGTCGGTTTCGGGGCACCCGGCGTTGGTGCGGGCCTCGCTGGGGGCTCCGCCCCCCGGCCTGTGCCCACCCATCACCCGACTCGGTCGGACAAGAGGTGACCGCTCTGGGAGGGCGACTCGGCCGGACACGAAGTGACCCCACAGGGCATCCGACTCGGCCGGACAGGAAGTGACCGCTCAGAATGTCCGATTCGGCCGGACACGAAGTAGCCCCCTCAGGCCAGCGCCGCCCCGCCCGATGCCCCCGCTCCCAGTGCCCCCCTCTGCGGCCTGATCCCGGCCGGTACCGCGCGCGTGCGGGCTGGGGTGCCTGTCCAGCAGGTGCCTCGGCGGGAGAGGAGGCGGCCCAGCCACAGTTCCAGGGAGACGAGGTCGGCGAGGCCGTCCAGGGGGAGTGGTTCGCCCTCGGCTGCCGCGCGGAGGGCCTTGCGGACGACCCGGGCCTCCACCAGGCCGGCCTGGGCCAGCAGCGGGGAGCCGAACAGGGACATCAGGGAGTCCGCGGCCACTCGTAGGCCCGTGCGGGCGGCCGCCGCCGAGGAGGCGTGGGTGGGGGCGCCCCAGCCCGGGGGGAGGTCGGCGACGCCTGCGCCCTCCAGGACCGTACGCAGGATCGCTGCCCGTGCGCCCGGCTGGACCCGCAGCGCCTCCGGGAGGGCGCGGCAGGCGCGGACGACCTGGTTGTCGAGGAAGGGGGCGTGCAGGCGCTGGAAGCGGATCTCGGCCGCCTGTTCCAGGACGCGGAGGTCGGCCGCGGTGCGGGCGAGGGCCCCGCGCGCGCGGAAGTCGCCGGGGCGCTGGCCCGGGCCGACCCCGGAGCGGTGGGTGGCGCCCTGGAGGCGAACCGATACTTCAGCAAGGGCCTCGCCGGTGAGCCAGCGCGCCGCGGGGCCCGGTCTGGCCCAGGCGAGCGCGGACAAGGACGCCCCCACGGCACCTCCGGGTTCGTCGAAGCTGCGCTGCATGAGGCGGTCGGCGAGGACCTCCAGGCCGGTGCGGTACGGCGTACGGGCCAGGCGGCGGGCGGCGCCGTACACGCGCGCCGGGACCAGCACGGAACCGTCCGCCTTGGCGAGCGCGGCGACGGGGCGTACGAGGTGGCGGCGTTTGCGGTCCATCAGGAGGTCCGCGAGGCGGGCCGGGTGGGCGTCCAGGACCTGGCGGGCGCCGTAACCGGTGAAGTGGTCCGCGCTGCCGGAGGCGAGGCGGGCACGGTGGCGGGCGGCCGTCACCAGGCACGGGCCGGGTTCGTCGGTCAGGGGGCCGTCGAGTTCGGCGTACGGGAGGGTCTCCTCGCCGCCGGTCACCACCACGTGGTGCAGCCGCGGGTTGGCGGCCAGCGTGCCCGCCCGTTCCAGCTCGGACTCCCGGCCGCCGACGGCCAGGTCGTTGAAGGTGACGGCCAGCAGCCGCTCCCCCGCGCCCGTGCCGTGCCCGAGCACCGTGCCCGGCATGCCCGGGAGGCCGGCCGCGAGCAGGGCCAGTGTGCCCGAGGCAGGGCCCCCGGACAGGTCCGCCCCGATGCCCGGAACGGGCATCCCGCGCGCGGCACGCCGTTCCGCGGGACCCATGCCCGGGACCGGCCCGGGATCGATGTCGGCGCCGGGGACATGGCGAGGAGCGGCCAGGCGCACGCGTACCGCCTCCACCAGCGCGTCCCGTACGGCGTCCACCGCGGTGTCGGGATCGGCGGAGGGCGCCGCCACCGCGAGGGAGGCGACCTGCTCGTAGCCGGCGATCTCGCGCGCCCCCGTACGCAGGATCAGCGCGTGCCCCGGCGGAATGCGCCGTACGCCGTCGTAGGGAGTGGAGTCGTGCAGCGCGGCCGGTACGTCGGGGGCGGCGAGCAGCGCGGCGAGGTGGCCGTAGTCGAGGTTGGCCTCGATGAGGTCGGCGAGCGGGAGCGCGGCCGTCGCGTAGGCGGTGCCGCCGGCCCAGGGGGTGTAGAACACGGGCCGGGCGCCCGCCAGGTCGCCGCAGACGGTGATCCGGCGGCCCACCTGGACGACGGCCGTGTAACTGCCCGGCCAGGCCGTCAGATGCCGAAGTGCGCCTCCGCGCGCGGCGAACAGCCCGACCCGCAGCTGCTCGTCGGTCGCGCCGCAGATGCCGAGGACCGCGATCCGGGTCTGCTCGTCGGCCTTCACCACGCGCACCTCGTCCGGGCGCCAGTCGCCGACCGCCCACAGCGGATCGGGGTCGCCCCACAGGAGGTGGGAGCCCACCGGGTGCAGGGTCTCGCCGTCGTGTCCCACCGCTCCCGCGGAGCCTGCCTCGACTGCTCTCGCGGCGGTGCTGCTCCATCCCACCAACCACCGCATGGACGCCTCCACAGGCTGTGGACAACCAGTGCACCGTACGAACTCGGCACCATGCTGCCATGAAGGAGGCGCACCGGAGAGGCGGTGGGGCCGCTTGTGCTCCCCGGAATGCGCCCCGGCGGAGACTCGTGCACCGCGTCGAACACCCGGGCGAGGCAAGGAGATCGAGGGGCGACGCCACGATGATCGAAGGCGTACGGCAGAATGACTGCGACGCGAATGCGCCCCCGATTCGCTCCCCAAGAACGCCCTGCGCGCCCTCAAGTTCCGTGGTGGGAGGGCTGATGGCCCGCGCGGGGGAGGGTCGATTTTCGGCCAATCCGGCGACAACGGAACGACGTTGCACACGCTCCGTACATGCTCCGCCCACCGCCCGGCGAGCGCGCAGCCCGGGAGACGGAGTTCGCCCCCCGGGCCGTTCCGCCGCCCGCGGGGATGTAGGCGGCGGTGTCCCCCAGCCCACTGGATCCAGTACAGCGGGCCGACCCACGCACGGCCATGGAACCGCTCCCGCGATGGCCGGAGAAGAGCGCACGTACAGGCGCACGGCCACACAGCGGGGGCACGACGCAACTGCGCGTATCGGACCCGCACTTCAGTACGGACCACAATCCCGCCATCCGGAACAATGCCTCTTAACGCATGGGATGCGGCGAACTACGCTGGGTTTACGAATGCCGCATGGTTATGCCAGCGCGGCAGCCGTCTGTGTCGAGGGGTGGCGCAATGTCCAGGGAGCAACGCGGGCCGAACGAAAAACTCGGCGCCGTTCTCGCCCTCGCGGGAATCAGCAACGCAGGACTCGCGCGTCGCGTCAACGACCTTGGCGCTCAACGCGGGTTGACTCTTCGCTACGACAAGACCTCGGTGGCGCGCTGGGTGTCGAAGGGCATGGTGCCGCAGGGCGCTGCGCCGCACCTCATCGCCGCCGCCATAGGGCAGAAGCTCGGCCGCCCGGTGCCGCTCCACGAGATCGGCCTGGCGGACGCGGATCCCGCACCCGAGGTGGGCCTCGCCTTCCCCAGGGACGTCGGACAGGCGGTGCGCTCCGCCACGGATCTGTACCGACTCGACCTCGCAGGACGCCGGGCCGGATCCGGCGGCATCTGGCAGTCGCTGGCCGGTTCGTTCGCAGTAAGCGCATACGCAACGCCCGCCTCGCGGTGGCTGATAACCCCGGCCGACAGTTCGGTGGCGCGCGAGGTGAACCCCGCCGAGGGCTCCGGCGCGCCGCTCAAAGTCGGCCACAGCGACGTGCAGAAGCTTCGGGAGGCCGCGGAGGACGCCAGGCGCTGGGACTCCAAGTACGGAGGCGGCGACTGGCGTTCGTCGATGGTTCCCGAGTGCCTGCGAGTGGAGGCGGCACCACTGCTGCTCGGCTCCTACTCCGACGAGGTCGGCAGAGCCCTCTTCGGGGCGAGCGCCGAACTCACCCGCCTCGCCGGCTGGATGGCCTTCGACACCGGCCAGCAGGAGGCGGCGCAGCGCTACTACATCCAGGCGCTGCGCCTCGCGCGGGCGGCCGCCGACGTCCCCCTCGGGGGGTACGTCCTGGCCTCGATGTCCCTCCAGGCGACCTACCGCGGCTTCGGCGACGAGGGCGTCGACCTCGCCCAGGCCGCCCTGGAGCGCAACCGGGGCCTGGCCACCGCCCGCACGATGAGCTTCTTCCGGCTCGTCGAGGCACGTGCCCACGCACGCGCGGGTGACGCCCAGGCGGCCGGCGCGGCCCTGAAGGCGGCGGAAGGCTGGCTGGAGCGGTCCCGCGAGGGCGACAACGACCCGTCCTGGCTCGGCTTCTACTCGTACGACCGTTTCGCCGCGGACGCCGCCGAGTGCTACCGCGATCTGAAGGCACCGCGCCAGGTCCGCCGCTTCACCGAGCAGGCACTGTCGAAGCCGACGGAGGAGTTCGTACGCTCGCACGGCCTGCGCCTCGTCGTCTCGGCGGTCGCCGAGCTGGAGTCCGGCAATCTCGACGCGGCATGCGAGCAGGGCGTACGGGCGGTGGAGGTCGCGGGGCGCATCTCCTCGGCCCGCACCACCGAGTACGTGAAGGACCTCCTGCACCGGCTGGAGCCGTACGGCGACGAACCGCGCGTGGTCGAGCTGCGGGAGCGGGCACGGCCGCTGCTGATGGCTCCGGCCTGAGCTCGGACCGCTGAATCTGTCTCCCGGGTTTGAGCGCATTGTCAGTGGCGCAGTGCACTATCGAAGCCGGGAGGTGGTGCAGGTGGCGCGGCAGGTGCGGGAGATCGCATACGACTGTGACGTGCTGGTGGTCGGCGGCGGGATCGTCGGCCTGTCCACGGCGTATGCGATCACGCGTGCCGCGCCGGGCACGCGGGTGACGGTGCTGGAGAAGGAGGCCGGGCCCGCCCGCCACCAGACCGGGCGCAACAGCGGGGTGATCCACAGCGGGATCTACTACCGGCCCGGCTCGCTCAAGGCGCGCTATGCCGTGCGCGGCGCCGCCGAGATGATCAAGTTCTGCGCGGAGTACGACATCCCGCACGCCGTCACCGGAAAGCTGATCGTAGCCACCGACCGTGCCGAGCTGCCGCGACTGCACGCGCTCGTGCAGCGCGGGCGGGAGAACGGGATTGCGGTACGGGAACTGGGGGGCGCCCAGATCGCGGAGTACGAACCGGAGGTGCGCGGCCTCGCCGCGATACACGTCGGGACGACGGGCGTGTGCGACTTCGCCGGGGTCGCGCGGCAGCTGGGCGCGGCGTCGGGTGCGGAGATCCGGTACGGGGCGCAGGTCGTACGGGTGGATCGGCGGCCGGAGCTCGGGGTGGCCGTGCGGACGGCGGGCGGGGACGTCGTGCGCGGGCGGATGCTGGTGAACTGCGCCGGGCTGTACTGCGACGAGATCGCGCGAATGACCGGGGACGAGCCGGGGATGCGGATAGTGCCGTTCCGGGGGGAGTACTACTCGCTGGCGCGGGCTTCGCTGGTGCGGGGGCTGGTGTATCCGGTGCCGGATCCGGCGTTTCCGTTCCTCGGCGTGCATCTCACGCGGGGGATGGACGGGGGCGTGCACATCGGGCCCAACGCGGTGCCGGCGCTGGCTCGGGAGGGGTACGGGTGGGGTGTGGTGCGGCCGCGGGAGGTGGCGGGGACGCTGGGGTGGCCGGGGGCGTGGCGGATGGCTCGGCGGCACTGGCGGTACGGGGCGGGGGAGCTGCGGCGATCGGTGTCCAAGGGTGCGTTCGTGGAGGCGGTGCGGCGGTTGTTGCCGGCGGTCGAGGAGGAGGATCTGGTGCCTGCGGCGGCGGGGGTGCGGGCGCAGGCGGTGCTTCGGGACGGTTCTCTGGTGGACGACTTTCTGATCCGGGAGGGGGCGCGGGCCGTGCATGTGCTGAACGCGCCTTCGCCTGCGGCGACGGCTTCGCTGCCGGTGGGGCGGGAGGTGGCTCGGCGGGCGTTGGCGGCGCTGGCGTCTGTGTGACGGGGCGCGGCGCTGCGCTGTGCTGGCTGCCGACCTGTTCTCGCCCCCGCCGCCCCTTCCCGTCCCGTCCCCAGGGGCTCCGCCCCTTCAACCCCGGCGGGGACTGCGTCCCCTGCACCGTTGCGGGGCTCCGCCCCTGCACCCCGCTGGGGCTGCGCCCCAGACCCCTTCGGCCCGAAGGGCCTCGTCCTCAAACGCCGGACGGGCTGAATGGTGCGAACCGGGGCGCTGCGCCTTTCGAGCGACCGAGTCGGGGGTCCGGGGTCGTAAAATTGGGCTCACTGTGTCTGAGTCCCTCGATGTTCCCGAAGCCAGCCAGGCCACCCCTCATGCGCCCGGTGTGTCCGTCCGGCATGTTCGCGCCAAGGGGGAGCCTCGGTTTCCCGACGGGCCGAGTGCCGATCCTGCGGGGTCGCACTTCGAGCGGCGGATCCGGAGCTTTCAGCCTCGGCGCAGTCGGGTGACGGCGGGGCAGGCGGACGCGTTGCAGCGGCTGTGGCCCAAGTGGGGACTCGACATCGACGGGCAGCGGGTCATCGACCTCACCGAACTGTTCGGGAACGACAACCCCGTCGTGCTCGAGATCGGGTTCGGGATGGGTGAGGCCACGGCCCGGATGGCGGCCGCCGACCCCGGCACCAACATCCTCGCAGTCGACGTACACACTCCTGGGCAGGGAAATCTGCTCAATCTCGCCGACCAGAACGGACTGTCCACCATCCGCGTCGGCAACGGCGACGCCATCATCCTGCTGCGCGAGATGCTCGCCCCGGACTCCCTGGCCGGTCTGCGCGTGTACTTCCCCGACCCCTGGCCGAAGAAGCGGCACCACAAGCGGCGGCTGATCCAGCCGGAGTTCCTCGACCTCGCCGCCACCCGGCTCGGACCGGGGGCGATCGTGCACTGTGCGACGGACTGGGAGCCGTACGCCGAGCAGATGCTCGAGGTGCTCACGGCGCATCCCGGCTTCGAGAACACACAGCGCGAGGGCGGTTTTGCGCCGCGTCCCGAGTTCCGGCCGCTGACCCGTTTCGAGGGCCAGGGACTGGAGAAGGGTCATGTCGTGAACGACCTGCTCTTCCGCCGCGTAGAGCACTCGTAGAGCACCTCGCAGAACAACAGGCAAACCACCTCGTAGAGCAACGTGTAGAGCACAAGGACCAGCCCCCACCGGCGCCTGACCCCCCTCTTCCCCCTGCGGACGGCGCCTCTGCCTCGTTAGGGTCAATGCCGTGGCCACCGTTCCCCCCTACCCGACGCATCCCGGTGATCCGACCGGCGGCGCACTGCGGCACGCGCACTGGTGGCAGAAGAAGTGGGTGCGCTATGGCGCACTGAGCACCCTGCTCGCACTCTCCGGGCTCGTCATCCTCGCCCTGGTCCGCCGGCAGACCGGTACGGAGGGGTTCTTGGTCGGGCTCGGACTCGCCGTACTGCCCGTCCCGCTCCTCATCGCCGCCTTCCGGTGGCTCGACCGGGTCGAACCCGGCCCGTGGCGCAATCTGCTGTTCTCCTTCGCCTGGGGAGCCTGCGCGGCGGCGCTGATAGCGATCATCGCCAACAGTTTCGCGACCAGATGGATAGCGACGGCCACGGCGGACCCCTCCAGCGCGGACACCCTCGGCGCGACCGTCATAGCGCCCGTCGTGGAGGAGTCGGCCAAGGCCGCGGCCGTTTTACTCGTCTTCCTCTTCCGGCGCCGGGACTTCACCGGGATCGTCGACGGAGTGGTGATAGCCGGGGTCACCGCCACCGGCTTCGCCTTCACCGAGAACATCCTCTACCTCGGCACCGCCTTCGGCACCGACCAGCTGACCGGCGACACCGGCATCGCCTCCGTCACCGCGGCGACCTTCTTCGTGCGGATCATCATGTCGCCGTTCGCGCACCCGCTCTTCACCGTCCTCACCGGCATCGGCTTCGGCATCTCCGCGCTCTCGGCGGAGCGCCACCACCTGCGGCGCGTCCTGCTGCCGCTGTCCGGGCTGCTGCTCGCGATGGGCATGCACGCGATCTGGAACGGCTCCTCGACAATCGGCGAGTACGGGTTCTTCGCGGTCTACGCGGCGTTCATGGTCCCCGCGTTCGGGCTGCTGACCTGGCTCGTCATCTGGACCCGGCAGCGTGAGCTGAGGACCGTACGGGAAGAGCTCCCCGCGTACACCGTGGCGGGCTGGCTGACACCGGCCGAGCCGTACGCCCTCGGCTCGATGCGGGCACGGCGACTGGCCCGCGGGTACGCCCGGCAGCACTTCGGACGCCCCGCGGCACGGGCGGTGGCGCAGTACGAGGCCTACGCGACCTCACTGGCGTTCCTACGGCAGCGCGCGCGCCGTGGGCGGGCGGGGGCCGACTTCGCCGTACGGGAACGGGAGTTGCTGGCCGAGCTGTGGTGGCGTCGGGACGTGGCGCGTCCCGCGCTGGACCACGCGGCACGGGCGACGGCACCGCCGGTGGCGGTGGCCGCACCGCCGTGGCCGGTGTACGGGGTGTACGGATACCCGGCGCCGACGGCGCCGGTGTATCCAGCGGCGCCGTACCCCTCCTACAACTCGTACCACTCCTACAACCCGTATCGGACGTAGCCGCGAACCACGTCGGACGTGGCCCCCGGACAAGCGACCGGGCCGAGGATCAGGCCGAAGCCTCCGTCAGGCGCCCGATCTCGAGCGAGCCTGCGAAGCGAGAGCGAAGAAGAAGGAAGACGGGCCTCAGGGGTTGAGGCCCTTGCTCCGCAGCCAGGCCATCGGGTCGATGCCGGAGTCGGAACCGTCGGGGTGGACCTCGAGGTGCAGATGCGCCCCGGTCACGTTCCCCGTCGCACCCACGCGCCCGATCACGTCACCCGTGTTGACCTTCTGGCCGACGCTGACGCTGATCGAGGACTGGTGGGCGAACCAGAGCTCCGTGCCGTCGTCGAGGGTGAGCACGGTCTTGTAGCCGTACGACCCGTCCCAGCCGGCCTGCGTGATCGTCCCGCTGTGGATGGCCTTGATGAGCGTGCCCGTGGGCGCGGCGAAGTCGAGGCCGGTGTGGTAGCCGGACGACCACAGGGAGCCGGCCTGACCGAAGGTGGAGGTGATCGTGTACGAGGAGGTCGGCAGCGCGTACTGCTTCGCCAGCTCGGCGAGACGCTCGGCCTCGGCCTTCTTCGCGGCCTCCTCCTCCGCCTTCTTCTTCGCGGCGGCGGCTTCGGCCTTGGCCTCCTGCTCCGCCTTGGCGGCCGCTTCGGCGACCTGCTTCTCGGCGGCGGCCACGGCGTCGGCGGCGGCCTTGCTCTCGACCTGGTCCTGCTGCTGCTCGGCCTGGGCCATGATCCGGGTGCGCAGCGCCTCGCCGGCGTCGGCGGTGCCCTGCTCGGTGTCGGCCGAGGTCGCGCTGACGCTGCTGAGCGCGGTGACGGAGTCCTCGGCGGCGTCCGAGTCGTCCGTGATGAGGGAGCCCACGTTGGGCAGGTCGGGCAGGGAGATCGACACCGGCGGCTTGCCGGTCTGCGCGCTGGCCATGCCGCCCGCGCCGACGGCGGCTATGACACCGACGCCTAGAACGGTGGAGCTGCGGGCGAGTCCGCCGCGCTGCTTGGCGACACGATGCCGGCCACGTACGGGTCGGATGGAGTCCTCGGTGGGATTCCACTCCGTCCAGGGGCCCTCGTCGGTGAAAGTGCCGTAGCCGAAGGTCTCGGTGTCGCGCTGGCTCGGCACGAACGGGGCTTCTGGGGCAGGCCGGTTGGACGCCACGTGGGCGTGCTCCTTTCCTTCCTTCTCGCCTACCGGGTTAGCTGACGGGTTCGGAGCAGGAAGGTCTCCTACGCGCGTATACCTGCCGTGAGTTCACGGTGGTATCCGCGCGATTCACCCCAAGGTGGTGGTTCCCCGGTTCCCTTGCGGGATTCGGCGCGTGCGCACGGAGCCGACTCTTGTGACGGCTGGGACGACCGCGCTGCGTTATCGAACGTTAATAGACGCGGGGCCCGGATTCCAAGCTGTTCCACTTGATCATTAATCTTTCCGCCCAGGACTTACGGTCCATGACGGGCGAAAAACGGGCGAGTTGACCAAGCCTCAGCAAGCTCAGAGGTATTGACGGTGTGTCAGTTGTTATGCGGAGGGCACTCACCCGATCACCCCTCGTAACAACGAGGGCCAAGGCAGGCGGCACACAAAGACCGAGGGCCGGAACCCATTTCTGGATTCCGGCCCTCGGCCTTCAGTAGCGGGGACAGGATTTGAACCTGCGACCTCTGGGTTATGAGCCCAGCGAGCTACCGAGCTGCTCCACCCCGCGTCGTTGTGACTCCAGTGTACGCCATCCGCGGGACGGAAGTCGCACCCAGGTGGTCGCGGGCGACCGAGGTGCAGGATCCGTCGATCCGATCGATCACCCGGCGCCGGTGCGGGCGTCACTGGGGGCTCCGCCCCCAGACCACCGACCTACGCCCACCCACCACCCGACTCGGTCGGCTAGGAGGCGGGCCTCGCCCGACCGCCACCGGCGCCGCAAGGCGCACGCACCCGCACCCGCGTACGGCGGCAAGGGGACGTGTCGGGGGGTGTCCGCCCGCAGGGTTGGCGCGTCAACACGGTCACGTTGGTGAGCGACCGATTCCGCGCCGTTCCGAGGACGGAC
>NZ_JBIAHG010000062.1:0-23645 GCF_042870385.1 Streptomyces sp. NPDC006602 | reverse complement strand
GGCGGGGGCACTCGTTCGAGGGACGAGTGCACGGAACCCGCCCGTGACCGCCGATCGGCCTCTACACTCCCACCGCTCGACGTTTCCCCAGGTCAGACATCAAAGTACTGCTGGAGTACTAGAAGGCTCATGAAGATCTTGGGTTCTGGCCCTGCCGGGCCAGAACCCAAGATCTTCATGAGCCTTCTAGGGCGCTACTGGCCTGGGATGCGGCCCTGCGTCTCCCACTGCCACACGCGGTCGCGTACGTCGTCGATCGCCCGCGTCAAGTGCCGCCGATAGGTGCTGAACGCCATGTTCAGCCGCCGTGCCACGGCTTCCTGGGTGGATGGCGACTGGAACGTCATGGTGAGCACCGCGTGCAGGTGCCGCGTGCGCGGATTGGCGTCCAGCCGCTGTATCGCTTTGCCGATCAGCTCCCGCAAGGCGTCCACGGGGTCGTCACCACCGTGTGCCTCCACCAGGCGGCAGCGCAATAAGGGGTTGTCCGCGAGCCCGTCGGGGTCGAGCCAGGACCGCAGCGCCTCACGGACGGCGGCGTCCGACTCGGCCCGGCTCAGGGGCCTGAAGCGGGCACTCGGCTCGTCGACCGGTTTGCCCGGTGGTCCGCTGAGCAGGCGTGCGTCGATGCCCTCCGCCCACTCGTCCACGCGCACCGCGCGCCAGTCGTGGCAGAACAGCCCGTAGCCGAGGTCCGCGTCCGTGGCCACGCTCGGCGGCCGGAAGTGGTCCATGTATGTCATGAGCGGTTCCCAGAAGTCCGGCTGCGTGATGACGACGCAGGACCAGGCGCAGCTACTCGCCCGCAGGAACTCGAAGATGATGCGGATGTGCACCAGATCCCACGAACGGGAGGGACGGTGATGGGTGGCCGGGTGGATCATGAACCGCGCCACACCGAGGTGTTCGCCCTGCCGCAGCGGCGCCGTCGCGGAGACGGACTGCCACGCCTGGACCACGACGGGGTCGGCTTCCCGTATGTCGTCGTCGAGCGCGTCGATCCGCAACCAGGCCATGAAGCCCAGAAGTTCGCCCGAGCTGTACCGGCGGTGCACCCGGAACGCCTCGGGCTGACGCTCCAGCCAGAAGGAGACGATCCTGGCGTTCTCCTCGCCCTCGACCTTGCGGGTCATGGCCACCAGGTCGTCGGCGTCCTCAGGACGCAACGGCTCTTCGTAGGCGCCGCTCTCGTCCCGGCTCCCGTGGAACTTCTTGGTCCATTCATCCCTGGAGATGATGTAGTTGTACGCCCCCGTGGCGCGCAGCGCCTCCTTCTCGGGGGCGTTGTGGATGCGCTCGACGAGATGTCGGCGCATCGTACGGTGCATGGTTTTGTACTGCTCCGGATCCCGCCAGCGGAAGTCGCTGTCCAGGGAGTCACGGATCACGTCGTGCGGATACACGCCGAAGCGGCCGGAGCGCACGAAGGGCAACTGGCGCAGCCAGGAGAACAGTTCGGCGGCGTCTTCGCCCGGCAGGACGGCGCGCAGAAGGTCCTCCGTGGTGTCCAGCGCGTGGCCGCACACCTCAAGTGCACGCCGGTGGGACGGAGACGGAAGCTCTCCGACGAGGTGCGACAGCAACTGCTCGACCACGGTGCGCGAAGGGGTCCAGACAACGTTGGCATCGGTGTCGTGCGCGGCCACTTCGGCGGCCAGACGCAGGGCGAGCGGATTGCCCGCGGCGAAACCGAGGAGTTCGGCGTGCAGTGCCGGGTCGGCGCCCTGCGTGGCGAGGAGCGCTGCCGACTCCCCGGGGCCCAGCTCCTTCAGCGAAACGACGTGCATCACCTCACTCCACCCGAGATCGGCCTTCCAGTAAGGAGCGGGCGGCAGCCTGCCGGCGAGCACGACCAGCACGCCCGTCGGCAAGCGAGGCAGGAAGCGGTCGCGCAGCCAGTCCTCCATGTCCCGGTAGCGCTCGAAGCTGTCGACCAGCAGGACAGGGCGCTCCTCGGTGAAGACCTCCGCCGCCGCGTCCTCGAAGGCCGACGGGGAGGGCTCGATGATGCACGCGTCGATGGTCACCACAGGCCGGCCCATGGTGTGCGCCTCCGCGGCGAACCGCTGCAGCAGCGCGCTCTTCCCGATCCCTCCGGGCCCGTGGATCACGATGACGAGGGGTGCGCCGGTTTCACCGTCCAACCCACTTCGGAAAAGGTTGAGTTCATCCTCCCGGCCGACGAATTTCCGCATCCGGGCATGCGCCAGCGTGTCGGCCAGTACGCCGCCCTCCACCGGCCCGACGGCTGAAGTGCCGCCACCGTGGCCATCCGGCCGAGCGGCGCAGTCTTCCCTCGCCATGCCGTTTTCTCCTCTTTCCCCCGAGATTTTCCGGCGGCTCATAAATGAGCGCGTCAGAACCGTTCGCACACAGCTCAATTTATAGGAGACTCCCGGGTGCCAATTCCAGGCGGCACACCCGCAGTTGGTGCCGTCGAACGGTCACCCTCCGATTCCGTGACGCGATCACGACGCGGTCTTCCGAAGCGGCGCCGGCAGACAAGGCCGCACGCCACGGAGACGAAGGCGTCGTGCGGTTGAACGCGTCCTCCCCGGCACAGCGAGCCGTTTGGACCGGCGGAGCAGGGCGAAGGTCTACTCGACGACGCAGCGGAGCTTGTCCAGGCCCTTGATGTCCGGCGCGCCCTTGCGGATGATCACCGGCAGGAGCCGGCGGCGCCGCAGCTCACGCCGTACCGCCCAGAAGTCGTACGCCTTGTCCTCTTGTCCTGCGGAACGGACTCGGGCCGCTGTCGCGGACGGCCCGGTCGTCCGGCCACCGGCGGGTTGTCGTCGACCAGGTCTCGACCTCACAGCCATGTCGTTGCCAGCCAGATGGTCACGGCCGCAGCGAGAACGAGCGCGATGTTGAGTGCGATGTGGCGGTCTTCGCGGCGCAGGTGGACTGTGGTCGCGCCGATCTGCAGGAGCACGAACCCGATGGCCGCAGCCGGTGCCAGCCAGGGCGCGATGCCGGCCAATGGCGGCAGGATGAGCCCGATCGCGCCGAGCACTTCGAGCACCCCAATCGTCCTGACGGCCGGCATCGGCGTACGGTCCACCCACGCCATCATCGGCTGGAGCTGCTCACGGGTCTGGATCACCTTTATCCCACCCCCGTAGAGGTAGAAGAGCGCGAGTATGCCGGCAACGATCCAGTACGCGACTTTCATGATTCCCATCCACGACTACCAGTTGTAAGTGATCACATTCATGCATCACGCGGGAGCACCTGAAGGCACACACGTGTGCGTAGTAACCCGGGACTTGAGAAACAGGAGCAGCCGCCTCGGCTGCACCGATCCGGTGACAGACAGCCAGGCGGCTTCATCCTTCCGGCTTCCGGGCGAAGTCGGTGGCGGGCTCGGTGGCGTAGCGACTCATCGCCTGGATGGTCGCCTGTGCGGTCAGTTCCCGGCCGCCGACGATCATGTCCTGCAGGTCTCGGAAGTACTGCACATAAAGGTCGGGGGTGAAAAGGCTGAGCATGACGGCCGGTTGGTCGGTCAGGTTGGCGAAGGTGTGCGGGGCTCCGGGCGGGATCATCACGAGCGTGCCCGCGGTCGCGTCGTACGTCTTATGTCCGACCGTGAACCGCACCGTGCCGGAGATGACGTAGAAACCCTCGTCGTGCTGGGCGTGGCGGTGCTGGGGTGGTCCCTCCGTACGGGGGGCGAGGACGGTCTCGCCGATCCCGAGACGGTGCCCGGTGGTGCTGCCGTCCTCCAGGATGCGCAGTTGCGTGGTGCCCAGGAGGATCATCTCGCCCTCGTCCGGACCGACCACCGATACGGCGGGGCCGGCCATCGGTTCGCCGGTCACATGTTCGCCGGCCATCGGTTCGCCGGTCATCGGTTGGTCTGTCATGCTCCGATTCCACCGCCGGGGCACCGCGGCCGTCCAAGACCGATTAGGTGGCCTCGATACCCCACGGGTATCGTCGCCGGTCATGGAGCTACGCACGCTGCGCTATTTCGTGGCCGTCGCAGAGGAACTCCACTTCGGCCGGGCCGCCGCCCGGCTGCACATGAGCCAGCCGCCGCTGAGCCGGGCGATCAAGCAGCTGGAGACCGACGTCGGTGCCGTCCTGTTGCACCGCTCCGCCGCAGGCGTCACGCTCACCCCGGCTGGGGCGGCGCTGCTCGAGGAGGCGCGTATCCTGCTCGACCAGGCCGACCGGGTACGCGTTCGCGTGGCCGCGGCGGCCGGCGCCGCGACCATCACCGTCGGCATCCTGGGCGACACCGCCGACCCGGGCGCAACCCGGTTGGCCGCCGCGTACCGCCGGCAGCACCCGGATGTCGAGGTCCGTATCCGCGAGACCGACCTGGCCGATCCGACCTGCGGGCTGCGCGCCGGGCTGGTCGACGTCGCTCTGACCCGCAGGCCGTTCGACGAGACCGGCCTGACGGTGCACGACCTGCGCGCCGACCCGGTGGGCGTGGTGCTGCGCGCCGACGATCCGCTGGCCCGCCACGACCACCTGAAGCTGGCTGACCTGGCCGACCGGCGCTGGTTCCAGTTCCCGGACGGCACCGACCCGATCTGGCAGTCGTACTGGAACGGTGGCGAGCCTCGCGAGGGTCCGGTGGTGCGCGCCGTCCAGGAGTGCCTGCAGGCAGTGCTCTGGAACGGCACGGTCGGGATGACTCCGCTCGGGCACGATCTGCCCGGGGAGCTGACCGTGGTACCGCTGATCGACATGGCGCAGAGCCCGGTGGTGGCGGCGTGGAACGAGGGCGACGCGAACCCGATGATTCGGTCCTTCGTCCACATCGCAACGGCCGCCTACCGCGGCTGAGCGCCGCACGGCCGGCACCGGGTACGACCAGTACGCCACGCTCGGATTCCGCGCCCGCGCCGCGGTCTTCCCGCGCCTGAGGGCGGGAGACTGCCCCGGCCACGCCGGCAGGACCGGCTCGGTCATCGCCCGCCCATCGTCAGCCACGATCCACGGCCTTTGCGCCCGCACCCACGCCCGAGCCCGAGCCCGCACCCGCACCCGCACCCGCACCCGCACCCGCACCCGCACCCGCACCCGCACCCGCACCCGCACCCGCACCCGCACCCGCACCCAACGAACGGCTCAACTGCCGTACCGGTCACGGCCATCAACCCCGAACCACGAGACCATGTCACGAGCTGTACCGCAGGGCGCGTCAGTCGAAGGTGAATCCGTATTTGTCGGCGACAGCGGCCATGGCCTTCACATCGACCTCGTCGAGCGGCGGTCCCACCTGTCCGCGCACACCGGGCGTGCCTATTTCGGTGAACATCGCGTCCATGCCGCCCGGGGCGTACAGGAAGTAGATGCGCGCGGGCTTGGTACGGCTCAGGTTCCTGAAGGAGTGCCGGACGCCCTTGGGCACGTACACCACGCCGCCTGCTCCGACCTCGTACTCCTCGTCCCCGGCGGTGATGACGAGTTGCCCGTCCATGACGATGAACGTCTCCGACTCGCCGTGATGCGTGTGCGGAGGGGGCCCGGCGTCCGCGGGCATGATCGCCTCCACGAGGGAGAGTTCGCCGTTGGTCTGCGTCGCCTTCAGCAGCGTGGTGTACGTGTCGCCGACGAGGAAGACAGGCTCACCACCGTCCGGCGGAACGTGTACGGGCGGAATGTGCAAAGACACGGGTGTTCCTTTGGGCCAAATGACGTTGTGACAGGAGTCTTGCGCCAGTGATCACCCAGGAACAGACCACGAGGTGCTCAATCGGTGCTCATCCTCAGCCAATGGCGTTCGGTCTGCCACGGGTAGGTGAGCAGGGGGACATAGCGGGTGTCACTGTCGAAGTCCCCGACCCGGGGCAGGTAGCCGGACCGGCGGGCGGCCACCTTGCCGGGGGACGGCTCTGGCGCGTAGAAGGCATCGACGTCGTAGCGGTCCGCAGGGGTCTTTCCCGTGGCGTCCCTGCCCGTCCTCAGCAACTCCCAGAAGCTGTCGACGTCGGGTGCGCCGGGAAAGCGGCAGGCCATCCCGGTGATCGCCACCGGCTCCCGGGGGCTCTCCGCTGGATGTCCTGAGGTTCATCGAAAGTCGCCTGCGCCTCGCGCGGCGACGGACGGGGGTGTGAGCGTGGGCCTGGTGTTGACGTACTCCCGCTCCAGGCCGGAGGCGGCCGCGTAGTGGGCGGCGGTCCGGGCGAGTTCCCGTTCGGACATCACCTCGCGCACATCGCGGAAGCCGTGGGGAGCGCGTTGGTGCACCGTGGTGATGACGGACTCGGGGCCCTGGCGACGGTTGTCCGCCTGCAGCCGGGTCATGGCGGGCCGACGGTCCGATTCGTAGCGGGCCAGGGCCTGCGGGATGTCGTCCGCCGTGGCGAGTGCGTGCGCCAGGACGCGGGCGTCGATGACCGACTGTGTGGCCCCGTTGGATCCCATGGGGTACATGGCGTGGGCCGCGTCGCCCAGCAGGGTGACATTGCCGAACGTCCAGCGGGGCAGGGGGTCACGATCCACCATCGGGTACTGGTGGACGCGTCTGGCGCCGCCCAGCAGGGCGGGGATGTCGAGCCAGTCGAAGCGCCAGTCCCCGAAGTGCTCGAGGACGCGGGCCGTGGTGACGGACCCGTACGCCTCGTCACGACGGGCCGGCCGGCCGCCGGTGGCGGCGCCGGCCGGCCGGGCGGCCACCCAGTTGACCAGCACACGCGTGCCGGTGGGGTGCCGGGCGACCGGATACAGCACGATCCGCCGGGTGTCGTCCCCGGTGACGATCATCGACTCGCCGGTGAGGAACGGCTCGGCCCAGGTCGTTCCGCGCCACATCACCATCCCGTTGCCCGGTGGCGGACCTTCCTGCAGGTACAAGGACGCGCGTACCGCGGAGCGAATCCCGTCGGCGCCGATCACCAGGTCGGCCCGGACCGTCTCGACGGTGCCCGTGCCGGCCCGCTCCATCACCCGATTCTCATGAGGTCCTCCGTTCGCGGGCGGTGAGCGGACTCCCGTCGTCGGCGGATGCCGCCGGTCCAGGGCTCGTACGGACCTCGCGGGAGCGCACGGTGGACTGCCGAACGCGGGTGGCGTTCTCGCGCGTCAGGGTGGCCAACCGGTCGAGGAGTTCCAGGCTGCCGCCGCCGCTGCCGAGTGGCTGGAGACGGATCTCCTCGGCGTAGGTGTCGCGCGCCACCGCCGAGTGTTTGCCGCGAAAGACCAGCAGCGCCCGGAGTGCGCGGCTGACGGCCTCGGCGGCGGCACGCACCTGGGGCGAGGGCGGGCTGCCGTGGGGCGGCACGAGTGCGGAGGTGACGCGCGTGACGACGGAGGGGCATCGCGCCCACCGTTGGTACAGGAGTTGCCACTGCGGCAGGCCGTACCGCGCGGACTCGCGCCACAGCCCGGCGTCGGTCTCGCCGCCGTGGTCACTCGCCCACAGCGCGAGGTCGACCAGGTACAGCGGCGCGTGTGCGGCGGCCGGACCGAGGTACTCGGCGCCGTCGACGGTGACCGCTTCGAAGTAGGGACGCAGTGTGCGCGCGAAGAACTCCGGGGTCACGTTCGCGAGCACGATGTCGATGGCGTCCTCGAGTGACCGGATCAGGGCCACGACCTCATGGGCGGCCATGGCGAAGTCCGGCTGGTGCGGATCCAGTTCGTCGAACCGTCGGCATTCCTCGACCGCGAAGACCAGTCGTGGCAGCGTCACACGCACCGAGGCCATCAGCATGCGTTCCTGGCGGTCGCCGGTGTACATCCGCTCACGGGATCCGGTGGGGTTCCAGCCAATGTAGTGCTGGACCGTGTCCCGGGGCACCATGCCGGTGCGGGCGCCCAACTCAAGCAGGACCGACCCCAGTTGAGGCACCACCCGGGTCGGTTGCACACCGTGGCGCCTGAGCGATCCGAGGAGGATGCCGAGATCGCGCATCGTCGCCGCGCAGGCCTGCGGCGAGAGCCCCGCCACAAAGCCATCCGTCGGCGTCAGATCCCGTAACAGGCCTACCAGGGCGTTCACATCGGCGGTGGAGTTCATCGCCCACACCGCGGGCAGCAAGCCGTCGAACCTCAGCGGATCGAGGTCCGCGACGAAGGGATCGCCGGGAACGAGCAGGTCTTGCCGCACTACCGTCACCGCCCTCATCGGGCCACTCCCTCGACCAGAGTGAGACTCTCCGAGATCGGTTCGAGGCGACTGAGCCGCAGTCCAGCCCTCGCGAAGAGCCCGAAGTAATCCGCTTCCCGCCTGAGTCCCCCGGGCGTGGCTGCCATCATCAGCAGGTCGAGCCACTTGGAGAACGACGGGTCGTTGCCCGGTTCCACGACGGTGTCCAGTACGACGACCCGCCCGCCGTCGGCCATGGCCCTACGGCAGTTGTCCAGGATCCGGGCGGCGCCGTCGTCCGGCCAGCCGTCGATCACATGCTTGACCACGTACAGATCGGCTCCCCGGGGTACTTCGTCCAGGAAGTCGCCGACGACGAGCTCGCATCGGGGCAGCGGGCCGCCGAGCCCCGCGTGCGCCGCCTCGATGCCCTGCGGCCGGTCGAGCAGTACGCCGGACAGGTCGGGACAGCCGGCCAAGAGGGCGGAGAGGAAGGCTCCGTTTCCGCCGCCCACGTCCACGACCTTGCGGAAGCGGGAGAAGTCGTAGGCGTCGACGATGTCCGAGGTGTCCCACCGGCTCCAGTCGTTCATCGCCCGGTGGAGCGTGGCCGCGGCCTGGGGGTGCGTGTCGAAGTACGCGAAGACCGGCATGCCGAAGCGCTCTTCGAACGCCGGCCGGCCGGTCCGTACCGTGGCGAGAAGGCTCCCGAAGGCCTCGTACATCTCTTCGTTCACCATGATGGCGAACTGCCGCATGCTGTCCGGGTGGTCGGTCGCCAGCGGCTCGGCGAGCGGTGTCAGTTCGACCGTCCGGTTCTCCTCGACCCGGAAGATGCCGAGGCCGGCCAGCGCACGCAGGATTCGGTACAGGGCGGTGGCGTGGACACCGGCTTCGGCGGCCAGGTCGTCGACGGACCGGGGGCCGTTCACCAGCATGTCCGCGATGCCGAGCTTGGCCGCCACGTAGACGGCCTGTCCGGACCACGCGCCTGTCATCACCTGCAGGACCTGCGGGCGAGTGCGCTCATGTGTCATGAAAATCCCTTACGTGTGTGTATCCGCCGCACCGGTCACCAGGCGACCGGCAGCGACTCCAGGGAGCTGAGCTCCTCGCCCTCGGTGAAGCGCAACTCCTCGAGCCCTGCCGCGAGCCGCAGACCGGGCAGGCGCTCTGCCAACAGGCCCAGTCCCACCTGGAGTTCTGCCTTCGCCAGATGTGCGCCGGGGCAGTAGTGAGGGCCACCCCCGAACATCAGCTGCAGCGACCTGCCCCGGTCGAAACGCACCGTGTCCGGTGCCTCGTACACGGCCTCGTCGCTGGCGGCCGAGCCCATCGCGATGACCACGGCCTGCCCCTTCTCGACGGTGCCGGACGGCAGTTCGACGTCCTCGTCCGCCAGGCGCAGCAGCCGCGGATCACCCAGTGACCTGAGCCCGACCACCGTGCGCCCCGACCGTATGCCGCTCGCGCCGGAGTCCACCTGGCTGTACCGCCCCCGGGGTGGGCCCTCTCCACGGAATCCGGAGCCCATTCACGCACCGGAGGCACAAGCGAAGTGCTTGCGCCTCCGGAGAGATACCCGCGCTCTTTCCGACGATCAGAGAAGAGTCGTCTCCAGAATGGAGAGGGGCGAAGGGGTAGCCACCACACGGTCGAGGCTGAACCCGGCGTCGCCGAGAAGCCGCTCGTACTCCCGCTCCGTGCGTTCCTTGCCGCCGAGCATGCCCAGCATGGTCAGGTCGACGATCTTCGCCATGTGCGGTGCGTCGCCCTCCGGCACGATGGCCTCGATCACCAGCAGGCGGGCGCCGGGCCGAGCCGCCTTCCTGATGGCCGCAAGGATGCGGCCACTCTCCTCGTCGTTCCAGTCGTGGAGGATGTAGGCCAGCACGTAGACGTCCGCGGTCGGCACCTCCTCGAAGAAGCTGCCCCCTACGACCTCCACGCGATCGGTCAGGCCGCGTGCCGCGAGCACGCCGTGCGCCGCCTGCACGACCTCCGGGAGGTCGAAGACGATCCCGGAGTGATCCGGATTCCGGCTGAGCAGCTCCGCGATGATGGTGCCGTCGGCGCCGCCGAGGTCCGCGACGGTGCCGCCGCCCGGCAGGACATAGTCGTCGAGCATGCCGGCCCGTACGCTGGCCACCACGCCGGCCATCGCCTTGTTCGTCAGTGCGACGCGTTCCGGGTCTTCGACCACCCAGTCGAAGAAGGGCTTTCCGTAGTACGTCTCGGCGGCGGGCACTCCTGTCCTGACCGTGTCGAGCAGCCCCGCGAACGGGAGGTAGTGCGTCTCCATCCAGAACAGGGCCGCCGACCGCAGCGACATGGGGTGCGTGGCGGAGAGGAACTCCCCGAGCGGCGTCACCGCGATCCTGCCCTCACCTGCGTCCTGGAACAGCCCCAGCGGAGCCAGCGTGCGGACGAGGCGCCCCAGGGCTTCCTCGTGCGCACCGGTTTCCCTCGCCAGACTCGCGAGGTCCACGGGGCCGTCGGCGAGCTGGGTCGCCACATCCAATTTCGCGACAGCGTAAAGCGCTTGGGAAATCTGGAATCCGGCCAGCATCTGGGTCATCTGCATCAGAGGCGGGACGGTGGACGGAATGGCACCGGTGGAGTTGTCGTTCGCCGTGCTTTTCAACGTGGTGACTTTCTGGTTCAGCGGATTCTGCTGTCACGCCGCGCGTACGGCGAGCGCCTTCTGGGCTGTTCTTGATTGTTCCGGCGAATACGGGCCAAACGCTGCTCACCCCCTGCTCGCAAGGTGATCGACCTCTGTCCTGACCATCACCTGAGCCCCGCGCAGGGACCGCGGGTTCAGGGCACGATGAGCGCCTTCACCACCCGCTGGGCCGCGACGTCCTCCAGCGCGACCTGCGCCTCGTGGAGGCCGTACTCCCGGGTGATGAGGTCCGTCCACGGGAAGATCCGCCCGTACCGGGCCATGACCTGGACCGCCCGGTACAGGTGCCCCACGTCGCTTCCCCAGCAGCCGCGGACGTCCAAGTGCTTCTGGTTCAGGTCGAGATGTGCTCGCCGACCCCCGGATACCCGTGCCGAGACCGTCCCCCGGCATCAACAACAAGCGGGCGGCCACACCGCGGGACGAGCTCGCGCTGACAGCTCATGAGCCGCTCGCCTCATGCTCGCTCCTGTCCTCGGCGCCCAGGACCTGGCCGGCCGGTCGGATCAGACCTGTGCCAGGCCACCGTCCACGAAGAGTTCGATGCCGGTGATGAAGCTGGAGTCGTCGCCGGCGAGGAACACCGCGGCCTTGCCCATCTCGCGCGGGTGCGCGATCCGGCCGGTGGGGTTGCCCTCGCCCAGTTCGGCGATGAGCGCGTCCACTCCGTCGGCGCCCCGCGCCATCTCGCCCGCACTGCGGAGTGAGGCCGTGTCGACGGCGCCTGGGCTGAGGACGTTGATGCGGATGCCCGATCCCTTGACGTCCTGGATCCAGGCCCGGACGAAATTGCGCACAGCCGCCTTCGAGCCGCCGTACAGGCTCATTCCCCGCGGGGGCTGGACGGACGCCGTGGATCCGATGACCACGACGGTTCCGCCCGGGTTCATCAGCGGCAGCGCGGGCTGGACGGTGAACAGGACGCCCTTCGCGTTGACGCCGAACGTCCGGTCGAACTGTTCCTCGGTGATGGTGCCGAGGGATCCGTGGTCACCGATGCCGGCATTGGCGACGACCACGTCGAGGCGGCCGTGGCGTGCCACGACCTCCCGGTAGGCCGCCTCCATGTCCGCGCTGCGGGTGACGTCGGCGACGATTCCCGTGCAGTGGGGTCCCACGGTCGCGACGGCCTCGTCCACGTGGTCCTGCCCAAGATCCGTGATGACCACGTGGGCGCCGTGGGCCACGAACTCCTGGGCGATGCCCAGGCCTACGCCGGACGCACCACCGGTGACGACGGCGACCTTTCCTTCGAGCGAGAGGCTCATGGTGTTCTCCTGAGGGGTATGCGGTGTCGGCATGTGAACTGGCCGTAGGGCAGCCCTGGCACGGCGGACAAGGCCGTTCCGCTGAGCGAGGTGAATGGGCCGATCTGCCCTAGAGTGGAACTGGGGGCTACCCCATTTCTTGGAACTATAAGTGGGGGGCTCCCCACTTAGCAAGCCGGGACGACAGGAGACCGCAGCATGGCCAGGCAGACAGGGGGTCCGTTGCGCGCCGACGCCCAGCGGAACCGGGACAAGATCCTCTCGACCGCGGTGCGGGTGTTCGCCGAAGAGGGGCTCGACGCGCACCTGGAGCGCATCGCCAAGGAGGCGGGGGTCGGCTCGGCCACCCTCTACCGGAACTTCCCCACCCGGGAGATCCTGATCGAGGCCGCCTACCGCAACGAGCTGGCCAAGCTCTGCGACTCCGCGCCCGAACTGCTGGCCGTCATGGTGCCGCGCGACGCCCTGCGCGCCTGGATGGGCCGGTTCATCGACTACGCGACGGCCAAACTGGGCATGGCCGATGCCCTCAGGGCCCTGGTCGAGTCCGGCGTCAACCCGTACGCGCAGAGCCACGAGATGATGCTGTCCGCCCTCGACTCCCTGCTGTCAGCCGGTGTCGGCGCGGGGGCCATCCGCTCGGACATCACCGCGGCGGACATGTTCGCCGCCCTCACGGGCATCGCCCTCGCGTCCGGGAAGCCCGATCAGCGGGAGCAGGCGGAGCGCCTCCTCGACCTCACGCTGGACGGACTCAGCGCCGGTCGGCACTGACGCCGCGCCTGCGCCGGGCATCGTGCGAGGGCGGCCGGCAACCGCGCCGAGGGCTGGACGTCGCCTCCGCGCTGGGCGACGAGCTGACACGGCGCCTCCGCCCCAGGCCCCCTCGTGCACACCGTGCGCGGGCCGCAACGACCGACGAGCGGTGTGCACGAGGGGGCCGGTTGGCCGAAGACAGCGGTCCGACCCGCGCACCCGCGAGATCCCTGAGGCCGCCCCCGACACCTGAGCCGTCGGCCCCGCCTACGCCGCCGACCCGATCTCCGTCGCCCCGTCCGGCCCCTGCGTGAACTGTGTCCGGTACAGCTGCGCGTAGCGTCCGTCGACCAACAACAGTTCCTCGTGCGTGCCGCGTTCCACGATCCGCCCCGCCTCGACCACCAGGATCAGGTCCGCCGCGCGCACGGTGGACAGCCGGTGGGCGATCACGACCGCCGTCCTGCCCTCCAGGGCCTCGGCGAGTGCCTCCTGGACGGCCGCCTCCGAGGTGTTGTCCAGGTGGGCGGTGGCCTCGTCGAGAATGACGACGCGCTGGCGGGCCAGCAGCAGCCGGGCGATGGTCATGCGCTGGCGTTCGCCGCCGGAGAGGCGGTAGCCGCGCTCGCCGACCACCGTGTCGAGGCCGTCGGGCAGGGACCGTACGAGATCGTCGAGGCGGGAGCGGCGCAAGGCGTCCCACACCTCCTCTTCCGCGGCCGTGGGCCGGGCGAGGAGGAGGTTGGCGCGGACGGTGTCGTGGAAGAGGTGACCGTCCTGGGTGACCATGCCGACGGTGCCGCGCAGTGAGTCGGCGCTCAGGTCACGGACGTCGACGCCGCCGACCCGGACGGCGCCGCCGTCGGCGTCGTACAGACGCGGCAGCAGCTGGGCGATCGTCGACTTGCCGGCGCCGGACGAGCCGACCAGCGCGACCGTCTGTCCGGGGTCGGCGCGGAAGGAGATGCCGTGCAGGACCTCGGCGCCGCCCCGGGAGTCGAGGGTGGCCACCTCCTCCAGGGAGGCGAGGGAGACCTTGTCGGCGGACGGGTAGCCGAAGCGGACGTTCTCGAACTCGACGGAGACCGGGCCGTCGGGGACCGGCCGTGCGTGCGGCTGCTCCTTGATCAGCGGCTCCAGGTCCAGCACCTCGAAGACCCGCTCGAAGCTGACCAGGGCACTCATCACCTCGACGCGGGCGCCGGCCAGTGCGGTGAGCGGGGCGTACAGGCGGGTCAGGAGCAGGGCGAGGGCCACGACGGCGCCCGGGTCGAGGGTGCCGCGCAGGGCGAACCAGCCGCCGAGGCCGTAGACCAGGGCCAGTGCCAGGGCGGAGACCAGAGTCAGGGCGGTGATGAACAAGGACTGGGCCGTGGCGGTGCGGACGCCGACGTCCCGTACTTGGCGCGCGCGGACCGCGAACTCCTCGGACTCCTGCTCCGGTCGGCCGAACAGCTTGACCAGCGTGGCGCCGGGTGCCGAGAAGCGCTCGGTCATCCGGGTGCCCATCGCCGCGTTGAGGGCCGCCGCCTCCCGCTGCATCCCGGCCATCCTGCTGCCCATGCGCCGCGCCGGGATCACGAACACCGGCAGCAGCACCAGCGCGAGGAGGGTGACCTGCCAGGAGAGGGTGAGCATCACGGCGAGGGTGAGGACCAGGGTGACCACGTTGCTGACCACTCCGGACAGGGTGTTGCTGAAGGCGCGCTGGGCGCCGATGACGTCGTTGTTGAGACGGGAGACGAGCGCTCCCGTACGAGTGCGTGTGAAGAACGCGACCGGCATCCGCTGCACATGATCGAACACCGCTGTGCGCAGATCGAGGATGAGGCCCTCTCCGAGCGTCGCCGACAGCCGTCGGCCGAGCACGCCGAGGGTCGCCTCGGCGACCGCGATGAGGGCGATGAGCAGGGCGAGTCGTACGACCGTGCCCTCGTCGCCGCCGGACACGATCGCGTCCACGACCTTTCCGGCGAGGACCGGGGTCGCCACGGCGAGCAGCGCGGTCAGCACGCCGAGCGCCACGAAGCGGGCGATTCGGCGGCGGTGCGGGCGGGCGAACTCGCCGATGCGGCGGAGGGTGGCGCGGGCGAGGGGGCGGCGCTTCTGCTCGGCGTTCATGACGCTGTGCAGCTGCGTCCAGGCTGTGGTCTCCATGCTCATGAGAAGCACCGTAGGACCTCAAGCATGATTGAGGTCAATGAGATTCCGTCGTCCGCCCGTCACCCGCCCGTCCGCCCGTCACCCGCCCGTCGTTCGTTGACCCGCCGTCCACCCGCGCGAAGGACCCGATGACCGTACGCAATCCCTTGTCCCCGCTTCCGCAACCCGCAGTTGGTGCGGGGTGGGAAGCCTCTCCTGATGTGACAGCGGTACAACTCCCCGAACTCCCCCGCCGCCTCCCGGTCCGCCGGATCCGCCAGATCCTTTGTCTGCTTCCGCTCCTGCTCGTCACCGTCGTCGCGGTGGAGCACCGGTCCGTGCTCGCCGACGGCTTCGGTCATCTGCGGAACGCGGAGTTGCCCTGGCTGCTGGCCGCGGCCGGCGCCACCTGCCTGACCTGGGTCGCCGCCGCGCTCACCCGGCAGGGTGCCGTCGTCGAGCCGCTGCCCAAGCGGCGGTTGCTGGCCACGCAGTTCGCGGCGGGCGCGGCCAACCATCTGCTGCCGACGGGCCTGGGCGCGAGTGCGGTCAACCTGCGGTTCATGACGGTGTGCGGGCTTCCGCTCGCCCGTTCCTCCGCCGCGCTCGCCCTGTATCTGCTGGCGGAGTCGATCGGCCGGCTGGGCCTGCTGGCCGCGCTGCTCATCGCCTTCCCGGACGCGCTGCGGTTCGGGACGCTTCTGCCCGAGGGGGCCGTGGGCCCGCTGGTGGTGGCCGTCGTGGCGGTCCTTGTCGGGGCGGCCGGCATGCTCGCGTGTGTACGACGGCTGCGTACGGCCGTGCTGTCCTTCCTGCGGACCGCGCTGTGCGAGGCGCGGTCGGTGCACAGGCGTCCGGCCCGGGCGCTCGCCCTGTGGGGCGGGTCGCTGGCCTTCCCCGCGTTGCAGGCGGCCGGGCTGGCCGCTGTGGGGCGGGCGCTCGGGCTCCCGGTGCCGCCCGCGCACATGGCCCTCGCCTATCTGGCGGCGACGGTCGCGGTAGCCCTGGTGCCCGTGCCGGGCGGGATCGGCTCGGTCGAGGCGGCGCTGATTGTGGCCCTGGTGGCGGCGGGCGGCCCGGTGGCCGTGGCCACGGCCGTGGTCCTCACCTACCGGATCGTCACGGTGTGGCTGCCGCTGGTGCCGGGGGCGTTGACGCTCGGCGCGCTGGTACGGCTGAAGGTGATCTGACCGAAACGCCGCGATCCGGCGCCGGTCCAGGTACGAACTCCCGTACCGGATGCGGCAGGATGAGCGGTCGCGCCGAGCATGGGGGGCTTCCTGGTCGGCGCGGCCTCTCATCCCGGAATCGAACAGGTGGCAACGTGACGCAACTTCACATCCGGCCGTCGGCGAGGTTTTTCGCCGCAGGACTTCTTCCCGGAGGTGACCGGTGAAGCGGGATCTCACCATGGACGACCTGGTGATCGCCGGCATCGCCGTGATCGCGGGGCTGCTGGCGGCGTTCCTGCTGCGCATGCTGCTGCGCTGGCTGGGCAAGCACGCCGACCGCACCCGCTGGGGCGGCGACGACGTCATCGTGGAGGCGCTGCGGACGGTCGTACCGTCGGCGGCGATCGCGGGCGGCGCGGCCTCCGCGGCGGCGGCACTTCCGCTGGTCTCGGCGGTCCAGCACACCGTCAACCAGATCCTGACCGTGCTGCTGATCTTCGTCGTGACGGTGGCGGCGGCCCGGCTCGTCGCCGGTCTCGTCCGGACGGTCACCCAGTCCCGCTCCGGGGTCGCCGGATCGGCCACGATCTTCGTCAACATCACCCGGGTGCTGGTCCTGGCGATCGGCTTCCTGGTGGTGCTGCAGACGCTCGGCATCTCCATAGCGCCGATGCTCACCGCCCTGGGCGTCGGCGGTCTGGCGGTCGCCCTGGCTCTCCAGGACACTCTCGCCAACCTCTTCGCGGGCATCCACATCCTCGCCTCCAAGACCGTCCAGCCCGGCGACTACATCAAGCTGAGCAGCGGCGAGGAAGGCTACGTCGAGGACATCAACTGGCGGCAGACCACGGTCCGCGCGCTCTCCAACAACCTGATCGTCATCCCCAACGGGGAGCTCGCGAAGTCGAACATGACCAACTTCATGCGCCCCGAACAGCAGTTGACGATCCTGGTCCAGGTGGGGGTGGCGTACGACAGCGACCTGGAGCAGGTCGAGCGGGTGACGATCGAGGTCGTCGCCGAGGTGATGACCGAGATCACCGGCGCCCTCCCCGAACACGAGCCGCTGGTCCGCTTCCACACCTTCGGCGACTCCCGGATCGGCTTCACGGTGATCCTGGGCGTCGGCGAGTTCAGCGACCAGTTCCGCATCAAGCACGAGTTCATCAAGCGCCTGCACCGGCGCTACCGCGACGAGGGCATCCGCATCCCGGCGCCCCAGCGCACGGTGGCCCTGCAGCAGGGCGCGGTGGTGATTCCGCAGCAGAGGGGTGCGGAGACCGAGCCGGGCGAAGTCCCCTCCGCCCGGCTCGACTGATCCCTTACAGCGTGGCCGAGTTGTCGTGGTAGTGCCCGTCCGTCCGGCTCTCGGGCTGCCGCAGCGACGAGCTCACCGGCGTCACCGTCCAGTCCGGATGGCCGGGCATCCGCGGGGTCTTGGTGCCGTACAGCCAGTCGCGCAGGAAGCCCGACTGGTCCTGCCCGGAGACCTCCGAGGCGACGGCGATGTAGTCCTCGGTGGAAGCGGACGCGCCCCGGTACCGCTCCAGGAACGTGCGCTCGACGGCGTGGAAGACGTCCTCGCCGACGGCCTGCCGAAGCGCGTAGAGGACCAGGACGCCGCCCAGGTAGCGCTGGCTGTCGAAGAGGTTCGCCTCGCCCGGCGACGCGACCGGCCCGGAGGACTTGCGCCACTGGTCGCCGCGCGCGTACGTGTCCTTCATCCGGGCTTCCATCGTGGTCAGGCCCAGTGAGTCGGTCCAGCCGCGCTCGTAGCGGTACAGCAGGCCGTAGAAGTCGGCGTGTCCCTCGTTCAGCCACAGGTCCGCCCAGGTGGCGGGGCTGACGCTGTTGCCGAAGTAGGAGTGGACCAGCTCGTGCATCATGTGCGAGCCGATCTTCGGCTCCGCCTGGAGCAGGTAGTTCGGCTTGTACAGGGTGAGGGTCTGGGTCTCCAGGCCCGTGAAGTCGAAGGCGGCCGGGTCGTCGGAGTTGCAGGGCAGCAGTCCGTACGTCTCGAAGGGGTACGCGCCCAGCCGCTGCTCGATCCAGTCGACCAGGCCGGGGGTCAGCGCGAGCGCGGGTTCCAGGGCGGCGGCGCGGGCCACCGGCACGACGTCCCGCAGCGGGAGGCCGTGCGGGCCCTGCCGCTCCTTGACCACGTAGTCGCCGACCGTGATCTGCACCAGCTCGGTCGCCAGCGGCGAGCGGGACCGGTAGGTGTACGCGGTCCGGTCGCCGCCGAGACTCTCGGTGCGGACCAGCAGACCGCTCGCCACGCCCCGCAGGCTGCCGGGGACGGTGATGCGGAAGGTGAAGTCGGCCTTGTCCGCCGGGTGGTCGTTGCAGGGGAAGACGGTGTGCGCCGAGTTCGGCTGGGGGCACACCGCGAAGCCGTCCGGCGTGGCGACCCAGGCGGTGTGCGCGAGCTCCCGGCGCGGGTCGGCCGCGTACTCCACGCACACGGTGACGGGCACGTTCGCCGGCAGCGGGCGCGCCGGCGTGATCCGCAGCTTCTCCTCCGCCTGCTCGTAGGCGGCCGGGCGGCCGGCGACGCGGACGGCACGGACGTCCAGGCCGAGGGCGTCGAGGGAGAGCCGGGTCAGGGCCTGGGTGGTGCGGATCCGCAGGGTCGCCTCGGCGTCGACGAGCCGGGTCGTCGCGTCGTAGGCGAGGTCGAGGTGGTAGGCCAAGACGCGGTAGCCGTCGTTGCCCAGGCTCGGGAAGACGGGGTCACCGAGGGTCTCGAGGCCCGGGGTGCCGGTCTCCTTCGCGGCCGCGTGTGCCAGAGGTGCCGTGGTCAGGGCCGCTGCCGTGCCGACAAGGACGGCCGCCGGAGCCGTCACTCGGGTGCGATATCTCATGGTCAGCTTTCGCTCGGGCGGCCGGGTGGTCGGGTCCGGCAGCCGCATCCAGTGGGCGATCGTGGGCGATCACCCTCCATGACGGCATGATCGGAAGCCCAGGTTGCCTGGGAGCGAATATTTCCCACTTGTCCTGCACGACTGTGCGGACCCCTGTCGAGACAAGGTCGGCCACGAGATATCTTGATGTCGAGCAATGTTGCAGACGTGGAGCGGAGCACCCGGTGACTGACTCGACCATCATCTATACGCACACTGACGAGGCCCCGGCCCTGGCGACGTATTCCTTCCTGCCGGTGGTCCAGGCGTACGCCTCGCAGGCGGGTGTCGCCGTCGAAACCCGCGACATCTCCCTGGCCGGGCGCATCATCGCGCTGTTCCCGGAGTACCTGCAGGAGGGGCAGCGCATCCCGGACGACCTCGCGGAACTCGGCGAGCTCGCCAAGACGCCCGAGGCCAACATCATCAAGCTGCCGAACGTCTCGGCGTCGATCCCGCAGCTCAAGGCCGCGATCGCCGAGCTGCAGAGCCAGGGCTACGCGCTGCCGAACTACCCGGACGACCCGAAGACCGACGAGGAGCGGGACATCCAGACCCGCTACGACAAGGTCAAGGGCTCCGCGGTCAACCCGGTCCTGCGTGAGGGCAACTCCGACCGCCGCGCCCCCGCGTCGGTCAAGAACTACGCCAAGACCCACCCGCACCGCATGGGTGCCTGGTCCCCCGAGTCGAAGACGAACGTCGCGACCATGGGCGTCGACGACTTCCGCTCCACCGAGAAGTCCGCGGTGATCTCCGAGCCGGGCTCGCTCCGCATCGAGCTGGTCGGCGACGACGGCTCCACCAAGGTCCTGCGCGAGTCCGTACCCGTCCTCAAGGACGAGGTCGTGGACGCGTCCGTCATGCACGTCGCGCCGCTGCGCGAGTTCCTCACCGCGCAGATCGCCAAGGCCAAGGCGGAGGGCGTGCTGTTCTCCGTGCACCTCAAGGCCACGATGATGAAGGTCTCCGACCCGATCATCTTCGGTCACGTGGTGCGCGCGTTCTTCCCGAAGACCTTCGCGAAGTACGGCGAGACCCTCGCCGCGGCCGGCCTGACCCCGAACGACGGTCTGGGCGGCATCTACAAGGGCCTGGAGGCCCTGCCCGAGGGCGCCGAGATCAAGGCCTCCTTCGACGCCGAGCTCGCCGAGGGCCCGGAGCTCGCCATGGTCGACTCCGACAAGGGCATCACCAACCTGCACGTGCCGTCCGACGTGATCGTCGACGCCTCGATGCCGGCCATGATCCGAACCTCCGGCCACATGTGGGGCCCGGACGGCCAGGAGGCCGACACCCTCGCGGTCCTGCCGGACTCCAGCTACTCCGGCGTGTACCAGGCCGTGATCGACGACTGCCGCGCCAACGGCGCCTACGACCCGTCAACGATGGGCTCGGTTCCGAACGTCGGCCTCATGGCGCAGAAGGCCGAGGAGTACGGCAGCCACGACAAGACGTTCGAGATCCCGACCACCGGCACGGTCCGCCTCGTCGACCAGGCCGGCAACGTCGTGATCGAGCAGACCGTCTCCGCCGGTGACATCTTCCGCGCCTGCCAGACCAAGGACGCCCCGATCAGGGACTGGGTGAAGCTGGCCGTCACCCGCGCCCGCGCCACCGGCAACCCGGCGGTGTTCTGGCTGGACGAGACCCGCGCGCACGACGCCAACCTGATCGCCAAGGTCAAGGCGTACCTGCCGGAGCACGACACCGAGGGCCTGGACATCCGGATCCTCAACCCGGTCGAGGCCACCAAGCTGTCGGTGGAGCGCATCCGCCGCGGCGAGGACACCATCTCGGTGACCGGCAACGTGCTGCGTGACTACCTCACCGACCTGTTCCCGATCCTGGAGCTGGGCACCAGCGCCAAGATGCTCTCCGTCGTCCCGCTGATGGCGGGCGGCGGCCTGTTCGAGACGGGCGCCGGCGGTTCCGCGCCGAAGCACGTCCAGCAGCTGGTCAAGGAGAACTACCTGCGCTGGGACTCGCTGGGCGAGTTCTTCGCGCTCGCGGCCAGCTTCGAGCACCTCGCGCAGACCACCGGCAACGCCCGCGCCCAGGTCCTCGCCGACACCCTCGACCGCGCCACGGCGACCTTCCTCAACGAGGACAAGTCCCCGACCCGTCGCGTCGGCGGCATCGACAACCGCGGCAGCCACTTCTTCCTGTCCCTGTACTGGGCGCAGGAGCTGGCGCAGCAGACCGACGACGCGGACCTGGCGAAGGCCTTCGCGGCGCTCGCCGAGACGCTCGCCACCAACGAGCAGAAGATCGTCGACGAGCTGAACGCCGTCCAGGGCAAGCCGGCCGACATCGGCGGCTACTACCGGCCCGACCCGGCGAAGTCCGCCGCGGTCATGCGCCCGTCGACCACGTGGAACGAGGCGCTCGCGTCCCTGAGCTGACGCGACGGCCTCCCAGAGGCGCCGCGTTGCTCCGCCCCGGTCGGCAGCTGCCCGGCCGGGGCGGAGCGGCGTGCGGCAGCAGCCGTCCGGGAGCGGATCCGGGGCTGTCTCCAGCCGGGCGTCACGACCGTGATGCCGCACGGGGCGCCGACGCCCGAACGTCACCGGCGCCCCGGGCCGCCGGCCCGCCACCGCCGACCGCTGCGGTGGATCCCCGAGGCCTCACCAGTCCCGGGTGGCGATCAGCTCCTCGACGTCCGCGTCCGCGAAGCCGTAGGCCTGCGCCACGAACCAGAAGTTCTCGGCTATCTCCTCGCGCGCCACGGTCTCGATGTCGCTGTCGGCCTCCTCGAAGGCGGCCTGCAGGTCGTTGAACTCGTCGGTGGCGGCCCGGGTCAGGACGTACAACGCCTCCAGGTCCGCGGGCCGTTCGGCCTCGATGCGCTCGCACAGCCGCAGCAGGATCTCCTTGTCCCGGTCCACCACGTGGTCGGGGTAGTAGTCGTCCCCGTAGAGCCCCTTGAGAAACGGGTGTGCGGTCACCTGCTGGTTGCTGACGGGCATGCTGCTCCCCCGCCCTTCCTGGACGTTTTGATGTGGCACCTTGATCGTGCACCATGCCACTGACAACGCCCCGGGAGCCGCCCGATGACCTCTGCCGCACCGTCCTTCGCGCTGCTGCCCGGCGCGGCCGACTCCCCGGTGATCCTGCATGTGCCGCACTCGGCGCGGGAGATACCGCCCGCGGTGCGGACGGGGATCGTGCTGGACGACGCGGGGCTGGAGCGGGAGCTCGATCACATCACCGACGCGCACACCGCCGAGATCGCCGCGGCGGCCCGCGGGCTGTCCTCGGTCGCTCCCTGGCGGTTCGTCAACCGGCTCTCCCGGCTGGTCGTGGACCCGGAGCGGTTCCCGGACGAGCGGGAGGAGATGCTCGCCGTGGGGATGGGCGCCGTGTACACGCGGACCACGCACCGCGAGCCGTTGCGGCCCGCCGACACCGACCCGGAGCCCTTGCTCGACCGGTACTTCCGGCCGTACGCGCAGGCCATGACCCGGGCGGTGGCCGACCGGCTGGCCGCCGCCGGGCGGGTCGTGATCATCGACGTGCACTCGTATCCGACGCAGGCGCTGCCCTACGAGCTGCACGGTGAGGGGCCGCGGCCGCCGGTATGTCTGGGTACCGACTCCTTCCACACGCCGCCCGATCTGCTCGCCGCGGCACGGGAGGCGTTCTCGGGGTGCGGGGAGATCGGGCTCGACAGTCCGTTCGGCGGTGCGTACGTGCCGCTGGAGTTCTACGGGACCGAGCCGCGGGTGGGTGCTCTGATGGTGGAGATCCGCCGGGACACGTACATGAGCGAGCCGGGCGGTCCGGCCGGCCCCGGACTGACTCGTCTCGCGACGGCACTGGCCGGCCTCGTGGACGTCCTGACCGGCTGACCTCCGGCTGGAGCACCGCCGCGCCACAGGCCGGCGGGCGAGGGTGGGGGCGGGGCCTGCCGAGGAGACCATCACGCTGACCGGGCAGGTGCCGCCGCCGGTAGGGGACCGGCCCGCGCCCGACCTGGAGAGGCCCGCTGCGCGGGCCCTGCCGGTCAGCCGGTGACGGACGGCGGACGGGCCCGCGGTGACGACCGACCGGTCAGGCCCGCAGCCACTCCGTGACCACCACCTCCCCGCCGGCCCGCAGCCGCAGCGCGAAGGGCCCGGCGGGAGCCACCTCGGACATGAAGCGCCCCATGTCGTCGGCGACGAGCGAGGCACCCGCCCGGGGCCCGCTGAGCACCTCGATGCTCGCCGGCTGCGGCGGCAGCACCTGCCCCATCAAGCCGTGCGAGGTCACCTCGACGTCGACGGTCACGGCACCGGAGTGGAAGGTCAGCATCCGCGGGGGATCCGCCGCTCCTCTGACCGGGATCGCGTCCACCAGCGAGTCGAAGGTCAGCTCGGCGAGCCGGGCGTCGAGGTCGTGCAGCGCGTAGGCCTCTACGGCGAGCTGCCGCAGCTCGGCCGGCACCGGGTCCAGGATGCCAGCGGCCAGGCGCAGATCCTCCAGGAGGCCGTCGTCGGCCTCCGTGTCGGGTCCGGCCTCGAACTCCTCGTCGCCGATGCCTTCTTCGGCGAAGGAGTCACCATTCACGTCGTGCAGATCACCCATGCCGTTCATCTGGGTCCTCCGTGGATACTCCGGCGTTTACGCCGGAGAGGAAACGGACTCCTGCGGAGCAGGGCAGGGAGCGGTGTTTCGCCGTCAAGG
>NZ_JBIAHG010000061.1:0-24295 GCF_042870385.1 Streptomyces sp. NPDC006602 | reverse complement strand
ACACCGTATCGATGGTCATCACGTGGAAGGACCGGCAGCACAAGCCGAAGGGCCGACACCGCAAGGGGTGAAAACGAAGGGCCCCCTGAGATGCTGTGGCAGGGGCGGCAGGAGTCGAACCTGCGGCATCCGGTTTTGGAGACCGGCGCTCTGGCCATCTGAGCTACGCCCCTTTGGTGAGGACAGCTTGGCATGACCACCAGGTCCATCTCCAAGGGATTTCCGCCCGCTCAGAGAAGGCGCTGCCGAGAGTTTGCGCTTGGTCGCCGGGGATCGGCTGATAGGCGGGGTTGCGGGGCATCAGCCACACCTGACCGTCCTGTCGGCGCAGCACGTTTGACGGTGGCCTCGTCGTCCAGGAGCGCGGCGACGATGTCGCCCGTGGTCGGCGCTGTCCATCTTGCGTACGGTGACGATGTCGCCGTCGCAGATCGCCGCGTCGATCATGGAGTCGCCGGGTGCGGTCAGGGCGAACAGGTCGCCGTCACCCACGACCGGCAATTCTCTGTCAACTCCCAGATGTTGCTGGAGAGGCCCCGGGAGTTGGCCGGTCCGCCCATCACGGCCGAGCTGGGCGCTGCGGTCATGTTGACCCGCTCGCTGGCCGAACACCTGGGCGGCGCCGAGCGGCCGGGTGGCGCGGTCGTGGCCGTGGGCCTGGGCGATCATGCGCGTCAGCAGGGTGGTCTCGTGTGCCTTGTTGTGGTCCCCGTTGCACGGGTCGTTCGCCACGTGGGTGAGCAGGACGTCAGGATGGCGACGATCCGGTCGGTCGCCGACTCGTCGACGCGTAGCGGGAGTCCGTACTGCTCCCCGCATCCGCGGGGATGGCACCCAGCTCTACGAGGGCACCGAGGCGGAGCGCCGGCACTCATTCCTGCAAACGCGGTTCGAGGAGGTGGAGTGGCGGCCGAAGTACCACCGTCTGCTGGGCGGCGAGGCGTTCGGCCGACTGACCGTGCACTTCAAGCCCGGCGACACCGCGCATGCGGTGGAGCAACTTAACTGGATGCGGGCGCAGTTCTTCGCCAACGGCCCAGACGACCGCCCGGCGGCGCGAAAGGCTTCGGGCCGTGCCTCCGCGGCGTCGAAGTGGGCCGACCGCATCAGATACCTGGCAACGAGGTCGGCCGCACCCTTATCCGCGGTGGCGCGGGCGAGGCAGGAGTGAACGCGCTCTCCGCAATCGAGGTCAGGCGGGCGGGACTGTGGCCGGACGCGCCTGCGACATCGATCCCGCGGATGATGGTCAGCAGAAGGTACGCAAGGTCGTCGGGATCCTCGTCGGGGTCGATGTCGCCGCTGCGCTGCGCCGCTCGCACTCGGCCACCGACGTCGCGACCACGGAGAAGGTGGCGTGGGCTACGCGTGCCACCTCGGGGTCGGAGTTGCCGAGCTCCAGGGCCATGGCGGCAAAGCAGGCCGCGGCCGCCCGGTCGGGGGCGGGGGGTACGTCGTCGGCGAGTGGCACCCCGTCGACGGCGCCGAGCAAGAACACGCGCAGTCGTTCCAGGGCGCCCTCGTCCGGTCCGGCGAGCGCCTCCACCGCCGACTGCCCCAGCCGGGCGGAGTACCCGTCCATCGCCTGCAGCAGCACGCCGTGCTTGTCGTCGAACGCGGCGTAGAGGCTGCCGCGGCCCAGGCCGGTGGCGGCGCTGATGTCGTCGACGCTCGTGCCGTTGTAGCCCGTGGTGCGGAACTGCCGCTCGGCGGCATGGACGACGTGGTCGCGGTCGAAGCTTCGTGGTCTCGCCATACGTAGAAGGTAGGGCCGACCTGCCGTTCTTGAAGGCGCGCTGATCATGGGCGTCGGCGCAGCCCTGTTGGCGGTCCGAGTGGGGAACGATCCTAACTATGCCTTGGACTTCCTGCCCTGCTGGCTCATCGTCGGCGCGGGAGCGGGCCTGTCCCTGCCCACGATCCTGTCCAGCGCCACGGTGGACCTCGCACCGGAGGACTCCACGACCGGCAGCGCGATGTCAACATGTTCCAGCAGATCGGCTCCGTGATCGGCGTCAGCGTCCTGGTCGCCGTCCTCGGTGTCGCCTCCGGTGGGGCGACCCTCGAGGTGTTTCGCCACGGCTGGTGGGCCGCCGCCGGCATCTCCGGTCTCGGGATCATCGCGTGCCTCGGCCTCACGCCGCGGAAGAAGGCAGCGGCAGACCCGTCTGTCCCGATCGGCGCACCGGCCTGGGACTGACCGCTCCAAAGCAAACCGGAGGCGGGCTCCCCCCGGTGAACAGCCACCGTCGTGACCGTTCACCGGCACTGCCCCCGGCTTCAGATGGCCGTACTTGCTATGTGGTCCGGGCTTGCAGGACCGCGACGCCGTGAAGGCGCCTTGGAGGTTGCACTCATGACACAGGTGACACAGCGACCGCCGGTTGGCGAGGACTCCCCGACCAGGGGGTCCCGGGCAGTAAACCGTGTCCGTCATCGGACGGTTCAGGCAGGCGGACTGGAGGTTCCGATCCTTGAGGCCGGCAGCGGGCCGCTGGTCCTCTGCCTCCATGGGTTTCCCGATCATGCCGCCAGTTGGGTGGGCGTTCTCGACCGCCTTGCGCAGGAGGGGTATTGGGCGGTCGCGCCCGCACAGCGCGGATACTGGCCCGGTGGCGCGGCGCCCGACGGCTCCTATCGGGTGGCCTCGACCGGCCAGGATCTTCCGGGCGGAAACACCCGGAATGCTGAGAGTCGCTGAGACTCAAAGCAACGGTTCCATCGAGAGCCGCGTCAGCGCGGCGCGGCGGAGGTACGGGCCGCGACGAGAGCGGCGACGGGATCGTCCGTGGCGGGGGCACAGGGCCACCATCCGGGGGTGGTGCCGCTGCCTTCGCGGGTGTAGGGGTGCCATCGGTTGTCGGGGCCCAGGCGGATCTGGACGCCTTCGTCGTCGGCGGTGAGGCGGTTGCGCCAGGCCCGCAGCCGCACGGTGCGGGCGGTGTCGTCCGCACCGTCCGCGTTGTCGGGGTCGGAGAGGGTGGTGCGGGCGGCGGCCATCGCGGCGGGGTCCGGGGTGAGAGGCGCGCGGGCGACTGCGACGCCCGCGGGGCCGCCGTGGCGTCGGGCACGGACCAGGCGGGCGAAGTCGAGCGGAGGCAGCCCGGTGGCGCGTACGAGCCGGTGGAACCAGTCCTCGCCGACGCCGCTGGCTGCGAGGCGTACGGCGTCGTCGAGCGGGGCGGCGGTGAGTGGGGCGGTGTGCCCGGTGGCAAGGCCGCGGGCCCGCTGAGCGGTGTCGCAGGTGAGCGCTTCGAGGTCGTCGAGGGTGAAGGGGGCGCCGGGCGGAGGCGCGGTGGCGAGGGGGGAGGGGGCAGTCTCGGGTTCGCCGGGCGCGTTCTCGCCCGGCTCGGCGGCGGGCGGGGCGAAAACGCCGTCCCAGGAGGCGAACGCGTCGCGGGCGGGCACGCCCTGGCCCCAGGGCGTCGCGCCGCGTTCCGCAGCTGTGCCTGAAAGGGCCTGGCGGCGGGTACGCAGCGCGGTGAACACGGCGTCCTTGGTACGGCCGCGGAGCATGAAGAGCCAGAAGGGGTCGTCGTCGAGATGGGCGGCGGTGGCGTAGCACAGTGCGGCGGCGTGCTTGCAGGGGTAACCCCAGTCGGGGCAGGAGCACTCCGGGTCGAGTTCGCCCGGTTCGGGCAGCATGGGGACGCCGGCGGCGCGGGCGTCGTCGACGAGATCGGCGGGCATCTCGCCGTCGAGGAGGGCGGCGGTGCGGCCGGCCTGTGCGGCGATGGCGTCGAGCAGGGTGTCCCACTGAGCGTCGGTGAGGACGCGCAGGCGCACCGCGGCGTCGTACGGCCAGGGGGTGCTGCCCTCGACCTCGGCACGCAGCACGCCGGGCGCGGTGGTGACCGGGCCGACCATGCCCTTGCGGGCGTAGGTGCGGCCGCGGGAGAGGCGGCCGGCGTCGAGGGTGGAGGCTTCCAGGGCGTCCACCCAGGCCTGTCCCCACCAGGTGGCGGCGAAGGCGCGGCTGCCGGTACGGGGGGCTTTGCGGGCGGGAGTCATGCCTCGAACTCCTTGGAGAGCGCGACGAGTTCAGCGAGATCGGTGTCGGAGAGCTCGGTCAGGGCAGCCTCGCCGGAGGCGATGACCTGGTCCGCGAGGGCGCGCTTGGCACCGAGCAGGCCGGCGACCTTGTCCTCGACGGTGCCTTGCGTGGTGAGCCGGTGGACCTGGACCGGGCGGTCCTGGCCGATCCGGTAGGCGCGGTCGGTGGCCTGGTCCTCGACGGCCGGGTTCCACCACCGGTCGTAGTGGATCACGTGGGTGGCGCGGGTGAGGTTGAGGCCGGTCCCGGCAGCCTTCAGGGAGAGCAGGAAGACGGGGAACTCGCCCTCCTGGAAGGCGGCGACCATCTCCTCGCGCCGGGGGACGGGGGTGGCGCCGTGCAGGTAGCGGGCGCGGACGCCGCGGTCGGCGAAGTGCCGCTCCAGGAGCTTGCCCATCTGCGTGTACTGGGTGAAGACCAGGGCGCCCTCGTCCTCGGCGACCACCGTGTCGAGGAGTTCGTCGAGGAGTTCCAGCTTTCCCGAGCGGCGCGGCAGCGGGCCGGTCTCGCGCAGGTAGTGGGCTGGGTGGTTGCAGATCTGCTTGAGCGCGGTGAGGAGTTTGAGCACCAGGCCGCGGCGGGCGATGCCGTCCGACTTCTCGATGAAGGCCATGGTCTCGCGGACCTGCGCCTCGTACAGGGCGGCCTGCTCGCGGGTGAGGGTGACGGGGTGGTCGGTCTCCGTCTTGGCCGGCAGCTCGGGCGCGATGCCGGGATCGGACTTGCGGCGGCGCAGCAGGAACGGGCGGGTGAGCCGGGTGAGTTGCTCGGCCGCCCGCCGGGCCTGTTCGGCGGTCTCCTCATCGCCGTCCGCGCCCAGCGCGCCACGCTCGATGGCCTTCGCGAAGCGGTCGCGGAAGGCGGACAGGGGGCCGAGTAGACCGGGGGTGGTCCAGTCGAGCAGCGCCCACAGCTCCGAGAGGTTGTTCTCCACCGGGGTGCCAGTGAGCGCGACGCGGGCGCGGGCGGGCAGGGCGCGCAGCTCGCGGGCGGTGGCGGCGTACGGGTTCTTGACGTGCTGGGCCTCGTCGGCGGCGACCAGCGACCACTTGACGGCTGCCAGCCGCTCCCGGTCCCGGCGCAGCACCCCGTAAGTGACCAGGACGAGTTCGTCCCCGGCGAGGTGGTCGAGGGTGCGCTCGCCGCCGTGGTAGCGGCGTACCGGGAGGGCGGGGGCGAAGCGGGCCGCCTCGCGCTGCCAGTTGCCGAGCAGCGAGGCCGGGCAGGCCACGAGGGCGGGGCCCGCGGTGTCGGGCTGCTCCTGGCGGTGCAGGTGGAGGGCGAGCAGGGTGACGGTCTTGCCGAGGCCCATGTCGTCGGCGAGGATCCCGCCAAGCGTCAGGCGGGTCATGTCCGACAGCCAGGCCAGGCCGCGCTTCTGGTAGTCGCGCAGGGTGGCCGTCAGTCCCTGAGGCACGCGGACGGGGGCGCGGCCCTCGCCGGCACGCAGCCGGTCGACCAGCTCGCCGAAGGCACCGGCCGTCTCCACCACGACGCGCTCGCCGTCCCATTCCACCTCACCGGTCAGCGCTGCCTGGAGTGCCTCCAGCGGGGCGAGTTCGCGGCTGCGCTGCCGCTTGAGGCGGGCCACCAGCTTCGGGTCGGCGACCACCCACTGGTCGCGGAGCTTGACCAGCGGGCGGCGGGCCTCGGCGAGCAGGTCGAGTTCGTCCTCAGTGAGCTGCTCGCCGCCGAGCGCGACCTGCCAGGAAAAGTCGAGTAGGGCGTCCTTGCCCAGCAGGGTGTCCACGGTCGCACCGGGCGCGGTGGCCGCCCCGATCTCAGCCCGCAGGTCGAGGGCGTTGACCAGCCCGCGCGGCCAGTGCACGCGTACGCCCGCCGTGCGCAGTGCATCGGTGGCGTCCCCCAGCAGCTCCATGGCCTCCTCGTCGTCGAGCCTCAGCGCGCTCGGCGCGGCTTCGGCGAGCAGGCGGGTCAGGGGCTGCCAGGCGCGTGCGGCACGGCGCAGTGCCAGCAGCGCCTCAGCCTCGGCGTGCGGGCCGAGCAGCCGCTGCGCGCGGTGTGGGTCGGCCCACAGCTCGGCGGCGTCCAGGACCAGGGACGGGTCCGCCGCCGTCCGCAGCTGCAGCACCGCACGGAAGTCGCGGCGCCGACCGGCCGGAGGCTCGACTCGCAGCTCCACACCCACCTGTGCGGCCCGCTCGGCCGCGGCCTCGGCCGCCCACTCGGCCAGGCGCGGGTGCAGGGCGGTGGCGCGGTCGGCGTACGGGTTGCCGGGTACGGCCCAGCCGGCGGCCGGGGAGCGCGGCAGGGTGTCGGCGAGCGCGTCGCAGAACTCCCGTACCAGGGCGGCCGGTTCGGCGATCCGCACCATCCGGTCGTCCGCCGGGGGAACGGGCAGGTTGTGGGCGTACGGGGGCAGGGCAGCGGCCAGCGCATCCAGATCGTGCTTGCCCCGCGCGCCGGGTGGTCCGAAGCGCCAGGTGGTGTACGTGTCGGAGGTCAGCGCCGGATAGAGGCGCCCCTCACCGAGCAGCTGAAGGGCGCGGCGGGCGACGGCCGCCCACGCGGCGACCGACGGATGGACGCCGCCGTCCGGCAGGTCGAGCAGGAGGGCGAGGGCATCGCCGGTGGCGAGCGCCCACCCCTCGACAGTGCGAGTGCGCACTCCGCCACCGTGCGGCAGGACCAGCGGCAGGCGGACCCTCTCCACCGTCTCCGGCGCAGCGGCCTGAGCGGGCACGCGGGGGGCGTCGGCGACGGGCCGGTAGAGCACCAGACGGCCGAGCCGGGCCGGCTGCCCCGCCTCGGCCGGCGCGAACACGGCGGCCCAGCCGCCGACCGCGAGGTGCTCGCGCACCCAGCCGGCGGCAGCGGGGTCCGCGAGCGGTCCGGCCTCGGCGTCGATCTCCCTCACGAGCAGGCTCACTTGGTGCTCCTCGCGCTGCCCGTGCTCCCCGTAGTGCCCGCGCTCGCCGCGCCGCCTGAGCTGCCCGTACTCCCCGCCTTGAACGCGGCCTTCCGCAGCCGCTTGGCCAGGGCCTTGTCGACGAGCTTGACAGCGTCGGCCAGCGCGCCGAGTACCTCGCCGGCGTGCGGATGGCCGGCCCGCCACAGGTCGTCGGCGTGCTCGGCCACCTGATCGAGCGGACGCCTGCCGTCCTCGGGACCCGCCAGCAGCCTCTCGCGCAGCGCCTGTTCGCCGCCGCGTGCGAACGGCAGCGCGCCGTCCACCAGCATCCACTCCAGGCCCCATGCTTCCTCCCCCTCGGCAGGGTCGCCGATCCGGCGCAGCATCGAGGCCGCCGCGTGCGAACAGCCGGTGGCCTTCGACACCGCCGCCTTGCGCAGCACCCCCTTCGCCCGCCCGCCGCGGTCCGCCTCCAGTACGGCGGCCAGCACCCGCGGGGCCTGCAGGCGGCGCAGCGCGTCGGCCGGTCCCGTACCGTCGCAAGCGTCCACCACCTGCACCGCCGCGTCCGCCGCGGAGCGGGCCGCCAGCCAGCCCGCCACCTCCGCCGCCGCGTCCACCTGGGAGGGGTACGAGTCGAGCGCGTCCAGCAGTGTGCGGGCGTCAGCCTGGGCCAGCGAGCCGATCACCGGTGCCGGGACGCCCGCCGCCACCAGCAACGCACGCAGTCCGGAGCGACCCAGCGCCGTGAGCCGGAAGTAACCGAGGGACGGCGTGTCGTACCCACCGCCGCCCAGGCCGTCGAGCAGCAGGGTGAGAGCGGCGTCCGCCGCTGGGGGTACCTCCCCGGCCCTTTCAGGCTCTGGGGGAGGCTCGTGGCCTTCGCGTTCGGCGGCGCCGAACAGCTCCAGGGTCGCGGCGGTGTCGTCGCACTGCTCGGCAAGGAGCGCCCACACCAGCCGCCGGGCCTGGCCCTCGGGCAGCCCATCCATGCCGTCGGTGAGGAAGCCGACGACATCCAGCCACTCCCCGTCGGGCAGCCCGTACGCCGCGAGCAGCATCAGGAACACCAGCGGCGGGGCCTCGTCGGTCAGCTCCCGAAGCGGCGACAGCCCGCCCAGCGGTCCGTCCATCATGGGGAAGGTGAGGGAGAGTTCAACCGCCGCGCCCGCCACCGCCTCCTGCCAGGCAGCCAGCAGCGCCAAGTCGTCGTCCTCGTCCGGCAGTTCGCCGCCGGCCCGCGCACGATTGCCCTCCACCTCGACGAATCCGCAGTTCAGCGCCCATTCCCAGGGCAAATCCAGCGGCTCCATGTCGCCCGCGCTACGAACCTTCGCCAGCCGCGCGGCCCGCTCCTCGGCATCTCCCCATTCCCCGGGGTCGATGCGCCACAGCTCGGCCTCCTCCACGGCCTGCCGGGCGAGCTTCGGCCGCAGCAGCCCTTTCGGGGTCAGATCCCGCCCGCCGCCGCACCAGTGCCCGAGCCGCACGGCCGCCATGAAGGCGGGCACCTCGCGCGCCGCACGGGCCAGCTCCGCCTCGCCGGGCAACCGCACGGCCGGCAACCGCAGGCCCACGGCACCCAGGACATCGGACAGCGACGCCTCCTCATCCGGCCCGTCGTCCTCGGCGAGCTGCCCCACGTCGCCGGCCACCGGGTGCAGACCTCCGCACTCGCACCGGTACATCCCCGACGGAGCCTGGCGCCCGCCCGACGCCCCGCGCCTCTTCTGCCGCGTGCCCGCCCGCCCGTCTCCCGCCACCGCCCTTCTGCGGAAGCCCTTTGGGCCCTTCTTTCCCCGGCGCAGCCGCACCTGCGCGAGCCCCCCGGTGACCTCGGCGGCGTCGAAGGCAGCCGGGTCGAAGCCCTCCTCGTGCAGTCCGGCCAGCACCTCGTCGTGGAGGCCGTCGTACTCCACCCACTCCCCACCGCCGTGCCGGACGACCGTGGCGGTCGGGCGCTCCCCGTCCGCGTACCGGTCCAGCAGCCCGGCCAGCCCCCACACCCCGCCGAGGTCCTCGGCGGGGGGCATGGCCCGGCGCCCGCCCGCGCACACCGCGTGCTTCCCCTCGCCCTCGTCAGCGGGGCGCACCGCCTCCACGGTGATCAGGTGCAGCCAGTCGTCGCCGAAGTCATAGGTGTAGTCGATACGGTCGCCGGTGCGCGGCAGCACATCCGCGAGGACGGCCTCTTCCTCGTCGAAGACAGGGATGTCGAGGTCTCCCGGCGGCGCGTACCGCCCGCCCAGGCGGTCCTCGAAGGCGTGCAGATGCGTGTCGTCCCAGCCGAACGCCACCTGGATCACCTCGTGCAGCGACCCCAGCGTGACGTCCGAGGGCACCACCAGCCGCCGCCACACCGGCGGTTTCATCCCCTCCAGAGCGACCTTGAGCTGGTGAACGGAAGGGACGTGCTCCGCGGAGCTGCGCTGGGCGATCATGGCCTGAGGGCTTCCCACTGGTCGGAGGCGTATGCAGCGGGACACACCACGCATCCGCCGCCGTACGCCGAACGGCTGACCCGGCCATTTTTGCAGCCCTGAGCCATCCACCCAGCCGCTCAGCGAATTCTCGCCAGGATGTGAAACGGCGCTGAGCGCTCCGCTGGAAGTGCCGCGATGTGCCGTCGATCGGCTGCGGCATCATCGTGGCTGGTCGCGCCCCGCGGCGGTGCCGTAGATCGACACAGCCCCGCGTCCCTTTAGGGCGCTGCCGAACCGCAGCGGACTTCACCCGACCTGATGAGTAGGGCCGGACACAGTCCGGCCACCACCCGCAGGGGCCTCCGACGGCGTTGAGGGGTGCAATCCCGGCTGGTGGTCGGACCGGCTCCGACCGCCCGTTGGTCGGTCGCATTTGCGCCTCGGGCAGAAGATATGCACGACTATAAGACCGACCGGCAAATGAATCAGTTGAGGTGTCGGGTGGTGGGGCGGCCGTCCCATCGGTAGCGGCTCGTTGCTCGGCGGATCAGCATGCGGAGCGTGACGAGAGCGGCGGCGAGGTAGAGGTAGAGGTAGAAGTCCACGACGCTGCCGCTCTTGTCCGTGCAGCGCCGGTTCGGACTCGATGCCCTGCCGGTGGCCGTAGGGCGCATCGACGACGCCGCGACCGCTGCGGGCCGTGACCCGTCGGCGATCCGCAAGGTCTACAACATCTCCGGAACCATCCAGTCCGCCGCAGACGGCCCGTTCAGGGGGCCGGTTGCCCAGTGGAGCGAGACCATCGCCGAACTGGTGACGACGGTCGGCATGAACGGCTTCGTCATCTGGCCCGAGCGTGACCACGCGGAGCAGATCCGTGCCTTCGCCGCCGAAGTCGTCCCCGCCGTCCGCGAGACCCTGGGGCAGCTGGACTGATTCCGCCTGTGGGAGGCTACGGAACCCCCGCCGAGACTACCGGCCTCGTCGAAAGGTCATCTCCGGGCTGCTGGAGTCGAGTTGAAGGTGACCGGCAACGATGGCGGCTATCCCGTGTTCACCGTGGTATCGACCCGACTGCCCGGCAACCGGCGGCCGAAGGACATCATCTTCGCCTCGTTCACCAAGCCGGACATCCGCTTCCAGTCCTCAGTGGACAACGACATCGAGATCGTCGGAGGCAACCCGGACGACACTCTCGTCTATGACCGTGAGATCCCCATCGAGGGCCTGCGCTGGCGTGATCTGCATGCCTGGTGGCAGGACACCCGCGAGATCAGCAGTGACACCGAGGCCCGAGGGGACCTGTACCAACGCCTCCTCAAAAGCCTGCCGGACAACTCGGACGGCCAGAAGAATCTCTTCATCGCCTACCACCGGATCCTCGGGCCCTCGCCGGGGGATCCCGCTCTTCTGCCCGAGGTGTGGCTGCACTGGGACCATAGGACTGTTCAGGAGCGCGGCCCCGAGGCGCTGCTGCGCTCCCGCATGGATTTCCTGCTGCTGCCACATGGACAGCGTGTCGTCCTGGAGGTCGACGGATCCCAGCACTACACCCGCGACCGCGGCCGCACTCCGGATACAGGCAAGTACGCGGACATGGTCGCCGCTGACGGAGATCTCAAGCTCAGAGGATACGAGGTGTTCCGCTTTGGGCACGACGAACTCAAGCGTCTCGATGCCGCCCAGACCCTTCTGCGGTATTTCCTCCCGGACATGTTCCGCCGCTTCAAAGTAAGCAACTGACGCCGTCGGAGTCGGTGCAGGATGCTACGCACAGGCCAGCGCGCCAGTCCGACCGATACCCGCGAGGGCTCCTCAGACAAGAGGCAGCTGACCGAGCGGCCGGCCGCGATCGGCCTGCGCTTCCAGCAGATCATCCACGTCCGGCCCCCTCGTGAAGGCCGGGCCCTCCCAATACGCCGGGACCGCCACGGGTGTCAGGCTCACCTCGGTGCCGTGGACGCGCGCGGTGTCGAAGAGGGCCTGCAGCAGTTGCAGGCCAGCCAGGTCCAGCGCGCCGAGGCGGGCATGCCACGTCTGGGTCTCGGGGTAGTACGAGGCGACTCCGCGGAGCCTGTCGAGTTGCTCCTGCCATTGAGGATCGGCGGCGGGCGCTGTCCGAATGGTGACCTCCAAGACCCATGCGCTCTCAGGGGAGTTCGGTGAATTGGTCATGCTTAGGACGGTAGACGTCGCCACTGAAAACTCGCTATTGCCGATGCCGGCCTGATCACATGGGCCGAGCCGGACCAGCGCATCACGCCAGAGGTGGCACTCGTCCCCAGCCACGGTCACACGCCCGGCCATGTCTCGGTGCTCATCGAGTCCCAGGGAGAGAGCGCACTGGTCACCGGCGACCTCCTGCACTACGCGTGTCAGATCGCCCGTCCCGACTGGTATGCCGCCCTCGACAGCGACCAGGAGATGTCGCGGAAGACCAGGCAGGCACTGCTCGAGCGGGTCGCCGACACCCCGACCATTCTTCTCGGCACGCACTTCGGAACCCCGAGCGGCGGCCGCGTCGTGCGCGATGGCGCTACCTACCGGCTGATGCCGGTAGGCGGATAGAAAATACAGAAAGCCCCTCTTCCCGCCGTGCGGTACTCACTGCGGCCCGGGGAGCGTACGCCGTCAGCGGGTAGCCGGGTGATCGGCGGCCGGGCGCGGAGCGGGAGCGGATTCTCGCCGTTCGGCGGGCAGCACCCAAGTGCACTGGAATGTCACGCCCGGCCGGCGCTCTCCACCGCTCCAGGTGAGCTCCAGTGCCCCGGCAGGCAACGTTCACCGTGCCGCCCGGCACGCCCTCTCGCCGCTACCGAACGCCGCTCCTCGACGGCCGAACGCTGCCTGCCCGGGGCGCTAGGCGTGGATTCCCCGCAGGATGATGACGGCGTATTCCTTTGCCTGCGTAGCTCGCCCCAGGGAGTATTCCGGCAGGGCCATGGCGAGGCCGCGGAAGAGAACCAAGAGGTGGTCGACGGTGATCTCCGGACGGATCACGCCTTCGGATTTTCCGCGCTCGACAAGCTCCCCGAAGGCGGTGAGCGCGACGGTCAGTGCGTCTTTCACGCGCCCGGCGGGGGCCTTGGGGTCGAGGATCTCCGGCCGCGCGGCCACGCCGAAGGTGGGGGTGAGAATGACGTCCAGGAGGGCGTCCCAGACCGACTCGGAGTCAAGTTCCTGCCGGTAGCTGTCGGTTGCCCGCCCAAGGAACTCAACGGTCATCTCATCCACCAGGTCCTGGCGGGTGCCGAAGGTGTTGTAGACCGTTCCCTTGCTCACGCCGGCTTCGGCGGCGACATCGTCCATCGTCATGGCATTGCCACGCTGTTCGAAGACCAGCATCGCGGCTTCGCGGACCCTGCTCTCGTTGTCGATGGCGTCTCGCCGACTTCGCCTGACCCGTCCCGCCTCACCTTTGGTCTCGACAGCTCCCATGCAGCGATCTTACCGACCCCTCGTGAGGTGAGGGGAGGGCAAGGGCGGTCATCGACCGCCGGCTATTCGGTCAGTTCGCTCAGGGTGCCCATCGCCCGGTCCACGAGCACGGACAGGGGAGTCGCCCCGTCGTCGGCGGTCCAGGCGTCGGTGGCGGCGTTCAGGCAGGCGATCGCCGATGCCACGAGTGCCCGGGCGCGGAGGTCGTCGGCGGGATCCGATCCGTCGCCGAGCCGGCGGGAGATCTCCGGGACCAGCACGCTCTGCCAGCCCTGTGTCTTCTCCCACTGGTGGGTCATCAGGGCGCAGGCGTCGTTGAGCAGCCGCATCAGGCGCAGGGACTGCTCGGGGTCGCCGGGATCGGTCAGGGTGAGCACGTCGAATGCGCGGCGCAGGGAGTCCCAGGGCCGCTCGCCTTCAGGGCGGACGGCGAGCGCGGCGGCGACCTCGTGGCCGATCTCGCCCATCTTGCCGAGGACGACCTCCTCCTTGGTGCCGAAGTACCGGAAGAAGGTGGTGCGCGACAGTCCCGCCTCGGCGGCGATCTGCTCGACGGTCGTCTTGTCGAAGCCCTGCTCGGCGAAGAGCCGGAACGCGACCTCGCTGACCTCGGCGCGCATCGCGGCGCGCGTCCGCTCGCGCAGCGAGGTAGGAGCGGACCGGGCGGTCCGCGCGGTGTCGCGGGCGGATGAGGTCCTGGATGTCTCGGCCATGCCACGAGTGTACACAGATCCCAAGTGGTACTCCGTCCCATACTGGTTTACTGTTTCTCTCGTTGGCTTCGTACCACCTTCCTAGGGGCACTTCCATGAGCAAGATCTGGTTCATCACCGGTTCCTCCCGCGGCTTCGGCCGCCGGTTCGCCGAAGCGGCACTGTCGCGCGGAGACAAGGTCGCGGCGACCGCCCGCAACACCGATTCCCTGGCCGACCTGCTCGCCGCGCACGGCGACGCGATCCTGCCGCTGTCCCTGGACGTCACGGACAAGGCCGCCGTGAGCACGGCCGTGAAGCGGGCCCACGAGCACTTCGGGCGCCTGGACATCGTCGTCAACAACGCCGGCTACGGCCTGTTCGGCATGGTCGAGGAGCTCACCGAGGACAACGTCCGCGCCCAGTTCGACACGAACGTCTTCGGCACCCTGTGGGTCACCCAGGCCGTGCTGCCCTACCTGCGCGCCCAGGGCAGCGGCCGCATCATCAACGTGTCCAGCCTGCTCGGCCTGGCCGCCTTCCCCACCACGGGCGGCTACACCGCCGCTAAGGCGGCCGTCGAGGGACTCTCCGACTCCCTGGCCCAGGAGGTCGCCGGCTTCGGCATCAAGGTCACCGTCGTCGAACCCGGCCCCTTCGGCACCGAGTTCGGCACGTCCTCCGCCTGGTCCGAGCCGCTGTCCGCCTACGACGGCGTACGGGAGGCCGTCAACGCCGGCTTCGCCACCATGCCCAACCCCGACCCCGCCGGCGTCGGCCCCGCGCTGCTGAAGGTCGTCGACGCCGACAACCCCCCGCCGCGGGTCTTCTTCGGCACCCTCCCCCTCCAGGTCGTCCCGCAGGTCTACGCCGACCGGATCAAGGGCTGGCAGGAGTGGGCCGAACTGTCCGCCGAGGCCGAGGTCGGCCAGGGCTGAGCACCCCCGACGGCGGTACGGCGCGTGAGAGCCTCCCGCGCCCGGACCGCTCAACCCGCCGGGGCCGCCCGCGGTCGCGCAGCATCAACCAGCCGGCCGCGCCCCCCGCCCCGGGGCAGGGGGCGGCTGCGCCGGTTTCTCCTCACATCAGGTCACACCCGGACCTCGAGGTCCGCTGATCCCGTCGCGCTGGTGAACGCCCCAAGCCGACCACCAGCGCGGCGTCCAAGGAGTCGAGCATGACGTCCTCAGCAAGCTCTGCCCGGCCCCCGGTCGGACGGAGCCTGGCCATCCTCTCCCTCGCGGCCCTGGCGTTCTCGCTGATGCAGACCGCGGTGGTGCCCGCGATCGGCGACATGGCCTCGGCCCTGCACGCCGACGCCCAGGCCACGACATGGACTGGTGTCCGCGGCCGTCCTCACCCCGGTCCTCGGACGTCTCGGCGACCTGTACGGCAAGCGCCGCCTCGTGGTGATCTCCTTGGTGCTCTTCGCCGCCGGTGCGGTGCTCGCGGCGCTCGGCGCCAGTCTGGGCCTGGTGATCGCGGGCCGGGTGCTGCAAGGCGCCGGAGGCGGCGTCCTTCCCCTGTCCTTCGGCATCGTGCGTGACGAGTTCCCCGCCGCACGACGGCCCGGGGCGATAGGGCTGCTCTCCGCCATCCTCGGCGTCGGCGGCGGGATCGGGCTGCTGATGGGCGGCCTGCTCGTGGATCACGCGTCCTACCACTGGATCTTCTGGGCCGGGGCCGCGATGGCCGTGATCGCCGCCCTCGCGGCGCACCTGCTGCTGCCCGAGTCCCCGGTGCGTGTGCCGGAAAAGGTCGACCTGGTGGGCGCCGGGCTGCTGGCCGCAGGCGTCACCGCTCCGCTCATCGCCATCAGCCAGGGCCGGACCTGGGGCTGGACAAGCGGCCGTACGCTCGGGCTGATCGCCTTCGGCGTGGCGGTCCTGGCGGTTTTCGCATCGGTCGAACGGCGCAGGACCCAGCCGCTGGTGGACATCCCCCTGTTCGTCCGGCCGCCCGTGCTGGTGACCAACCTCGCCACGCTGCTGGTCGGCTTCGGCATGTTCGGCGCCCTCGTCCTCATCCCGCAACTGGCCCAGACCCCGGCTTCCTCCGGGTACGGCTTCGGAGTCGACGCGACCCGAGCGGGGCTGCTGATGCTGCCGGGCTGCCTGATCATGCTGGTGACCGGACCCGTTTCGGGAGCCCTCGCCCAGCGCTTCCACGCGAAGCTGCCCCTCGCACTCGGCGGCCTGGCCTCCGCCGCCGGACTGGTCATGCTCGCCGTACAGCACGGCTCACAGGCCGCCGTGCTGGGCTGGACCACGGTCCTGTTCACCGGCATCGGCCTGTCGTTCGCCGCCATCCCCAACCTCGTCGTCGACGCCGTACCGGCGACCAAGACCGGCGAGGCCACCGGCCTGAACGCACTCGTACGGTCGGTGGGCTCCTCACTCGGCACGCAGGTGGTGGCGGGCATCCTGGCCGGCAGCATCACCGCGGCCCGTCCGCTGCCCACGGACCACGCCTACACCATCGCCTTCCTGGCCGGCGCGGCCGGATCCCTGGTGGCGGCACTCGCCGCGTCCCTCGTGCCGCGGGTGCAGGCACGCGACACCGCTGACACCGCTCGCGTCGCAGCGAGGACCGCGGCATGAGACCGCGGGCCGGGCAGAGAACCGCGGGCCGGCCATCCCGCGCCATGAACGTGGCACGGACCCGCTTCGAACCCCCACAGCCAACGGCCAGGCCAAGCGCCGCAGGGCCGATGAGCAGGCACGTGAGAGCCCGCACACCTCACGCTGTGGGCCGTCGGCCCACCCGTGGCAACCGCGGCAGGCGCACGACTTCAGATCACGCCGCCCGGCAATGCGCACACCCCGCCCTCGCTCCCCCTGCGCATCCGCACACCCCTCCCGTCCCTGACGAAAGGCGAGTACTCCCCATGACCACCCGTATCACCACGCCCTTCACCGCCCACTCCTGCCGCCTTCGAGGTCATTGAAGGCGTCGACCTCACCGGCCGCCGCGCCGTCGTGACCGGCGGCGCCTCCGGCCTCGGCGTCGAGACGGCCCGCGCGCTCGCGGTCGCCGGGGCCGAGGTCACCCTCGCCGTCCGCGACGTCGCCGCCGGCGAGCGCACCGCGCAGGACATCACCACCGACACCGGCAACAAGCATGTCCACGTGGCCCGGCTCGACCTCACCGACCAGGCATCCGTCGCCGCCTTCACCACCGCGTGGGACGGCCCGCTGCACATCCTCGTCAACAACGCGGGCGTGATGGCCGCTCCCGAGACCCGCACCCCGGAGGGCTGGGAGCTGCAGTTCGCCACCAACCACCTGGGCCACTTCCGGCTTGCCACCGGGCTGCGCCCGGCGCTGGCGGCCGCGTCCGGCGCCCGGGTGGTGGTGGTCAGCTCCTCCGCTCACCTGAACTCGCCGGTCGTCTTCGAGGACATCCACTTCCGCGAGCGCGCCTACGATCCCTGGGCCGCGTACGGGCAGTCGAAGACCGCCAACGTCCTCTTCGCCGTCGAGGCCTACAAACGGTGGGCCGCCGACGGCATCCATGTCAACGCCCTGCATCCCGGCGGCATCCTCACCAACCTCTCCCGCCACATGGACCCCGAGGTGCTGGAGCGCAGGACAGCCGACCGCACGAAGCCCATGAAAACCCCCCAACAGGGCGCGGCCACCTCCGTACTGCTCGCCGCCTCCCCGCTCCTCGAAGGCGTCGGCGGCCGGTACTTCGAGGACTGCAACGAGGCCGAGACAGCGCAGGACACACAGCCCTACCAGGCCGGAAGCGTCAGCGGCGTGGCCTCCTACGCCCTCGACCCCGAAGCCGCCGCACGGCTGTGGGAGGTCAGTCTCGACGCGGTGCGACGCTGACGCGCTCGAACCGCGTCGTGCGCGATTGCTCGAACTGATTTCCCGCCGGCCATCACGCCGGCAGCAAGGACCGACAGACCATGAAGCTCTCCCTCGTCGAAGTGGCCGCCGTCACCCCCGGCACCGACAAGCCGCAGGCCCTCCAGGACGCCGTCGACGCCGCGCGGCAGGCGGAGGAACTCGGCTACCACCGCATCTGGTACGCCGAGCACCACAACACCGGCGGCCTGGCCTCCCAGGCACCGGAAATCCTCATCGCCCTGGCGGCCCACACCACCCGGCGCATCCGTGTCGGCTCCGGCGCAGTGCTGCTCAACCACTACAGCCCCTACAAGGTCGCCGAGACCTTCCTCCAGCTCGAAGCCCTCGCACCGGGCCGCATCGACCTCGGCCTCGGCCGGGCCACCGCGGGCCCGCTGGCCGACCTCGCCCTGCGCCGGGACCGCAACGCTTCGCCCGTCGACGACTTCGACCTCAGATCCAGGAGGTACTCGCCCACCTCCACCGGGACTTCCCCGCCGGCCACGCCTTCGCGCGCCTCGATGCGACCGCCGGCATTCCCACCCGACCCGAGGTGTGGATTCTCGGCTCCTCCGGCAGCAGCGCCCGGATGGCCGGAGAGCTCGGTCTCGGGTACGCCTTCGCCGGCTTCATCAATCCCGACGGAGCCGCCCCGGCTCTGCACGGCCACGACGCCTCCTTCAGACCCATCCCCAACAGACCAGCGAAACACCGCGCGATGCTGGCCGTCAGCGCCGTGGTGGCGGACACCGACAGCGAGGCGCAGCGGCTGAACTGGTCGAGGCGTGCCCTGCTCGCGCGCATGGCCCGCACCGGCACCGCTCCCCACGTACCGACCGTCGACGAGGCCGCGCGTGAACTCACCCAGGAGGAGAAGGACGCACCCACCGTCATCACGGACGGCTGCTGGCCGCGCCAGCTCGCCGGCAGCCCCGCCACCGTCCGGGACCAGATCGAGCAGATGACCAAGACCACCGGCGTCGAAGAAGTGATGGTCCAGGACGTCATCGCGGACCCCCTGGCCCGGGCGCACTCCCGCGCCCTGCTGGCCCAGGCCCTCGGTGTCGGCCCCGACCGGATGGCCGCTGTCTCCTGATCCGTTGATCCGCCCGCGCCCCCAGCGGGTCAAAAAACCGCCCGGCGCCAGTCGCCCTTGCGCCCAATACCCTTTCAGGCCGCCCGCGGACCCAAGGGAGAGGCACCCCCCTGGTACAACCGCTCGCATCGGCGTCACCGGCCTCCAAGTGGTGGGCCGCGGGTGCACCGTCGCCCCCACAACCGCGCCGCGAGCCGCACCTGTGCACGCGTGGAGGAATTTCGGCACGGAGAAAACCTTCAATCCCCGCAAGGATCGCCGCGGAGGTTGTCCCGCCGGCACGACATCCCGGCCCGCATCCTCACCGTGCGCGACGGTCAGCCGACCGAGGCCACGGGCTGCCCGCGACCGCGGTCGCCGCCACGGATACATAGGCCCCGCCTATACGGGGCATCGATTTTTGGTCGTGGACCCCCTCACCTGTGCCCGGTTCACTGTGGCGAAAGCTGGCGCGTACCGATCGGGCTCGGTACCGCGCGATCAGGGAGGCTGCAATGACGCATACCCCAGGCCACGGTCGAGCCGAACAGGCCGCGCGTATCGCGGCGAAGCCGTGGTACCGGCAGTTGTACGTCCAGGTGCTGGTGGCGATCGTGATCGGCATCGTGCTGGGCTGGAAGTGGCCGGATCTGGCCACCGACATGGAGCCGATCGGCACGACGTTCATCACCGCGATGAAGATGCTGATCGGCCCGATCGTCTTCCTGACGATCATCGGTGGCATCGCCGGCGTCGCGGACCTGAAGAAGGTCGGCCGCACCGGCATCAAGGCGCTGACCTACTTCCAGGTCGGCACGATCGTCGCCCTGCTGACGGGCCTGGTGGCGATCAACGTCTTCCGGCTCGGCGACGGCGTGCACGCCGACCCGTCGACCCTGAAGACGTCCGGGGACGCGAGCCAGTACATCGAGACGGGCGAGCACCAGCACTGGTGGGAGTTCCTCACGGGCATCGTGCCGAACAGCTTCTTCGGCCCGTTCGTCGAGGGGAACATCCTCCAGGTGATCTTCCTGGCCGTCGTCTTCGGCATCGCGATCAAGATGGTGGGGAAGCCGGGCGAGCCGATCATCGCGGCCGTAGGGCGGCTGACCGAGGTCGTCTTCAAGGTCCTGTCCTTCGTCATGAAGGCCGCCCCGCTGGGTGCCTTCGGCGCGATGTCGTACGCCATCGGGAAGTTCGGCCTGTCCACGCTGACCAGCCTCGGCTCGCTGATTGTCCTCTTCTACGTCACCTCGGCCCTGTTCGTCGTGGTCGTGCTCGGCGGGGTGCTCGCCCTGTACGTGCGGCTGAACATCTTCCAGCTCTTCCGCTACTTCAAGGAGGAGTTCTGGCTGATCCTGGGCACCTCGACCGCCGAGCCCGCGCTGCCCGGACTGATGCGCAAGCTGCAGCACATGGGCGCGGAGCGGTCCACGGTCGGGCTGGTCGTGCCGACCGGCTACAGCTTCAACCTCGACGGCGCGGCGATCTACCTCTCGCTGGCCACCCTCTACATCGCCCAGGCCACGGACACCTCCCTCTCCATCGGTCAGCAACTCGGCCTGCTGGCCGTCATGTTGCTGACCTCGAAGGGTGCGGCGGGGGTCGCGGGCGGCGGGTTCATCGCGCTCACCGCGACGCTGTCGACGGTCGGTTCCGTCCCGGCGGCAGGCATCATGCTCATCTTCGGCATCGACAAGTTCATGTCGGAGTGCCGGGCGCTGGTGAACTTCTTCGGCAACGCCGTCGCCACCCTGGTCGTCGCCAGGTGGGAGAACGGCCTGGATGTGGAGCGGGCCCGGGCGGTGCTGGCCGGAAAGGCGGGAGAGCCGCCACTGACCAACGAGGCCGAGACCGAAGCCGATGTCGAGGTCGGCCGTCCGGCCGTAGCGTCGCCCACCGGACCGTCCGCCGCGCAGACCGCCGAGGTGGCCCCCTGATGGCCGCCTCCGTGTCCTTGGCGCCCTGCGTCCTGATCGCCCCGGACAAGTTCAAGGGCTCCCTCACCGCCGACGAGGTCGCCCGCGCGCTGGAACGCGGGCTGCTGGAAGGCGCTCCGCACGCCCGGGTCAGCCGGCTCGCGCTGGCGGACGGGGGCGAGGGGAGTGTGGCCGCGGCCTGCGCGGGACAGTTCGGCGCCGAGAAGGTCACGGTGACCGGCCCCACCGGGCAGCCCGTCACGGCACCCGTCGCGGTGCGCGGCCGTACCGTCCTCATCGAAGCCGCGGCCGTCTGCGGATTGGGCGCCCTGCCCGGCGGTGTCAAGGCGCCGCTCACGGCCACCAGCCGTGGCATCGGCCAGGCCGTCCGGTACGCGCTGGCGGGCGGGGCCGACACCATCGTCCTGGCCCTCGGCGGGGTCGCCACCACCGATGGCGGTGCGGGCCTGCTGCAGTCCCTCGGCGCGGTGCCGGCCCGCGCGGACGGCACACCGATCGGGCCGGGCGGCCGAGGACTGGCCGACCTCCACACGATCGACCTGGCCGAAGCCCGCACCGCACTGGCTGGGGTGGACCTCGTCCTCGCCACCGACGTGGACAACCCGCTGCTCGGACCAACGGGCACGGCCGCCGTCTACGGGCCCCAAAAGGGCGCGACCGAGGACGACGTGCGGGAACTGGACGCGGCCCTCGGCACTTTCGTACGGCGGCTGGAGGCGGCCGGCGCCACGGACGCGGCCCGCCTCGCCCGAACCGCCGGGGCCGGAGCGGCAGGCGGGCTCGGATACGCCGGGATGCTGCTGGGCGGGCGGGTGTGCTCAGGCGCCGACTACTTCCTCACGCTGCTCGGCGCCGACGAGCTGCTCGCGGGCGCCGACTTCGTCGTCACCGGAGAGGGCAGCCTCGACGAGCAGACCCTGTCGGGCAAGCTCCCCATCGCCCTCGCACGGCGAGCCCGCCGGCAGGGCGTCGCGGCGCACGCCGTCGCCGGCCGCTGCACCCTGCCTCCCGAACGCACCGCCGCCCACTTCCGCTCCGTCCAGGCCCTGACGGATCTGACCGACCAGGATTGCGCGAACGACAGCGCGCTGTCCGCGCGGCTGCTCGCGCAGTGCGGACGCAACCTCGCCGACCGCTGGATCGGCGGGCGCACGGACGAAGCGGCCCGGTCGGTCTAAGTTGGCCCTGCCCCAGGACAGATCAACCGGCGGAGGCACCGTGGACGCCCGGCAGCTGGAGTACTTCCTGGCCATCGTCGAGCACGGCGGCTTCAGCAAGGCCGCCGCCGCACTCCACGTGGCCCAGCCCTCGCTGTCGCAGGCCATGGCGAACCTGGAGGCCGACCTCGGCGTGGCCCTCTTCCACCGAGTGGGGCGCGGTGTCGTCCTCAGCGAGGCGGGCACGGAACTGCTGGAGCCCAGCCGACGCGTCCTGCGGGATCTGGCCGCCGTACGCGACACCGCCGCCGCGCTCGCCGGGCTGCACGGCGGCACCGTCGAGGTCGCCACCATGCCCTCGCCCGGAATCGAGCCGCTGACCACCCTCATCCACCGGTTCGCCGAGCTGCACCCGGCCGTGACGGTCAGCACCCAGGCCGCGTTCACCCCCGACGAGGTCGTGCACCTGGTCCGCAGCGGGGCCTGCGAACTGGGCCTGCTGGGCTCGGCGAGCCCCGTCACCCCGTCAGGGCTGGACGTCCTGCACGTCGAGGACCAGCCCTTCGTGGTCGTCGCCGCACCCGGCGGAGCAATCGAGGACGACGTCACGATCCGGCCCGAGGACCTGGCCGGGCACAAGCTCATCGCCTCTCGCACCGGCAGCCTCATGCGCAGCATCGTCGACGACATCACCGCGGGCGGCACCGGCACGGAGATCGTGACAGTCGTCGACCACCGCACCTCGATCCTTCCGCTGGTCCTCACCGGGGTGGGCGTCGCCGTCCTGCCCTCCTCCTGGACCCGGCTGGCCCGCCGCTGCGGAGCCGTCGTCGCCCCCATCGAACCCACCGCCCATCTGCACGTGGCCATGGTCAGCCTGCCCGCGCACCTCACCCCCGCGGCCCGCGCCTTCCTCGCCCTCACCAGGTCGCTGGCCGACCGACGGGCACGGCACACCCGGTCCACCGACTGACGCGGAACCTATCGGGTGCGCCTATGGGTCGTATCGGAAGCAGGTCTTGGACGCGCCCGGTGAGCGGTGTGTTGACTCGAACCAACCCCACCACAGCGAGCCGGAGGCACCCGTGACCACCGCACCCCGCACGTTCCGCATCGCCGCCATCCCCGCCGACGGCGTGGGCAAGGAAGTCGTCGCCGCAGGACGCGCCGTCCTCGACGCCCTGGCCGAGGACTCCCGCGGCACCGACGCCGCATTCACCTTCGCCTGGGAGGAGTTGCCCTGGGGCTGCGAGTACTACGAGCGCACCGGCACGATGATCGACGACGACGGCCTGGACCGCCTCAAAGACTTCGACGCCATCTACTTCGGCGCCGTCGGCTGGCCCACCGTCCCCGACCACATCAGCCTCTGGGGCCTGCGCCTGAAGATCTGCCAGAACTTCGACCAGTGGGCCAACATCCGCCCCGTGCACTTCCTGCCCGGCGTCACCAGTCCCCTGCGCAAGGCCGACGACACCGAACTCGACTGGGTCGTCGTCCGCGAGAACAGCGAGGGCGAGTACGCCGGTCTCGGCGGCCGCAACCTCTCCGGCCGCGGACCGGGCGGCGAAGTCGCCGTCCAGTCGGCCCTGTTCACGGAGGTCGGCTGCGAACGCATCATGAGGTTCGCCTTCGATCTGGCCCGTACCCGGACGGTCAAGAAGGTCTCCTCCGTCACCAAGAGCAACGCCCAGCAGTACGGCATGGTCCTGTGGGACGACGTCTTCAAGCGGGTCGCACTCGACTACCCCGACGTGGAGACGGAGAGCGTCCTGGTCGACGCGATGTCCGCGAAGTTCGTGCTGAAGCCCGAGGACCTCTCCGTCGTCGTCGCATCCAACCTCAACGCCGACATCCTCTCCGACCTCGGCAGCGCCCTGGCCGGCAGTCTGGGCCTGGCCGCGAGTGCCAACCTCAACCCGGAGCGCCGCTTCCCCAGCATGTTCGAGCCCGTCCACGGCTCCGCCCCCGACATCGCCGGCCAGGGCCTGGCCAACCCGATCGGCGCGGTCGGCAGCGCCGCACTGATGCTGGAGCACTTCGGCCTCCCCGACCAGGCGGCCCGCCTCAACAAGGCCATCGAGGCCACCACCGCCGCCGGCATCCTCACCCGCGACGTCGGCGGCACCGCCACCACCGAGGACGTCACCAAGGCCCTCATCGACGCGCTGACCCGCTGACCGCGGACAAGCGCGGGATCCCCCTCGGGCCGCCGACGGGGATCCCCGGCGGCAAGAACGAGGCCGGCAGCCACGACGACGGCCACCCGGTCACTGATCTCGCGTGCCGTGTCCAGGGGACCCCCTGGGCGACCTCCATCTCCTTGCACTCATCGGTGGCCATGGCATGACGCGGGCGGCTCGGGAGACCGGCTCGGACCGGCTCCGCCCGGCGGCGCCAGGAGTGGGTGGGGTGGATGAGTACCGGGAAAAGCCAGGCTGCTGGGGGTCGAGGTCGATGCCGGCTGCCGGGCGGTACAGCCACTCAGCAGCAGATCGTAGGGCAGGCAGGTTGAACCTCGCGCTTTCACGAGGTGGGCTGTCCGGTAGGTGATCAGCTCTCTGAAGAGTGCCTCTGACCAGCAAGAATGAGGATTGCCGAGGTTCTGCTTCCTGCACCAGCTGGAGGCACTTCTCAGGTGAGTAGCTGGCATGACGCCCGGACTTGCACAGCCGCGCGAGCGGGCCGAGCCGTTACTGACTTCGGCTCGTCAGGGTGACGTTGGGTTGTCGAGGGTCAGGCCGGTGCCGGCTATGAAGCCGTCGAGGGTGTCGGGCCGGTACTGAA
>NZ_JBIAHG010000060.1:0-25147 GCF_042870385.1 Streptomyces sp. NPDC006602 | reverse complement strand
GCGCACACAGCCGAAGGTGCGCGACAGCTCTGCTGCCTGCGCATCCGTCGGATAGAAGCGGTACTTGAATGCCCGCTTCACATGGTTCGCGGTCATGCTCACAAACTAGCGGGGTAACAGGTAAAGATCAAGCCTGCGGGTCAGAGCACGGTCTTTCGCCTTGACGGCGAAACACCGCTCCCTGCCCTGCTCCGCAGGAGTCCGTTTCCTCTCCGGCGTAAACGCCGGAGTATCCACGGAGGACCCAGATGAAGGAGGAACTGGGCAAGGGCAAGCTGTTCGGCGCGCTCGTCGTGCCCCGCGACTTCACCGCCACTGTCGCCGCCCTCACCGGCCCCGGGGTGGCCGGCAAGCCCGTCCGCCCGACACTCACCGTGCTGACCAACCAGTCCGCCGGCAGCGTGGGGTCGAGCATGGCGCGGCAGGCCACGACGACGGCCGCGCAGTCGGCCTCCGCGCAGGTGGGTGAACAGCTGACCGCTCAGGCCGAGGCCGCGCAGGCCGAGCTGCCCGCTGCCGCGCGCCTGCTGCTGGCCGACCCGGCCGTGGTGCAGATCGAGGACGGGCATCCGCTCGACTCGCACAGCGGCCTCGGTCTGAGTGCCTTTTACTACTCCCTCGTCCTCGTCGTCTGCGGCATGCTCGCCGCCAACGTCATCAGCGGCCAGGTGGACCACGCCCTCGGCTACACCCACAGCGACATGGGCCCGCTGCGGGTCCATAACCCGCTGCTGCGCGCGACTCGCGTCCAGACCCTGGCCATCAGTAGCACGCTCATGATCGGTCTGTCCCTGCTCATGGGAAGCCTGGCCCTGGCCGGTGCGGTGGGCATCATGGGCATGGACGCCTCTCACCTGCCCCTGCTGTGGCTCTTCTCCGTGTGCACGATCGCGGTTGTCGGCATCGGCGGGCTCGGACTGCTCGCTGTGTTCGGCACGCCGGGGATGCTGTTCATCACGATCTTCTACATCGCCATGGCGGTACCGACGTCCGGAGCCACGGTCCCTCTCCAAGCCCTCCCCGGTTTCTACCGCGCCCTCGGCGAGTTCGAGCCCCTGCGCCAGATCACGGGCGCCGTCCGCTCGATCCTTTACTACGACGCCCAGGCCGACGCGGGTCTGACCCGGGGCTGGGTGATGCTGGGCGTGGGACTCGCGGTCGCCGGCCTCTTCGGCTTCGGCGTGACCCGGTTCTACGACCGCAAGGGACTCCATCGCATTCCCGCCGACGAGGAACCGCAGCTGCTCCTCGCCCGGGCATAGTCCGACGACCGGTGAGGGGTGGAGTCGGGCACGATCGCCCCACCCCCTCTTCTTGACCGATCGTGCAGGTGGGATCGTCGCGGTCAGCCGTCGGCCCGCAGTGCCGCTGTGCGCTGTTCGAGCCTGCGCAGCGCCATGTCTCCCCACTGGAGGTTCTCCCGCTCGAACGACATCCCGCGCAGCAGGGTGAGATACGGGCCGATGCGCTCGGCCTCGGCGAAGTACGCCTCCTCAGAGCGCCCGTCGAGCAGGCGCTGCCGGAGCCTCTCGTAGCCGGCCAGCTTGGCGGTGGCCCACCGCATGCGCTCCGCGATGGCAGTCCGGACCGCTTCCATGTCGCCCACGTCCACGCACTGCACCTTGACAAGCAACTCGTCCCGGACCACCGCCGGTTTGCCCAAGGGCTCGGCGGTGTAGGCGTGGACGGCCTTCCGCCCGGCCTCCGTCAAGGAGAACAGCCGCTTGTTGGGGCGGCGCTTCTGTTCGACGACGCGGGCCGTGACGAATCCTTCCGCCTCCATGCGCTCCAGCTCCCGGTAGAGCTGCTGGGGCGTCGACATCCAGAAGTTGGCTACCGTCGCATCGAATGCCTTCGCGAGATCGTACCCGGACGCCTCGCCCTTCAACAGCGCGGCCATCACCGCGTTCCGCAAAGCCATGGATCTACGCTAACAGATTAATCAACAGCGTGACTAATAGTCACCCCTCCCCTGTAGACAAGCCATAACAGGCCCTCTATTCTCTACCGCACCTATTCATATTTTTGAGTATCAGAGGTGGGCTCATGCATCCCTTCCGCAAGGCCGTCGAGAGCCGCGACCTGGACGCCGTGGCCGCTCTGCTGGCCGACGACGTCGTCTTCACCAGCCCCGTCACCTTCAAGCCGTACCCGGGCAAGGCCATCACCGCCGCGATCCTGCGCGGCGTGCTCCGGGTCTTCGAGGACTTCACCTACATCCGTGAGATCGCCAACCCCGACGGCCGCGATCATGCCTTCGTCTTCACCGCCACCGTCGCCGGCAAGCAGCTCCAGGGATGCGACTTCCTGCACTTCGACGACGACGGGAAGATCGACGAGTTCACGGTGATGGTGCGCCCGCTCTCCGCCGCCCAGGCGCTCGGCGAGGCCATGGGCGCCCAGTTCGAGCAGATCGCCCGAGAGGCCGCCGAACAGTAACCACGACGACGGACTTCGACGCGTGGTCATCGGCGAGGGGCAACGCCGGACTGACCGCCGCCAGCCTCCAACGCTGGGACCGCGCACCCTCCTGGCGGGGCGTCACAACGTCCCCGGCGGCTGCGCCACCTCCTTTCGACGAGGCCGCTTCGAGTTCGAGACGGCACTGCACCAGCTGTTTGGAGTCGGCCTGGGAGTCCAGCCGTACATGCTGCGCGGGCTGTTCGAGAAGCTGGGCGTCGCTGACTCGCTGTCGTTCGTCCAGGAGCACGCCCGGATGCTCGCGCAGCCAAGCTTCCAGCGTGTCGGCGGTGCGGTCGGGCAGCACGTCGATCCGCTCATAGGTCTCGGCGTCGATCACCACGGTGGAATAGCGGTGCGGCCGGCGCAGAGCGAAGTCGTCGACGCCGATCACGCGGGGCGTCCGCCGGGTGGGCAACGGGATGCGCAGCAGGGCGCGCAGGGCCGTGTGGCGAGCAGGCCCGCCGCGAGTATCACCAGGAAACGAGATCCGCCCGGCCCGCCAACTTCTTCGCCACAGCCTTGACTTACCTGGTCAGACGGACCGTGCGTCGCTGGTGACGCTCAAAAACTCCGGGCATCTGCTCGCAGAAGGGCGGCCGGCAGCCGCGCGTGGGACACACCAAGCGCCGCCCCCGCACGAGTTCGGTGCGCCGACGGTTGCGCAGCAGGTAGCGCTGGGTCTTGTCGCTGGAGGTCTTGGGCAGGGCGTCGATGAAGTGGATCGTGGGCGGCGTAGCGGGTGGTCTTGACCAGCAGCTGGAGTTCGGTGGCCACCTCCGGCATCAGATCGAGCAGGCGGGTCACTCGTGCCCCCTTGGCCCAGGACCTCGGTGCCGTACTCGACCGGATGGCCGCCCCCTCCGGATCCGGCCGCGTCATCGCAGGCCGGTCTAGCGGAACCTGGTCGGTCTGCCGACCGAGGAATCTTCACCGCGGCGTTTGCCGAGGGGCAGGCGCCCGTGGGAGGTCATCGCCTCCGCCGCAGGATGCCTGCCGCCCTTCGACCGAGCCGACATGGCTACTTCGGCGCCCTTGCCCACCGGAGCAACGGATCGGCGGGCTCTCCCATTGCTCCCGGTCAGGCTGGAGGCACCACGGGCAGGACGATGCGGGAGGGGCGTGCGGGGTCGTGGAAGACCTGCTGGCGGGCCACCCGGCCCGTGGTCGCGGTGTCCTCGGGTTCGCCCGTGTTGAGGTTGCGGTCCCAGCGGGGGAAGTTGCTCGAGGTGACCTGGACCCGTATCCGGTGCCCCGCCCGGAAGACAATGCTGGTCGACCACAGGTCCACGACGTGCTCGGCCGCCTCGCCCGGTGTCGCCGCGCGCACCCTCACGATGCCGTCGGTCACATTGCGCGAGACCCCGTCCTCGTCGACGTCGCACAGGCGCGCCACCCAGTCGGTCGAGGGCCCGTCCGTGGCCGCGAAGAGCACCACCCGGACACGGCCGGTCACTTCCAGGTCCTCGGCGAGCGGTTCCGTGGTGAAGACCAGGACGTCCTCGCGCGCCTCTACAGCCGTCTGGTCGAGCGGCCCGGCACGGAACTCGTCGGTCATCAGGAGTGCACCACCGGTGGTCGGCGCCGGATCCATGGGGTCGTAGGCGAACTCCTCGGGCCGCTCGGCGGTGGACGGCGGCTGCTGCGTCAGGCGTCCGCCGGCACGCAGGTGGACGTCGGTGTCCACGGCCCGCGACAGGGGCCATTCCGTCTCCTCGCGCCACTGGTTGACGCCCATGACGAACAGCAGCACCTTGCCCGTGTCCGGCTCCAGCGCCTCCGCATCGCCGATCGTGCGCTGGAACCAGTCGAGCTGGAGGCCCTGCAGGGGTCCGCGCATGCCCATGAAGGCGGAGTTCGCGCCGAACCCGAAGTTGACGTCGCCGATGACGTGCTGCTGGTTGGCGTGACTCCACGGCCCCATGACCAGCGTGGCGGACCGGTCGGCGCGGCGCATGGCGGTGAAGTTGTCGAGCGTGCCCTGGCTGAAGATGTCGTACCAGCCGCCGACCTGGAAGGTGGGCAGGTCCACCTCGTCATGCCGGCCCTCGACCCGGCATGCCCGCGCCCACCCGGGCTCGCGCCGGGAGCGCTCATAGCCCAGTTCGGGAAGTTCGTGCCGGACGAACGCGGGGAAGTGCCCGGCAGGCAGTTCGCCGTAGCCGCCGTCGGCCAGGCCGTCGAGATCCTGTACGAGCCCGCCGAGGCTGCCGACGAGCGTGGCGGGGTCGGTGCCGTGCCGGCGCATCAGCGCGTCGGCACCCATCATGAGGGTCCAGGGCGCGGTGATGCCGAGCTCGATCGCACCGCCGCGCGTCCACAGTCCGTCGTCCGGATCGGACCACGTGACCATCGGCGCGATCGCCTTCAGCTCCGGCGGCTTGGACAGCGCCGCCATCCACTGGGTGTTGCCGAAATAGCTGGCGCCGATCATGCCGACGGAGCCGTTCGCGCCGGGCAGCGCGGCGGCCCACCGCACGGTGTCGTACCCGTCGCTCTCCTCGTGTGTCCACGGCTCCCACTCGCCCTCGGAGGCGAACCGGCCGCGGGTATCTTGGATGACCACCATGAAGCCACGCCTGGCCGCGGCCAGCGGATCGAGTACGACGCCCATCATCGGGGTTTGCTTGCCATACGGCAGCCGGGCCAGCAACACCGGCCACGGCCCCGTACCTCCGGGCCGGTAGACATCCGCGCGCAGCACCGTGCCGTCACGCATCTCCGCCGGAACATCGAACTCGATCCGTATCTCCGCCACGCGCTGCCCCTTTGCATGCCACGACGCTGTCAGACACATGGTCGAGCGTGGTCCCCGTCCCGCACTACACCCGAACGGGGGTGACTACAGCGCTTTCGGGGCGGTCACGCCACCGCGTTCAGCAGGTCGGCCAGCAGGTCGGGCCGTTCCAAGGCGATGAAGTGGCCTGCTCCCGGCACCTGCGTGAAATCGGCAGCCGGCAGCAGCTCCTTGTCGGCCTGCCGGTCCGAGGGCCGCGACCAGTCCTTCTCCCCGTAGACGAGGTGGACGGGTGCCTTGACCTCGGAGTAGCGCGAGCGGGCGGCGATGAGACTGGGCATGCTCTGGTACACGGCCCGGGCGACGGTCGGGTAGCCGGGGCGGCGGCCCACCTGGAGGAGTTCGTCGACGTAGTCCTCCCGCAGCGCGGTTTTGTCGACCACGCCGCCCTCCAGGATCCTGCGGACGACGGGCTTGGGCTCCACCCCGGCGACCACCGCGCCCACCCCCGGAGCGAGGACACCGCTGACCACCACACGGGCGAGCAGACTGGACCGGGCGATACCGCCGCGGAAGTCGTACGCGTTCACCGCGACGACGCGCCGGACCCGCTCGGGCAGGTCGGCCGCGGTGGTCAGGGCGAGCACCGCCCCCATGGACTCCCCGACCAGGGTCACGTCGTGGAGGTCGAGTTCGGTCAGGAGCCGCTTGACGCCCGCACGCATGGCCGGCTCGTCGTACGACGCACCGGGCACGATCTCGGAGTAGCCCATCCCCGGCAAGTCGAGGGCATACACGGTGTACTGGTCCGCGATCAGCGGGATGAGGGAGCGGAAGTGCTCGGCCTGGGTGCGCACGGTGTGCAGCAGGACCACGGGAGCGCCGGTGCCCGCTCTGAGGTAACGCAGGGTCCCCTCGTCGCTGCCGTGTCCTGCGCGCGGGGCGATGGTGTGGCTGGTGGTTCCCGGGATGTGAATCGTGGGACGTGATTCCTGGCTGGGCATCTCGCCGTCTCCCTGTCCTCTACTTGGCCAGCTGGTCGTACAGCCCGGCCGGGTCTCCGGCCAGGCCCGCCTTGACTTGCCGCGTGAGGTCGTCGCCGAGGACTTCGTACGCGCCGGTTTCGATGCCGTCGAGGGCGAGGGCGGCGATGTCACGCGGGTCGGACTTGGGTGCGTCGACGCCCGCGGTCAGGTCCGTGTCCACGTATCCGACGTGCAGTCCGGTGACGGAGATGCCGCGCGGCTGGAGTTCCAGGCGCAGGGAGTTGGTCTGCGACCACAGGGCGGCCTTGGAGGCGCTGTAGGAGCCGCCGAGGGCGATCCAGGAGAGCACGGAGTGCACGTTGAGGAGGTGGCCGCCGCCGTTGCCCTCGATGACCGGCACGAAGGCCCGGGTGAGGAGCAGGGGGCCGTAGAAGTTGGTCTCGAACTCCCGGCGTACGTCGTCGATAGGGGAGTCGAGGAAGGACGCGCCGACCACGGCACCGGCGTTGTTGATCAGTACGGTGACGTCTTCGGCCTGTGCGGCGGCGGCCGCCACGGAGGCCGGGTCGGTGACCTCCAGCGCCACCGGGACCGCGTCGGGGTGCGTCACGGTGCGCGGGTCGCGGGCCGTGGCGTAGACCTTGGCGGCACCGCGCGCGTACAGCTCTTCCACCAGGGCCTTGCCGATGCCCCGGCTGCCACCGGTGACGAAGACGTTGGCGCCCTTCAAAGCGGTCATGACTGCCTCCACGAGAAATCGGAAACCGATCGGTTTACAACACAGTAAACCGATCAGTTTCTGAGTGCAAGCTCATCGAAGGAACCAGTCGCGTCGAAGGGGCCAGTCGCGTGGCGTCGGCTTCAGGGGGTGGTTCCGTATCCGTGAATCCCCGGGATGACGAGTTTTCCGCCCGTCTGTCCGGCCTGGTCGATGTCGGCGTCGTCCAGGCTGAGTTGGAGTTCGAGGCCGAGCTTCCCGACGGTGTCGTAGAGCCACTCCGGAACGGTGTCGGGGGTGACATGCAGGCGGAGGACGGGAGGCAGGGGAATCCTTCGGCGCCCCCCGACGATCCGGCGGAGGGACGGGCAGAAGGACCGGCGGGCGCCTGGCCTCGCGCCGAGACTCGCCTGTCGCCCTCGCTCGCGCCGCCCTCGGGCCTCTCCGGATCGACGAAGTGCGCAACGAGTTGCAGTGTCACGAGGCGAGCAATGACCGGCTCCTGGCGCACAGCAGGGCGGCACGCCTGGCGTAGTGCCCGGTCCGGTGGCGCACCATGCGACAGAAGGGCGCGGGCGTGGGCGTCGGCGCGCCCAAGGCCGGACGCGCCCCGCTCAACACCCATGGTCCTCAATACGTCAGTTCGTCAGGCCGAGCTGCGTGAGAAATTCGAAGTGGTCGTAGTACACGCGGTATTCGCTGACGCGCCCGTCGCGCAGGCGCCAGAATTCGGCCAGCCCGATCTGGATGGACCGTCCTGTCGGAGGGATCGCGTTGCCGTCGGGCGCTGCGAGGTCCTGGGTGTGGGTGCCGGTCACCTCGAGTTCGACGGCCACCTCGTCCTGCGCGGTGACGATTCGATGCGGCCGGTGCACAAGGTCGGGGAAGGCGGCGAAGAACCCGGCCATCCAGATGGTGACCATCTCGGGTCCCTTCTGCAGGAACCCAGGTGCCTGGATGACGCACTCCGGATCCAGCATCTGCTCGACCCAGTCGAAGTCATGGGCATCGACATGTGCGAAGAACTCGACGACGAAGTCCTCGGACACAGTGGTCTCGGTTGTCATGGAACGGCTCCTCACCGATCGTTGTGCTGTGTCAGGCGGGGTCGAAGACCAGTACGGGCTTGATGACCTGCCCGGAGCGGGCGGACGCGATCGCTTCGTTGATCTCGTCGAAGGGGCGGCGTTCGACCAGCCGGTCGAAGGGGAAGTCGCCTTCCCGCCAGAGCCCGATGAGCTTGGGGATGAGTTCGTGCGGGTCCGCGTCGCCTTCGATGACGCCGGTCAGGGTGCGGCCGATGAGGAGATGGCCCTGGTCGATGGTCATCTCGTTCTCCAGGCCCTGGAGTCCGAGCGTGGCGCAGACGCCCGGGGAGCGGAGAGCCTCCACCGCCTGGCGTACGACGGAGCCGAGGCCCACGGCGTCGACGGTGAAGTCCAGTCCGGTGCCGCTGATCTCGGTGATGGCCCAGTTGACGTCCTTGGTCTGCGACGGATCGATCACGTGGGTCGCGCCGAGCTCGGTCGCCAGCTTCAGCCGTTCCGGGTTGAGGTCGACCGCGACGATGGTCGTGCACCCGGCCGCCTTGGCGGCCATGACCGCGCTCAGTCCGACCGCGCCGAGACCGAACACGCCCAGGCTCTGGCCGGGGGCGGGCCGTAGGACGTTGAACACGGTGCCGGCGCCGGTCATCAGACCGCAGCCGAGGGGGCCGAGGATGTCCAGCGGCACGCCGTCGTCGACCTTGACCGCGTTGCGCACGCTGGCCACCGCGTACGCGCCGAACGAGGACTGGCCGAACCAGCTGCCGTGGACGTCCTCGTCGCCGCGGCTCATGGTCGCGGTCCCGTCGAGGCGGGTGCCGAAGTAGTTCAGCGCGGCGAACAGTTCGCAGTAGGCGGGGTGCCCGGCCGTGCAGGTCGCGCATTCCCGGCAGGAGTCGAAGCTGAGCACCACGTGGTCGCCCACCGAGAGCGCCTCGACAGCGTCCCCGACGGCGTGCACCACACCCGCGCCCTCATGGCCGAGCACGGCCGGGAGCGGCAGCGGGACGCCGCCGGACTGTGCGGTGAGGTCGGTGTGGCAGACGCCGACGCCCGCGATCCGGACCAGTACCTCGTCGGGGGCCAGCTCGCCGAACTCGACCTCCTCGATGGACAGTTCGGCGCCGGGCTCCCTGAGGACGGCGGCGTTCCCTTTCATGCGCTCTCCTTGGTGCGGTCCGCGACGGGCGGCAGTACGAGGTCGTAGACACGTCGGTCCAGCCGACGCGACAGGTCGATGTGGACGAACTTCTCCTCGGTGTACTCGTCGAGCGCGTGGGGACCGAGTTCGCGGCCGAGGCCGCTCTGCTTGACGCCGCCGAAGGGGTACTCGACGCTGACCATGTGCCAGTCGTTGATCCACACGGTGCCTGACTCGAGGCGGCGCGCCACCTCGAGGGCGGCGTCGACGTCCTCGCTCCAGACCCCCGCCGACAGCCCGTACTCGCTGTCGTTGGCGATGGCGACCGCCTCGTCGACGCTGCCGTACGGAATGACGCACAGGACGGGGCCGAAGATCTCCTCCTGGGCGATGCGCATGTCCGGGCGGACACCCGTGAAGATGGTCGGCCCCACCCAGAACCCCGGGCCCTCGGGCGTCGATCCGCTGTACGCGAGGGTGGCGCCTTCCTTCTGCCCCAGTTCGATGTAACCGAGGATCCGCTCGCGCTGTTCGCCGGAGACGACAGGGCCGAGGTCGGTGTCGAATTCGGCCGGATCGCCGATCTTCATCGTCTTCGCCCGCTCGATCAGCCTGGCGACGAAGTCGTCGTGGAGGGCCTCGGGGAGCAGCAGCCTGGTGCCGGACTCGCAGGCCTGCCCCGAGTACAGCATGCAGGCGAACAGCGCGCCGTCGACCGCCGTGTCCAGATCGGCGTCGGCGAGCACGATGTTGGCGCCCTTGCCCCCCAGCTCCAGCGTGACCCGCTTGACGTTGTCCGCCGCCAGCCTGCTGATCTCGCGGCCCACGACGGTCGAGCCGGTGAAGGCGATCTTGCGTACGTCCGGGTGCACAGCCAGCCGCGCGCCCACCTCCTCGCCCTCCCCGGTGACGACGTTCAGGACGCCGGCCGGGAGTCCGGCCTCGTGGGCGGCCTCGGCGAGGGCGAGAAGGGTGAGGGGTGTCTTCTCGTCCGGCTTGAGGACGATGCAGTTGCCCGCGGCGAGGGCTGGACCGAGCTTCCAGACGGCCAGCAGGAGGGGGAAGTTCCAGGGCACGATGCCGGCCACGACGCCGATGGGCTCCCTGCGGACCACTCCGGTGGCGAGCGTGGGATAGGACAGCTGCGGGCCGGGGCGCTCGAAGGCGTAACTGCGGGCCAGATCGGCGAAGTACTGCAGATGGGAGATGGAGTAGCCGACGTGAAAGGCCATGGCCTGCCGGATCGTGACTCCGTTCTCCTTGATGTGCAGCTCGACGAGTTCGTCCATCCGCTCGGAGAGCTTCGCCACGATCGCCGAGATCACCTCGGCCCGTTCCTCGGGGCTCTTGCCGCGCCATTCGCCGCGCTCATGGGCCCGCTTCGCGGCGGCCACCGCGAGGTCGGCGTGCTCGGTCCGGCCCCTCGCCGCCGTGGCGAACACCTGGCCCGTGGCGGGATCGACCATCTCGAACGGCTCGTCGGCCGCGTCCACCCACGTGCCGTCGATGTACATCCGGTAGTGCTTGGTATCTGTCGTCATTGACCGACCTGCCTTGGGGTGTCGAGGGGGCTCAGTTGCCGGCGTCCTTCTTGCCGACGAGTTCGCGGTAGACCGGGAACAGCGGCTTCGTCAGCGGCACCAGCTTGAGGATCTGGGTGACCGGGCCCTTGGCCTTGACCTGTCCCTTGGCCAGGCCGACCGCGACGTTGTACTCGCCGCGCCAGAACTTGTTGCCGTTGTCGGCCGACATCGCGAGCCGGACATCGGGGTCGAGGTCGGAGTCGCCCTCGATGACGACGATCTCCGGCTCCTTCATGAGCACGGTGATGGACGAGTCCGGGCCCGTGTAGTCGAGCCGGAGGGTGATGCCGGAAGCCTTGAGGACCGGGCCGACCTCGGGGTGGCTGTTGGCCTCCCGGAAGACGCCGCCGAGGTAGAGGTAGACCTCTTCCGCACTGGTGAAGTAGCTCATCGTGGGACCTTTCGCTTGTGGTTCAGCTGATGTCGGTGTTGTTCGCGTACGCCTTGCGCAGCTCGCGCTTGAGCACCTTGCCCGTGGCGGTGCGGGGCAGTTCCTGGACGATCTCCACCGTCTTGGGGCACTTGTAGGCGGCCAGGCGCGCACGGCAGAAGGCGATGAGCTCGGCGGCGTCGACCACGGCACCGGACGCCACGGTGACGACGGCCTTGACCGCCTCGACGTAGGTGGGGTCGGGCACTCCGATGACGCACACGTCGGCCACGGCGGGGTGCTGGGTGATCACCCGCTCGACCTCGGCCGGATAGATGTTCTCGCCACCCGAGATGATCATGTCCTTGACGCGGTCGCGAACGAAGAGGAAGCCGTCGTCGTCCACGAAGCCGGCGTCGCCGGTACGGAACCAGCCGTCGCTGAAGGATTCGGCGGTGGCCTCCGGCTTGTCCCAGTACCCGGCCATGACCTGCTCCGACCTGATCCAGAACTCGCCGGTCCGGCCGCGCGGAACCTCTTCCCCCGTGAGCGGGCTGGCCACCCGGACCTGTACGCCCGCCATCGGCCTGCCGGCCGAGGTGAGCAGGTGGATCCGGTCCGGGTCGCGATGGGCGTCCGGCCCCAGGACGCTGAACACCCCGGATGCCTCGGTCATCCCGTACACCTGGTAGAAGTCCGGCGTGAACCGCTCCAGGCAGCGTCGCATCAGCGGTAGCGGCATCGGGGACCCGCCGTAGCCCAGGCACCGCAGACTGGACAGGTCCGCCTGGTCGAGTTCCGGCGTGGCCAGGAAGTACTCGTAGACCGTCGGGACGAAGAAGGCGTGGGTGACCCTTTCCCGCCGGATCTGCTCCAGGACGGCGGCCGGGACCACGTTCCGGACGAGGACCGTGCGGGCGCCCATCCAGAGGCTGATCAGAGCCCAGCTGATCCCGCCGACGTGGAACAGCGGCATGGCCACCATGTTCACGCTGTCGTGGGAGAAGCCGAACGCCTCCGCGGCCGAGACGCAGTGCGCTCCCAGGCTGCGGTGGGTCAGCATCGCGCCCTTGGGGAATCCCGTGGTGCCGGAGGTGTAGAGCAGGAGGACGCAGTCGTCCGGCTGGGGCCGGTGGCTGCGGGGCGCGGGTGCGGCCGATGCCAGGTAGTCCTCGTACGCGTCCGCGTCGCCGCCGACGACGATGACCTTCGTCAGGTGGGGCAGTCGGTCCCGGATCTGTTCCAGTTGCGGGAGGAACTCGGCGCCGACGAAGAGGATCCGGGCCTGGGCGTCGGCGAGGACGTACTCGATCTCGCCGGGGCTCAGGCGCCAGTTGACGATGACGTGTGCGTATCCGTCCCTGGCTGCGGCGAACGTGGCCTCGACCGTGGCGGAGCTGTTCTTGTTGAGGGTTGCGAAGTGATGGCCGGGCCGCAGGCCGTCCGCGGCCAGTGCGGCGGCCAGGCGCGAGACCCGGTCCGCCAGGCCGCCCCAGGTCAACCGCCGATCGCCTTCGGCCAGTGCTTCGGCGTCCGGCGCGGCCTCCTTCCAGAAGTCCAGGATGCCGTGCAGATCGCTGCCAGGTGCGGGACAGCCGCTGTTCTCGGCCGTGTGTGGTGTCGCTGTCGCCATGTGCGATTCCTCCGGTACTGGCCGCCGGCCGTTGCCGGAACGGCCGGAGAGGGCGGCGAGTGTGGGTCGGTGGCGGAAGGTTCTGCCCCGGCGGGTCGCGGGGAGGGGAGGGGAGGGGAGGGGAGGGGAGGGGAACGGTCGCCGGACCGGCTTTCCGAGGGAGTGCGGTGCGGCCACACTAGGACTGACCGCATGTACGGTCAATAGAGTGGACGGGTGGATTTCCCGCACGTCCGGCTTCGGTGGAGCGCTGAGTTTCAGGCCCGCCAGAGACGACGGCCCGGTCTGGTGATCACGATGCTGGGGACCACGGCCGTACGGGACAGTCCGACAACGGACGAGACCATCTCCGCGACATCGTCCGCCGTGATCATGTCCTCCGGGGCCAGCCGTTCGTGCATCCATGAGGTCATGTCGGTGTCGACGTATCCGGGAGCCACCGCGCAGGCCGAGACGCCGGCCTCGGACTCCTCCACGTTGACCGACTCGCACAGCGACAGCACGGCCGCCTTGGTCGCCGCGTACGCCGCCAGCGACGGCTCGGCCGTGACGCCGGTGATGGAGGCGATGGCCACCACCCTGGTGCCGTGGTGTACGCCGGTGCCGTCCCGGGGCCGGGAGGCCGTGGCGCGCAGCGCGGGCAGGCATTCCTGGACCAGCTGGAACGGGGCGCGCAGGTTCACTGCGTACTGCTTGTCCAGCCGGGCCAGGGGAAAGTCGGCGATCGCGCCCGTCTGTCCCATCCCGGCGCTGAGCACGAGCGCGTCCAGTCGGCCGTCGTACGCCTTGAGGTGCTGCTGCGCCACGTTGTGGACGTCGGCCTCCTCGGCCATGTCGCCCGGCGCCGTGTGCACGCGCACTCCGTACCGGGCGTGCAGTTCGTGGGCCAGCGCTGCCGGGGGCCCGGGGGAGCGGGCGGCGAGGCTCAGGTCCCAGCCGTCGGTGGCGAGGCGGCGGGCGATGGCCGCGCCGATGCCACGGGAGGCTCCGGTGATGAGCGCGGTGCGGGTCATGCCGTGTCCTGTCCGGTCAGTGCGGCGGACCCGGCCCGCAGCAGGGGCAGAACGGCGTCGCCGATGGTGTGGAAGCCGTCGCCGACGGTCTGGCCGGCGAGGTGGCGGGCGTGGATGCCTTCCGCGATCACCGCGAGCTTGAAGTAGCCGAGCGCCCGGTAGAAGGGCAGATGGCTCAGGTCCTCGCCGGTCTGGTGGGCGTAGTGTTCGGCGAGTTCGTCGGCGGTGGGGAAGCCGGGGTTGCCGTGCAGGATGTGCCGCACACCGAGCACCGGTTCGCTGACGGGATCCCAGTAGACGAGCAGCATGCCCAGGTCAGTGAGCGGGTCGCCGAGCGTGGCCATCTCCCAGTCGACGACCGCGCGGACGAGCGCCGGGTCGGCGCGGTCGAGGATGGTGTTGTCCAGGCGGTAGTCGCCGTGCACGATGCCGCGCGGGCCGGCCGGCGGCAGCCGGTCGACCAGAGCCGTGAACAGCCGGTCCAGGAGGGGCGTCTCCCTCGTTCTGACCAAGTTCCACTGGCTGCGCCAGCGCTTCAGCTGTCGCGCCAGATAGCCCTCGGGGCGGCCGAACTCCGCCAGCCCCACCGCCCCGGGGTCCACCTGGTGGAGCGCTGTCAACTGGTCCACCAGGGACAGCGCACACTGCCGTTGCCCGTCGGCGCTGATCAGCGCGGCGTCCTGGGCGCTGCGGACGACCGTCCCGTCGACGAACTCCACCACCGCGAACGGGGCCCCGATGACCGAGCGGTCCTCGCACAGACCGACCGGCGCCGCCACGGGCACGCCGGTGCCGTGCAGTGCTGCGACGACACGGTACTCGCGTGCCATGTCGTGGGCGCTGGGCGTCAGGGTGCCCAGTGGCGGGCGGCGCAGCACCCAGTGGTGCGGGCCCGCCTGGATCTCGTACGTCAGGTTCGACCTGCCGCCCTGGAGGAGGCGGGCCCGTACCGGCCCGTCGAAGTCGGGGACGAGCTCGCCGACCCACTTCCGCAGCGCCCCGACGTCCAGGCCGATCGGTGACCCGGCGGGCGTGGTGATGTCCGTCGCGGTCATGTCGCGGTCTCCTCACGGTGGCGCGCGTGGCGGCTGACGGCGCGTCGCGCGATGGCCCAGCGGTGGGTCTCGGAGGGGCCGTCGTAGATGCGGAAGGCCCTGACCTCGCGCAGGAAGCGGGACAGCGGGACGTCGGAGGAGACCCCCAGGGCGCCGCAGATCTGCACGGAGCGGTCCACGACGCGGCCCACCGCCTCGGCGACGAACGTCTTGGCGATGGCGGACTCCTGGGCGCCGCGTCCCCCGCTGTCCAGGACCCGGGCCGTGTCGTGGATGAGCGCCCGACTGGCCGCCATGTCGATCTCGGAGTCGGCCAGTTGCTGCTGGGCCATGCCGAGTTCGGCGAGGCGCGAGCCGAAGGCCTCGCGGGTGCTCGCCCGCTCCAGCGCGATGTCCTGCGCGCGCCGGGCCAGGCCGAGCCAGCGCATGCAGTGCGTCAGCCGGGCCGGCGCCAGTCGCACCTGCGCGTACTCGAACCCCCGGTCGACCTCGCCGAGGACCTGGTCGTCGCCGACGACACAGCCGTCGAAGACGATTTCGCTGTGGCCCGCGAACAGGCCCTCGTCGAGGGTGTCGATGTCGCGCTCGACGGTCATGCCGGGCCGGTCGGTGTCGACCAGGAACATGGTGGCCCCGCCCCGGTCGCCCGGCGCACCGCTGGTCCGGGCCATGCAGATGGCGAACCCGGCACCGCGCGCGCCGCTGATGAACCACTTGCGGCCGTCGATGCGCCAGCCTCCGGGGGCTCGCGTGGCCGTGGTGGTCAACGCGCTGGGGTCCGAGCCCGCGCCCGGAGCCGGCTCGGTCATCGCGAAGCAGGACCGGATGTCTCCGGCGGCCAGCGGGGCCAGGTAGCGCCGCTTCTGCTCCTCGGTGGCGACCTTCTCCAGGAGGTGCATGTTGCCCTCGTCCGGAGCCGCGATGTTCAGGGCGAGCGGGCCGAGCAGGGAGTAGCCCGCCTCCTCGAAGACGACGGCTTGGCCGAGGGTGTTCAGGCCGAGCCCGCCCCACTCCCTGCCGACGTGCGGGGCGAGCAGGCCCGCCTCGCGGGCGGCGTCCTGCAACCGGCGCCGTACCTTCTCGGGGCCGTCGTGGACCCGGCCGCCGGTCTCGGTCTCCACGGGGATCACCATGTCACGCACCAACTGCCGTGTGCGTTCGGCGAGTTCGGTGACTGAGGGATCGATGTCAATGGGGATGGGCACGGTGACGGCGCCTCTCGGATCGTCGGGTCAGGGTCGGGGGGTACATCGCATGGGGGCAGGACAGCCTCAGCGCGGTGCCATCCGGATCGCACCGTCGAGGCGGATGACCTCGCCGTTGAGCATCGGGTTGGCGACGATGTGCTCGACCAGCGCGGCGTACTCGCCGGGATCGCCGAGTCGGCTGGGGTGGGGCACCTGGGCGCCGAGCGAGCGGCGTGCCTCTTCGGACAGTCCGTTCAGGATCGGGGTGGCGAACAGACCCGGGGCGATGGTGACCACGCGGATCATGCTCGCCGCCAGCTCCCGCGCGATCGGCAGGGTCATGCCGACGATGCCGCCCTTGGAGGCCGCGTAGGACGCCTGTCCGATCTGTCCGTCGAAAGCCGCCACGGAGGCGGTGTTGACGATGACGCCGCGTTCCTCGCCGCGTGGCCCGGTGGGCTCGGTGTCCTGCATACGCTGCGCGGCGAGCCGGATCACGTTGAACGTTCCGACCAGGTTGATCTCCACCACCCGGCGGAAGCGCTCCAGGGCCAGGGGCCCGTCCCTGCCTATGGTGCGGCCCGGGTCGCCGATGCCCGCGCAGTTGACGACCACCCGCAGCGGCCCCGCCTCCACGGCGAGGTCGAGCGCGGCCGTCACCTGCGCCGGGTCGGTGACGTCGGTGGGCGCGAAGGTGACATGGTCGCCGAGGTCCTTGGCGACGGTCTCGCCTGCCGAGGAGGGGAGGTCGGCGATGGTGACCCGGGCCCCGGCCGCGGCCAGGCGCTGCGTGGTGGCCAGCCCGAGGCCGGAGGCTCCACCGGTGACGAGGGCGGCGCTGCCTGAGAGATTCATGGTGGGTCTCCTGTGGAGGTGCTTGAGGCGGGGGAGGGCTCAGAGCCGCTCGATGATCGTGGCGTTGGCCATGCCGCCGCCCTCGCACATGGTCTGCAGGCCGTAGCGGCCGCCGGTGGCTTCCAGGTGGTTGACCAGGGTGGTCAGCAGCCGGGTGCCGGAGGCTCCGAGGGGGTGGCCGAGGGCGATGGCGCCGCCGCGCGGGTTCACCCGGTCCGGGTCGGCTCCGGTTTCCCGCTGCCAGACCAGCGGTACCGCGGCGAAGGCCTCGTTGACCTCGAAGGCGTCGATGTCGTCGATGGACAGGCCCGCTCGTTCCAGCACGCGGACGGTGGCCGGGATCACGCCGGTGAGCATCAGCAGCGGGTCGCTGCCGGTGACGGCGAAGGAGTGGAACCGTGCGCGGGGGCGCAGCCCCAGGGCGGCGGCCTTGTCCTCGCTCATGATGAGCGCGGCGGAGGCGCCGTCGGTGAACGGGGAGGAATTGCCCGCGGTGACGCGCCAGTCGATCTCCGGGAAGCGCCTGCCCGTGGCGTCGTCATAAAACGCCGGCTTCAGTCCGGCCAGGGCCTGCGGGGTGGTGGACGGCCGGACCGTCTCGTCCGCCTCATGGCCGCCGACCGGGACGATTTCGCCGTTGAAGCCGCCCGACGCGGCGGTCGCCGCGGCGAGCCGGTGGGAGCGCGCGGCGAAGGCGTCGAGCTCCTGCCTGCCGATCTTCCAGCGAGCGGCGATGAGCTCTGCCGAAACGCCCTGCTGGACCAGGCCGTCGGGATAACGCGCGGCGAGCGGGGCGTAGGGGTCGCGGCCCTGGACGGCGGAGAACATCGGCACTCGGCTCATGGACTCGACGCCGCAGGCGATCGCGATGTCGTACGCGCCCGCCAGCACGCCCTGCGCCGCGAAGTGGGCGGCCTGCTGGCTTGAGCCGCACTGCCGGTCGACGGTCGTGGCCGGCACCGTCTCGGGAAGCCCGGCGGCCAGCACCGCGTTGCGCGCGATGTTGAGCGCCTGCTCACCGTTCTGTCCGACGCACCCGGCGATCACGTCGTCCACCAGAGCCGGGTCGAGGTCATTGCGTCGCAGCAGTGCGCTCAGCACCGTGGCCAGCAGCTCCACCGGGTGCGTTCCGGACAGTGCGCCGCCGGGTTTGCCCTTGCCGGAGGGAGTACGTACGACATCGACGATCACCGCTGACTGCACCGCTGTCTCCTTGGCTGTCACTTGCCCTGCCACCGGGGCGGGCGCTTCTCCGTGAAGGCCCGTGGGCCTTCCTTGGCGTCCTCGCTGCGGCGGACCTCGCCGAACTCGGCCTCGTTCATGTCCCAGATCGCCGGGGCCCAGTCGGAGCCGTACTCGGCGCTGCGGCGCATGATCCGTTTGCTCGCCCGGACGGCCAGCGGCGCGTTGGCCGCGATCTGCCGGGCCAGTCGCAGGGCACGGGCTACTACCTGGTCCGCGGGCACGACCTCGTTGACCAGGCCCCAGCGCAGCGCGGTGGCCGCGTCCAGCGGCTCACCGGTCAGGGCGGCGTGGGCCGCGACCTTGGGCGGGATCTGCCGGTGCAGCCGCAGCAGCCCACCGGCGGCGGCGACCAGCCCGCGCTTCACCTCGGGCAGCCCCAGCTGCGCGTCCTCGCTGATCACCGCGAGATCGCAGGCCAGTACGATCTCGGTGCCGCCGCCGAGCGCGAAGCCGTTGGCGGCCGCGATGAGCGGCTTGTCCACGATGTGGCGCACCAGGCCGGCGAATCCCCATTCGGGGTGCCCGGGGGCACTGACCGGTCGGCCGGCCCCGAGCTCCTTCAGGTCGGCGCCGGCACAGAAGGCCCGCCCCGCCCCGGTGATCACACCGACACTCAGCTCCGGGTCCTCGTCGAGTTCCCGCAGCGCGTTTCCGACGGCCGCCGACATCGCCGCGTTGACCGCGTTCATCGCCCGAGGCCGGTTCAGAGTGATCACGGCGACGGGACCCTCACGGCGCAGGACCGCGGCGGCCTCTTGATCCGGCTGGTCCGGCTGTTCCTGCCGCTCTGGGGACTGTACGGGGAGGGCCACGCTCGGCTCCTTCGTCGTGCGGGTGATAGCCATGAAGCTACTGTTGACCGCTCGTACGGTCAACAGTAGCGTCGGGCACGGAAGGCGAACTGATACGCGGACGGATGCCGGGAGCGGATATGCGCATGCAGGCAGCGGTACTCAGGGCCGGTACCGGGCCTTTCGTCGTCGAAGAGGTCGACATCGCCGGTCCGGGGCCGGGGCAGGTCCTCGTGCGCATCGCCGCGGTGGGCTTCTGCCACACGGACGTGCTGCCACGCGGCGAGGGCTTTCCAGCCCGGCCGCCGATCATCGCGGGCCACGAAGGAGCCGGCGTGGTCCAGGCCCTCGGGCCGGGCGTGACCGAGCCGTCAGTGGGCTCCCACGTCCTGCTGTCGTTCGACCACTGCGGCGCCTGCGAGAACTGCCTGGACGGCCACCCCGCCTACTGCCGGTCGTTCGTCCAGCGCAATCTCACCGGCACCGGCACCGGCACCGAGAGCGGCGGTCAGCTGGTGACCGACGCCGAGGGAAAGCCCGTCGCCTCGCGCTGGTTCGGCCAGTCCTCGTTCGCCACCCACGCCGTGGTGGACGTACGCAACACGGTCGTCGTCGACCCGGATCTGCCGCTGGAGCTCCTCGCCCCCCTGGGCTGCGGCATCCAGACCGGCGCCGGATCGATCCTGCTCGCCCTCGGCGTCCGCGCCGGTTCGCGCGTCGTGGTGTTCGGCGCGGGCGGCGTGGGGCTGGCGGCCGTGATGGCGGCCAAGGTCGCCGGTGCCGCCACGATCGTGGCGGTCGATCTGCACGAGAACCGGCTCGACCTGGCCCAGGAACTCGGCGCCACGCATGTCCTGTTGGGCAGCGTCGACGACGTTCCTCGGCAGCTCCGCAAGATCACCGGGGGAGGAGCCGACTACATCCTGGACACCACCGGGGTCCCGGAGGTGATCAGGGACGGGGTCGACAGCCTGCGGGGCAGGGGAACCATCGGCCTGGTCGGCGCCCAGTCCCGCGACCTCGTCCTCGGCCCCGCCGCTCTGTCCACCGGCAAGAACGTGATGGGAATCCTGGAGGGCGACGCGGTACCCCGCCGCTTCCTTCCCCAGCTGGTCGAGCTGTGGCAGCAGGGCCGCTTCCCCTTCGAACGCCTGGTGCGGACCTATCCGCTCAGCGAGATCAACACCGCCGAGCGGGATGCCGCGTCCGGCGTGACCGTCAAGCCCGTACTGCTTCCTGGGAGCTGACCCATGCGATCGGAAACCGAGCCGCACTATCGCCGCGAACACCTCTTCATCGGAGGTGAATGGCGGCCGAGTACCGCAGCCGGCACCCTCACCGTGATCTCACCCGTCACCGAGCGGCCGGTGGGCGAGGCGCCCGACACCGCCCCCGCCGACGTCGACGCCGCCGTCGCCGCGGCCCGGCGGGCGCTGACCGCGTCGCCGTGGGCGTCCTGGGACGGGGAGACCAGGGCGGCGGCCCTCGACCGCTTCGCCGACGCGCTGGAACGCCGGGCGGAGGAGACCGCGCGGGTCGTCACCGCCGAGATGGGCATGGCGATCGCGGTGTCCGGCCCGGTCGAGGGGACCGGTCCCGCCCGGACCCTGCGGTACTTCGCCCAGCTGGCCCGCGCCACCCCGCAGGAGGAGCGCCGCCCCGCGTTTCCCGGCCCCGGAACCACCGTGGTGCGCCGTGAACCGGTCGGGGTGGTCGCCGTCGTCGTCCCCTGGAACTTCCCTCAGTCGCTCATGATGTTCAAGGTCGCGCCCGCCCTCGCGGCCGGCTGCGCCGTCGTGGTCAAGCCGGCGCCCGAGACCGTGCTGGATGCCTTCCAGCTCGCCGACGCCGCACAGGAGGCCGGGATCCCGGACGGGGTCGTCAACGTCGTCACCGGAGGCCGCGAGACCGGTGCGTACCTGGTCGCTCACCCCGGCGTCGACAAGGTGGCCTTCACGGGGTCCACCGAGGCCGGACGGGCCATCGGCGAGGTGTGCGGGCGGCTGCTGCGGCCCGCCACGCTCGAACTCGGCGGCAAGAGCGCGGCCATCGTGCTGGACGACGCCGACCTCGGCCAGGCCGTACGCGGACTCGCCTGGGCCTGCCTGCTCAACAGCGGTCAGACCTGCTACACCAGCTCCCGCATCCTCGCGCCCCGCGGCCGTTACACCGAGGTCGTCGACGCCGTCGCGGCCCTCGCGGCCTCCCTGCGGGTGGGAGACCCGTCCGACCCAGCCACCCGGGTGGGCCCCCTCGCCTCGGCTCGACAGCGCGACCGCGTCGAGTCCTACATCGACGCCGGCCGGGTCGGCGGGGCGAGGGTGGTCACCGGTGGTGGCCGTCCCACGGGCCTGGAGCGGGGCTGGTTCGTCGAGCCGACGGTCTTCGCGGACGTGGACAACTCCGCCGTCGTCGCCCGTGAGGAGATCTTCGGCCCGGTTCTGGTGGTGATTCCGTACGACGACGTCGACCAGGCCGTGGCGATCGCAGACGACTCCCCGTACGGCCTGGCCGGCACCGTCTGGACCTCCGACGAGGACAAGGGTCTGGAGATCGCCCGCCGGATGCGCACCGGCACGGTCGGGGTGAACTTCTACAACATCGATCTCGGCGCACCCTTCGGGGGCGTCAAGGCCAGCGGGCTGGGGCGTGAGCTGGGCCCCGAGGGGCTGGCGGCGTACGTCGAGTACAAGTCCGTCTATCTGCGCCGCTGAGCGCCTGGCTCTGCCACGCCGGTGGGGCCGGCTGACGGATCCGGCAGCGAACATGGCACCGAAGTCGACGATGCCCGTGACGGCCATGCCTGGTCGAGATCCGCGACAACCTCCTCGGGTCGGTGACCTCCAGCGCCACCGGGACCGCGTCGGGATGCGTCACGGTGCGCGCGGGCGCGCTCGCGCCCTTCAGTGCGGTCGTGACTACCTCCACAGAATGAGGAAACCGTTCGGTGTTCATCGGTGCCGAGAAGGCGTGAGCTCCCACCGGGTGACCGCCGGTCCGGTCGGCATCGGCGGCAGATGAGCAGGGAACCCCGATGTGCTTGCGTGCCGCCTCGCCCGACTCCCCCATGTGGGGAAGCGCTTCGACGCGCAACGTCTCGACTCGATGGAGGTTCCATGCGGGTTGGCCCGTTCTCTCTGTCGCCAGGTTGCGCTAGGCTCCCGCCCCGCGTTGAAGCGCTTCGACGGTCGATGCCGTCGATGTGGGGGGAAGGCCTTTCGACTCAATGGAGAGTTCTATGCCGAGTTCAGCCGGTTTCACTCGCCGCCAGGTCATGACGACCTCCGCGGCCCTCGCCGTCGCGGCGTTGTCCATGCCATCGGCCGCCCAGGCCGCTGTCCGGTCCACTGGTTCCGCCGCGTCGGCGTCCGCACTGGACGTAGTCGCAGACATGCAGCCCGGCTGGAACCTGGGCAACAGCTTCGAGGCCATCGGCGCCGACGAGACGGCGTGGGGCAACCCGCGGGTGACCCAGGCGTTCTTCCGCAGAATGAAGGCGCAGGGCTTCAGGAGCATCCGGATCCCGGTGACCTGGGGCCAGCACGAAAGTCCTGCTCCGGCCTACGCCCTCGACCCGGTGTTCCTGGCCAGGCTCAAGCAGGTGGTCGACTGGGCCCTGGCCGACGGTTTCTACGTTCTGATCAACATGCACGGCGACGCGTGGCAGTGGGTGCCGAACATGCCGGCACAGCATGACGCGGTCCTGGACCAGTACACGGCCACCTGGCAGCAGATCGCGGCCACCTTCCGGGACGAGCCGCGACGACTGCTTTTCGAGAGCATCAACGAGCCCTTCTTCAACGGCAGCGCCGGCGACGAGCAGAACGCCGTCCTGATGAACGAGCTCAACACGACCTTCCACTCCGTCGTGCGCGCGACCGGCGGAGGCAATACCGACCGGCTGCTCGTCATGCCGACCCTCGGGGACACCCCGGATCAGCCCAAGATCGACACCCTGCTCGCCACCTTCGCCGCGCTCGACGACCCGAACCTCGTGGCCTCGATCCACTACTACAGCTTCTGGCCCTTCAGCGTGAACCTCGCCGGCTACACGACCTTCAACGCGGCCACCCAGCAGGACCTGACCGACACGTTCGACCTGCTACACAGGTCCTTCGTCGCCAAGGGGATCCCTGTCGTCGTCGGTGAGTACGGGCTGCTCGGCTGGGACTCCGGCCCCGGCACGGTCGAACAGGGGGAGACGCTCAAGTACCTCGAGTATCTCGGCTACTACGCGCGGTACCGGGGCTTGACCACCATGCTGTGGGACAACGGCAGTCGCTTCAACCGCCGCACCATGCAATGGAACGACCCAAGCCTCTATGCGCAGATACGGTCCAGCTGGACCGGGCGCTCCGGCACCGCGTCCACCGATCAGCTCTTCGTACTCAAGGGCAAGACCCCGACGGACGCGACGATCACGCTGAACCTCAACGGCACCAGGCTGATGAAGATCGATGTCGGCACCCGCCCCCTGATCCCGGGCGTGGACTACACCGTCAGCGGCAGCACGCTGACCATCGCAGCGGCGACGCTCAGCCGGCTGACCGCGTCGCAGGAGCACGGTACGAATGCCGTCCTGTCCCTCCGGTTCACGGACGGAACTCCTTGGGCTGTCAACGTGATCACCTATGACAAGCCGGTGCTGACGAGCGCGACGGGTACGACGACCTCGCTGGTGATACCCACCGCGTTCAACGGAGACAAGTTGGCGACCATGGAAGCCGTCTACGCCGACGGCACCGCCGCCGGTCCGCAGTCCTGGACGACGTACCAGCAGTTCAATGTGGCCTTCACACCGGACTACACCGCAGGCACGATCACCTTGCCGACCGCGTTCTTCGACGGTGTCACCGACAACACCACCGTGACCCTCACCTTCCACTTCTGGAGCGGGACGCTCTTGACGTACACGCTGACCAGGTCCGGCACCGCGGTCACGGGCACCTCCGCCTGAAAACGGTCTGTCAGCAATGGGAGGGTGTCTCATGTGGTGAGTTCGGCGAGCTTCTTGTAGCAGGTCAGGGCTGCTGCGAGGCCGAGGAAGGCGAGGAAGTGACTGCCCTTGCGTTCGTATCGGACGGTGAGCCGGCGGTAGCCGAACAGCCAGGAGATCGACCGCTCGGTCTTCCAGCGGTGGCGGCCGAGCCGCTCGCCGGACTCGCCCCCGGACGCGCGATCCGCGGGATCAGGCCGCGGGCGCGGACCCAGGTGAGGTGGTCGGCGGAGTAATACGCCTTGTCAGCGCGGACCTTGACCGGTCGCCGTCGGCGTGGTCCGCGCCGGGAGCGGACGTCGGGTATCGCCAGGACCAGCGGCCTGAGCGCTTGACTGTCGTGCAGATTCGCCCCGGACACCGCAACAGCCAGCGGGATGCCCTGAGCGTCAGACACGACATGCAGCTTGCTGCCCTTCTTGCCGCGACCAACCGGATTCGGCCCGGTCGGCGTGCCCCTTTTTTTCGCCCGGACGGACGCCGCGTCGACGATCGCCGAGGTCCAGTCCACCTCACCCCTGGCGCCGAGACCGTCCAACACCGCCCGGTGCAGCCGGAGCCACAGGCCCGCCTCGGTCCACACTGCGAACCGGCGATGTGCGTAGCGGGAAAGGTACCGAACGTCGGCGGCAGGTGCCGCCAGGCACAACCGCTGGTCAGCACGTACACCACCGCAGTGAACACGGCACGCTCACCGCACGGGGTAGTCCCACCGCCCTGCGGAGCGGCGTCGGGGTGAGGCGTGGTCGCAGGACGGGGAAGTGCCGCCGACGCCGGTGAGGACGACCGCCGGACTTTTGGCGTACGCGCTGATGTGGATTCCTCCAGTGGATGTCGGGCACCAAGCGGAGCCGCCGCGAGGGCCGAGGCTCACCTCGGGAGCACGGGCCGGCAGATCTCCGGCGAGTCACCCAACCGCTTGGCCCTCGCCGTAAGTCTCGCGGCGCTGAGGCGACTTGGCGCCGACTGCACGGCCGACGACCTCGTCCCCACGCTTCTCCATCCCTTGTTCTTCGCAGGGAATCCTGGCCTTCAGGCCGGGCGGGAATGCGATCCTCGGTCTCGAGGCGCGAAGCGCCGGAGATCGTTACGCCTGTGTGGTGACGGTTATGCCGGGCGCTTCTGGTTCTCGATGTAGTCCTTGACGATGCTCAGCGGTGCGCCGCCGCAGGACCCCGCGAAGTACGACGGGGACCAGAACACCGAGCCCGTGCCGATCCGGTTGATCCGGCCGGTGTATTCCGCGCGCAGGTAGCGGGAGCTGACGCCTTTGAGGCTGTTGACGAGCTTGGACAGGGCGATCTTCGGCGGGTAGTGCACGAGCAGGTGGA
>NZ_JBIAHG010000059.1:0-25374 GCF_042870385.1 Streptomyces sp. NPDC006602 | reverse complement strand
CAACTTAGCCCGAGCACGGTTCACTTCATGTGCATCCACACCTCCAACGTGCCCCCAAACAGGACCGACAGACAGACGTAACGGAGCCCTACTAGTGCTGTAACCGCATAGGTTCACCGGGCTGTTGACCCAGTAGGGCCTACGGGGAGGGGAGGAAGGCAGCGACGTCGGCGATGTCGGCGGGATTGCCAAGGCACTGCAGGGCGCCAAGAGCTCCGTCTACCGCTGGTTCACCGACCGTCGACGTGCGCGTCGGACGAGCATGACTACGGTCGCCATGCCCAGGACGACGCATCCGAGTGCCCCAGCCACCCCGGCTTCGAACAGCGGTCCGGAGATCGGCACGACGAGGGTCCGCAGACCGAGTCCGCGGGCGCTTCGGCACGGACGCAGTGCGCCCGCCGCCCTCGTGTCGCCGACTCGCTTAGCCGTCGGTCGGGTTGGGTGTCTTCCTGCAGGGGTTCCAGAACGGCAAGTTCGGCACTGGGTCCTCAACGCGCTGAACTTGACAGGGAACCTCAGTGCGTGCCGGGCCCGGTAGGTCTCGGGCATGCCGGTGACCGCGGTCCTCTCCCGCCCGAAACGCTGAATGATCGCGTCATACACCTCCAGGCGCCGCTCGGACTCCACGTCGAGGTCGATGTCCGGCAGCGACGTGCGGCGCTCGCTCAGGAACCGCTCTTTACCGACCTCGGATCTGTACGTTTCGTGGGTGACCGTGGCTGGTACGTCGCGTATGCGTCCGGGACGTACCGAGACGGCGAACGGGCGCGCCTGTCATGGTGGAGCGCCTCCGCCACCGCCGACCCGTCGCTGCCTTGAGCAGTCCGGGCGAGCGCGATGAGCGACGTGGTTTGAGAGGGCTGGAGCTCCGCCCGAATAATCGGTGTCACCTGCGGCGTCCGCCCGGGTAGCGTCGCCGCCGTGACTCCAGCAGATCTCGCGGCCGTCATCTCCGACGGCGTACACACAGCCATCCAGTCCGGATGCATCTCAGCAGAGGTGCCCAAGGAGATCCGCGTGGAGCGCCCCCGCCACCGCAGCCACGGCGACTACTCGACCAACGTTGCCATGCAACTCGCCAAGTCCGCGGGTGTGTCCGCCCGCGCCGTCGCCGAAGTGCTGGCCCCACTGGTGAGCGCGGCCGTTGGAGTAGCGAAGGCCGAGGTCGCGGGCCCCGGATTCCTCAACATCACGCTGGATAGCGCGGCGATCGGCGCCCTCGCGCGCGACATCGTACTGGCCGGTGACGCCTATGGCCGCACGGATCGGCTCGGGGGCCTTCGGCTCAATTTGGAGTTCGTCTCGGCGAACCCCACCGGGCCGGTGCACATCGGAGGGGCCCGGTGGGCGGTCGTGGGCGATGTGCTCGCCCGGCTGCTCGAGGCAGCGGGCGCAAACGTGTCGCGGGAGTACTACTTCAACGATGCCGGCGTGCAGATCGACCGCTTCGCACGCTCGCTACTCGCCGCGGCGCAGGGCTCGCCGGTGCCCGAGGACGGCTACAGCGGGGCGTACATCGAGGAGATTGCCGCAGCGGTACTGCGTCGGCAGCCCGCGGCTCTGGAACTGCCGCAGTCCGAGGCCCTCGCCGCCTTCCGGACGGAGGGTACGGCGCTGATGTTCGACGAGATCAAGACGTCGCTCGCTGCGTTCGGTACTTGCTTCGACGTCTACTTCAACGAGAAGGACCTGCACGACCAGGGGGACCTGGACGCTGCTGTCGCCCGCCTGCGGGAGGGCGGTCACGTCTTCGAGGACGAGGGCGCGGTCTGGCTGCGCACCACAGACTTCGGTGACGACAAGGACCGCGTCCTGGTGAAGAGCGACGGGTCCTGGACGTACTTCACCGCGGACTGCGCGTACTACCTCAACAAGCGGTCCCGGGGCTTCGAGCGGGTCGTCATCATGCTTGGCGCCGACCACGCGGGCTACGTGGGCCGGATGCGGGCCATGGCGGCCTGCTTCGGTGACGACCCTGACACGCACCTGGAGATCCTGATCGGCCAGCTGGTCAATCTGGTCAAGGACGGGGAGCCGGTCCGGATGAGCAAGCGGGCGGGCACGGTCCTCACCCTCGACGACCTGGTCGAGGCGGTCGGCGTGGACGCCGCGCGGTACGCGCTCGCGCGGGCCAGCGTGGACGCGATGATCGACCTCGACCTCGACCTGCTCACCCGGCAGTCGAACGAGAACCCCGTCTACTACGTCCAGTACGCGCACACTCGGCCGTGCGCCGTGCAGCGCAGGGCGGAGGAAGCCGGGATCGAGAAGGGCACAGCGCATGATTTCGATCCCTCCCTGCTCACTCACGAGCGGGAGGCCGACCTGCTGGGCATGCTGGCCGAGTTCCCGCAGGTCGTGGCCACAGCCGCCACGCTGCGTGAGCAGCACCGGGTCGCGCACTACCTGGAGCAGCTGGCCGGCGCGTACCACCGCTTCTACGACGCCTGCCGGGTCCTGCCGCGGGCCGGCGAGGACCCGGACGACCGCACCCGGGCCCGGCTGTGGCTGACGGACGCCAGCAGGCTGGTGCTACGCAACGGGCTGCAGTTGCTCGGAGTCTCGGCACCGGAACGAATGTGAGCGCGCAACCGCTGACCACCTAATAGCGCGCTCAGTCTCCTCCTGCGGGTGCGCCGCACGCTACGGCTGGCCGGTTGTGTCGGAGGCGGCGGCTGCAGTTTCCAGGAGCTGGGCTTCCAGGTCTGCGATTCGCCTGTCGGCGAAGCGGAGGTTGCTGCGGGAGCCTTCGAGGCGTTCTTGCAGGAGCCGGTGCTCGCGGGTGAGTTGCTGCACTCGGTGCTTGAGGCTGGTGTTCTCGCTCACCAGAGCCTGGACGGACTCGCTGGGCACCGTTTGGTCGAGATCCCGCAGGCGGCCCATCAGCTCGCCGATCCGCTGGCGCTAGGTGAAGATCTCCTTCTGGGCGCGGGTGAGTTCGGCTGGACGTCCGGTCCGCCCGCCCGGGGCCCCGGGCGGGCGGACCGTGCTGCCCGAGTCACCGCATGGTCGAGCGAGGTGGGGCACGACTCATTGTCCGGGTGTGTGGCGAGACTGATCAGCATATCGAGTCGGCGGCCCGCGTCCTGCAACTCGGCGACCTTCGCTTTGATACGGGAGTGCTCGTCGAGCAAGCGTTGCAGCAGCTCGGGGTCGACGTGGCGGGCGTCGATGGCGGGCAGGAGGGCCGCGATCAGGCGGCTGCCGAGACCAGCTGTGTAGAGCTGCTGGATGATCCCCACACGGTCCACGGCCGACTGTGTGTAGACGCGCTGACCGCTGGTCGTGCGCTGGGGCTGCAGCAGGCCCTGTTCCTCGTAGTAGCGCAGGGCGCGCGTGCTGACCCCGGCCTTGTTGGCCAGTTCGCCGATACGCATCGTGACTCCTCCTGCCCGCATGTCGCCCGTCACGACTTGCCCTTGACGTCAACGTCAAGTTTTAGCGTAGGCGGTGCGGGGCGGAAACGAATCTCCCTCCGCCCACCGAAAGGAATGATCATGGACATTGCCGGTTCCACCGCACTCGTGACCGGAGCCAACCGCGGGATCGGTCGGCGCTTCGTCGACGAGCTGCTGGCCCGGGGAGCCGAGAAGGTCTATGCCACTGCTCGCCGCCCGGAGCTGATCGATACGTCCGACTCGCGGGTCACGCCGCTGTACCTGGACTTGCTGGACGAGAAATCGATCGCGGCTGCAGCCGCGGCAGCGCGGGACGTTGCGGTACTGGTCAACAACGCCGGCATCGCCACAGGGGCGCAGCTCCTGACCGATGACTTGGACAAGATCCGGCAGGATCTGGAAACCCACCTCTTCGGTACGCTCCGGGTCATTCGTGCTTTCGTTCCACACCTCGCTTCCAACGGCGGGGGAGCGATCGTGAACATTCTGTCCGTGCTGTCGTGGGTGGCCACACCCCAAGGGTCGGGGTCCTACTCCGTGGCCAAGGCCGCGGAATGGAACATGACCAACGGCGTGCGCGTTGAACTCGCCGATCAGAAGATCCTCGTCCAGGGCGTGCATCTGGGGGCCGCGGATACCGACATGATGGCGGGACGCGATGCCCCCAAGATCGACCCGGCCGATGTCGCACGAGCCAGCCTCGACGGCGTGCAGGTCGGGGCCATCGAGGTGCTGGTCGACGACCCCAGCCGCTTCGTCAAGGCCGCCCTCTCCGGCGACGCTGCGCAGCTTTACAGCGTGCCGTCCGGGAACTGACCCGTCCCGGTGCGCCCAGATCGCGGCGCCGGTTCTCGTCCAGCACTGAGCGGGGCTCGGTGCCGGCATGCGGCCACTTCGGAGCAACTGGCGCCGCCTGGAGCGCCCGACCCGCGCGTCGGGCCACGGTCATGCCCACCGACGAGAAGCAAACGAGCCGCAGGCCGCCCTGGAGGCTTGCCGCCCGAGCGCGAGCCGCGCCCGCCGGCGACCGTTCTCAGAAACCGGCATCGACTTCACGTCGGCACCCTGGACACGGGCATCGGTCACGGCAAGCGACACGCTGCCCAGGGTCTCGGTCCGGCGATCCGTCGTCGTACTCATCAGGTGACGCCTTCGGGGAAGATCACCCCTGGTTCATGACACTCCCCTTCGGGCGGATTCCGTCCAGAAGGTTGTTGACGAGTGCGGTGATGAAGTCGTCGGTGACGGGTTCGTCGGGGATGAGCAGTCGGTGGTAGACGGCGCCCCAGAGCTGGTCGACGAGGACTTGCACGTCGATGTCGGTGCGGATCTGGCCGAGTTCCTGAGCCTGGTGGAGGCGTTCTGCCGCCAGGCCGCGCCGGTGCGATGAGTACAGCTTCCGGTAGGCGGTGGCCAGTTCCTGGTCGGTCTGTGACTCGCCGATCAGCTCGGTCAGTACGCGCCCGCCCGGGGTCTGGGTCATGACGTGGGCGAAGGCGCGAAGTTGGGTGAGCAGGTCGGCGTGGATGTCTGCGGTGTCGGGGAAGGCGAGCGTGTCCTGGACTGCGTGGACGTAGCCGTCCAGGGCGAGCACTCCTTTGGAGGGCCACCATTTGTAGAGGGTGGTCTTGCTGACGCCCGATGCCCTGGCGATGCGTTCGAAGGTGAGGTCGGCGATGCCTTCGGTGAGCAGCAGGTCCCCGACGGTGTGCAGGACGTCTGCTCGGACCTCGTCCGCGGGCCGACGGCCCCGTCCGCGGCCGTTGCCTTCCTTGGCGGCGGGGCCGTTCGCGTTGTTCTCCACGTGTGCTCCTGCTCGGTTGCCGGGGTCGTGTCAGTTTCCAGGTGGGCGCTGCCCGTGGTCGAGGCGGCGCGCGTCGCGGCCGGTGTCACGGGGTGATCCGCAGGCTCGCGATCAGCCCGTCGCGCAGATGGAAGGTCATGGGGCCGGTGCCGTTGTGGCCGTTGCCGGTCACGGTCAGGGTCGCGACATAGGTGTCGGGGGAGGGGCCGGCCTCGATCGCGTCCAGCTCGAAGTGTGCCTGGACGCCGATGTTGTCGGTGCGGTCCCAGGCGCGCACGCCGTCGCGGCCGTGGTACGCGCGGCCCCAGTCGTCGAGGTCGGCGTCGTGGGTGAACGCGGCGGCGAATGCCTCGGCGTCGCCTTGGTTGGTCGCCTCGATGAACGTCTGGATGGCGGCCGGGATGTGGATGCTGGTCATGGTGATGGCCTCGGTGGTGAGGGGAGCCGGGGCGGGAGGGCTGACGTCCCTTCCCCTCCGTCCCGGGCCCGGGGTGTCAGAGCTGGACGGTGAGCAGGTCGGCGAGGTCGATGCGGGTGAGGAATTCACGGCGGATGCGGTCGGCGGTCTCGGAGACCTCCTCGGATCCGTCGTCGGCGGGGTCGATGTGAACGCGGTAGGGGCGCTGTCCGGCGGGCAGGGCGATGATGCGGGCGATCTCGTCGGAGACCAGCGACGCGGTCGCGTTCTCGGGGGAGAGGGCGGCGAGCTTGGTCGCGACCTGGTCCATCAGGCCGGCGTATCTGGTCTCGTAGTCGGCCTCGACGGTGGTGTCGTCGGGGTGGCCGGAGTGGGCGAAGTGGTTGGTGCCGCTGGTGAACGAGCCGGGCACGACGATCGAGGTTTCCACGCCCCAGCGGGCGAGTTCGCCGGCGTAGGACACCGCGAGGGAGTCCATGGCGGCCTTGGCGGCGAAGTAGGGGGCGAGGTAGGGCGGGGTGCCGCCCTTGACGCTGGTGCTGGACACCCAGAGCACCAGTCCTTGTCCGCGCCTGCGCATGCCCGGCAGTGCGGCGCGGTTGACGCGCTGGGTGGACAGCACGTTCACGTTGTAGAGCTCGGCGAGCTGGTCGGGGGTGAACGCCTCGGCGGGACCGGTCACCATGTGGCCGGCGTTGTGGATCAGCACGTCGATGTGGCCGTGCTCGGCCTCGATCCGTGCGATGGCGGCCTCGACCGAGTCCTGGGAGTTCACGTCGAGCTCGATGGGGCGCAGGTCGACCTTGTGCTCGCCTGCGTAGTCGGCGGCGGCCTTAACCTGGGGCGCGTTGCGGCTGGTGGTCTGGCGCATGCCTGCGTAGACCGTGTGGCCGGCGTCGGCCAGCGCGCGGGCGGTGAGGGCACCGAAACCGCTGGAGGCGCCGGTGATGACGACGACGTTGCCGGTGGTGGACATGAGCGTGGTTCCTTTCAGCAGTGATGGCCGGGGGCGGGTCTTCTGCGGGTGCGAGAGGGGGTCAGGCGAGGCCGCCGTTGGCGTAGAGGACCTGTCCGTTGACCCAGCGCGCGGGGCCGGCCAGGAACGAGACGACCTCGGCGATGTCCTCGGGCCGGCCCAGCCGCTCGAGCGGGGTCGCCTGGGCGAACTTCGCGATGGTGGCGTCGTCCTTGCCGTTCAGGAACAGCGGCGTGGCGGTGGGGCCGGGCGCGACGGCGTTGACGGTGATGTCCCGGCCGCGCAGCTCCCGGGCCAGGGTGAGGGTCAGGGCCTCGACCGCGGCCTTGCTGGCGACGTAGGCGCCGTAGGCCGGCAGCTGGGTGCGGACCACCGAGGTCGAGAAGTTGACGATGGCGCCACCCGGGCGGACCTTGCGCGCCGCCTGCTGGGACACCACGAAGGTGCCGCGGATGTTCGTGCGGTGCATCCGGTCCAGGTCGGCGAGGTCGAACGTCGCGATCGGCGCCAGGATCATGATGCCGGCGGTGTTCACGACCACGTCGACGCCGCCGTAGGCCGACTCGACCGCGTCGAACGCCGCGCTCATCGCGGACTCGTCGGCGACATCGCCTCCCACCGCGAGGGCCCTGCCGCCGGCCGCGGTGATCGCGGCCACGGTGTCCTCGGCCCTCGTCTTGTTTCCCGCGTACTGCACGGCGACCGCGAAACCGTCCTGGGCAAGCCGCTCGGCCGCGACGCGGCCGATGCCGCCCGAGCCGCCGGTGACCAGTGCGACACGATCGGTGGTGGGGGTGCTCATGGTGTTCTCCTCTCGAACCAACAAATGAACTCTACGTACATATAACCGTGTAATGAACGCGGCGTCCATATCTGTGGGCCAGATTTTTCCGGACGAGCGAGACCGAACACCTCTTCGCCGCGCCCGAGGGCCGGATGGCGCCCTGTCCGCCCAGCCTCGCCGTACACCGCGGCGGTCGAGCGATACCTCACCGACTTGCTGATCAGCCCGCCCGGGACCCTCCCCCTCCCTCGTCCCCCCTCTCTCGCGTAAGCCGGAGGGCCCGCCGCGCGGCTCCTGCGGCGAGTGCGGCTGCCGGATCTTCCTGACCGGCCCGACGCTCGAGGACGGCTTGTGCAAGCCGTGCCGGACCGAGCTCACCGAGCTGGGTGGTCCGGAGTGCGCCGCCCCCGCCGTGACGCAGCCGGAACGGACGGGCGGCTGGTCGCAGCGCCTGGCGCAGTTCGCCGGGCAGCTGCTGTGCGGGTGTGCCGTTGTGCGCGGCCGCTTGCGCCCAGCGACGACCTGCGCCCGGACGCCAGCCTCAACGACGCCGGCCTCGACTCGCTCGCGCTCGCCGAACTCGCCGAGGTGCTGCCTGAGCGGCTCGGCGTACACCTCGGGGACGGCGTCCTGAACAAGGCCGCCACCGTCGGAGCCCTGAACACGCTGGTCGAGCAGCAGCTCGCCGCGCAGGAGCAGCAGTGAACCGGCCCGCACCATAGCCACTGAGGGCCTGGCTGATCGCCCCCGCGCTGAACGCCGACCGGTTCGAGAAGGCCAGGTCGTACGGTGCCGACGTCGCCCTGGCGGACCTGGAGGACTCCGTCGCCCCCGCCGACAAGGCGACCGCCCGGGCGACCGCCGCCCGCTTCCTGCACCCGGCGGCGGACGGCGGGCCGACGCTGGGACTGCGCGTGAACACGCCCCTCACCGCCGACGGCATCCGGGACCTCGCAGCCATCACCGGCTACACCCACCAGCCGGGCATCGTCCTGGTCCCGAAGGTGGAATCCGCCCGCGACATCGAGGTCGTCGCCGGAGCCCTGGACACCGACCAGCACGCCCCCGTCATCTACGCACTGATCGAAACACCGCGCGCCATCGACCGGCTGCCCGCGATCGTGACCGCCGACCGGCTCGGCGGCCTCCTGTTCGGGGCGGCCGACTACGCCGCCCTCACCGGCTGCGCCCGCACCTGGGAGGCCCTGCTGTACGCGCGGTCCGCCGTGGCCAACAACGCCGGCACCGCCGGCATCCCGGCGATCGACAGCCCCTACTTCGACGTCCAGGGCCTTGAGGGCCTCCGCCGGGAGGCCGAACGCGCCCGGGCCCTCGGCTTCCAGCTCAAGGGCGCCGTTCACCCCCGGCAGATCCCCGTCATCACACAGGCGTTCACCCCGTCCGAAGACGAGGTCGCCGCAGCCCAGGCCGTCGTCGCCGCCGGCCACCAAGCCTCGGCGGCCGTGACCACCGTCGGCGGCCAGATGGTCGGCCCGCCCCTGGTCGCCGCCGCCCAGGCCGTCGTCCACCAGGCCGCCGCGTCACCCGCCTCCCGCAGCTGAAGGAACCACCCGTGAACAGCAGCACCGCCACCACGACCCCGCAGGGCTACCGGGAGGTCGGCAAGGGCCGCTTCCGGGAGAACGTCGGAGCCGGGCTCACCGACTTCGTCGCCGGCCAGATCTTCGAGCACCGGCCCGGACGGACAGTCACCGAGACCGACCACGTCCTGAACCTCGCCCTGACCGGCAACGTGGCACCGATCCACTCCGACATCGAGTTCTGCGAGCACCTCGGCAGGGACCGGGTGCTGGTCTGCGGCATGGTCACCCCTCGGGATAGTCATGGGCGCCAGTGTCCGCAGCATCAGCGGTCTGACCACCGCCAACCTGGCGCTCGACGAACTGCGCCTGGAACACCCCGTGTTCGTCGGCGACACCCTCTACGCCCAGACGGAAATCACCGAGGCCCGGCAGTCCCGGAGCCGCCCCGAGTACGACGTCGTCACCTGCAAGATCAGCGGCTTCAACCAGGACCGCCAACGCGTCATCGTCTTCCAGCGGACCTTCTTCGTCCCCGCCGACGCCCCCGCCGTCCGCGACACCACCAACTACTAGGAGCAACTCATGGGTGAGGCCATCACCGTCGTCCCCGCGGACGAGGACCTCCTGACCGAGTACGACGCCCTCGCCACCCGGGCCTTCGGGCGCCGCATCGACGATGTCACCCAGCTGGCTGGGCACGCCGACATCCGCGTCGCCCTCCACGGCGGCCGGGTCATCGCCGGCGGGCTGGGCATGCTCATCGCACAGCACTTCGGCGGCCGCCCGGTCCCCAGCGCCTGCCTCGGCTCAGGATGCGTCGCCCCCGAATACCGCGGCGACCGCCTGACCGTCCGCATGCTCAACGACCGCATCCGCCCCCTCCAGGAGCAAGGCGCAGTCCTCGCCACCCTGTGGACGTCCTCCAACGGCTACGCCCGCCGCATGAGCTGGGAGGCACCTACTCCGGTGTTCTCCTGGTCCGTGCACGCCGACGCCCTCAAACGCGACTTCGCCCCCGGCGACCTCGACATCAAGCACGGCCTCACGCCGGACAGCGAGGAACTCCAGCGGCGCCTCGCCCCGCGCTGGAACGGCACCCTCTTGCGACCCCCCTGGTGGACCGCGCACAAGCAGCGCCAGCACGACCTGACCTTCTACCGGTTCAACCGCCCCGGCCAGCCCACGGCCGGCTACCTGTCCCTGGCCACCCGCCAACACGACAGGCACGGCGCACACCTGGACGTCCACGACTTCTGGGCCGCCGACGACACCGTCGCCTCCGCAATGCTCGCCTTCCTCGGCCGCCACAGCAGCCGGATCCCCACCATCACCTTCCAACGCTCCAGCCTCCCGCCCCACCCGCTGCTCCTCCACAGCCTCCACCGCTACGGCAACGCCACCGCCGAGTCCTGGCACCCCTGGATACTGCGCATCCTCGACCTGCCCGAAGCCGTACGGCTCCGCGGCTGGCCCGCCGACCTCGACACCACCCTCCCCATCGGCGTCGAACAGGGCAACGGCACCACCGACCGCTACCTCCTGCAGATCGCGCACGGCGCGGCCGAACTCCGCCCCACCACCACCGAGCCCCGGGTGACGGTCGACCGCCGCCAGGCCACCCTCTGGTACGCCGGCGGCTACCGCAGCACTGCCGCCGCCTTCATGGCGGGAGTCCGCGCCACCGACGAACAGAGCCTGGCCACCCACATCCGAAGCACCACGGAACACGAACTCTGGTGTGCCGAGCACTTCTGACCCACCACCCGGTCAGGAAGCGCCACGCCAGGTTCGACTTGTCTAACGAAACTGACAACCCCGTGTGAACAGGGTGTCCTGTGTGACAGCCTGCGGCGGTGACCCAACCCTCAACGCACCCACCCGTTGACGTCATCGAGGCCACCGAGCTCCGCCTCGTCGAAGAACCACCGCCGCAGCTGTCCGCCGAACACCGAGCGGCACGAGACCGCGTCTGGGACGAACTGGCCAGCAACAACCCCGCCCTCTTCGACGGTCCCGTCGTCGCCTGCACCAGCCTCACCCAGCCCAACCCGCACGAACTCCTCCTCGGCTGGGCTCGCGTGACCTACCGCAACTTCGCCCTGCGCCGGGTGCCCGGCGCCACCGCCCTGCCGTCCCTGTTCGTCGACGTCCTCCAGCCCACCGCCGACGGAGCCCTGCTGGTCGCCCAGATGTCGACCGCCACCGCCCACCCCGGCCGCTGGCACCTGCCCGGCGGATCGGTTGAGCACCCCGACACCGGCCAGCCCCTGGACACCGCGTCACTGCGCCACAACGCAGCCCGCGAACTTATCGAAGAACTCGGCGTCGACACCGCCCCCGACGACCTGACGCTGTGGGCCGTCACCCGCGGCAACTACGGCAACATCGGCATTCACTTCGCCGCCCCGCCCCAGCCCGCGATGGTCCTCAACGAGCGGTTCGGCGCGGTCGTCTCCGACACCACCGTCGTCGGCCAGGCCCCCGAACTCGAACAGATCACGTTCGTCCACAGCCCGGCCGACCTCACGGCCCTCACCGGCCCGCATGCCGACTACCTCGAACTCCTCGTCGACCGGTACGCACGGATACTCCTGTAACCGCACGGGAGCAGACTCAACTAGAGGAAGGACGTTGATGGAGACTGCAGACCAACGCGTGGAAGGCACGGACACAGCCGCGACAGTGCTCGCCGTCCAACTGGCCGTCCTCGGAGTAGTGCTCTTCACCGCGCTGTACGCGCCCCACGAGAACAGCGAACGGGCATTCCGGCTGCTGGACTGGATGAAGGGCAGCTCCTAAGAGGTCGTTTTCTCCCAACGTTTCATCCTGCAATGCGGATTTGATCCCGGAGTGTCGGGTCGCGCCATGAGATGGTGGCTTGGCCTGTGAGGCGGCGGGCCATGAGGTCGGTCATCGCCAGGTGGATCATGGCTTCGGAGCGAGCGGGCAGGGTTTCGTAGTCGCGGGCCAGACCGCGGTGGAGCATGAGCCAGCCATAGGTCCGCTCGACCGCCCACCGTTTCGGAATCGGGGTGAATCCCCTGGCCCCGGGGGTGCGGGCGTGACCTCCAGGTCGATGCCGAGGGTGGCGGCATGTTCGACGAAGTGCTTGCGGTAGCCACCGTCGACCCAGACCTTGCGGATCGTGGGGTGGGCGGCAGCGACCTGGTCAAGCAGCTGGGTGCCGGCCACGGAGTCCTGGACGCTGGCAGCGGTGACCAGCACCGCGAGCAGGAGACCGATCGTGTCGGTCACGATGCTCCGCTTCCGGCCGACGATCTTCTTGCCCGCGTCCGTGCCCTGGCTCGAGGGGGGGACGCAGGTGGAGGTCTTGACGCTCTGTGCGTCGATCACGCAGGCCGACGGGCTCGCGTTCCGGCCCTCCTTCTGCCGGAGTAATTGTCAAGAGTTGTGGATCGTGTGACTCGTGATCAGGGCCTGTCGGCGGATCATGCGCTTAGTCAGACGGTGCCACCGTGGTGATCTCGGATAGCGGATGGCAACGCAGCAGGCTGGCCGCTAGCCTCCCGGTGTGATCGCCGCATTTCTCGACACAGCCGAGGTCGCGTCCCGGCTGCTGCGTTCGCCGGTGCTGGCCGAACGTTGGGAGCAGCCGAGCGCGCTGGCTCAGTTCCGGGTCAGCGGTCTAGCCGGGCATCTTGCCCGAGCGGTCTTCAACGTCGAGCGTTGGCTGGCCGAGCTGCCGCAGGCGGGCGGGACGCCCATCGATGCTGTCGCGTACTTCCTGTCTGGCACCGGCCCGGCGCCGCATCTGGAGGATGCGGTGTCGCGTCGAATCCGCGAGGTGGGCGAGCAGGAGGCGGCAGGTGGGCCTGCCGTCCTGGTCGAGGAGTTTGACGCCGCTCGCGCCCGGCTCGTAGCGCAGTTGCCGACCATGCCGCTCGACCGGCCTGTCGGCGTGTTCGCCCACGTACTGCCGCTCGATCAGTGTCTGCTCACCCGGCTCGTGGAACTCGTTGTCCACCTCGACGACCTAGCCGTCAGCCTGGAGGTACCCACGCCGTCGGTGCCCGCCGAGGCCACCGACGCGGTCATCGCCTGCCTCACCCGCATCGCCGTGGCTCGTCACGGTGTCCTTCCGGTGATACGCACCCTGGCCCGCCGCGAACGCTCCACCGAACCGATCGCGGCTTTTTAGGCGGCTGCGTCCTCCGCTCGCTCGACGAGGACGCCGTTCTCAAACCGGGCGCCGGCGCGGACCAGGGGCACCAGGTGGGCTCCGGTGATCGCCCGCCAGCGGGCCTGGGCGGACTCGACGAGCTTGAACACCATCGCAAGCGCAGCGGCGGGGCTGCCGGCGCCGCGGGTGACCCGGGTCCGGAACCGTATCGATCGAATCCTGCCGCTGCCGACGCCCGTTCCGGGCCAGCGGGAGAATGCGTGAGGGCGAGGGACTGCTCAAGTCCGTGCGCCGGCTGATCGAGACGCACGATCAGCCGGCCCGGATATCGCCGGAGATCCGCCGCCTCCTGCTGCGCCTGGCGAGCGCACGCCAGGGCTGCGGCATCGCCAACACCCGGGCCCTGCTCAAGGAATGCGACGACCTGCTGGGTCGCCGGACCCCCGCGCCGGCGGCATTGAAGCAGGCCCGTGACTCAGCCGAGCAGCGGTTGTTGGAACGCAGCAACGAGGTCGTCACTCAAGGCCCCAAGGGCGGAATCGTTGTCCTGACCGGCCATGCGGCGAAGCAGGAACGGGAGAAGCGTGAGCGCAAGGCGCAGCAGGCCGCGTTCCAGCAGCAGGAATACCTGGTGGAGCTTGTACTGGCGCTGGAGCAGGAGCGGGTCGCCCTGTACGAGATCGCGCAGGGCGGCTCGCCGAACATCAACGCCCGGTCCATGGGCGAGGCGATCAAGGTCGTCCCCGCATACCGGCCACACTCCGGGAAGACGAGCCGGCGACCACTTGCCCAGGATCAGTACCTTTGGGAAGCTCGCCGGGTGACGCAAGGAGGAAGGCGGCCGGTGTGGTGAAGTACATGCTGGTGATCTGCGACGACGAGTCCGATCCGCAGGGTCCGCGGGAGATCACGAGCCGCCCCGACCACGTCGCCTGGATCGACTACATGCAGAGCAGCGGGGTGAAGCTGCTGGGCGGTGAGCGCCTGCGGCCGAGCGGCGATGCCACGAGCGTACGGGCCAGGGACGGGGAAGTGCTGATCAGCGACGGGCCGTACGTGGAGGCCAAGGAGCAGATCGGCGGCTTCGCGCTGATCGAGTGCGCCGATCTGGACCAGGCGATCGAGGCCGCCGCCCGGCACCCGTTCGCCGCACACGGCGTGATCGAGATCAGGCCGGTCTGGGCAGGGTGACCGGGCCGGTCGACGCGGCGCTCACCGCGGCGTTCCACCGGGACTGGGGGCAGATCGTCGCGACACTGATCGGGTTCACCGGCGACTGGGATCTCGCCGAGGAGTGCGCGCAGGACGCCTTCGCGCTGGCGCTGGAGCGGTGGCCGCGCGACGGCGTCCCGGACCGGCCGGGCGGCTGGCTCACCACTACGGCGCGCAACCGCGCCATCGACCGGCTGCGCCGGGACGCCGTCGGCGCGGCGAAGCTGCGGGAGATGGCTGCGACCTCGCGCGGCGCAGCACCCGACACCGAGGACGCCGAGGTCAGCGGAGTCTCCGACGACCGGCTGCGGCTGATCTTCACGTGCTGTCATCCGGCGCTGGCTTTGGAGGCCAGGGTCGCGCTGACGCTGCGGACCTTGGCGGGTCTGAACACGTCCGAGATCGCCCGGGCGTTCATGGTGCCGGAACCGACGATGGCCCAACGCCTGGTCCGGGCCAAACGCAAGATCCGCAACGCGGGCATCCCCTACCGGGTCCCGCCGGCCCACCTGCTCGAGGAACGTACGAGCGGGGTCCTCGGTGTGCTCTACCTGCTGTTCAACGAGGGGTACGCCGCGACCAGCGGCGCCGATCTGGTGCGGCAGGCGCTGACCGCCGAGGCGGTACGGCTGGCGCGGCTGCTCGTCCGGCTCCTGCCGCATGACGGCGAGGTCGCCGGGCTTTTGGCTCTGATGCTGCTGCACGACGCCCGGCGGGCCGCCCGCCTCGACGAGGCGGGCGACTTGGTCACCCTGGAGGAGCAGGACCGTACCCTCTGGGACACCGGTGAAATCGCAGAAGGGGTCGAGCTGCTCAAGACGGCGCTGCGACGCGGGCGGCCGGGGCCGTATCAGCTCCAGGCGGCCATCGTCGCCTGTCATGCCACGGCCGCGGACGCCGCCGACACGGATTGGGAGCAGGTCGCCGAGCTGTACGAGTACCTGGTCGAGCTGCTGCCCTCGCCGGTGGTACGGCTCAACCGGGCCATCGCCATCGCCATGACCCGCGGCCCGGCGGCCGGTCTCGAGCTCGTCAACGAGCTGCAGGCATCGGGGGCGCTGACCGGCTATCACCTGTTGCCGGCCACGGGGGCCGATCTGCTCCGCCGCCTGGACCGTACCGACGAGGCCGTGGCGGCCTACCGGCAGGCGCTGGACCTGGCGACCACCGACAGCGAGCGGCGTTTCCTCTCCCGCCGGCTGGCCGAGCTCGGGGCGAGCTGAAGTCTCTCCGGTGGGCTGTCGATTTCTCCGGCGCCCGTTCGTCGGTGGGGCGACCTACCAACGAACGCCAGGAGGCGTGACATGCGCAAGCTCATCGCAGCGATGAAGCTCTCCGTCGACGGCAAGACGGAAGGCCCGGAAGGCCACGCGGACTGGGTGGCGGCCTGGTCCGACGACTACGACCTGACCGCCCAGGTGGACGCGTGCCTGCTCGGCGCGGGGATGTACGGAGGCTACGAGTCGTACTGGACTGCGATCCAGAACGAGCCCGAGGGGGTTCACTGGATCACCGGCCAACCGCCCACGCCGGGTGAGCTGGAGTGGGCACGCTTCGCCGCGCGGACCCCGCACTACGTGCTGTCGAGCACCATGGAGTCGGCGCAGTGGCCGAACACCTCGTTCCTGCGCGGCCTCGACGAGGTCGCCGCGCTCAAGGAACAGCCCGGCAAGGACATCTACCTGATGGGCGGCGCGCAGATCACCGCCGGCCTGATCGACGCCGCGCTGGTGGACGAACTCCGCCTCATCGTCTACCCGCTCATCGCCGGAGAGGGGAAGACCCTCTTCTCGGGGACGCGGCAGCGGCACGGACTGGAACTCCTGAAAGTCGAGCAGTTGCCGGACGGCCTGGTGAGCCTCGTCTACGGTTCGACCAGGTGAACGATCTCAACGCCACGGTCGTCGAGGAGTTCCGGGCGAACGCGGGACGCGTCGGCGGCTCGCTGTCGGGCACACCGATGCTCCTCCTGCACTACATCGGGGTCCGGTCGGGGATCGAGCGGGTCACGTGGCCTGCTCACCCCGGCCGGACGGCGGCGTCGCCATCATCGCCTCGAACGGGGGCTCGCCCACTCATCCGACCTGGTACCACAACCTCAAGGCCCATCCCCGGGCCACCGTCGAGACGGACACCGAGACCTTCGTCGCGGAGGCCGCCGAACTCGACGACGCCGCCCGCGCCGACCTGTGGCCCGAGCTGGTCGCGGAAGCGCCCACGGCTGGCACGTACGAAGCCAGGACCGCGCGCCGGATTCCGGTGTTCTTTCTGAACCGGGTGCCATGAGACGTCCCCCACTCGGCGGGGGACGGCCCGATCGTGGCCTGGGTCAGGGCGGCCATGCCGCCGTCGATGGTGACGGAAGAACACCCCTGGCCACCGCCCACGTGCGGCGACAGGCGTGTGCCCAGGTCCGGAGGGGCGGAGCGGAACGCCGCCGGCTGACCTGCTCCCGGCCCCGATCCGCCGCGGGCGTTGGATGCCCTCAGTTCTGTCGGCCGTCAGCCATCAAGGCCATGGTGCAGCGCCGCCCCGTCCGGCATGTTCCGGGCGTGAGGGACCTGGAAACGCAGATGCGTGACGAGCGGCGAGGCGAGGATTCTGGTCCGCTCCAGCTCGAGGTGCTCCGTTCCCAGATGCTCGAACAGCCGGCGTCCGTCGCCCATGAGCACCGGTGCGAGCTGGAGGTTGATCTCATCGAGGAATCCCGCGCTGAGCGCCTGCTGAGCGATGTCCGCCCCCATCAGTGTGACGTTCTTCCCGTTCGCCACCGCTTCCGCCTGCTGAACGCGCTTTTCAGGCCGCTGGTGATGAAGGTGAAGGTCCCGCTCTTCATGGCGCGCTGGCTTCGAGCGTTGTGCGTGAGCACGAAGCACGGCACCGGGAAGGGAGTGTCCTGCCAGACTTCGACACCCACGTCGAATGTCCTTCTGCCCAGTACGACGGCACCTGTCGAGGCCGAAATCTCCTGTGTCACTGTGGCGTCGACGTCGCTGGTCGGTGTGTTCAGAATCCAGTCATGCAGGCGCAGACCACCTCGGCCCATGGGGTGTTCGATGCTGACGTCCGGACCTGCCATGAAGCCGTCGAGTGACATGGTGACGTGCAAAACCACCTTGCTCATATGACGAGTACCTTTTCGCGCTGTTGTGGTCGGGCGTTCAAGAGTCAGACCGTGCGGCGACGCCAAACTCATCCGCCTGCCAGGCGGGTCTTCGCTTCGGGGGGTCCGGCAGATCATCGGGAATGGGTGCAGCGAGCGAGTATGTGACATGAGCAGTCCCTGCACAGCCACCCGCCTCCCGCCGCCGATGGCCTGGAAGCACCGCCCGCTGCCCTAGCCCCTCACCCCAGGGGCCGCTGCACGGCCGGGGACACTCGCTCACGCGCGTACCGCGTGTGGGTCAGGAACGCCTCGATCACCCTCGCCGCGGGCCGGTGCGGCGCCACCGCCATCAGTACCGCGTCATATCCGTTCGGCAGCGGCGGTGCCACCAGGGCGACTTCATCCCCGGACCGCAGACGCAGCACCAGTCCCCGCAGCCGGTCCTCATCCCCGGGTACGGTGCGCAAGCGCGCGTGCAACTGGTCCTGCGACGGGGAGTACAGCCGTACGTGGGCCAGCCGCACCCCGCGTTTGTACTCCTCCCAGCGGCCGAACCCGAGGCTGCGGAACGGCGGCTCCTGCCACGGCCGCAGCGCGTCCAGACGCTCCAGCAGACGCCGCAGGAAGTCCCGGATCGACGGCTCGGCATGCGGCTGCCAGGACAGGTCTTCCTCCCAGGCAACCGCGGCGAGGGCCGCCTCGATCCCCGCGTACTGCTCCTCGACGGTGAGGTCGTAGATGGGCCGCTCCAGGATCATGCGAGCGATGCGCTCGACTTCCTCGTCGCTCAGCTCCCGGCTGAACTGAAGGCAGTAAAGGATCGCTACGACCACCCCGAGATGCATGCGCACAGTATGACGGCGCGACTGTTGCCCGGCCTGTTTTCGGCCGGGCTCGCCGCCTGGCGCGGGCGGCAAAGGAGAAGGCCGGGCCCCACCCTTCGCGAGCGCGGGGAGCAAGAAGTACATCCCCGGATCCTGTAAGCGGACTTTGCGTTGCCCGGTTTGGTGTGCGTGGAGTCGGCATCTGCGGGTATCCGGCATTCCAAGCACGAGTGCCGGATGCGAGGCGCAGGATGGGCCAGGTGACCGAGGGCGAGGAATGGGCACCACCGCTGGTCAGCAGGCCGATATCGGAGTCCGCCGCGTTCGAGGGCAACGAGGAGATCGCCGAGGCGCGTGATCTCGCCCGGATCTTCCTGGAGGACCTGCAGGCCGACCATGGAGTGCCGGTGTCCGACCCGGCGATGGGCATGGTGCAGCTGGTGGTCAGCGAGCTGGTGACCAACGCCCGTAAGTTCGCCCCCGGCCCGATACTGCTGACCCTCGAGCTGCGCGAGGGCGCCGTTGAGGTGAGCGTGTGGGACACCGAGCCAAGGATGCCCGTGGTGCATGCGCCGGATCCCAGCCGGGTGGGCCAGCACGGCCTGGAGCTGGTCATGGCGATCTGCCCGCACTTCGAGGTGCACCGCGAGCCGGTCGGCAAGCGTGTGATGGCGGCGGTAATGGTGGCCGCCGACGCCGTCGGAGACATGGCCGTCCGCCCGGGCTGACGAAAGTGATCAGGATGGTGACGCGGCCGGTTGACGCTCCGGTGACCCGATCGGCCCGATGAGCGTTGAGCTGGGCAGGACGCGTGCACCGGCGTCCGAGGTCCCCGGCTTGCTTCCCGCTGTTGTGCCGGGGCCATGGCAGACGTCCCTTGGCCTTCACCGGCCCGGTAACAGGCCAAGGGACGTCGCCAGGCGGCTTGTCAGTACCCGTTCCAGCCGGTGAATCGGCTGCCGGGACAGCCCATTAAGGTCGGCGATCGGTGAGCGGCACAACATTGTCGGCGCGGTGGGAGGATGGCGCGAGTGATGGCAACAACCAGTGACATCGAGAAGGCGGCCGAGGTGCTGCGCGCCGGCGGCCTGGTGGCCCTCCCGACCGAAACCGTCTACGGTCTGGGCGCCAACGCCGAAGATCCTGCCGCCGTTGCGCGCATCTTCCAGGCCAAGGGGCGCCCGCCCTCCCACCCGCTGATCGTCCACATCGGCGGCGCTGAGCACCTGGACGACTGGGTCCAGAACGTGCCCGCAACCGCGCGCCTGCTGGCCGACCACTTCTGGCCGGGGCCACTCACGCTGGTCCTGGGGCGCGGTCGCCGGGTGCCTCTCGAAGCGACTGGTGGACTGGAGACGGTGGCCGTGCGCGTACCCGACCACCCCGTCGCTCTCGCGCTGCTCAAGGCTTTCGACGGCGGTGTCACCGCCCCGTCCGCCAACCGCTTCGGCTCGGTCAGCCCCACCACCGCTGACCATGTCCGTGCGGAGCTCGGTGAGGCCGTCGACTTCGTCCTGGACGGCGGGCCCTGTGAGGTCGGCGTCGAGTCGACCATCGTCGACGCCACGGGCGAGATCCCGAGCATCCTGCGGCCCGGTGGGGTGCCCCGCGAGGACCTCGAAGCGGTGCTGGGGTTCCCGATCGCGGTCCCTTCGACGAGCCGTGTCCGGGTGCCGGGCCAGCATCCGTCGCACTACGCGCCGCGGGCGCGGGTCGTCCTCGTCGAGGCGGAGAAGGTCGTTGCCGAAGCGGCGCTCGCGCAGGAGCTGGGGCACCGTGTCGGCGTCCTTCTTCCGCCCGCTCTCGCCGACGCTCCGGTGAAGGCGCACGCCGTGGTGGCGGTCCCCGGTTCGACGGCTGCGTATGCGCGGGGGCTGTACGGGTTCCTGCGCGAGCTCGACGAGCGGGGCTGTGACCTCATCGTCGCGTCCCTGCCGGGGGAGGAGGGGCTGGGACTGGCGATCGCCAACCGGCTCCGCCGCGCCGCAGGGCCCCGGCCCACGATGTGAACACCATCCACGTTGGGTGCGGCTCGTCTGGAGGGAAAGACAGAGCTGGAAGAACGCTGATCGGGGCGTGGACAGGGCGGTGTCCTGCTGCCATGGCGGTGGAGGGGGCCGATGGGGTCGCTGATCGTGGAGGTGCAGCTCGGGCCTCTTCCTGGGGCAACGGCGCGCCCCCAGCCTCCCGCGCATCTGGCCGAGGGAGTCGGCTACTGGCATTCTGAGTCGGTACCGGGTGCGACCCAGCACGACCAAGGGGGGCGGGTCACGTGGTGCTTTGGCAGGCGTGTCTTTGGGGGTTAGTGGGCGCTGGTTCTGTGGAGGCTTGGGACCTGCACACAGCGATTCGTCAGGCGAAGGGGTTCCCTTGGAAGGGAAAGGAACCTCTCACTTTGGCCGAGTACCTCGTTTCGGTGGTGATCCGTATGGGTTTGGGTGCTGGCTTGGGGGCTGCATTCGCGCAGACAGGGCAGGTATCGGGAGCGGTCGGCTTCGTCGCCATCGGTGTTGCTGCGCCAAAGGTGCTCGAACAGCTTGCTCTTCAGGGGATGCCTCATCCCACGGAGAGGACGCCAGCGTCTCAAGACCCAATCGCTCCCGCCCCAGTTCCGAACAACGCCGCCCTAGCATCACCCAGTGCAGTCCCCACTATCCTGCCGGAAGGAGGCTCCGCAGATGCCCGGTGATCGCAATTTCGCTGCGAACGTGTGGGGGAACATCACACGGACTGGCGGTGTGTTCAGCCAAAACACTGTCGTAGGTACCGGAGAGGAACGCGAGGAACTATCTCGGCGCCTAGACGAGCTCAAACAGCTTCTGGTGATATACGAAGCGTCGCTGAGCGACGGTCCCCAGCTGCGCGCGATTGCCGATGAGTTGGGGAACCAGCTATCGCAACCGCAACCAAATCACACTGTAATCCGCAGCCTTCTCGCGGCGTTGACTGCTGGGGCGGGAGGCGTCGGTGCCGTTCTTGTATCCGTAAACGACCTCGCGCAGGTGATTTCAAGATGGTTCGATTGATGGCCTCTGACGTCGGTTCTCGCGGACGGCGTGGGGCATAACTGATCTTCGTCCGCGCGAGAAATGGAGGCCCGGGCGGTCGCGGTCTGAGACGAGAGACGACCGTTGCGTGCACGGGCTGTCGACTCCCGCTGTTCCAGCTCTTCGAGCACACCAGCCTTACGCCGCCGCCGACTTCAGTCCGAGGGCGGCGGTACGACCTGGTGCACTCACCAGTCGTCGGGCGCGCTGTCCACCCACGCGATCGGCTGCCCCTCGCTGTTGTGGCCCCAGTGCGGTTCCTCCAGCAAGGTCTCGTGGCCGTCGTCCAGGACACGGATCCGTCCCCAGCGGTGGACCTGGTCCACGGAGCCCGTCGCGTCATCGTCCTCATGGATCACACCGCCAAGGACGGCAGCCCGAAGATTCTCAAGGACTGCACGCTCCCGCTCACGGTGTAAGGCTGTGTGCAGCGGGTGATCACCGACCTGGGCGTTCTCGACATCACCGAGGACGGCCTCGCCCTGGTCGAGACCGCTCCAGGCGTCAGCGTGGAGACCATCACGGCACGCACCGACGCGCCCGTACACCACGACGGCACCACGATCGCCCGCTGACTCAAGTGGAACCCAACGTTTCCGACCTGCACGGCACCTACACCAACTCGATCACCCCAACCCGGGCTTGACCGACCCAATCGCCTGATGGCTGCCATGGCCAATCATGTTCCGGCTGTCCGTCGCCATTGACGCACCTCGTGTGTCCGCCACGAACACATCGCTCGGTCCAGCACTACGAGCGGGTCGACGCGCAGGTTCGTCAACAAATTTGGTCCGAGAATCTTCGAACCCGCGCGCTTCTGCATTCGACTTGCTGCGGCTGGCCGGCACTGAGACGACGGCGTGGCCGTACCGTCGGCGCCGTGGGCGCTGTGCCCGTCGACCACCGACCCCGACACCGCGGCCGAGTGGCTGTCGTGGACGGCTGTCGGCATGGAGGGCATCTGCTTCAAGCGACTCGAGGACCCCTACCGGCCGTCGACACGCGGATGGCGCAAGTACAAGGTGCGCGAAACGCAGGAGGCCATCGTCGGCGCGATCACCGGTTCCCTTGCCGCTCCCCGCAGCCTGCTGCTGGGCAGGCTCGACGCCCGCGGGCACCTGCAGTACACCGGCCGCACCACCACGCTGGCCCGCCCTGCCAGCACGCTCTTGTCCGGGCTGCTCGTCCCGGCCGCGGCCGGACATTTGTGGACGGGGTGGACGTTCTCCGCTGGGTGGGGCACCAGAGAGGCCCTTACCGTCACGCTCGTACAGCCCGAGGTGGTGGTGGAGGTCGCCGCCGACGTCGCCCGGGACAGTGCCGGCCGCTTCCGTCACCCGGCCCGGCTGCACCGCATCCGCCCCGACATGACGCCAGCCGACATGCCCTTGTTCACAGCTGACTGACCAGCAGTGGCTGCCTGGGCTTCCTCCATGTCGTGGCCATCGCCGCCGCGCTGCTGACCGTCCGGGGTACGGGCGGGCCTTCGTCAACGCTCCCCCAGGTGCTGCGCAGGAAGAGCGAAGCCGGCGGTTGGGCCCTATCGTCGTAGTGCCTTGCGTTGACAGGACGGCAGGGCCCGGGCGGCCCCGGCACCCCGCGCCCTGGGCCGGCGGCCGCCCCTCCGCCTACGCCCGTTCGAAGTGCATGGGCGCGCTGCATGAGGGTCGTCGACCGATGAACCCTTCCATCAGCTCCCCATGATCTTCAGGATCTGCGTGGCCAGGAGAACGAGTCAGGGATACGAACGGCGGGCGGCCGCCGGGGGGTGACGACACCGATGGCGTCCTCGAAGGCCTGCCAGGTCTGTTCGTGGCTGCCGCTGCCGAGGTGATGAGCAGGGGGGACCCGGGGTGGAGATCATTTCTCAAGATCGTCGACAGAGCCCGGACCTCCCCACCCGGCATAGGGTCGGCGGTGACCGCCCTGTCATGCTGATCGGTCGCCAGGGCGGAATGGTCTCTGGAAGAGTATGCGGAAGAAGAGAAGATACGATGCGAATTCCATGGCGCCGACGGCCGGCCGGGCGGTCTCGGCGACTGCTTGACGCTGCAGGGATCGGGCCCGGATCGACAGATGACGGCAACGACCAGGTCGTCGGTCGAGAGGTTGCCTATCGAGTCGCCCAGCGCAACTCCGGGGCGATCACTGAGGTTCTGGCGATCGTGGAGGATCTGCTCGAGGACGAGGCGAACTACGAGTTCGTCGTCTCACTGCTGGAGAACATGCAGAACCTCATGTCGCACGGTCTCGACCCGTTCTGGTCGCCCGACGAGGTGTGCGCCCTGCTAGGCCCCCGCGGTGCAGCCTGCTGGGGCACCCTGACCGGCTTCTGGACCGAAGTGGCCGATTGGTGCGCCCGTACCGGCCTGCCGTTGGAGCCTGTCGAGCCGCTTCTCACCATCCAGAACGAGCAACTGAAGGTGCTGTTGTGGACAGGGAACCGGACCCTGTCCACTGGGGAGAAGCTCGGGCTCGCACATGCAGTCCGTTACGAGAAGGCCAACGGAGCGTCCATACCCAGCTACAGCCACATCGCGGTGGCACTGCGCAGTACCGGACAACAATGATCTGCTCAGCGTGCTCGACCGGCAGACTTCACAGATCCTCGCCAGAGCCGAATTTCGCGTGCCTTCGCCGCCCGCCGAGCGTGCCTCAGCACACGGACCAGCGGGCGGCGGATTGCGTGAAGGTCGGTCTAGCCGCCGCCAGCGGGCGGCTTTCCCATCAGCCAGGCGTGGGCGGCCTCGATGGAGTCCTTCGAGTGAGCGAACCGGGCGCCGATCTGGGGATGAGATCGTCGTACGACGGCTGTCAGGGACGGCGAGGTCTCGGTGGCCTTCTCCGTCGGCTGACGGTGGTGCTTGAGCTTGGTGCGGGCGTCTGCTCGTTCCGCCGCGGCGACCTCTTTCCAGAACGGGTGGCCGACGATCAGAGTAGCGGCTCGAGTTCCCGTGTCAGCAGCGTGCCGATGCGCAGCTGATCTGCAGGATCCCAGCCCGGGGAATCAGGGCGGGAAGAGGCACGCCAGTGGTTCTCGTGGGTCATCCACGCGGCCAGAGGCTCGACGGACCAGGGCTGCTTCGTGAGGAGGATCTTCAGCTCGCTTCGTACCTCCTCAAGCTCGTCCTGTGCCTTGATGAGGTCTTTTGGGAAGTCGTACGTCGTCTCGTCCTACTGCGCCTCGCCCTAACAGTACTTCCGTTCGAGCAGCAGGCCCGGGACGCTGAGCCCGTGCCGGGACCCGGCTCGCCCTGATCAGTGACGGCGTGCTGCGCCTCCCGCCGTAAGCGAAGGGGCAGGGGTCCCAGCCCACGTACAGCCTTGTCCGGCGCCAGGCGCTCTGGCTTGTACCGCGGCCTCGGGGTCTAATGCGCGGTGATGGACGCGAGCGTGGCGGGTGTGGTGGGCGCGGCGATCGGCGTGCTCGGAGCGGTGGCCGGCGGCTGGGTCTCGGTGGTCGGTCAAGGCCGCCAGCAGCAGCGGCAGTTGCAAGCCGAGCGGGAGTACCGGCGCGAAGCCGCGCGGCGGGAGGCGTACGGCGTGCTCATCGCGAGCACGAAGCTGCTGTCGGCGTCATGGCGGCGGTTTTCCGATCTGGTCTGGGACGAGCAGTCCACGCCGGAGCAGTGGATGGCCTCCTTCGCCGAGGTGCATGAGGCGTGGGTCCAGTTCAGCACCGCGGTCGCAGCCGTAGCTGTGGCCGGCCCAGTGGTCGCTGCGGAGGCGGCTGAGGAACTGCGCGTGGCGATGTACGACTGGGAGAAGGCCGCGATGGACTGGTTCTCGGCGGCCCTGCGGGAGGGACGCGGTCGACTCACCGAGTGCGCCGAGCGCTTCAAGGAGGCGTGGCAGGCAAAACGCGCGCCGGACCGAGCCTTCCAGCAAGCCGCGCGGCGAGCCCTGGGAACAGAAGAGCCATAGAGATCGCCCCACACACGGCGATCGGCCCGCCCCGTGCCGCAGGCTCCGCGTTCGAGGAGACCTTGAAGGGGTTCATGGGCTTTGCCTTGTGTCGGCGGCGGTTGAATCCTGGCTCTTCCAAGATTTCCGTGAAGCCGGTCATGCCTCCGTGCGCCAGTGACGCTCCGTCATGGATGGCGGGATGCTCGATCAG
>NZ_JBIAHG010000058.1:0-30161 GCF_042870385.1 Streptomyces sp. NPDC006602 | reverse complement strand
CGCGCCGACGACCTCCCCGTCAGCGCGCGCTTGCGCACCGCCCACGAGGCCGCATCATGCGCCAGCCCCTGCCGGGAACGTACGGCGAGATCACCGGCGGCCAGCGAACCCAAGTACACCCCGACCTCGGCGAGCACCGCCACATCCGCCTCCGACACCCGCAGCCGGTCCCGGACCGCCACCCCGGCCGGGCCGGGCACCACGAACGACGCCGCCACCTCCCGCAGTCCGCTCACCCGCTCACCCCCGTCCGGCCGAAGATCCCCGTCACCGAAGTCAACGAGCCGCCCCCGCAAAGGTCACCCATTCGACCCACGAACTCCCGTTCCCCTCCCGAAACCGCAGGCCACAGCACACCTCCGCCGGCGGACCCTCCTGGCGCGCAGATGAACCACCGCATCCAGTACAAGCGCTCACTCACACTCACCAGAAGTCACTTCTGCTCAGAACAGCTGCAGCAGTTCCCAACCCCACGCCTGACGACGGTCCGCACCCCCCTGGCCGACATGACGGCGCTCGCGGCCCGGATGGTGCTGCGGCTGCTGTCCCGGGGAGCAGCCGGAGACGACGCGGGTGGAGGTGGCGACGGAACTGGTGGTGCGGGAGAGCAGCGGACACCGTCCACCGCACTGAGCCCGCCGTGCGGGCGCCGGGTCACTCGGCGAGGTGGCACTCGACCCAGTCGGCGGCGGCTCGCCGGAAGAACTTCCGGCCGTCCGCGCGAAGGAAGTCATGTCGTTCATTGCGCAGCGTCAACAGCGCCGCCTCCAGACCCCGCTCCCGGGCCGCGCGGACGAGCTGCTCGGTCACTTGCACTATGGAAATATGAGCGCCATAAACCGATCGGTTTCCATTTCGTCCACATCGAGTTAACCTCCCAGTATGACCACCGAAGTGAAGGCAAGTACCAGAGAGCGGCTGCTGGAGGCGGCGGCCACGCTCACCTACCGAGACGGCGTCGGCATCGGCGTCGACACGCTGTGCAAGGCGGCAGGGGTGTCGAAGCGCTCCCTGTACCAGCTGTTCGAGAGCAAGGACGAACTGCTGGCAGCGAGCCTGGAGGAGCGCGCCGCCGCCTTCGTGGCGACCCTCCTGCCCCCGGCGGGCAACGGCCGGTCACCCCACGAGCGGATCCTGCACGTCTTCGACCAGCTGGAGGAGCAGGCGGGTGCGCCCGGCTTCCAAGGCTGCCGGTACCTGGCTGCTCAGATCGAGCTCAAAGACCAGACCCACCCTGCGAGCCAAGTGGCCCACCGGGTCAAGGAGAACCTGACAGCCTTCTTCCGTGCCGAGGCCGAACAGGGTGGGGCGAGCGACTCCGACCTGCTGGCCCGGCAGCTCCTCCTGGTCTTCGACGGTGCCAGTGCCCGTGCGGGGATCGGAGCCGACAAGCTGACAGGGCTCGTCACGCCCACGGTGACCACGCTGCTCGAGGCGGCAGGCATGCGCTGACCATTCCTTTCCGAGCAGGCACCCGTGACCGTGCGCTCCCCGGGCTGATGGCTCCACGCCCCTGATTCCCAGCAATCGGAGGAGAGCCCGGCATGCCGGCCTTCGGCCAGATCACCCTCAGCACCCGGGAGACGAAAACGCCCTCACCCGCTGCTGACCAGGCCGCGGCCGGTAGTACAGAAATCGGTCCCTGGCCTCACTCTGCGCGCTGTCCGACACGCAGAACGCTCAGATAGCGGCGTGATGCTCGATCCCCCATCCGCGTGCGGATGCGCTCGGCGACAGCGTCCAGCAGGGGCTCACGGACGTCACGGTCGAGCCTGCGATACAGCGACGTCGAGCGAAGGAGATCGGCGAATCCGTCCCCGTTGAACCACTGAACGGTCGGGTACCAGCGCACGATCGTTGGGCCGAACAATCCTCCGGGATCGTCGACCAGGCCCCAACCCTCGTCGGTGGTGCGCACGTCGTCCTCCAGCGGCGGATGACCCCAGCCGGGGTTACCGGGGCAGAACCGCTCGTGGAGATCGGCGGTCTCGGCGTACACCTCCGGCTCTCCCGGCCGGCGGACAACGACGTTGCCGAGCAGCGCCATCCAACCTCCGGGAGAGAGCACGTTGTGCGCTCGCTGCCAGCCGATCGACGGGTCGACCCAGTGCCACGACGACGCAGCCACGAGAACATCGAAGCGCCGGCCGCGGTCGTCCCACTCCTCAAACGTCGACGTCTCGACTTCGACGTTGCGGAGGAAGGCGATCCGGTGGCGAGCGAGTGTGGCCATGTCTGCGCCCGCCTCGACGGCGGTCACTGAGCGTCCGAGCGCCGCCAGCGATCGCGTCGCCTGGCCGGTACCGCAGCCCACCTCCAGCACCGACGACCTTTCGTCCATGCCAGTGACGGCGGCAAGGTCCGCGAACAGCTCGTCGGGGTAGCCCGGTCGGACCCGGTCGTAGAGCTCCGGGACCTCGTTGAACACCCGGCCGAGGTCATGTGGATTCGGGTGCGTCTTCGGGTCATCAGTCACGAGCGAACAACCTATGAGGCTCGTCCATGGAGACGCCACTGGTTTGCCGACAGCCGCTGACGCGCTGCCGCCGGTAGTTCGGAGAAGGTCTCTTCACCGCAGCCCGTTGTCGGTCGTGATCAGCAGGTGGCTCCCTGCTGCCGCGGGAAAGGATGTGCCGAACATCCCCGAGCTCTCTTCGCCGTCATGCACCACCGGTTGCCCCGACACGGGTCCGTCATGACAGCGACGCCGTCGGTCTCGCCGTCCCTCGATCAGGGATTCCCCGGCTCCTCCCCCGCCGCCGTGCCGCCGTGCGGGCGCGCTCCCGCGATGCGCAGGGGACCTGACGACGGCGTTCGCCTTGACGGACTGCGAGTCGATCACGCCGGCCGTCGGCTCCGCATCCCGCCCCTCCCTCTCGCGGACCTTGGCGCGCAGCCGGTCGTGGAACTCCTTGACCATGCCGTGGTCGCGTGTCGGACTCCAAATCCGAGGAAGTCGAACCCTTGCGTTATATGGACAACCCGGGTCTTCTCCTCGTTGAACCTCAGCCCTCTCGGCTCCAGCCACTTGGCCAGTTCGGACTTGACGCGGTGCGCTTCCTCCTCGCTGCGGCACATGGCCACGAAATCGTCTGCGTACCGCACTAGCACAGGGGCGTCCCGGGCCGTGAACGTGCCACGGTTACCCGCACCGGCATGCCGGTATCGACTCCCTGCCGCTGTCTCCATCCCGTGCAGAGCAACGTTCAACAGCAACGGACTGATCACTCCGCCTTGGGGAGTTCCCTCGTCCGTCCGCATGAGGCGGCCCTCTTCAACCACTCCAGCCCGCAGCCACCCTCGGATCATGCTCCGACCAGGGAACATGCCCAGGGCGTCCAAGAGTTTGGCGTGGTTGATCCGGTCGAATGCCGCCGCGAGATCAGCGTCGAGCACCCACAGTCGCGTGGCACCCTTGCGCCCCATCGTGTTGTAGATGGCCTCGATCGCATCGTGGCAGCCCCGGCCGGGGCGGAATCCGTATGACCTCGGCTCGAACTGTGCTTCCCACTCGGGTTCCAGAGCGTTCTTCACCCGGTTTTGAAGCACACGATCGATGATCACGGGAATTCCGAGAGGCCGCCGCTTTCCGTTGGCCTTTGGGATGAATACGCACTTGACCGGACGGGCCTTCCAGGGATGCTCAGACCGTTGGATACGGTCCGCGAGGCGGCTCCGTTCCTTCGGTGTGAGCACCGTTTCCCCGTCGATGCCCGCAGTCTTGCGTCCCGTGCTCAGCTGCGTCACTCTCCTGACGCTGACCAGCGTGTTGGAGCGGCTTCGCAGCATGAGCTTTTGCAGATTGCGGACCTTCTTCAGGTCGCCTTCCTGTGTCGCCTTGAAGATTCTTCGTCTCAGTCGCCGTACGTGGTCCTCGCACTCAGCCCAGTCGACGCTGTGCCAGTCGATTCGCACGTCCTCCGGTCCGTTCGCACAGGAAGGGCGACCCGACTGGCTGTCCCGTCGTGCCAACTACCCCTCCCTGCGTCCAACTTGCCCCTCGGTTCTGGTTCCGTCACCAGATCTCTTCAAAGGCTCACCCGGCCCACGTGGGCACCCTTTCGGGCCGGGCCACTCGGACCCGTATCCGATGGGTTATACGGCGGCGGGAGCCGTCCGCTTTCCCCTGGCCTTTCGGCCTATCGGCCTTCGCTTCTTGGGCCATCCTGTTCCCGCCGGGGAGTTGATCCTTCCTTGCGGTCGGACAACCGAGATCTCCCGGACCCCGACGGGGTTTCCACGTTCCGCACTGACAAGATGCGACTGGGGTGGGCGCCTCCTCTACCCCGGGACCGGTGGTGTCCTGCCCTCGTCGGCGAGTCCACGAGGGTCACCTGACGTACTTCCACGCCGGGTCCTGAGCTGCCGCTTGCATCACCATCGCGCAGCCGATCAATCACGAGGCATAGCCGGAGATTCGCATTTGCTCACCCGTCCAGTCTTCCCCTTTGCTTGTTGCGTCCCGATGGCCAGGACGCTCTTGAGCGTGATCGTCCAGCTTCACACCCCGCCGTTACCAGCGACGCATGTGGACGCAGGGGACAGGCCATGGACACTGGCCTAGCCGATATCAACTCCCTTCTGCTGTATGCCTCTTGATCAGTGCGACCTCGTGTCGCACCCCGCCACTTGATGCCATTGTCGACCAGGTAGCGGATGGCATCGAGTATCGCCCGGTGGCAGTACGCCTCCGACTGGCCTCCCCGGCCGCGCATCCAGCCCGGCACCGGCAGCAACGGCCGGACCACGGCCCACTCCGCGTCCGTCATGTCCGTCGGATAACGCGGCTGCCGCATGCCGTTGTCGGCGGCGTTTCCGAACCTGTGAGCCAGACAGTCACACTCCAGGGCGTCCGAACTGGACTGCCCGGCCATCGACACGGAACACTGCGGCACCAGGGCCTCCTGATGTTGCTCGGTGATTCGACACCAACGAGCTGTTCAGGAGGCCCTGCTCCTATGCACCGAGTACCCCGCGGCCACCCAATCGGGACTCCCGTCTGACAGCGGCCAGCAGGAATTCCCCCAGGGACGGCCGGGTATGGCGCCCCGCAGACGGCCAGAAGTACGGTCGGTGACGAGCGAACCGGCTACTCGAACAGATGCCGGTGTGCCCTACTCCAGGCGATCCTGTTGTCGAGTTCAGCCAGAAGCCCGTCGGCCACCCAGGTGGCTTGGGGCTCATCACCCTGTTCAGCCAGCCGATGCACGAGGTCGGCGTTGTCCTGTTGTCTGCCAATAACGGCGCTGACGATCCCGGCGGTCGAGTCAAGGCCGTACGCGTTACAGAAAATCTCCAGCCGCCGACGGCGGTCGGGAGGCGCCGGGTAGCGCAGCCAGCGCAAGCACTCGGCGTCGTCGCGGAACGGGGCGACGTACTCCAGCGCGTAGGCCACGTCGTGCAGCCGCGGTGCCGGGCGGGCGAAGTCCCAGTCGATGATTCCCACCGGTTGGCCACCCTGCCACACGACGTTCCAGGGGCCGAAGTCCCCATGGCAGACGACCCCGTGGTCGCCGGGGCTGCCCGCGCCTGCGGACCAGGTCGCGCCCGGCGGGGGCGAGAAGCCGGCGCAGGCGTCGTGGTAGTCACGCAGCAGCCGGGCGAAGTTCCTCAGGCCCCGGTCATCCACCACCTTGGCCCAGCCCGCAGCCCCGGAGTCACCCTTGATGAAGGTCAGAACTTCACGCCCTTCACCGTCGATTCCCAGAGGGCGGGGCGCATAGGCGAAGCCGACCTCCTCCAGGTGTCGCAGTAGCGCGTGGACGCTGGGTGTCCACGGCTGGACGGGCCTGCGGACAGTGTCACCGATCCGCACCACCCGACGATGGGCATCGTCCTGCATCACTTCCTCACTGGCCACCCGACTCACGCTACCCAGCCGCCCGAGCTCGCGGCACCTCGATTACCGTCAGCGACGAATGACGGCCAGTTACATTCCAACTGGCCACCATCACCCGTTCGATCGACCAACCCCAAGATCGGTACAACAACAGCTACTAAGCTTGATCATTAACCTCGCTGCTGTTTCAGGCGGACGTGTTCGGTGAGGGTTTCGATTCGTTTCACGGTCTTCCCAGGCTCGTGACGTGGGGCTGGCCTGCGGTTCTTCGAGCCGGGTGGGCGTCCGGGGCCGGGCTTGGGGGGTCTGGGCACGTCGGCGGGACGGGCGGTCTTCACGCGGAGGTGGCGGAACCCCCGGCGGACCCGGGCAGGGGTGAGCCTGCGCGGCTCGGAGGGCCGCTCCCAGGGGCGGCGGAGGTCCTCGGCGAGGGGCCGGGCGAGGCGGAGTTGGGTATGGGCGGCGATGATCAGCCAGGTCCACAGGTCGGCCGTGTGCGGATCGCGGACCTTGGGGACGGTCCAGCCCAGGGTCTGCTTGAACAGCCGGAAGGTATGTTCAAGATCGAATCTGCGGAGGAACGCCTGCCAGCGGACATCGACGTCCTGGCCGGTCATGCCAGTGCGCGAGGACCACAGCCACACCGGCTTGGGGTCGCGGTCACCGGGCAGGTGCTCGACCTTCAGTCGGATCAACGTGCCGTGGATCAAAGGGAGTTCACCGCAGTGGTCGAGCCAGGGGCCACGGGCCCGCAATCGGGGGTGCATTCGGTCCCAGGCGAGGGCTTCGGCCGTGCCGTAGCGGGTGGTGTCGCACGTCGTGGCCTGGTCGGGGGTGTGCCAGGACTCAGGCTTGGAGAAAGTGAGGACGCCGCCGTGCTTGCGGGGCTGCCCGCCACGCGGGGTGGAGCGCCGCGGTCCGGCATCCCGGAGCATGACCCGGTCCGAGCGCAGCCGACCGACCAGCTCGACGGGCAGGTCTGCCAGGACGTAGGCGAGGCGGGTGACGTCGTAGCCGGTGTCCATGACGACGAGGATGTCCGCGTCGCCCGGCCGCCACTGCCCCGCGTGCACCAGCCGGGTGACCACCTCGCGCAGCTGGGCGGCGGTCACCGCGGTGGCATCGTCGGACGGCCCCAGTCGGATCGCATCCAGCACGGCCGTCCAGGACGTGCGTCCCGTCTCCAGCGCGGCGACGAAGGAATAGGGCCAGCCGGGGATGAACTGATCCGCGCTGCGGCCCCGCCCGTAGACGTGGCAGAACAGCAACTCCGGGCTGGTGGGGGCGTCGGGACGCAGCCAGTTGCTCACGTCGACGGCAAGGACGATCCGCCCGTCAGCGGCGCGCGGCAGCGGCGTGGAGGCCAGCAGCCTGCGCAGGCGGCGCGGTTCCAGCCAGCCGTGGTTGACCGCGTCGTACATCGCCCCGTGCCCGCGCCGGTGCTCGGCCGTGAGCGTCAACTCCACCAGCGACGTCACCGGGCCGTCCGAGCACAGCACCGCGTCGGTGAGCTCAAAGAGCGCATCCGCCCGGGTGTAGAGGCAGTCGTAGAACTCGACACGAAAGTGGGACAGGACGCCCAACGCGGCGTCAGTGGACTGTTCAGCGGCGAGACTCTTCACCAGCGGCCGTTCCTTCACGCGACGTTGCTCGACACCTCGAAGCGTGAAGAACGGCCGCCCTGTTGTCCTGAGAACGAACCAAGATCAGCGGGTCAGGTGAACGGCCGAGGTTAAACACCAAGCTAAGAGCTCCGAACAAAAGTGGAGCCCGGCTCGCGGCGCCTTGCGAGCGTGCGTGCCAGACGCCGCGAGCTGATCGGACTCCACTTTTGTTCGGAGCTCTAAGGAGGCCACCTGAGTCATCGCCGCGATCAGGACGCGCGGCCGGTGTGGCGGGCGCGGGTTTCGGTAGCCGTCAACCCTGACCACCGGCAAGGTCCGCCGTTGCCGTTCGGCTCGGGTTTGTGGCTGTCCCCGCTCCTGGGTCGAGGTTACCGACGAACAGCGACCCGTCACCTGGTTGGGCCAACTACTGGGTGCACTGTCACTGGTGCGCTGAGACGCTGAGAACGCCAGCCCACCCCCAGGGAAAGGACCGCCCCGACGAGAACATCGCGGGGCTTGGTTCCAAGGCCAGTGACGTACCGCCTGCCGCCTGCCCATCGTCGAAGCGCGCTGGACCCACTCAGTCCGCCCACACCCTGGAGCCCTGAAGGGACACGTCGCCTTGATATTCGCCACGCTTATCCCGCTGATACTGCTCGTTCTCGTTCTCGTAGTGAATCTGTGTGAAGAGTCGATCATTTATTCCCGGCAGACTCAACTTCCCTTTCCATGGGGCCGCGCCCCGCGTTTCAGGCGATTCAGCCGTCGTCGTCGCGCGCTGCGGCGGATGAGGGCGGCATCCTTGCAGGGCCCGCCCAGGGCCTCGGAACACCCTCGAGTGTCGATCGGCGGCGCGGGCCCCGATGGTTCGCCACCGGTGCGCCTGACCCTGCGCAGCGAGAACGCCGACAGGGGGGTGCCCCGGGCCGCGGCCACACAGCGGGCCGCCGGTATGTCTGGTCCCGGCATGCGTCGTGCTCCAGCGGCGGCCAGGCGCCGCTCACGGAGCCGCCGACTGCGAGCAGACATCTCTGGGCCAAGTGCGCGCCTCAGTAGCCGTCGACCCGAATCACCTGCGCGTTCGGGAGGTAACCCTGGTCCTCATAGCCCTGCTTCCCCAGGCGCTGATGATGGTGGTCCTTCTGACTCTTGACCTTTTCGACGAGCGCGTTATGCGGCCGTCGAAACCTCCGCCATCGCCTTGCCGACGGACGCATCCGTCACATTGACGTCTCCGGCAAGGACACTCAGACGGTTGCCGAGCTCGCCTCCCCCGCGGGTCTCGTACGGCGGCGGGCAGTCCTCAGTTGGTATAGCGGCGGTACCAGATGAGGCGCCGGCGATGCCGACGAAGGCCAGGAAGTGCCCGGCTTTGCGCTGGACTCAGTGGAGGCAGAGGCAGAACGGATGGCCGGCGGGGTCCGCGTAAATCCGCCAGTTGGCCCCTGGGCGGAGCTGGTCCGTCCGCTCCAGCACAGTCGCGCCGAGGGTGAGCGCCCGCTTCTCCTCCCCGTCGAGGTCGTCCACGTCGAAGTCCAGGTGGAGCTCTTGCGGGCGCTCCTGGCCGGGCCATTCGGGCGGTCGATAGCAGTCCACCTTCTGGCAGGCCAGCGGCGTCCCCTCGAACCCGTGCACCTCGACCCAGTCGAAATCCTCCGGATCCGCGACCACCCGGCCGCCGAGCAGTTCCGCGTAGAACTCCGCGAGCCGTACCGGATCAGCGCAGTCCAGCGCGACCGCCTGCAGCTTTCCATCGCTGCCGGACCCCAGCCCGCTGCCGGGGCGCCGCACCGGCAGCGTGAACCTGCCGGTGCCGCCCTGAGCCGCCTCGGACGGCATGCTCGTGCTCGACCTGTCCGGCCTGCTCGGCTGGAGCGAGGAGGGCGAGGCCGCCGTGGTGCGCGCCGCGCAGAGCCCGCTGGCCGTGTGCGGACTACGCGACCGCCCCGCTCCGCTGCTGAGCGGCGATACGACCGGGCTCATCCGGATCTACCCCGACCTCCGCTCCGCCCTGGCGGACCTGGCTACGGCGTGAGCACACCGCTGCATCAGCTCAAGGCCGACTTCTTCACAACCCTCGGCCACCCGGTGCGCATCTGCGTGCTGGAACTGCTCAGCTCGCGCGAGTACGCCGTGCCGAGATGCTCCCCGAACTCGGCATCGAAGCCGCCCATCTCTCTCAGCAACTGGCCATCCTGCCCCGGGCGAATCCGGTCGCCACGCGCAGGGAAGGCGCCACCGTCCACTACCGTCTCGCCACCCCTGAAGTGACCAACCTGCCGACCGCGGCCCGTAGCATCCTCAGCGGTGTCCTGGCGGGCCAGGCCGAGCCCCTCGCAGATCTCCAGGCGGCGCCGACCGCCGCCCTCCCACCTCGCCCTCGCCCTCGCCCTCGCCCTCGCCCGGATGCTGCCGCCCTCCTGCTCTTGGAGCCGACGATGTCTTCCCCTACACCGCCCACCGCCGCTGACGCGATGCTCGCGCCGGAAGTTCAGGTCAGCGATCACACCAGCATCGACAGGGCCCTCGACGTACTCCGCGGGTCGCACACGGAGTTTGTCCTCATCCGTGACGACACCGGGCGGTGCGCCGGCCTCGTCACCCGCGATCAGCTCGCCGTTCCCGGAGTGAAGCCTTGGTATGCCGAGAACACCCAGCAGGACCTGCAGGAGGAGTTGAGCGCGGCGGAGGCGGCACGGTGATGGGCCGCGACCGCTTCCGGGCGTGCCGAAAGGGCCGACCCGCGGCGGCTGTCAGTTCCGTTCCACCGCCGGTGGCACGGTACTGCGTGTCTGTCGAGATGGCGCCGGAGGCGGTGACCCGGGCGCGTAAGGCAGTGGCCAAGGGTCTTGCCGAGGTCGGCGTCATGGCGGGTTCCGTGTTCGCCGACGCGGTGCTGCTCGTGGTCAGCGAACTGGTCGCGAACGTGCTGCGGCACGCGCCGCGCTGCCCGGTCGCCGACGTCGAGCTCACGGCCGGGGCGGGGCAGCTCATCGTCGGTGTCGCCGACGCCGAACCCCGGCTTCCCGCCCTGAAGCCCGGCGAGATGGGCGCAGGGCTGCAGTTGGTGGCCGAGCTGGCCGCCGAGTACGAAGGCGGCATCGGCGCGAAGCTGACCGTCAACAGGGACGGCAAGGTCGTCCTGGTCCGGTTCCGTATGCCGTCGTAGCAGCCGATTCTTTCCAGGAGAGTCCGTGGAGACGGCAAGGTGAAGGGAGACGGCACGTGAGTGACGAGACGGCCAAACGGCCGAAGGACAGGAAGAAGACCAGGGCGAAGGCCAGGGACCGGGACAGCTGGATCGAGCGCGCGTCATGATCCGGGCGGGCATGTATATCTTCGGTACGCACATCATCGCCGGATGGGTGATGCTGCTCTTCTACCTCGGCCAGCACAAGTAACCGAGGAGCCGACCGCACAAGAGCAGGTCGGCCGGCTGCGGGAGGCCGGTTGGTCCTCGCGTTCCTCGGCGTGGATGTGGCCATGTGGTTCAACGGGGACCGGTGACATGGTGCCGTGACGCGCGGGCATCGAGCCTGTGCCCCTGTGCGAAAAGGACTCGCCATGACGGCTGTTGAACCAGCGCAGAGCCGCCTTGTCCCCATGGACCGGGCAGAGGCGCTGGCCTTGCTGGCCGAGGCGCCGTTCGGCCGCGTGGTCTTCTCTCACCAGGCGTTGCCCGCGATCCGCCCGGTCAACCACCTCGTGGAAGTAGGCGGGGACGTCGTCATCCGTACCCATACACCGGGATGGCGCTGCTCGGCCGTGCCCCGCTGTCGGAGGTCGTGGCCTACGAGGCAGAAGATCTCGATCCCGTCACCCGGACCGGCTGGAGCGTGGTGGTCACCGGTACCGCCTCCCGCGTTTTCGATCCCGCTGAACTGGCTCGCTACCAGTCCGCGCTCACGCCCTGGTCAGAGAGGGGACGTGGAGCATGTGGTGCGGATCCGGGCCGACCTTGTGACCGGCGCGCCACCGGCCACCCCCACACCCGCCGTCAGCACACCCACCAGCGCGCCGCGCACCCACTGCGGCAGGACCAGACCGGCAGCCGCGCCCGCCACCCCCAGTCCGGTGGCCGTCGCGAGGGCAGCCGGGATCGTGCTAACCGCCCGGTCACCGTCCGCAGCGCCGCGATGATCTTCTCCGGTCCGGGCGGACATCCCGGCACCTGGAGGTCTACCGGTACGACATCGGCTACGGCGCCCTCGACGCCGTAGCCCCCCGCGAACTCCCCGCAGTCGATCGCGCAGTCGCCGACCGCGACCACCACACGCGGCTCACCCATCGCGGCGACCGTGCGGCGCAGCGGCTCGGCCATGTTCCGTGTCACCGACCCGGTCACCAGTGCCGCATCCGCGTGCCGGGCGAGGCCACCAGCCGGGCGCCGTAGCGTTCGGCATCGTAGACCGGACCGAAAGCATTGGCGATCTCGATCTCGCAGCCGTTGCAGGGGCCCGCGTCCACGCACCGCACCTGCACCGAGCCGCCCAGTTCACGCGCTGCGGGCGGCGCTTCGCCCTCCGGTCTGGGCGGGGCTGGCTCAGCCACCCGCCCGGTGTCGCGGATCCTGCGCAGCAGACCCAGGAACGCCCTTCCCGATCGCTGGTGAGGACTTGCTTCCCACGAGTGACCAACAGGCTCTGATCAAGCCGGAGTCACACCACCTTCCGCAGGCTTTGCCCAATCTGTGCCGCTCGTTCGGGCGGGAACGCGCCGCGGGGGAGGCGGCCGTCTCCCGGTAAAACAGAGTGCTGTCCAACTCGCGGGAGACGGCCACCGATTGAGGGCCGTCGCTAGGACGGCGGCTTCGCCTGAGGCTGCACGGACCGCAGGTCGGCGAGCAGTTCGGCCTGCCCGGCCAGGACGCCGGACAGAATGGTGCGGGCGACCCTGAGCAGCTCGGCGATGTGCGGGCTGGTCAGCGAGTAGTACACGGTCGAGCCCTCCTTGCGGGTCACCACAAGGTTCGCCCGGCGCAGCACAGCGAGCTGCTGAGACAGGTGTGCCGGCTCGATGCCCACCTCCGGCAGCATCTCGGCGACCGCGTGTTCGCGCTCGCTCAGCAGCTCCAGGACCCGGATGCGTGCCGGGTGGCCGAGAGTCTTGAAGAACTCGGCCTTCAGTTGGTACAGGGGCGTGCTCATGGTGCCGTCGCCTCCCCGGTCCAGCACGGCCACACGGGCCGGTACTCGGCGCATCGTATCCACCTACTCGTCGACAACATGGGCCCCATCCTCACGTGCGGCGACGGCTGGACCGAATCCGCGCACGAGAACCCGACCGCCCGAAACCCAGCAGTGAGGACCTCAACAGTTGCTAACATTAGCAACTCAGCACGTTGCGTGAGGGACGCTTGGGTGAGGCACACCGCCGCGCGGCACTGACACGGCCTGGTACAAGTGCACCGCCGGCCGGCTCACGTGCCGTCCCGCCCCATCGGTCCGGATGACGAGCAGGGCAGCGGAGCCGGTGTGCACCTGCGGTGCGTGCCGTTGGCGGCAGGAGACCGGGCGGGATCATGGCGGCTCCGCGGGCCACCACCCAGCCCACCGCGCCGGAGAAGCGGTGGACGGCGTCCGGGCCCAGGTGGCCGGCGACCGACAGGATGCCGAGTTCCTGGTCGACGGTGTAGCGCCACTCGATGGTCATGATCGTCAACTTCCTTGCGCGTCGGCCGGTCCGCTTCACAGGGGGAGGGTGATCCAGATGCTCTTGCCCCTGCCGTCGGCGTCGCCCCGGACGACTGCCGTGCCGCCCAGGCCGAGGGTGAGTTCCATGACGGTCGCCAGACCGCCGGATGCGGCATCGGTGACCATCGCGTAGAGCGCCGGCTGATGGGGGTGGCGGTCGTGCACGGCGAAGGCCAGGGTGTCCTCGCCGGCCGCGTAGATGACGGTCAGCTGCGGGGAAAGATCCGCGGCGTGCCGGACGCTGTTGGTGACCAGCTCGCTCAGGATCAGCAGGGCCGGCCCGATGGTGGGATGGCGCGGGTTTATGCCCCACTCCGTCAGGGCCTGCTCAGCGGTCTGACGGGCTGTCCGGACCGCGGCGGGCATCGCGGGCAGGGTGAGCACATGCCGGTGGGGCAGGGCTTCGAGCTGGATGCTCATCACGCCTCCGCGCGGGCGAGACGGAATCCGGTCACGGTCTTGGGGTGCCGACGCAGCAGGGTGTCGTGCGGGCCGTGCGACCAGCCGGCCAGGGTGCGCTGGTAACGGGCGGCCTCATCGGGATCGGTGATCACGTCGACCGGTCCGGCGACGGTGACCGTCCAGCCGGTGCCGGTGGCCGCGCGTAGCTCGTCCACGTGGTACGTCGGGACCGCGGCCGAGGGTGCGGGCGTGCGCACCACCAGCCGGCCGAACTCCCACGGGTGCCGGCCCGGGCGCAGCACCGTCTGGTCCCGCTGCGGATACACCAGCAGCCACAGGGCCTCCGCCCCGGACACCTCCACCATGCACGGGGGCACGGGTGACGTGCTCATACGACGGATTCCTCTGCTTCCTCGTCGACGGGCCGGGACCTCTGGACGGGCAGGGGCGGCATCACGCCCGCGCGCTCCAGACAGGTGCGGGCGCCCTTGATCGCCTCCGGCGTGGAGGCGTACTCGCGGCCCTCCAGCCGCAGCAGCGCCAGCGCGCCCACTGATTCCAGGACCTGCCGCTGGCCGGCACGTATCCCGGATGTCAGCACCACGATGCCGCGCCGGTTCAGCTTCTCCACGACGTCCTTGAGTACCAGTGCGCCCGTGGCGTCGATGGTCGTCACCCTCGACATGCGCAGGATGACCACGCGGACGTCGGCGACCTCGGCCAGCTCCAGCAGGAAGCGGTGCGCGCCGGCGAAGAACAGCGGCCCGTCGATGCGGTACGCCACGATGTGCTCGGCCAGCAGCTCGTGCTCCTCGACGCTGTGATCAGCCCGGTCCAGCGGCACCTGGTCCAGGCGGACCTGTTGGGCGACGGCGCGCAGGGCGAGGGCCCCCGCGGCGATGATGCCGATGATCACGGCGTACACGAGGTCGAGGACGAGGGTCGCGACGGCGGTCAGCACCAGGATCAGCGCGTCGGAACCGGTCGCCTTCGCCATCGCCCTGAGCGAGCCCACCTCGACCATGCGGACTGCGGTCGCCAGCAGCACGCCCGCCAGCGCGGCGAGCGGAATCTTCGAGACGAGCGGGGCGGCCGCGAAGACGATCAAAGCGAGGACCGCGGCGTGGACGAGGGAGGCGAGCCGCGAGCTGCCGCCGGTCCGGACGTTGACCGCGGTCCGCGCGATCGCGCCGGTCGCGGGCACACCGCCGAACAGCGGGGCGGCGATGTTGGCCAGACCCTGGCCGAACAGCTCCCGGTCCGGATCGTGCTTCTGCCCCACCGTCATCCCGTCCGCCACCGAGGCCGACAGCAGCGACTCCAGCGCGGCCAGCGCCGCCACCGCCACCGCCGGGGCGAGCAGCGAGCCCAGCGCCCCCAGGTCCAGGAAGGCGATCGAAGGCGCGGGCAGACCGGACGGAAGGTCACCGATCGGCTGCGCCGCGTCCAGGCCGGCGAGTTGCGCCACCAACGTCGCCGCGATCACCGCGAGGATGGAGAAGGGGATCGTGGGCCGCCAGCGCGCCCCGATCAGCATGGCCGCAGCCACTGCCAGTGCGAAGGCGGCAGCCGTCCAGTTCGGGTTCTTCGCGAACTCCTGAAGCGCGTGCCAGGTGACCACCAGCACGCGGTCACCCTCGGGCTTGGGTACGCCCAGGGCGTTGGGGATCTGCTGCAGCCCGATCACACAGGCGATACCCAGAGTGAATCCCTCGACGACCGGCGCGGGCACGTACTGCATGTACTTGCCGGCCTTCAGTACCGCCAGGACGACGAGCATCACCCCCGCCATCAGGCCGACGGTCAGCACACCGCCCGGCCCGTACTGGGCGACGATGGGCACCAGCACGACCGTCATCGCACCGGTCGGACCGGACACCTGAAGATTCGAGCCACCGAACACCGCGGCCAGCGCCCCCGCGACCACCGCTGTCGCCAGGCCCGCCTCGGCCCCGAGGCCGGAGGAGACACCGAAGCCGAGCGCCAGCGGCAGCGCCACAATCGCCACCGTCAGACCGGCCAGCAGGTCCCGGCGCGGGTCCCGGCGCATCTCCGCGACGTCGCTGCGGCCGGGCATCAGCGCGGCGATCCTGGCACCAATCCGGGAGAGCGAGAGCGAGGCCCTCATCACGCGGACACCTCGGCATCCCGCAGCTCCGCCAGCAGCTCGTTCCGCCCGGCCAGCACCTCGCTCAGGATCCGGCGCGCAACCCGCATCAGATCGGCGACGTCCCCGCTGGCCAGCGCGTACACCACGGTGGAACCCTCACGCTTGGAGGTGACGATGCCCGAGCGGCGCAGCACCGCCAGCTGCTGAGACAGGCTGGAGGGCTCCACCTCGATCGCGGCCAGCAGCTCACGCACCGGCATCGGCCCCTCCTGCAACAGCTCGAGCACCCGTATCCGTACGGGATGCCCCAGCATCCGGAAGAACTCGGCCTTGGCGTGATACAGCGGAACGGACACGGCTTCCTCGACTTCCCGGCAGCGCCCCCACCCGGAGTGGACACAAAGGCTGTGCCTGCGGCTACCGGCGACGGACACAGCCAACACAGCATCTAACGAATTGCGAAATTTTGCAATTGAGCATCCCGTTGCTGCGCTGCTGATTCGTCACTGGGAGGCGGGGGCTGGAGAGGGTAGCGGTGGCCGCCGGCTGCGGTCAGGCTTTCTTGACCACGCTGGACTTGAGCTGCATCGCACCGAAACCATCGATCTTGCAGTCGATGTCGTGGCCGTCGACCCCGTCGACCAGCCGGATGCCGCGCACCTTGGTACCGGCCTTGATCCCCGACGGGCTGCCCTTGACCTTGAGCGCCTTGACGACCACCACGGCGTCACCGTCCTGCAGCACATTGCCCACGGAGTCCTTGACAACTCGTTCCCCGGCGGCGCCCCCGCCCTCTGCGCTGCCCTCGGCGGCAGGAACCCATTCGTGCCCGCACTCCGGGCACACCACCAGGGCGTTCATCTCGTAGGTGTACTCACAGGAGCACTTCGGGCAAGGGGGAAGGTTCTCGATCATCCCGCCAGGCTATCCGGCACCGGCTTCTGGCCCGACGGACGAAGCCACAGCCTCAGCGCCGGGACATGTGGATGGTCCTCGCGGCTGATCGCCATCAGGCGAAAGCTCATGCGCGGCGCGGGTTCTCGCCGGAGGAAATCGTGGCGGGGACCTCAGCGGCCTCCTCCTCGCCGCCGGCATCCAAAGTCTCACCGCGCGACGGCGCAGCATATGTCAGCGCGCTGGGTGCGAGACTCCGGGTCCTGCCGGGACGGGCCGGACCACCGACGGCATCGACATCGAGATGGCCGACCGGGAGCTGGTCATCAGCGGCGAGCTCAAGGAGCGCGAGCGCACCGGCATCCTGCGCCGCGGCACCCGGCGCACCGGCCGCTTCGAGTACCGCGCCGTCTTGCCCGGCGAGATCAACGCCGAAGGCGTAGAAGCGAAGCTCAGCGAAGGTGTGCTGAGCATCAAGGTGCCCAAGGCCGAAGCGCCAAGCCCCGCCACATTGAGATCACGGCCGGACGGGAGAGCGACACCTCGTCCGCCGAGGGCGGCCAGGAGAGCGACACCCCGCCCGACGGGGGGCAGAGGTAGATCGCGCGCAGCCCTGGAGCCGGCCAGGGCGGCTCCAGGGCTGCTCACGAGTTTCCGTCCCCCGGCACCGGGAGCGCGCCGCGCTGCGCGGCAATCACCCCTCCAGCGGCAGACGCCCGCCTGTTCGGCTCACAGGGCAGTGCGCGCTTGGGCTGCGGAGATGACCTCCTGGCGCTGGCTGTGGCGCCGCTCGTACTCCAGGACCTGGCGGGCGACGCTGGAGGGGACGTTCTGCAACTGGGTGGTGATCTTGTCGGGGTTCATGGTGTCGTAGCCGCCCCAGGGTTCGCTGCCGCGCAGCTGCTCGATGGTGTCCAGGACCGGGGGCCGGTTGGAGTGGGTGCGTTCGTATCCCTCGATGACCGTCAGGTCGGACTGGGACAGCGGGCGCAGCTGCTGCAGGATCTCCTCGACGCTCAGCTGGCTGAAGCGGGGGATCGGCAACTCCGCCTCCCGTGTCACCGATCCTTGGACCTCTTGGGCCATGCGGGTCACGTCGGGCATCTCCCGCACGGCGCCCGTGGCCGCGGCCCTGGCCCGCCGGCCGCTGCTCTGGGCGATGTCCTGTACCCGGTCGGCGGCGTCCCGCAGGGCGCCGGCGGCCGTGTCGGCCAGGCTGCCGCCGTTCTCCTGGATGAAGCCGTTGGCCGCGGCGGCCACGGCCCGTGCGCGATCGGCGACGCTGTCTTCCAGTTTCTCGAGCAGTTCCTCGTCCTGGCGGCGCAGTGCGGCGAGCAGGTCGGCGGTAGCCTGGTCACGGGCCTCTTCGGCGATGCTCTGGCCGGCCCGGCAGGTCGCGAGCGCCCGGGCGGTGACCGTGTACTCGTCTTCGGCGTTCCTCAGCAGCCGCCGCTCGTCGTTCGGCCACCGGCCGCGCAGCATCTCCGTCAGGAACGTGGATCCGATGGCCAGCGGCAGCATGGCGGTGCGCACGGCGCCTCGCGAGATGAACCGCGCCATATCCATGGTGTCCCCGACAAGCCCCCCGCGGGGCCGCAGCTCGCGCACGTGGTGCTCGATGCGCTGAAGGCTGTCCTGGACGTCGTCCACCTGGCGCTCGAGCATCTGCCGGTAGGGGCCGGGCGGCGTGATCGTCACATCCGCCCTGAACCGGTCGACGACCGCCTCATGCGCCTCGCGGGCATCCTCCAGCGCCGGTACGAGCGCGTCCGTCATCACTGCCATGGGGGTGCTCCCTGGGGGTGTGGGGGTCAGGCGGCCGACCAGAGGGCCGCGCAGAGGGAAACGGCTGCCCGCCGGGCCTTTCCGCGGTTGGACAGCCAAAGACCATCTTGTGGGGCCCGGAGCGAGATTGCCGGGAGGCTGGGCCCGTTCGCGTCCGACGGCTGTGCCCCGCTGGGACGCTTTCATCCCCGCTCGCCTGCTGTCCCCGCTGGGCACATGCAGCAGACGGGAAACAAATCCTTCATCCCCTTCAGAGCCGGCCCCTGACCTCGCGCGGGGCTGAAAGGGTGATGACGGCGGTCGTGCTGTGTCGAAAGTCTTGATCACGCGTTGGTCCGGGCGTGAATCCTCGCGTGGACGATGCTGTGCCGCATGCGGCACCTCTCGGGCTTACTGGCTCCCAGCCCGAGCGGGATGACCCGGGCGCCGACGCCAAGCGTGACGGCGGGTGGAGCCGGGCCGTGATGGTCATCTACTCAGGGGTGCTTGTTGCGGCTGCTGTGGTGCTTGCCGTTGCGGACCGGCTCCCTTGAGAGATCCAGTGATGGGTGGTCAGGGCAGGCCGGATACTCCGCGGGCAGCCGGGTTCGATGCGGGGGCGTGCCTGCGTGACCAGCTGGCCGAGGCGATCGCCTCCCTTCGCTGGCAGACCGCGGTGATGCTGCAGAACGCCCCCAGCCGTGGGAGTGGAGTCCGTGTCACCGGGCCGGAGAGCGAGTCGCCTGGCTCGCAGCCCACGGGGTCACAACCTGGGGACTGATCCAACTGGTGACAAGGCGCTATCCGGAAGGCTGCGTTATTCGAGGGTCGAGGGACCGCGGACGCCAGGTCCCCTCGGCCGAGGCGGTGCTGGTGTGGTCAGCCTGCTCATGGGTCGTGTCCGCCGCGTCGTGCCTGGTGATCCGTCGGGTGCGCGCTGTGGTCCTCCACGGATGGGGGATGGCGTGGCCGGCTCGGCTGGCCGGCGTTGGGCGGGGCTTGGAAGATGAAGCGCGGGGCACGCTGTGGCTCCGGTCCGGGTTGGGATGATCGTGAAGGGGTTTGCGTGCTGTGTGCGGCTGGCAGGGCGACATCGACGCGTGCCCACCTCTGGCTCTGTCGGGGTCTGTGCCGTGGGTGAGGCCCCGGTCGTGGAGACCGGCGCCCGGACACTGGCTGCACCGCAAGTACGCGACAGGCAACTGTCCCTGGGTGTACGACCCGTCAGGGTCGATGCAGACGGCGTCCCACTGTCTGGTTTGATGAGTGAGCCTGCGGATGGTTGTGCGCGTGCGGTCATCGTTGCGTTGCACGGCGGGGGGATGAATGCCGGGTATTTCGATGGTCAGGCGCACCCGGATGTGTCCTTGCTGGCGTTGGGCGCGCGCTTGGGCTATACGGTGCTGGCGCTGGACCGTCCCGGCTACGGTGCGTCAGTTGGCCGCTTTCCCCGGGGGCAGAGACTGACCGCGCAGGCCGCGACGTTGCGGGCCGCAATCGCCGCGTTCACCGCCCGCCACGCACCTGGTGCCGGCACCTTGCTGCTGGGTCATTCCTTCGGGGCCAAGGTCGCCTTCGCCGCCGCCGCGGACAACGGCGTGCGGGAGTTGCTGGGCGTGGATGTCTCGGGGTGCGGCCGCAGGCTCGCGGTGAACCCCGGCCTGGTCGGCCGTGAGGCGGGCTTGGGACTGCGGCGATTGAACTGGGGGCCGTTGAGCTTGTATCCAGTGGAGACGTTCCAGGTGAGCCAGTCGGTGGTGGCGCCGGTGCCTGCGCATGAGGTCGGCACGGTGGTGGCCTGGACGCGGCTGTCGGCCGGGATCCTGCCGCGCGTCCGTGTCCCTGTCCGGCTGACGTTCGCCGAGCATGAGGCCTGGTGGCGCCACGACGATGAGGCGATCGCCGATCTGATCACGCGGCTGTCCGACGCTCCACGCATCGTTGTCGACCGCCTGCCTGACACCGGCCACAACATCAGCCTCGGCTGGACCGCCCGCGCCTACCACCTCAAAGCCCTGGCGTTCGCCGAGGAATGCCTTGCCCGCGCACGCCTCACGGCAGCCCAGGAATTCTGACCCCGGCACCCGCCCTGAGCGTGAGCGACACCGGCATCCCCGCGGCCGAGCAGGAAAAGCTCTTCCAGCGCTTCTTTCCTGTCTCCAAGGCCACCGACGCGGCCATCCCTGGAACCGGTCCGGGGCTTGCCATCGTGCGCACGATCGTGGCCAACGACGGTGGGTGAGACGGAGGTGCGCTCAGAAGAGGGCCGGGGAACCAGGATCACCGCCCCGCTTCCGCTCACCGGCACGGACGGCGCGGCAGACGCCGCCTGAACAACGTTGTCGCCGCCGGTTCAGACGGTGTCCTCGAACGTCACCCCCCGCGCCCGGTAGCCGTTGACCACGCCCTGCACCTGGGCCGGAGTCAGCACTTGGTCCTTGAGGTGGTACACGTAGTCGACCCTCTGGTCGTACGCGCGCGACCGCTTGCTGTTCGTCCCCAGAACGTCGATCAGCCAGTGGTTGAAGCGGATGTCCATCGACGCCTCGGGCAGGTACGGCTCCGTGTGCGAGGCGAAGGGCCTGCCGTCGATGTGGTAGTTGATGCGCTCGGTGTCGACCGTGATCACCAGATTGTGCCAGCCGGCGAAGCCGGCGCGCTCCTGAGTGGTGACGGCGACGGACTGCCAGGGCTCCTCCTGGTACGTCTCCCACGAGGTGGCAAGCAGGGCGCTGCCCGGGATGCCCCATCCGCCGTTGGGCAGGTACTCGAAGTCGAGCTCGCCGTAGTCCGGGTCCATGGGGTAATTCAGCGGCGTGAGGGTGAAGAACGTCTGCACCATGTGGTCGCCGTCCGGTCCGAACACCGGAGCGTCGCTGAACTGGACGCGTGCGGCATAGGTGCCGCGGTGGAACTTGCGCTGGCTGTAGATCTCCGTCTGCGACGTGCCGGAGGCCGTTCCGTTGCTGCCGGAGCGTAGCCTCATGATCGAGTTGCCGGACTCGGTGGCGAAGGTGATGTCCTGCGGTCGCCAGGTGGCGCCCGGAACGCCGGGCCCGCCCTGACCGGACTTCAGGGTCCAGCCGCGCTGGCTGATCCGTGGATCGGTGTGGTTCGTGTAGTCGAAGTCGTCGAACAGCGCCTGGCCGACGACGGGTTGCGTGACTGCCGCGCTTTGGGCGGCATCGGCTCTCCCGGGGAGGGCGGCAAGACCTGCGCAGACCAGTCCGGTCGCGACAAGCAGAGCGGTCCTGGGGCGCAGGGGCACGGCGAATCCGGTCATGGGTGGACTGCCTTTCGTGGGGGCGCCAACGCGTGTGGCGGCCGCAGTCCGCATGCGCGAACAGCGCGCGCCCCAGATGATGCGGGTGGGCAGCGTCGAGCGTTGCACATGAAAACTAAGTGGCTGTCAGGAGACTGGCACGGGAAAACCTGAGTACGACACGGCCTGGTGGCCGGATCACCCGAATGCGTGACGTCCGTGCGCCACAATCCCAGCCCTGGCGCGGAGGCAGAAGCTGGGTGATGTCGCGGACAGGGGCGTCAACGGTTGTGCCCGGCGCGGCGGCGAACCAGAAAGTGGCCCCATCCGTTCGGAACCATCGCTGAGCGATCAGTGGATGTCGAACGCCTCTGCCGATCGGTGGCTCTTCGTCAGAAAGGGGAACCTGGTCTCACCCGGCCCCTCCCTCTGTTTCCTTGCTGGTGAGCATCCGCTCGACGCGGTCGAAGCGTTCGTGCAGCGCGTGCGCCGTCTCGTCGCACAGGCGATGCGCGGCCTCTTCGGCACTGCGGGCCAGGTGCCGGCGCCGAACGTCCTCCCGGCCGACGAACCAGGTCGCGAGAGCAGCGGTGACAATGCCGTACGTGGTGATGCCGACGACCATCACCACGGAGCCGATGAGCCGGCCCCAGAGCGTCACTGGGTAGAAGTCTCCGTAGCCCACCGTGGTCGCCGTCTCGATCGACCACCACAGCGCCCTCGGGTACGTCGTCAGGTTGGCGGCCACGTCGCCCCGTTCGGCGGCCACCACCGCCCCGGAACCGACCAGCATCGTGATGCCCAGGACGACGGTGGCACCGCCTGCGGCCTTCAGGTGAAGCGAACGGCCTTCCCGGCCGAGTAGCAGATCGACCGCTTTGGTCAGGAATCCGGGCAGCACGGTCCCTCCTCCCGTCTCCGCCTGCCGCGGCAGGCGGCGATGCGGACCGGCATGCGCCCAGTGTCGGTGCGTGGACGTGCACGGGCACGCCCGCCGACGCATCCGAGTGCCGGGAGGCCGAGCCTCAGAGCGGGGCACCTGCCGGAGGGCGGACGTGGGGCGTCATCGAGACCTCTCTGCCCGGCTGCGGTGATGTCCGCCAGAGGCTGAGCATGACGCTGACGGTCGCGGCGGACGGGGCGCCCGCCACGCCGAGCTGGACGTCGCCGCCGTCCCCGCGGGCTCCCACGGATCACTGTCACCGACGGCGGGCTCGACGGTACGTCGCACGACTCCACCGAGCAGGCGGTACTCGGCACCCAACGGTCCCGTCAGCCAAACCGAGGCAGACCGCCGCGGCATCCGGCCGACACGATCAGTGCTGGATGGCGGCCTTGGCGGCAACGATCACCAGGCCGAGCGCCAGGTTGACAGCGCCGGCGAACACCACCGCACGGCGGGACGCGCCGGCTCGGAGAACCCCGGCGCTGGCCCAGGCGACCTGCTGGACCACGGCGACGCCGAGCGCCAGCCATGCCGTGCCCTCGAGCCCCAGACCGAGAAGCGGACTGATCGCGACAGCCGCTGCCGGAGGACCGGACGCCTGCGCGATCGGCCACTCGTGGGCGCAGACACGGCGGATCTCGGGCCACGTCAGGGGCTCGTGCGGCAGCAGGTGGCCGACGACAGCCGAGTAAGCGTGGGCGGCCCAGAACACGATCCCTGTGCACAGCAGGAGCAGCACGAGCTGAAGGCGCGGGTACGGGCCGGATGTACTGGCTCCGGCGACCACCGAGGCGGCCAGGAGTGAGCCGTGGACGGCGCCCGTGCAGTCGGTCCGGGCCGTGCCGGGCGGCCGCCCGGCGTCTGGCTTTCGCAGGCTGGTCCGGCTTGTCACGTTTCTATGATCATCACAAGGACCGCGTTGCCGCACGCGGGTCCGTGCCGTCGGTCGCGGCAGTCGGTGTGGCCGAAGCCGGCGGGAGCCGCCGTATCCGACGCGCAGGCTTGAGATGCCGAGTCGCCGATGCGGTGCGAGCCTGAACACGAAGGCGCACCAGCGCTGGTGCAGTACCGGCGCCAGCTTCACCGAAGGAGCGCACTATGGCCAGTCATGCCACCGACACCCGTCATACCGACAGCCGTCGCACCGACCAACGCCACACTGCCCCATGGGCGGCGGAAAGCCGGTGGGCCACGGGGTGGACCGCCGTGGCGGCGGTTCTGATGATCCTCGGTGGGATCATGGCGATCTTCCAGGGCATCTCCGCTCTCGCCGGGGACGATGTGTTCGTCGCCACGGAGAACTTCACCTACGAATTCAGTCTCACCGGTTGGGGCTGGCTGCACTTGGCCCTCGGCATCGTGGTGGCCCTCGCAGGCCTGGCGCTGTTCACCGGTGCACTGTGGGCCCGCGCCGTGGGGATCGTGCTGGCCGGGCTGGGCATGGTGGCCAACTTCGTCTGGTTGCCTCACGCGCCGGTCTGGGCCATCGTGCTCATCATCGTGCACGGCTTCATCATCTGGGCGCTCTGCGTGCCTCGCCACGAGGCTCAGGCGTAGGGCGGGCAACTGCCCACAGCTGCCTGTCGGCTGACGAGAGCGTGGCCCGACGGACACGCGGACATCGGCCCGCCGGGCGCGCACCGTTCATCAGCTGTGTCGCCCCGACTCGTGCCGCGCGTTCCCGAGGACCAGGGATGGGCTTGGTCCTGCCGACGCCGTTGGCGTTGCCGGCCGCGGGCAGCAACGCCCTCGCGACCGCACTCCAGCGGCATGCGGCGCTGACCGTGCCGCATGCCGCTGGCCGTCCGGCGACCGGCCCGGCGGCGGGAACGTACGGGGGATCACCGGTCCGGCCTCGTCGGCGCAGACGACCGTCGCGCCCTCGGGCGGGCAGGGGTAAGCTCGTTGATCCTGGTCCTTTTACCTCGAAGTCCGCGTTTCTCGACCGGTCCAGGACGGGGTGCGGCGCCGACGCGCCCTCTCGGCCAGCAGGATCCAACGGACCTGGCTGCGGCCGATTTCGGTACCCAGCGGCCGGGCCACGGCGGCCGGCGCGTGGAGGGTCCACTCCGGCGGCCCGGGCTCATCCTCCGCGGACAGTTCCCTGTCCGCCTGCAGGGCCAGCCGACCGGGGGCACTTGCTTGACCAGACCGATGATTCTGAGCGTTCCGCCTCGGTGAACCGCTGTTTGCGGCTCTGCCCGCCCAGATCCTCCAGCCCTTGCAGGCCCAAGCGGTTGAAGCGGTGCAACCAGCGGCGGACTGCTTGGGACTGCACCTCAGCTCATCCGCGATGGTCGGCACCCGCCGCCCGGCCCGGCCCCGCCCAGCTCGACCATCCACGCCCGCAGTGCCAGGTCAGGCCCCTCAATTCGGTACGCCGACCGGCTCGCCGACATCGGCGACGCCTCCTCGGTCCGTCGCGGATCGCTACGAGCCCCGGGGCAGCTCAAACTGATAGCTGTCAGCACAAAGCGGCTCGTCCATTTTTCAGGTGAACTTACCGCTTTTCGCTGGTTGCGCTTTATGGGTCTTCATATCCTCTTCTCGACTGGGGCAGACAGGACACAGTGTGTCCACCCTTCTCTGAGCTTGATGACCGTCGGGGGTTCGTGTGAGGCTGGGCAAGGCCGGTTGGGGGGGCTCGTTGCACGCCGTTCGTATCGGCTGGCGATCGGCAGCCTGTGGGCGGGGCAAGACTCTGGGGCTGGGATTTGTGCTCGCCGCCGCAGTGAGCGCGGGCGCGACAGCGACGCTGCTCATCCCCGTCGTTGCAGGAGTGCCGGCTGCGCATGGTCTGGCCGCCCTGTCCCTCCTCGGGCGTGCCAAGGCGGCCGCCGGACGGGTGCGTCTTCGCCTCGTACTCTTTGCGGGTTCTGCGGCAGCGGGTGGCCTTCACCACCTCGTGGTCAGTCAGCTCCCTTCCTCTCGGGGGGAGCCCGTCGGTGGCGTCCACTTCGTCCTCCAGCTGCTGGCGGTTACCGGAATCGTCCTGTGTCTGGTGGTGGCGATCGCCGGATTGGTGATCGCAGTTGCGGACCGCGGCACGACGCTGATCTGGCTGCGGCGAGTCCTGGACGGATGGATGATCGCCGGCTCCCTGCTCACCCTGGGCTGGGTGCTGCTGCTGCATCGCGCCGACCGAAGCGGCGATGCGTTCGGTTCTTTGCAGGATCTGGCACGCGTGGTGACGGACATCGTGGTCTTCGGACTTCTGGTGGCACTGCGCTACTCCCTGAAACGTCCTGAGCGCACAGCGACAACGGTGGGGGCCCTGGCCCTCGTCGCTTTGTCTGCAAGCGACATGCTGCGCATCCTGATGCCGGCCCCCGGCACCTGGTACGGCATTCCTTGCGCGGCGGCCTGCTCGATCACTGGCCTGGTCCTCATCGCCGTCGCCCCGTGGCTGACCGGAGGCACCAGCGTCGTGGACGTCGACCAACACCTCATGCCCGTCTTCGGAGTTGTGGCCGCTTTCGTGCCCGTGGCCGTCTGCGCCCTGGCCCTGGCAGCCCACACCATGGTCGGCGGCCGCACTGACATGGCCCTCATGGTCCTGGCAGGCTCGCTGCTTGTCGCGCTTGGTATCCGGCAAGGCATCATCCACGCCGATCACCTTCATATCACCCGCGAAGCCACCACCCGGGAGGCTCTTTACCGCACCCTGGTCGACGGCACTCGCGACGTGATCACCATCGTCAGCCCGGACGGCCGCGTCCGCTACGTCAGTCCTGCCGCCCACCACGTCTTCGGTTACCGGCCCGAGGACCTGCTGGGTGCCCACCTGCCGCTGCACTGCCACCCCGACGACCTGACGCCGCTGATGCAAGCAGTCGAGGCGCTGCGGCAGGAAGCCGCATCAGGCATCCGCGGTCCGGGCCGCCGCGTGTCGTGCCGGGTCCGCCACGCCGACGGACGTTGGCGCCACGTCGAATCGACGGTCAGCCACCACACCGAGGGAATGATCTTCAGTAGTCGCGATGTGACCGAACGACTCGCCCTGCAGGAACAACTCGAGCACCTGGCCTTCCACGACGCGCTCACCGGACTGCCCAACCGGGCCCTCTTCGCCGACCGAGTCGCGCACGCCATGCGGAAACGGACCAATCACACAGCCCCACCCACAGTGCTCTTCGTGGACCTGGACGGCTTCAAGGCCGTCAACGACTCGGCCGGACACGCGGTCGGCGACGCTCTCCTGGTCCACGCCGCTCGTCGGCTCCAGGCATCCGTACGGGCCGGAGACACCGTAGCCCGCCTCGGCGGTGACGAGTTCGCCGCCCTTTTGGAGGGAGAGGCCGGGACACACCCCTCGCGGGCCAGAGACGTCGCCGAGCGAATCTTCTCCGCTCTGACACAGCCCTACCAGATCGCAGGCAAAGAGGCGCTCGTCTCGGCCTCCATCGGCATGGCAGTAGCCCTCCCCGGCGTCACACCGGACGAACTCCTCAACCACGCAGACAAAGCCATGTACGAGGCCAAAAGAGCAGGCAAGGCGCGCATCCGCATGCACATCCCCCAGCCCTACCAAGACCGCAACAGTCCGTCACCCGAGGCCCACCACGCGGCCATTCCTCTCCAGGCGTCAGAGGAACCGGCTGCGCAAGACCCGCCGCCAGCCCATCAAGGCGACCGTCAGGACCGATCAGCGGCGCGCCCCTGCGTTCCTGCCGCCGGATCGGCCATGGGCAACCAGTACAACGGCCAGAGCCAGACGCAGGCGCTGCAGCACGCCACAACCGGTGATCACCCTACCGAGCATCTACCCCTGCGGTGGCAACAACCAGGACCTCGGAGAGAGGTAGGGCAGCACAAGAGTTAGCAGGCGCCGGGCGGCCGCCGCCTCGATCCGTGAGGTGCCCCGAGTTCCATGGAGTCCGGTGATCTTGTTTCAAGTGGACTTAACACCGCACCCTGGGGCGGGCCCCCACGGCCTGTTTCCTTGAGCGCACGGCCGCTTTGCCCGGCAGGGCCAGGGAGGTCCCCTCCAGCCCGCGGCTCATCGCGGCTGCTCGGCGGCACCGGGGCCGAGTACGTCGCGCAGTTGGGCGCGGCCCGTGATGCCGAGCTTGGGGAAGATCTTGTGCAGGTGGAAGCCGATGGTGCGCGGAGAGAGGTAGAGGCGGGCTCCGATGTCGCGGTTCGTCAGGCCTTCCGCGGCCAGCTGGGCGATCTGCAGTTCTTGCGGCGTCAGGTCGGTCAGGTCGTCGGGCGAGGCGGAAGCCGCCACGGCCACGCCCGCCGCGCGGAGTTCGGCGGTGGTGCGCTCGATCCAGGGGCGTGCGTCAAGGCGCTCGAAGATGTCGAGGGCGGTGCCGAGCAGGGGGCGCGCCTCGGCGGTCCGTCGGCGGCGGCGTAGCCACTCGGCGAAATCCAGGTGAGCGAGGGCGTACTCGAAAGGCCATCGGGCACCGGCCAGGTCGCCGATCGCCGCACGGAAACGGGACTCCGCGTCGTCGAGATCGCTCAGCAGGGCCGAGGCGCGGTGCACGACCGCGGCCAGGCGGGCCGAGCGGGACTTCTCCAAGTTCCGCTCGGCGGCGTGGAGCACGGTGCGGGCATCGTCCGCTCGTCCGCTGCGGACGGCTGCGGCAGCGAGGTCGGCGAGGTAGTAGAGGGAGGCGTGGTAGTGCACGGGGGCCGGGCGGGCGTCCTGGGTGAAGACGCGGCGCAGTTGCTCGTACGCCTGCTCGTGGTCGCCTTCCGCGAGGGCCGCCATGCCGAGCGCGTGACGGTGACGCACGTACAGGCTGCGGGACTTGCGCAGGTCCCGGCCCCGGACGGCGTGCTCCACCTGGGCACGCGCGGCCGCGTGGTCGCCGCGGGCGGCGCGGAGTGTGGCCTGGAGGAGCGGCGATCCCACGGTGACGTTGTCCGCACCCGCCTCCGTCGCCATCCAGAATGCCTCCTCGGCGGCGGACTGGGCCGCGCTCCAGGCTCCGCTCTCGAACAGTGCCAGGGCGAGGGCCTGTGCGACGGTGCAGTTGGCGCCGGCCGTCGCGGTCCGTCGCAGCTGGTCCATGGCCTGGCCTAGCAGGCGTACGGCCTCATCGGTCTCGTCCAGGATCCAGGCGGCGGCGCCCAGCTGGACGAGCTCGGACAGGGAGCCGTCCGGCAGGGTGCCCGTCGCGTGGGTGAGGCGCTTCAGCAACTGCCGCCGGTCCGTGAAGGGATGGCCGGCCGCCTGGTGCCAGACGCTGTCGGTCTCGTCGGGCTGCGGGGCGATGAGACCGCTGATGCGCTGGATGTCGTGCCGGTAGCGGGAGTCGCCGGAGTTGTACGCCGGGGTCGCGGCCGTTCCCAGCGCGCTCAGCGCGAGGGCGGGCGCCGGGACGGCCATGGACTCGGCCACGGGCAGCAGGAAGGCCAGGGAGTCGTCGTGCCGCAGGGTGACGGCGAGTGACCAGCCGGCCCGCAGGGATGCCTCGGCGAGGAGCTGGGGGTCGTCGGTCAGGGCGTCGACGCGGCCCGCGATCTCCCCGACCCACTGCGGATGTCCCGCGTACATGGCGGACGTGGCCGCGGCGAGCAGACGGCGGGCGCGCTCCTGGGGCTCCGGGGTGAGTTCGGCGGCGCGTTCCAGCGCGGTCGCCGAGTTCACCCCGGTCCACGACGCCTGGTGGCAGGCGGCCTGCACCGCCCACGGCGACGCGGAGGGCACCCGGGCGCTCATCTCCGTCCTGCTGCTGCACCGGCACATGGTCCACGAGCACGTGGTGGCCGGGATCGCGACCGCGCTGCGGGCCGGCGCGCTGACCGCCGACGCGGTCGCCCTGGAGGCCCGCAAGTGGGGCGAGGCCGACCAGGGCGCCGAACAGCCGGCCGACCAGGACACCCCGCGCCGCCGGGTGGACGGCAGGGCGACGGTGACCTCGCTGACCGAGCGGCGCCTGGCCGCGCTGCCGCCCGATCCCAGGCCGCTGCCGTCGGTGGCCGTCTACGACCAGCTGCTGCGATTCCGTCGGCGTCCCGCCGACGGCCAGGCATAGCAGGAAGGGGCACCGTGACCGCCAAGCGCAACCGCGGACTGACCGAACAGGCCGCCGACACCGCCGTGGACCAGGCGTGCCGGATGCTCCGGCTGCCCACCATCCGCTCCCAGTACCCGGAGCTGGCCGAAGCCGCGGCGCGGGACCAGATGACGTATCGCGGGTTCCTGGCCGAGCTGCTGCTGTCCGAATGCGACGACCGGGCCCGCCGGCGTTCCGAGCGGCGGATCAAGGCGGCCGGCTTTCCGCGCGAGAAGTCGATCCGGCAGTTCGACTTCGATGCCAACCCGGTCATCGACCCGGCTGCCATCCACACCCTCGCCAAGTGCGACTGAGTCAAGAAGGGCCTGCCACTGTGCCTGATCGGCGACAGCGGAACAGGCAAGTCCCATCTGCTCATCGCGCTGGGCACCGAGGCGGCGATGCACGAGTACCGGGTGAAGTACGTGCTGGCCACCACGCGTGTCAACGAACTCGTGGAGGCCGCCGACGAGAAGCTGCTGGCCAAGACCATCGCCCGCTACGGCCGCGTTGATCTTTTGTGCATCGACGAGCTTGGCTGTGCGCCACGAGGCGCTGATGGATCTCGCGGGATGAGAGGCCCGCCGCCGGTCCTCGCAGGGACCGGTTGAAGCTGGAGGCAGGCTGAACCCCG
>NZ_JBIAHG010000057.1:0-32832 GCF_042870385.1 Streptomyces sp. NPDC006602 | reverse complement strand
ACCACGCTGAAGGCGAACCTGAAGGCCGGCAACCTCGGCAAGCCCGGCTCGAAGCGCTACCGCAAGGCCACCGAGAAGCCGATCGCCTTCCGCCCCCAGGGCGCCCAGCCCTACGACGACCGGATGCTCTCGTGGCAGATCGTCGAGCGCACGGTGTCGGTCTGGACCACGTCGGGGCGGGTCAAGAACGTGGCCTTCACCGCCTCGGTGGAGCAGCTCGCCACGCTCGCCCTGTACCGCAAGGGCGAGTCCGACCTGCTGGAACGCGACGGCATGTGGTTCCTTAGCGCCACATGCGAGGTCCCCGAGGCGGAGCTGAACACGGCTCCGGCGGACTTCCTCGGCATCGACCTGGGCATCGTGAACATCGCCACCACCAGCGACGGCGAGACCATGGCCGGACGCGAACTCAACCGCGTCCGGGTCCGCGAGCGCGGCCTGCGCACCAAACTGCAGAAGAAGAACACCCCGTCCGCGAAACGGCGCCTGAAGAAACGCAGGCGCAAGGAGGCGCGGCGGGCGCGGGACATCAACCACAAGATCGCGAAACATGTGGTGGCCGAGGCAGAACGCACCGGTCGCGGAATCGCCCTGGAAGAGCTGACGGGCATCCGTGAGCGGGTACGGCTTCGCAAGCCCCAACGGGCCACCCACTCCTCCTGGGCGTTTCACCAGCTCGGAGAGTTCATCGCGTACAAGGCCCGCAAGGCCGGGGTGCCAGTAGTGCACGTCGACCCGGCGTACACCTCGCGCACCTGCGCCGAATGCGGGCACCTCGACCAGGCGAACCGGGTCTCCCAGGCCTTCTTCGCATGCCGGAACTGCGGATTCGTTGATCACGCAGACCGGAACGGCTCCCGCAACATCCGCGCCCGCGCGTGGAAGTTGTGGCGACGCGGGGCCCAGTCAACGGCCCCCGCCCCACCCCGGACATCCCGGGGTGGGGCTGGACGCAAACGCAGCATCACAGCCAGTGATGCCCGTTGTGCAAGCCCGGGACTTTAGTCCCGGGTAGTTGACAGAGTGGCGGTACCTGGACCGGCTCATGGCCTACGTCCAACAGCACTCCGACGCCGAGGGTGGTGTCAGTTGGAAACACTGCGGCGCCTGACTCGCTCAGGCGTGGGCGACCAGCTGGTCCAGGAGTTGTTCCACACTTGCCTGCAGGTCGGCCGCGGCGCTGTCACGACCGGTCAGATGCCTGAGCAGCGCCTGCTGGAACAGCCCGTCGAAGATCGCGTACGCCACCGCGGGTGACACCATGGGGGGTGACTCGGCAAGTTCGGCGTATTGACTGACGACGCGCCAGATCATCCGCTCCAGGCTTTGGTCGATGTCGACGACATCGTCACGGAACGACTCCTCGAACAGGCCCTGATTGCGCAGGTCGTACCAGAGACGGTGCATCCGCGCGTCCTCGCGCAACGTCTCGGCCATCGCCACGGCGAAGCCGTGCTTGAGCTCCTCGGCGGAGCCTGCGGTGACGACGATCCGGTCGTAGCGGGTGACGCATTCGGCCTTGTACTGCCGCACGCAATAGGTGATCAGTTCCACCTTGTCGCGGAAGTAGTAGTGCAGGACGCCATGGGAGAACTCGGAGTTCTGCGCGATCTCGCGCAGACTCGTACGGGCGTAGCCGAGCTCGGACAGAGTCTGCAGCGCGGACGCGGCCAGCTGGGCCCGCCGCTCGGCGAACTTGTCGACCTGCCGCCGGGAGATCCTCTCCTGGTTCTTGCCCGCGACGTTCTTGCCCACGGCCTGGGTCACAGCGCGTCTCCCCGTCTCCCTCGGTCCTTGTCCGCCCGCACCCTGCGGACGACCCGCCCCAGGCTATCGCGGCGCGTGACCGGCGCGCAGCAAAATTCTTGACAGTCGTCCAAGAAAGTCTTGACGACTGTCAAGAAATGCCTACGCTGGCGTTGCGTCCTGCGGTCCGGGCCGGTGGTCCGGGACGAAGAGTGTGGCGCTGTCACGCAGTGCAGTCATCTCAATGAGGAGATGTTCCATGAGTGTGTACGACCTGACCGGACGCAAGGCACTGGTGACGGGCGGTGCCCGCGGACTGGGCGCCGGAATGGCCGAGGCCCTCGCCCGGGCCGGCGCCGCTGTCGTCATCGGCGACATCCAGGAGGGCTCGGGCAAGGCCACGGCCGAGGCGCTGAGGACGTCCGGTGCCACCGCCGGGTTCGTCTCGCTCGACGTGACCGAGGACGCGAGCTGGGAATCGGCGGTGGCGCAGACGATCGCCGAGCTGGGCGGCCTGGACATTGTCGTCAACAACGCCGGAGTGGAGATCTCCGGTTTGGTCGTCGACCTCGACCCGGCCGACGTCCGCCGGATGCTGGAGGTGAACATCCTCGGCACAGCGCTCGGCGTCAAGCACGCGTTCCGCGCGATGCGGCCCGGCGGCCCGGTCGGCGGCGGCGGTGCGGTCGTCAACATCTCCTCGGTCGCGGCGACCATCCCGTTCCCCGGCATCGCGGGCTACGCGGCGACGAAGTCGGCCGTCGACCGGCTCACCCGGGTGGCGGCGCTGGAGTCCGGAAAGCTCGGTTACGGAGTACGCGTCAACTGCGTCTACCCCGGCCTCGTGCCGACCGAAATGGGTGCCAAGCTCGCGGCCGACATGGAAACCCTCGGCCTCTGGCCCAGCGCCGAGGCGGCCGTCGGCGACGTCATCGGCCTGACCCCACTCGGCCGGCTCGGCGAGGTCGCCGACATGGCCGACGCCGTGGTCTTCCTCGCCTCTGACGGCGCCCGCTTCATCACCGGCGCCGGCCTGCCGGTCGACGGCGGCATGGGCATGTGACCCCGCTGCATGTGACCCCGCTCCTCCCCTGTGAAAGGCGAATGACCATGAGCAGCGACAAGCCCGTCGTCGTCTACGGCGCCTCCGGCTACACCGGACGCCTCGTCTGCGAGTACCTCCGCGAGTACAACGTCCCCTTCATCGCCGCCGGCCGCGACAAGGCCCGCATCCAGGAAGTCCTCGACAAGGTCCCCGGCATCGAGACCGTGGACCACGAAGTCGTTGAGGTCGAGCACGCGGTCGGACCGCTGACCGAGCTGTTCCGCGGCGCCAAGGTCGTGAGCAACATGGTCGGCCCGTTCATCAAGTACGGGCCGGAGGTCGTGGAAGCGAGTCTCGCGGCCGGCTGCCACTACCTCGACACCACCGGCGAACAGGACTGGGTCCTGGACGCCCAGGCGCGGTGGGGCGACCAGTACGCCGAGAAGGGGCTGCTCCTGTCACCCGGCCTGGCGCAGATGTACACCACCGGCGAGATCGCGGCCAATATCTGCCTCGAGACACCGGGCCTGGACACCCTCGACATCCTCGTGCTCTGGAAGGGATTCCCGACCTACGCCTCGACGCAGACGATCTTCACCATCCTCAAGGCCGACTGGCACTACCTGGAGGAGAACCAGTACAAGAAGTGGGACCCGCTCACTGCCGTCGAGGTGGTCGTTCCGGGGCAGCACGAAACAGCCCTCGCCCTGCCGTGGGGCGGCACCAGCCACCCCGTGTGGTTCAAGAACGACCCGCGCGTGGCGAGTTGCAGGGCCCTCGGTGGCGTCATGGACCGTACGGTCATGCAGGGCGTCGCCGAGACGGTGAAGATGGTCGAGGCCCAGATCAAGACCCTGCCCGCCGACGAGCAGGACGCAGCTCTCGCCGGGGTGGCCGCCTCCGTTCAGGCCGGTATGCCGCCACGGGAGAACCCCAGGATCAACACCTCGGTGGACTCCGTCCACGCCTCGGGCCCTCTGGGACGCGCCCACTGCGTGATCCACGGCAACAGCAACTACAAGCAGACCGGGCTGCTCCAGGCGTACGCCGCGTACTCCCTGATCCAGCAACCGCCGGGGCGCACCGGCCTGGCCTCGGGCTGCCAGGCGTTCGGCCACCGCGAACTGCTCGGTGTGCTCAAGAGCTTCGGGCTCGTACTCGAGCCGGTGCTCACCGTGCACAGCTGATTCTCCCGGCCCAAAAGCGCCCGAAAGCAAGGATGATGCCGTGCGTCTGACCGACTACCTCGACAAGGGCACGTCCCTGGGTCCCGGGGCGTCCTGCCTCACCATGGGGGACCGCACCCTCACCTATGGCGAGGTCCAGGAATTGTCCTGGCAGGTGGCCCGGGCCCTGGACCGGTCAGGCGTACGGCCGGGGGACAAGGTGGCGGTGCTGTCCGCCAACGATCCCACCGCCTTCTCGTGCGTCTTCGGCATCTCCCGGGCGGGCGCGGTCTGGTGCCCGGTCAACCCCCGCAACGAAGCCGCCGAGAACCGCGATTTGCTGGACCTCTTCGACTGCACCTGCCTGATCTTCCAGGAGGCGTACGCCCCCCTGATCGCGAAGATCCTGCCCGACCTGCCGAAACTGACCACGTTGGTCTGCCTCGACGGATCCCCGGACCTGGGCACGCCCTTCGGCCGATGGCTGGAGGACGTGCCCGCCGAGCCCTGGGAGGCCGCATCAGCCGATGACACCGTCATGCTCGTCGGCACCGGCGGTACCACGGGCCGCCCCAAAGGTGTGATGCTCACCGACCGCAACATCGAGACCATGTCGGCGCTGACGCTGATGAGTTACCCGTTCGGCACCCGCCCGGTCTACCTGGCGCTGGCTCCCCTGACCCACGCGGCCGGGGTGCTGTGCTTCCCCGTCATGACGCTGGGCGGCGAGATCGTCATCATGCCGGCCCCCGACCTCACCGACTTCCTCTCACAGGTCGAACGCCACCGCGTCACGCACACCTTCCTGCCCCCGACCCTCATCTACATGCTCCTCGGCAACCCCTCCCTGGCAACCACCGACCTGACCTCCCTGCGATGCCTCTGGTACGGCGCGGCCCCCATGTCGACGGCCCGGCTGGAGGAGGCCATCGAACGGATCGGCCCGGTAATGGCCCAGCTCTTCGGCCAGTCCGAGGCACCGATGATGATTTCGACGATGGCTCCCGAGGACCATGTCCGCCCCGACGGTTCGCTCGCCGTCGAGCGTTTCGCCTCCGCCGGGCGCCCCGCCCCGCTGGTGACCGTCGCCATCATGGACGGCGAGGGCAGGCTGCTGCAGCCCGGCGAACGCGGCGAGATCGTGGTGCGCGGCTCCCTGGTGATGGCCGGCTACTACAAGAACCCGTCCGCCACAAAGGAAGCCTCCCGGTACGGCTGGCACCACACCGGCGACATCGGCTACCTCGACACCGACAACTACCTCTTCATCGTCGACCGCGCCAAGGACATGATCATCAGTGGCGGCTTCAACATCTACTCCGCAGAAGTCGAACAGGCGGTGATGGAGCACCCCGCCGTCCAGGACTGCGCAGTGATCGGACTGCCGGACGACAAGTGGGGCGAGCGGGTGACCGCCGTCCTACAACTCCACCCGGACCTGGACCCGGCGGACGTCACCGTCTCCGACATACGTGCCTTCGTGAAAGCCCGGATCGGTGGCGTCAAGGCTCCCAAACAGGTCGAAGTCTGGCCGGACCTGCCCCGCTCGAAGGTCGGCAAGGTCCTCAAGAACGAGGTCAAGTCCCGCCTGCTGCAAAGGAGTTCCCATGTCTGACACAGTGCGGGTGGCCGGCGTCGGCATGATCCCGTTCAGCAGGCCCAGCGCGGGCGAGAGCTACCCCCTCATGGCCGAGAGCGCCGCCCGGGCGGCGCTCGACGACGCCGGCATCCCGTACGAAGCCGTCCAGCAGGCTTACGCCGGCTACGTCTACGGAGACTCGACAGCCGGCCAGGCCGCCCTGTACTCCCTCGGCCTGACCGGCATCCCTGTCCTGAACGTCAACAACAACTGTTCCACCGGCTCCTCCGCCCTCTGGCTCGCGCGTCAGGCCATCGCCTCCGGCGCCGCCGACTGCGTGCTCGCCCTCGGCTTCGAACAGATGCGCCCCGGCGCCCTGGGCCGCATCTGGGACGACCGTCCCGACCCCCTGCGCCGATTCCTCGACCGCATGACCGAACTCCAGGGCTTCGACGAGCACATACCGGTCGCCGCCCAGCTCTTCGGCGGCGCCGGTGTCGCCCACACCGACACCTACGGCACCGACCCCGCCACCTTCGCCAAGATCGCGGTCAAGGCCCGCCGCCACGCGGCAGGCAATCCGTACGCCGTCTTCCGCACCCCCGTCACCGAGGACGAGGTCCTCGCCTCCCCGCACATCTACGGGCCCCTGACCCGGCTGCAGTGCTGCCCGCCCACCTGCGGAGCCGCCGCAGCCGTGCTCTGCAGCGAGGACTTCGCCCGCCGGCGCGGCGTGCGCTCGTCGGTCGTCATCCGCGCCCAGGCCATGACCACCGATACGCCCACCACCTTCGACCCGCCAGACATGATGCGAGTCGTGGGCTACGACATGACTCGTGAGGCCGCCCGCCAGGTGTACGAGGCGGGCGGAGTCGGACCGGACGACATCGACGTTGTCGAGTTGCACGACTGCTTCACCGTCAACGAGCTGATCACCTACGAAGCCCTCGGACTCACCCCGGAAGGCACCGGCGAGAAGTTCGTCCTCGACGGCGACAACACCTACGGCGGCAAGATCGTCACCAACCCCTCAGGCGGCCTGCTCTCCAAAGGGCACCCCCTGGGCGCCACCGGACTGGCCCAGTGCGCCGAACTCGTCTGGCAGCTGCGAGGCCAAGCCGACGCCCGTCAGGTCGACAACGCACGAACCGCGCTCCAACACAACATCGGGCTGGGCGGAGCCTGCGTGGTCACGCTCTACGGAAACGTCGCCCTCTGAGTCCGGAGCCGGTTGCCACGCTCACAGGGCTGGGAGTGAGCCCGGTGGCGATGGCCGGTCTCGTGGCCAACTGGGTCACCCGCCGGGCCGAGGCCGTGAGCGCGTTGTGGAGGGCGTCGCCGACGGTGCCGATCGAGGCATCGATGCCCGTGTCGATGAGGTGCGCGGCGCATGCGAACGACGTGTATTGCCCGGACTCAACCGGTCGTTGCAACACCGGCTTCCAGCTCAGGGCAATCGTCGCCATGCGACATCACGCCCGGAATCTCAGTAGTGGGAGGGATTCCGCAGGACTCAGTTACGGGGCCAGTCCTGGCTGGCGGTCACCTCGCGTGCGATGCGACGCCACTGGGCCTCTCCGCCGGGCAGGGGCCAGCCCAGGTCAGCTGTTCCGCGGTGTTCAGGCCGTGGAGGCAGCGGACGAGCTGTGGGCTGGCGGTGGCGGCACCATCCGGGACGGTGGGGCCGTGGACGGCGCGGAGTTCGGCGAAGCGTGCCAGTTCGTGCTCGTAGAAGCCCACTGCCTCATCGATGCGCGCGGCCAGGTCATCGCGCGGCACCGTGCGGTGCAACTGCAGTAGCGGAGGCTCGACGGACTCGGCGATCGCCGCGGCGAGCCGCGCGTGACCGTCCAGGATCAGATGGCAGTCCAGTCCGCTGACCCACCACAACAGGATGGGTGGGAGCGTTCCTTCGCGGGCCTGCTTGCGGAATGCCTTGACCCGGCTGTCGTCGGCATCGGGCATCGGCCGCAGCGGAAGGACCTCCCACGAACTGGAATGGACGAACCAGTCGATGTATCCGTCCGGATGATCGTCGACGAGCATCGAGCTCCAGTACTCGCCATGCGAAGTATCAGCGTGGCGCCAGCGCCGCCCGCGCGCGGCCGGCGGTGGCCGGCCCGCGAGGGCGCCGCGGCGCGGCGGTGCGGGGGGCCGCGCGGCGAGGCCGAGCGGACTCTCGGGCGAGAGCAGCCACCGGCCCTCGTGCAACGGGCTGTCTGGCGAGTCGACGAGGTACTGCGCAAAGCGGTGAGCCCACCGTTCCGGGCTGCCCGCCAGGACGCGCCCGACATCGGCGCGCAGCGGCGGGACGAAGGAGCGCTACTCGTCGGTGCGCCAGAAGTCCACGCCCAGGAGGTGCTCGTCGACAGCGGCGAGCAGCGCAGGGCCGCGACCCTCAGTAGTTGATATTGATGTTGAACGTGGACGTTGGGCTGATCGGCCGCACCATCCGGGTACTGCTGCACGCCTCCGAAGTCGTCCACGGCGGACGCAGGGAAGTTGCCCGGCACGAGCGGCTGATCGCCAAGGGCCAGGCCCGCCTGGAGCTGGACCATTACTTGGAGGCCCTTGTCCGCAAGCCCGGGGCTTCCCCCGGCACCGCGCTGGAACAGGCCCGCTCCGCAGGGAAGTTCACCCCTGTCCATGACGCGTGGTGGGCAGCGGGCACTCAAACTGCGATCAAGTCCTTGGGGCCCAAAGGAGCGTTCGGCTGGGGCCAGAGAAGTCGTTCGCAGCCACCCACGAGTCCGCTACCGTCCGCCACCAAAGGTCGACGTATCACCCCGGCCCTTTTTCTCGGGCGGATGTGCGGGCGGGGCCTCCTTGGCGTGGACGAGTCGCGCGACCGTGACGCGGAAGTGTCCCTTGGCGGTGAAGACCCGGTCGTCTTCCGTGTGCCACCACTCTCTAGTCACCTCCACCAGCCGGCTCGTATCGGAGGTCTGAAAGACGGCCCGACCGGTCTTCTCCTCCGGCTGCCAATTGGGTCCCATGTGCGGCAGATCTCCTCCGCCTGGGACAGTGCCGCCGAGCGGTCACCATCGACATGGTGCTTCTTCCGCAGCTCCCAATATGAGTCGGACCCGGAGCTGGAGTTTGTCTCGACCAGCACATACCACTGTTCATCCGATGCCACGGAGCCCTCCTGAAACGGACCTTTGTGATCTCGCCGCCTCGCGCAAAGGTCTGACCCCGGGCCCAGACCGAGCGTCCTAGTCGGTCACGCGAAACGCGGCCGCGCGGAGGCCATCACGCGCTGGAGCGGGGGTGGTTCTGGTCGCGCCAGGCCCGTGGCGAGATTCCGTATGCCTGTTTGAACACCTTGCTGAAGTGGGTCGCGTCCACGAAGCCCCACCGTCGTCCTGTCGCCGCGATGGTCCGCAGTCGGCCGTTCGGGCCGGCCAGCTCTCGCTTGCATTCGGTCAGGCGGCGTGTGCGGATCCAGTCTCCGAGGCTGATTCCCGACCGGGACAGCACAGCGTAGAGATGGCGTAGGGAGATGTCGTGGGCGGCGGCGATCCGTGCCGCCGACAGATTGGGATCAGCCAGGTGCGCCCGGATGTATTGAGTGATCCGCAGGCTGAGTGTCGCCTCCAACGGTGCTCTGGCCAGGCTGGAGTTGCCGTGCTGGGACGTCAGGACGGCACGGAGAAGTTCGACGCTGGGTTCCACCACGGCGTCGGCGTGCACACTCTGGTGCAATTCGTCGCTGACGGCCAGTTGGGAGAAGTAGGTGAAGGCGAGGCGCGCAACGGGGTTGTCGGATCCCAGGGGGACCGCGGTGATGTCTCGTAGCAGCCGGTCGGGGAGCGCGAGTGCCGCGCGGGGGAAACGGATGAAGCGGTGGTCGACTCCCTCGTCGAAGAGCAGTGTGTAGGGAGCGATCGATTCGTAGACGGCGCAGTCTCCCGGCCCCAGCAGGCACTGGCGACCGTTCTGCACCACCAGGCTGCTGCCCGTCATCTGAACACCGAGAGTGACGGCCGGCTCCTCGTCCTCCCGGGCGAGCCGCTCCGTCCGACGGAGGGTGACCGCGGTCGCCCGCGCCGAGCAGATCCTGATGGGCCCCGCCGTGCCGAGCCCTATGCGAACGGAGATGTCCTCAGCCGGAGGACGGTGGTCGATATCGACCGCCACCATGGATTCCCACACCGCGTTCCGGACCACTTCCTCCCGGTCTCGCGGCGGTATGAACGCGGTGTCCAGGACCGGGCTCATGAGGCAGACCTTCGTCTGCATCGGTCACAGAGCCAGCCTGCCAGTACCTCGGCCCGTTCCCCCACAAGTCCCCCTCGACACGGACGGTTCGGACATCAGTCTGGCTGGATTCGATCTTGCTGCGCAACGGATTCGACGGGCGTACACAGGATCCTCACCTGATGCAGCGTCAACTTGAGGCGGTGCACTACTGACAAAGTTCCCTGCACGGATGACAAAGTCCGAAGCCCACGATGACCCTAAGGTCCATGAGCGAGGCCAGAGAGGCCAGAGAACGGGGAGTCACATGTTTCGCACCACTGGCGCGTTGGTCGCCGCGGCGCTTGGCGCGTCGATCGCCTTGACCCCGACGCCGGCATCCGCAGGAATTGCATGGCAGTGCTACGGCACCCAAGTCAAGCGCTGCGCGGCCGTCTGGTGGGACAACAACACCACTGACATCCGAGCGCGGGCGAAGATCACCGACGTCGCCGGTGGCGGCAGCTACCAGGTCAAGGTCACCAACGTGAAGCTTGTGCGCCCCAACGGCACCGGTGGCTGGGTGACCGTGCGCTCCGCGAAGGACTACGACGGCTGGCATGACACCGAGGACTTGGCCGGCACCACCACCTTCGACCCGTGTGACTTTCCACAGCGGGAGTACAGCGTGGTGGCGACTTTCAGTTGGAGGGGGGCGTCCTCCGGCGAGAAGACCTGGCATCCCAGCGACGGGTTGATCACTCACTGCGAGTAACCTGCCGAACGCGTCCGTCCCACACTGACCGGGGCGAAGCGGGGCTCGTTCACCGCGGCCTTCAAGCAGGAGGTCCTGGCCGAGTGCGAGGCGGCCGCGGACGGCAAGAAGGGTGAGGTGCTCCGACGCCGCAGGGTGTCCTCGTGGCACCGCTCGACCTGGCACAAGGCCCGCGAGGAGGGTGCCGAGCGGGCATCGGACCGGCCTGAGCCGGGGCGAACCTCGCCGCCGGAACCTGGTGATGATTTTACGTGTCCAGGTGCTTGACATGAACAATTGACCGGGAGATCCAATGCAGCATTCAGCGCGGAACCGGATGGCGGTTCGAGCAGCAGCGGGGGCGCTGGCAGTGTTGTTCGCCGCGGGCTGTTCGGCGAGCGTGAGCGTGGGCGGCTCAAAGGTGAGTAAGGAGGAGGTCGCGGAGCAGGCCTCGGCGGCCCTGGGCAAGAAGGTCGGCCGCGAGCCCGATGACGTCACCTGTGAAGACGACCTCAAGGCCGAGGTGGGCGAGACCGTACGCTGCGAGCTGACCGTGGACGGCGAGAAGCAGGGCATGACGGCCACCGCGACGTCGGTCGACGGCGGCAACGTCAAGATGGACTTCAAGGTCGACGACGCTCCCGGCGCCGATGACTCCGCAGAGCCGGAGCCCACCGAGACCGCCCAGCCCACCGACGCGTCGAGCACCGGTACCGGTGGCGGGGCCCAGACGGTGGACAAGGCCGAGGTCGCCCGCCAGGGCAAGGCCGCCCTGGCGGCGCAGGCGGGCCGGGAGCCCGACGCCTTCGCCTGCCCCCAGGACCTTCCGGCCAGGGTGAACGCCGTTGTCCGCTGTCAACTGGCCGTGGACGGCAAGGTGTACGGCGTGACGGTCACTGCGACGTCGGTCGACGGCGGCAACGTCAAGATGAACTTCAAGGTCGACGACACCCCGAACGGTTGACCCCGAGGAACCGAACCCGACACGGCGGCGAGACGATCACGGCGCCGCCGTGCCACGGATGTATCCCCGCTCCGCGGGCAGGGCATGCAGCTTCTTGCCGTGCAAGGCGAAGGCACGCTTGCCGTCGGTGGCCACCAGCCACGCGTGATGGTCGCCGGACTTGACTCTTCGGGAAACTCCAAGATCCCCGACAGAGTCAAGCTCAGTGGTCGGCTCAGGACGTCCTTCGGGGGGTTGACTCCGGAGCCGGTGCAGTGCGTGTTGTCCCGTCAGAGGTCGGGGGTCGCACTCCCCAACCCGCCCCCACCGCTGCCCCGCAGGACATCGAGTGGCGCCTGCCGCGTCACGCCGGCCGTGAGGGCAGGGCCCGAACTTCCTTCTCCGGGAACAGGCCACTTCATGGAAAATCCCGGATGAGGTGACGGAGACCGTCGTACTCCTTCCTGCTCAGCGAACTGATGACAAACGCGTACCGTCACGCGAAGGTCTCCCCCGGCCGCGAGATCCGAGTCCGCTGCGTCCTCGCAGGCAACCGCCTCCGCGTCTCGGTGACGGACGCGAACGACACCCTCCCGACACCCTGGGAGCGTCACCGGACGACGAATCGGGCCGGGCTGCCATTGCCGCCGAATTGTGCAGAAGCAACTTGTTCGTTGGTGGTGCGTGAAATGACCACCGTCGGCATATCCAGCGAAACGGAGACACGAGTGATACGAACGCGAAGGATGAGAAGTTTGCTCGCGGCGAGTCTGCTGGTCGCGGCGACGACTGCCGTGTTGGGCGGCAGCGCGGGCGCCCAGGCGGCCGAGGCCGCGGCGGCGGAGTGCGACACGACGATCATCGGCCAGGACACGGACGGCCGCCTCAACAAGGCGTCCGGCGTCAACGGCGTCATCAACGAGAACTACCAGACCGCTGAGCCGGCCCCGTGGTCGCTGCGAGCGCTCCACTCGATCGGTGGCTCCGGGGGGAACGGTACGTGGAACACCTCGTTCCTGGCCCCGGCGACGGACGGTGACCTGCGGGTGGTCAACCTCCACGGCACCGAGGGCGACCCGACACTGACAGCGGAGTCTCACGACACCGTCGCGACCGGCTGGCGTCCGTACGTGATGCCGTCAGGTAGCGGGTTCAAGCTGTACACGATCAAGCAGGACGGCGACATCCTGATGCGCGAGGTCGGCACCGGCTCCGACGGTACGACTGAACTCGGCGCCTACGAGACCCTGCCGGTGGCGGCGACGGATACGAGGGCCGCGGGGGTCTTCTGGATCCGTCTGGCGGACGGCACGGAGCGCGACGTCATCTACGCGACCAACGGCGAGACCGGCGCGCTGCGTCAGATCATCGTCGACCCGGAAAACCCTGCTTCGGCGAAGAGTTACACGCTGGCCGGAACCGGGTTCAAGGCGTTCACCCACCTCAAGGCGGGCTCCTGCGGCGGAGAGTCCATCTCGGTGGTCGGCGTGAACAGCAAGGCCGGCAACGCACGCTGGTTCGAGCACGCCGCCCCGTTGTCGCACAGCGGCTCCACACTGAGCACACGCCAGCCCGTCGGCACGGACGGCCAGTGGCAGGGCTGGACGGGCATCGGCTGAGCCGTGTTCCAGAAGTCGCGGGCGGCCGGCCACTTGATGGGGCCGCCGCCTGCGATCCGGGCGTCACCCCCTGTCCCGCCAGGCGGCGCGCCGTCGCCTGGGGTCTCTACCCCGCGGCCCCGACCTCTGACGGGACAACACGCACTGCACCGGCTCCGGAGTCAACCCCCGAAGGACTTCCGGAGCCGACCACTTAGCGCCGGACTCCGCCCAGCCGCGGGAGTCGTGTCGGTTGCCGGGCAATGGCTGGCCGATCACTACGACCAGGCGTGAGTCAGCGTCGATGACGACTTGGTGGGCTGTGGAGTATCGGTAGTTCTTGGACTGCTCGGCGATCGTGCGGTCACGGGTGGGGACGAGGGTGCCGTCCACGATGAGTACGGTGTCCTTACGGAACCGCTGACGCGGCTGGAGCGCGAGGAGCGGGCCGATGTGGTCGATAATCCGGCAGGCCGCCGATTTCGAGACACCGAACAGTGGCGCGAGCTGTCGCATCGTCAAGTTCGTGCGCCAGTACACAACGACCAGCAGGATCCGGTCCTCCAGCGACAGGCTCCACGGCCGGCCGCGATGTCCGTCGTCCACGCTCTCGCGGCGCACGGCTGTCACCAACTTGCCGAAGCGGCGCGGGCTCAGCCCGGCAAACGGGGCTATCCAGGACGGTTCCGATGCCGTGATCACGCTAGCCATCGGAAGATCATCCCACCTGTGACCAGGTGTTACGGAACGAAAACCTCTAGCGAACCCATGCTCGGCCGATGGGGGCCGAGGCAGGGTTCCTCGTTACCGTTTCGACGGTCGCCCGGAAGACTACCCGCTTGCCCTCAACCGCACTCGAGGTCCTACGTTCTTCGCATGACCTGCACGGTGTGCGGGTTCCACATGAAGTACCTGGAGGGGCACCCCATGACGACCCAGCAGATCTCCGACGCCGAACTCGCCGGACAGCCCGCCGCGTACTGGACCGGGGTCGCCTACGAGGCGCTCATCGCGTACACCCGGGCCCAGCAGGCTGAAAAGGGCTACACCCAGCCCCAGTTCTGGCTGCTGCGCAATCTGTCCGTGAACGACATCTCGCCCGACGGCGAGGGGATGACCCTGCCCGAGCTGCGCCAGGCCATGACCTCGTACATCCGCCCCGAGGACGACCTGGCGGCAGAGGCCGAGGTGCTCCTGAAACGCGGCTGGCTGACCCGGGACGCCGAGGACCGGCTGTGGCTCACCACGGAGGGGGAACAGGCCCGGGTCGATCTCGCACGCAACGCCCCCACAATCCGCGCCGCACTCCACGAAGGCATCAACGACGCCGACTACGTCACCACGGTGAAGGTGCTCCAGCGCCTGATCCACAACGCGGGCGGGGCGGTCGCCTGACAGGCCACGAGCCCGAGGCGCAGCGCCTCGGGCTCGTGGTGAGTTCGTGGCACGTCGGCCGTTGTGGTTGCGCAGCCGCGGGACCTCGCCGCCCAACCGACCCTGCGACGCCAAGCACTGTGACCACATCCGGATGCGCAAACCGATCTTTGCGGGACAGCCCTTAGTCTAGCCTCCGCGTTTCACTTGCGGCGGTGTCCGGATCTTGATCGGCAACGCGAAAGTGCCTTCTGAGCTGGGATGATGAGGCTTGTCTAGGGCTTCTGTCACCACAGCAGGAAGGCACTTTCTGCGTGCACACTACCGGGTCACGTCCCAAGCTTGTCGTCTCCGCCGACGGTCGCGGGGTCGTCAGTCACGCCGGATCCCGCCTGCTGACCGATCTCGCCGATGTCACCGGCCTGACCGGCGCGTTCACGGACGCACTGCGCAAGCTGCGGCCGCGTGGCACCGGGCACGACCCCGGGCGGATCGCGGTCGATCTGGCGGTGATGCTCGCCGACGGCGGCCAGGCGATAGCGGACCTGGCCCTGCTGCGAGACCAGGCGGAAGTCTTCGGCCCGGTCGCCTCCACTGCCACCGCCTGGCGTCTGCTGGCCGGCATCGGCCCGGACGCACTCGCCCGCCTGCGCTCGGCGAGGGCCACCGCCCGGGAAGTCGCCTGGCTGCAAGCCGCCGAGACCACAGGCGGCATACCCGTGGCCCGCGCCGGCGGGCGCGACCTGCCCGGCCTGGTCCTGGACATCGACGCCACCCTGGTCACCTGCCACTCCGAGAAGGAACAGGCAGCGGCCACCTACAAACGCGGCTTCGGCTACCACCCGCTGCTGTGTTTCCTGGACAACACCGGCGAAGCCCTGGCCGGACTACTGCGGCCGGGCAATGCCGGCGCCAACACCGCCGCCGACCACATCACCGTCCTGGACGCGGCCCTGGCCCAGATCCCCGACGCCCACCGCCACGGCACCACCATCCTCATCCGCGCCGACAGTGCCGGAGGCGCGAAAGCCTTCCTCGCCCACATCCGAGCACTCCGTGAGCGGGGTATCCACACCTCCTTCTCCGTCGGACATCCCGTCACCGATCCCATCCGCCGCGCGATCCGAGCCGTGCCCGACCATCTGTGGCACCCCGCGCTGGAGCAGGACGGCACCCTGCGAACCGGCGCCGAAGTGGCAGAACTGACCGGCATGGTGGACCTGACGGACCACCCGGACGGCACCCGGATCATCGTCCGGCGCGAGCGCCCCCACCCCGGCGCCCAGCTGTCCCTGTTCGATGTCGACGAGGGCATGCGCCACCAGGTCTTCCTCGCCGACACCCCTCACGGCGAAGGCTCCCTGCAGCACCTGGAGGTCCGCCACCGCGCACACGCCCGCGTCGAGGACCGTATCCGCTGCGGCAAAACCACCGGCTTCGGACGCTTCCCCTCCCGCCACTTCGCGCTCAACGCCGCCTGGCTGGAACTGTCCCTGACCGCCGTCGATCTGCTCGCCTGGGCCCAGGCCCTGTTGCTGGACGGCGAGTTGGTGTCCGCCGAGCCGAAGAAGCTCCGCTACCGGCTGCTGCACGCCGCCGCCCGCATCACCCGCGGAGGCCGCCGCCTCCACCTGCGGATTGCCGCCACCTGGCCCTGGCGACATGAACTGGCGAACGCATTCGCCCGCCTCGCGGCCCTGCCGAGGCCGGCCACCTGACCAACGGCGCTGCCTCTGCCCACCCACGACCCGAGGAATCCGGAGCACCCGACCCGAGCGCCGGGCCCCAGCCATGCCCACCCGCCGACAGCCACGGCCCCTCCACAGTCAACCCAGCTCAGCCGACCCAACTGAAACGAGGAGACTAGTACTTCATTACCTCGGTGGTGCGTCGCTGATGCTGTCCTTGCGGTGGGACCGGCCAACCGCCGCCAGGACGAAGGTGATGCTGATCAGCAAGGCCCAGGCCCCGAACTTGTCCACTGCGACCGGCTGCCAGCCATCAAGCTGGTACGGGTAGCGCCAGGCGCCCACGTAAGTGGCCAGGTTCTCCGCCACCCACAGGAAGAAACCGATCAGCACGAACGAGAACGCCAGCGGCATCCGTCGACGTACACCGCGCACCGTGTAACGCACCGAGGTGCCCGTCGTGACCGCCAGGAGCAGTCCGGCCAGCAGCCAGCGGACATCGGGCAGCCAGTGGTGGCTGAAGAAGTTGACGTAAATCGCCGCGGCCACGACTGCTGTCGCCCGCGGGCGATAGCGGACCAGCTCCAGGTCGAACAGGTGCCAGGCCCGGCACACGTAGCTGCCAACAGCCGCGTAGAGGAAACCTCCATACAGCGGCACGCCCGCGAACTTCAGCACGGCAGGCTCCGGATAGCTCCAGGAGCCGAGGGACACCTTCACCAGCTCGAAAGCCAGGCCGATGACGTGGCAGACGGCGATGACAGCGATATCCCGGCCGTTTTCCCAGCCACGCAGCCAAAAAAGCAGGGTGAGCAGGGCGCCGTAGGCAACGAGCAGGTCATAACGCGCCACAGGCAGACGGGGCAGCACGGTGGATGCTGCGACCCCGGACAGTAGCGCGATGGCGAAAGAGCAGGCCCGGATGTGCATCCAGGCGAAATCACACAACTGACGAACCGATACAGCCACGGGGCCGTTGATGCTATTGGTGAACATGGTGCCCTGTAGGACGAACTCTTGCCCGTTCAGGTTGCTGCATCGAGGGCCGGACCGGCGGGGCGGGCTTCCTGCAGGGCGCTGAGGATCGCCTCCGAGTGGACGGGATCGGGGAGGCCCCCCGCCCCATCAGCTACTCACCCGGCTGAAGCCGGGAGTATCCACGAAAGGAATCAGATGAGGGGCCCTTGCGGAGGCGGTCGCACGCGTGCCGGAGGGAAGCGAGAACAGCAGGGGCGGCGTCTTCTTGCACCGCTGCGAGGACGGCTGCCTGCCACGTCGTGGCGTGCAGGCAGGCTCACGACCGCGACCAGGGGGATGGCCACCGAGCTGAGTGAGGAGCCCAGGACGTCATTGGCCTGGCCCGTCCAGTAGAGGCGGAAGTCGCGGTGTCACCACAGGCTCGAGTCTGCGGTAGTTGTCACGCGAGGCCGTTCACCGACGGCGTGGGGTGGGGTGCGCGGGAGGCGAAGGGCGTGAAGTGCGCAGAGGAGTGGTCGATGGGCAGGCCGGGGCGCCAGGCGGTGAGGATCTGCGCGCTGCACACGAACAGGCCGTCGGGCAGCTGGTCCAAGGGATACCAGGCCCAATCGCCGACGCTCTCGTCCGGCTGCGTGGCCGGCTGGCCCTGCCACGTGCGGACCGAGGCGCCCACCGTGACTCGCACGACGCCCCCGACGTGGTCGACGAGCATGCCGAGGAGCTTGACGTCGTCGGGGCGAGCGGCCAGGCCGGTCTCCTCGCGCAGTTCCCGGACCGCCGCCGCTTCGAAGGACTCCCCGGCCTCGACAGAGCCGCCGGGCAGTTCGATGGTGCCGCGCCGATGGCGGCCGAGAAGGATTCCCTGCTCGCCGAGGAGGATCGCACCGACCCCGACGGCCGCGTGCGGCACAGGGGGCTGGGCACTACGCGGGCGGCTGGAAAGGCGTGCGGGTCGTGCGGCAAGGCGGCGGGCTCGGATGAGCTGCTGCACGACCCGCGCGCTCTGATCGGGATGGCGCAACAGGTCGATGGCCTCGACGCGGAAGCCGTACTCGGTGAGCAGGTCCTCCCACAGCTGCGGCGCCAGGACCCACATCTGGGTGGCCAGCGGCGGATCGTCCCTGAGCAGGATCATCTGCTCGCGTGGTGCGACTGTGGTGGACGGACCGCGGTCGTGCAGGTCGGTGTGCAGAAGCGAGAGGATCAGCGGCGCGCCGGGACGCAGACCGTCGCGCAGCGCGGGCAGGGCGCGGTGCGGGTCGATGAACGCCAGGGTGCCGATGGCGTACGCGGCATCGAACGGCTCGGCCTGGGCGAGGTAGTCGACCAGGTCAGCCTGCACGAATTCCACGCCCGGAACGTCCGTGTGGGTGGAGACGGCGCGCTCGTGCTGGGTGGGTGACAACTCGATCCCGGTGACGTGCGCGCCGTGGGCCTGGGAGAGATGCACGACGTGGTGGCCTGCGCCGGAGCCGATGTCCAGGACACGACGGCCGGTGATGTCACCCAGGATTTGGGCGCCGGGACCGACCCCCTCCCACGGTGTCCAGGACAGCTGTTCGGGGACGGGGGGCATATAGGAGCGACTGAGCTGGCGCTGTCCGTAGACGGTCCAGGCTTGGGCGTTGATGTCCTCGACGGGCACGGTCTCTCCTTCGCGGGCGGCGCGACGTGGTTCAGGTGTGTGTGATGAGGTAGGCGGGGCCTTCGCCGAGCCGGGCGCGTTCGAGGGCTTCGAGGCGGGAGAAGGCGCGAGGCGTCATCAACTGCCGCCATCCCTCCAGGTCGTGCACGGCCCACATGTCGTGCTCCGCGGGATCGAGGCGAATCTGGCGGAGCTGGTCGGTGGTGAGGCGCCCTCCGTCGAAGATGAAGCCGACCTTGTTCAGCGGCAGCCGGGGCCCGGCGTGCAGGAAATGAGTCAGCAGCAACTTCGGTGCTCCCAGGGCGATTTCGAGGCCGGTCTCCTCGATGGCTTCGCGGCGGGCGGTCTTGAGGGGGTCTTCCCCCTGGGTGTCGAGATTGCCGCCCGGGAACTGCCAGAGCCGGGATGCGTAGACCGAGCGCAGCTGTACGGGCCGGTCGTGCTCGTCGCGTACGTACAGGCAGCCGTACACCGTGTGGTGGGGTACGGTCTGCGCGTACTGCGACGGCGTCATCGGCAGGGAGTGGCCCGGGCGCGCGGGACGGTGGTCGAACTGGAAGGCCAGCGGTCCCAGCGCTTCTCGGTCCGGCGGGTAGATGCTGCGGAGCGTGATGAGCAGCTCCTTGGGTTGAGCGTCGGGATCGATGCGCGACGGGTCCTCCGCGTCGAGTAGTTCCTCGAACGACGCATACGGGGTGACCCGTTTCACGACGACGTCTAGTTCCCGGCTGCTGTCGCGGTCGTGGAAAACGATCGCGTCCGCGACTTCGACGGCCGCCTTGGCCGGGGTGGCGACACGTACCTCGACCGTCTTGCGGCCTGACTCCACCTGGTCGTAGTAGCGCCGCAGCAGGTGGAAGTGATGTTCCCGCGGGGATGCGGTCACGGCCTCGACGCTCCGGGGCTGGATGGCGCTGCCTGCGTTCCAGCGCCGGGTGGAGCGTCCTGCGCCGTGGACTGGCTCCGGTGCGGGCCGCGCAGAACCAGGAAGGCCAGCCCTTCGGTGTCGTGGCGCTCGGCGCTGTGCCAGCGGTTGTGCAGCGCTGCGAGTTCGTCCTCGTCGAGTGCGATACCGCGCCGCTCGGCTGGGGTATCGGCCGCGAGTGGTGTGATGACCACGAGGGCTCCGCCGGGGCGCAGGCGCTGGCCGAGCGCGTGCAGGGTGCGGTCGCGGGCGTTGAGGAACGCAGCCACGAACCGCAGGGTGATCACGTCGTACCCGTCGGCGTGCAAGGGCTCCCAGTCGTCGCCTTCGACGTCGAGGCGAAGCCATCGAGCGGCCTCGCCGTGTCGGGTGCGGGCTTCGGCGAGCGCGGTCTCGGACCAGTCGACGGCGTCCACGGCGTAGCCGAGGCCGGCCAGGTGGGCTGCGAGCTCACCGACCCCGCACCCGACGTCGAGGGCCCTCCTCGTGTCCGGTGCCGGCACATGAGTGGTCAGCAGGGCGCGCTCACTGTCGCTGAGTTGGCGATAGCGGCGGCCGTCGGCGTAGCCGCGGTCCCATTCGTCCTGCGAGGAGAACATGTGCGCGAGTACGTCCTTTCCTGGAAGTGGCGGTCTCTAGGAAGCGGCGGACCGGCCGACGACACGTGCCGGGCCCGGCCGGCTTTGCGGGCAGCGGCTTCAGGTCCAGCCCATCGAGGTGTAGAGGGTGCCGTGGGAGATGGCCTCCAGGGCAGCGCGGGTGTAATTCACGATCGGCTCGGGCAGTGCGTCCAGCGGCCACCAGCGCCATTCGGTGCAGCGCTCCGGTACGCGGACGGATGGCTCGCCCTCCCAGCGGGAGGGGAAGCGGGTGGCGCGGTCGGTGACGGCCGGATTGATGTCGAGGGTGGTGACGCTGTCCGTGGGGCCGACGAGTTCGGCGATCAGGGCGGCGTTGTAGCCGCCGGAGCCGATCTCCAGGACGCGGTGGCCGGGCTGGATGCGGGCTGCTTCGAGCATGTCGGCCTGCAGCCAGGGTGCGGAGATGGAGCTGGTGATGCGGCCGTCGTTGGTATGGCGGGTGGCGATGATGTCGTTGGCGTACGCCTTCTCGGCGGGTACCTCGGGGGCGAAGGCGTGCCGTGGCACGGTGCGCATGGCGTCTTCGACCGCGGGGGTGCGAATGTGGCCGGCGTCGACGAGCTGGTCGGCCAGCTGGTGGCGCAGGGCGCCCGCCTGGTCGAGTTCGGTGGTGGGAGGTGTCGTCACGGCGGGCCTTCCAGTCGATCGGGTCATGCGGGATCCGCGACGGTGGGTGCGGCGGGTTTCGGGATGCTGGCGTTGGGTGCGTACTGGGCTGCCTGTGCGTCGAACATGGCGGCGTAGCGGCCCTGGGCGGTCATGAGTTCGTCGTGGGTGCCTTATTCGGCGAGGTGCCCATGGTTGAGGACGTAGATGCGGTCGGCGTGGCGGAGGTCGGACATGCGGTGGGTGACCAAGACGACGGCCCGGTTCGGGGCGGCGAGGCACCGCTCCTGCCGTCTGCGGACTGCCGAAGGGGGACTCGCAGCCCGGGGCCACGCCGGTGCACCGCCACCACGTGGAGTGCATGAAGTGGACGACGAGAACCTGGGAAGCGCCGCGCGGGCGTCGAAGGCGCTACAGCTTGCGCCCCATCAGCGGGCGGCCGGAGAGGAGACGGCCGGTTCGGTTGCGCGGGCGGCGGCGTACTGGTCGCCTCACCGAACCCGAACACCTGCCCCCATAACCAGACGCCGGCCGCGAGGCCGGCGATCATCCAGCCGCTCATCCGCTTCGCGCTCCGCGGCTTCGGATCACGGCGGATTTGTCCGCGGTGACCCCTCCGACACCTTCGACATGACGTCCCCTCCCGTCGGCGGGCCGTGGTTCGCGGCCCTTCCTCAAATTGATTAGCAGCGCGCACTGACAAAAACTGACGATCATCACGGGGAGGAAGCGGGTCAGGATGCCATCAAGCCAGGCCCGTCGTACCGCCCGACGGCCCGTCAGACTCGAAGCGTGGGCTGCTGACCTCGGCACACGGCCTTGTCGGCCCCTACGCGGTGCACCCTGGCCTGCCCACCGCGGTGCCGAGGATCACTGACCCGATGGCTCTCACCTGCGGAAACGATTGCGGTCATGTCAAGCGGCACCGCGACCGTGAATGACGAAAAGCAGCAGGAGCACACTCGTCACTCTTGTGCGCCGGTGCCGCCCCCTGTGCTGGGTCTTTTCGACCTTCTGAGTCGTCACCTTCGCCGTGACGAACGTGAGCACCCGGAGACCTACCCAGGACACCCACGGCGGGCGGGGACTTCGCCCCTTCATCGCATCAAGACCTGTGGATCGGTGGTGGTCTGCGGTTTGTGATGTCCTCGTCGTTGGGACCGTGCAGGGTTGTCAGGCGAGGGTCTTCAGGAATGCGGAGAGTGCGGTGTGGAGGGTTCCTGGCTGTTCCAAGTGCAGGTCGTGACCGGTTCGGGGGATGCTCATGGCCACGGTGGTGGGCTGCAGCCGGAGCATCTCCTCGGCTTCCTGCTGGGGGACGATGCCCGACTGGGCCAGGACGACCAGGGTCGGGCACGTGATCTGCGCCCACTCGTGCCAGAAGGAACGCTGGGCGTTGTCTGCCAGCGAGCGGGTCATCACCTCGCGGTCGAAGCGGGGCCACCATCCGCCTCCGCGTTCTTCCAGTCCGGCGGCCCAGCCTTTGCCGACGGGTCCGCCGCCGAGGAACTGGGCGGCGGCCTCGCGGGAGATGAACGGTGTCGGCCACGAGTCGAGCCATCCGCCGATATCGGCGGGCGCATTCGGGTTCGGGCCGCCTGGGCCGGCCTCGACGAGTACGAGTGCGCGGACCCGCTCGGGGTGTGCGGCGGCGGTGAGCATGGCCGTGTGTCCGCCCAGCGACTGGCCGATCAAGACAGGACGCCGCAGAGCCAGTTGGTCCAGGACGGCGATGACGTCGGCGACGTAGGCGTCGCGGGAGACGTCCTGCGGGTGGCGTTCGCTGGCGCCGTGTCCGCGCTGGTCGAGTGCGATGACCCGGTGCCGGGGGCTCAGCCTGTGTGCCGTCTGGTCCCATTCGCCTGCGTGACCGGCCAGTCCGTGCAGCAGTACGACGGACTGCCCCGGCCCGCCCCAGTCCCGGCAGACAAGGCGGACGCCGTCTCGCGTCACGGTGTGCTCAGACCATGTCACGTGGGACCTCCAGGGGGATCAGCTGAGCTTGATCATGCCGCAAGAGTCTCGGGGTGTTCGCGACGAGGTGGCCGCGTTCGAAGCGGGCTCCGGCCCGGACCGGGGCAACCAGGTGAGGCGCGTTCACGGCCCGCCAGCGGTCCTGCGCGGACTGGGGTGTCACTTCTGGGTGTCAGTGCCGGGTGGGAAACTGCCGGGCATGATCGAACCGAACCCGAAAGCGGACCTTCTCCGGTACTTGCAAGAAGGGCGTGACGCCCTGGTGTGGAAGCTCGATGGCCTCTCGGAGTACGCCATCCGCCGTCCGCTGACCCCCACCGGCACGAACCTGTTGGGGCTGGTCAAGCATGTCGCCAGCGTGGAGCTGGGCTACTTCGGCGACACGTTTGGGCGGCCGTTCTTCGACGCGGACCCGCCGTCCTGGTGGTATACGGAGGAGTCAGAACCCAACTCGGACATGTGGGCCGCTGCAGACGAATCACGGGAACAGATCGTTGGGCTGTATCGCCAGGCGTGGGAGCACTCCAACAGCACGATCACGACGCTGCCGCTCGACGCGATCGGGCACGTCCCGTGGTGGCCGGAGGAACGCCGAGAGGTGACGCTGAACCACATCCTGGTGCGCGTGATCTCCGATACTCAGCGGCACGCAGGTCACGCCGACATCGTGCGAGAGCTCATCGACGGATCCGTCGGATATTTGCAAGGCAAAGACAGCATGCCACCAGGTGATCAGGCGTGGTGGGAGGATCACCGGAACCGACTGGAGCGCGTGGCGCGGGAAGTCGACGGCTGATCTCGCCTGCTGCCGACCCCGTGGGCTCAGGGGTCGGCCATGCGGCCCGTTCAGCCGGCTGCGGTCTGTTCGGCCAGGACTTTGGTGTGGGCGAGGCCGTAGGACTCGGTGCCCGTTTGGATGGATCGTGGAAGGCGACATCAAAGCCTGCTTCGACGAGATCGCGCCTCATGGCGCACTCCGGTGTCATCGAAGTTAGTCGGTTGCGGTGCCTGGACCTGCGGCGACTAAGTTCGACGACACAACGTCCCAGCGTCGCGCACTGGGCTGCAGTGGTACCAACCGTTACGAACGCGATTTGCGATGCGGGCGGTCTCCTTGTGGTGGCGCCACCGACGCTCCGCGGCCACCCTGAGATTGGTCACGCTGAGCCAAGTGCTGGGGTCACAGGCTGTGGGCGATGGGGTGCAGCGGTTCGTACAGCGGCAGTTCGGCGCCGCTGGGGAGCCGGATCGCAGTCAGTTTGCCCCAGCGCTGTTCGCTCACCGGGCGGGTGATCTCGACGCCCTGCGCGCGGAACTCGCCGAGCTGGGCATCAAGGTCGTCGCACATCAGGAAGAACTCGTGCTGGGGCGGGTCGTCGGTCGGGTGCACAGCCACCTCGGCCGGGGGCAGCTTGAAGATGAGCCAGCCGCCGCCCGCGTCGACGCCGGGAAAGTCGAGGACGTCACGGAGGAAGGCGCGGTCCGCCGCGGCGTCCTGGCTGTAGAGGATGACATGTGCACCGCTGATCATGGCTGGCTCCTGCCCCTTCGACGTGCTCGCGGTCGTGTCCTCGCATCCTGGCACGCTGTCGGGAGCGGGACGAGCATCGCCGGGTGCGGAGGTGCAGAGCGGAGGGGGAGCCTACGGTGGGCCGGCATTGCCCCTCTCACCGCGCCGACGCGGAGGACAACAGTTGCTCGGTCCAGATGGTCTTGCCCTCGCGCGTGTACCGGGTGCCCCACCGCTCGGTGAGCTGGGCCACCAGGAAGAGGCCGCGGCCGCCCTCATCGGTGGTGCGGGCTCTACGGAGGTGCGGCGAGGTACTGCTGGTGTCGGACACCTCGCAGATGAGGTGGTGGTGATCACGGATGAACCGCAGGGTGATCGGCCCGCCGCCGTACCGGTAGGCGTTGGTGACCAACTCGCTGACGATCAACTCCGTGGTGAAGGCCATCTCCTCCAGTCCCCACTCGGCCAGTTGGGATGCCGTCAGCGCCCGGGCGCCTGCAGCAGCCGTGGCCTGCACGGGCAGCTCCCACGTGACGACGTTCGCCTCCGCCAGGACGCGGGTACGGGCGATGAGCAGCGCCACGTCATCGGCGACCTCGTCGGTGGCGCGGTCGCGCAGCAGCGCGCCCTCCACCACCTCGCATGTCTCCTCCAAGGAGCGGGCGGGTGCGGTCAAGGCCCGGCACAGATCTGCCAGGCTCTCTTCGACGTCCCGCTTGCGTGCATGGATGAGGCCGTCGGTATAGAGGGTCAGCAGGCTGCCTTCGGGCAGCGTCAGCTCGGCGGCCTCGAACGGCAGCCCGCCCAGACCCAGCGGCGGTCCTGCCGGTATGTCAGGCAGGTGGACCTGTCCGGCCGGACTCACCACGGCGGGTGGCGGGTGACCGGCGCGGGCCAGCGCGCAGCGCCGTGAGACCGGGTCGTAGACGGCGTACAGGCAGGTAGCGCCCACTATTTGGGGGGACTGGTCGCTGGTCGGCTCCTGCTCCTCGGCCAGGCGGTCCACGAGATCGTCGAGGTGAGCGAGGACCTCGTCCGGGGTGAGGTCGAGGTTGGCCAGGGTGTGTACGGCGGTGCGCAGCCGGCCCATGGTTGCCGCCGCGTGGATGCCGTGGCCGACCACGTCGCCGACGACGAGGGCCACGCGGAGCCCCGAGAGCGGGATGACGTCGAACCAGTCACCCCCGACGCCTGACGCGGCGTCGGCCGGCAGATAGCGGTGGGCGACCTCGACCGCCGGGTGCCTCGGGACCTCGTGCGGCAGCAGGCTGTGCTGCAGGGTGAGCGCCGCTTGGTACTGCTGGGTGTAGCGGCGTGCGTTGTCGATGCAGACAGCGGCCCGGGAGGCGAACTCCTCGGCGACCCTGAGGTCGTCTTCTTCGAACGGATCGAGCTGCCGCCAGCGCCACAGACTGAGCAGGCCGAGCACGAGGCCCCGCGCGACCAGCGGAACCACCATGAGCGAATGGGTGCCCAAGCTGAGGGCGCGCTCGGCCCGCTCCGGGTCCAGGTCGAGCCACGCGGAGGACCTTTGCAGCTGCGCTTCCAGGATGGGTCGCCGCTCGGCCAGGCACCGCGCCTGGACGCTGTTCGGCGGGACGTCGATGGTGTGGCCCACGGGATACATCACGTCCGCGTCGGACGGCAGGGGGCTGCGGACTGCCGTCCTGCGCAGGGGGCCCAGCGTCTGCCGCCCGGGTTCCTCGCCGTGGATCACCGGCTCCAGGAGGTCCACGGAGACGCAGTCGGCGAGGTCAGGGGCAGCCACCTCGGCCAGTTCACGTGCGGTCCTGGCCACATCGAGCGTGGTCCCGATGCGGGCGCCTGCCTCATTGAGGAGGGCGAGCCGACGACGGGCCCGATAGCGATCCGTCACATCCTCGACCGTCTGTGTCACCCCGAGGATCCGCCCAGAGGGGTCCTGCAGACGAAACGCCGAGATCGACACGATCAGTTCACGGCTGGGGTCCCTCCTCAGGCGGCAGGGCTGCTCGGTGAAAATCGAGGACTGGCCCGTCTCCAGTACCTCCCGCAGTTGCCTCTCCACCGTGTCGGTGTCCTGTTGGATCAGGAAGTCGCTGGTGCGGAGGCCGCGATGCTGCTCGGGCGGCATCTGACTGAATCGTGATATCGCCCGGTTCACTCGCAGGATGCTCAGATCCGGGGCGTGGACCGACAGACCGATCGGGGAGCGGCGGAACAACCCCTCCAGGACCGACCGGTCGGTGTTCCACCGGACAACCTCCTCGGCGGGTGCGCCGAGGAGAAACCATTCCCGGGAGGAGGCGCCCTTGGTGATCGGCCGGGACCAGCACCCGAACTCCACGCGTCGGCCGTCGCGGTGCCGTACGGGCACGAGCCCGAACCACCCCTGGTCGCGGACGCATGCCTCCACCGCTTCCATGACCACGTGGTAGTCGCTCGGGTCGATGAGGAAACCGATTGTCGACCGCCCGAGGGCTTCCTCGGACGGGTAGCCCAGCAACGCCTGAGCCCGCTCGCTCCAGCCGACGATCCTGCCCCCGTCGTCCAACACCACTGAGGCAGCGCGCTGCACCGCCAAAGGGTCTTCCTGCGCTTCGCTGAACGTCGTCACCGGTATGTCCATCGCTATCCACCTTCCGCCTCCGGGTGGCGCGGCGCGAGTGGGGCCGTTCGGGGCGGCTGTTCACCGTGTTCCCAGGACCGTTCTGGCGAGAAGCACCGCCACGTCATCCCGGACAGTGGAGGGCAGCACACGGCGCAGGATGCGCTCGCAGATCTCCTCCAGCGGATGGTCGAGATCCCGCAGCGCCTCGGCGAGCTCCCGCATGCCCTGGTCCAGGTCTCTGTCGCGGGCCTCGATGAGGCCGTCGGTGTACAGCACCAGCAGTCCGCCGACGGGCAGAGGGGCCCACTCGGTCTGGAAGGTCCTTCCGCCCGCCCCCAGCGGCGTACCTGTGGAACCGTCGAGGAACGCGAGCCTTCCCCGGGCGTCGACCATCGCCGGCGGTGGATGTCCGGCCCTGGCGATCAGGCAGCCGCCGGCATCCGGGTCGTGGACCGCGTAGATGCAGGTGGCCATTTCGTTCTCGCCTAGGTCGGCCACGGCGGCATCCAGGGACATGAGCATCTCAGCCGGTGGAATCTCGTGGCGTGCCAGCGTCCGTACCGCTGTGCGCAGTTGTCCCATGACGGCCGCGGCGTGGATTCCGTGCCCCATGACGTCACCGATGACCAGGCCGGTCCTGCCGTGCGGCAGGGTGATGACGTCGAACCAGTCGCCGCCGACCTCGTGGTCACTGGCGGGGAGGTAGCACCCGGTGAGTTCAAGGCCGGTCACTTGCGGGAGCGTGCTGTTCGTCAGGCTCCGCTGCAGAGTGAGGGCCGCCGCGCGCTGGCTTGTGTACATGAGGGCGTTGTCGATGTTGAGTGCCCCTCGGGAGACCAGCTCGTCGATGAGGACGCAGTCCTGGTCGTCGAACCGCTCGCGACTGCGGACACGCGTCACCACCACGGCGCCGAGCACCTTGCCCCTGGCGACCAGCGGGACCAGTCGTGCCGAGCCCAGACTGGTACTGAGGTACGCGCGCAGAGGCTCGGCGCTCGGATCGGTGATCAGCGCCGGGATGTCGGCCTGGTAGAGGTTCATCGGACGCCCGTCGGTGATCACCCGCTCGTACACCGAGCCGATCGGAACCTGGAACGTCTCGCCCACCTGGAGCAGCGCGGTGGGGGCCGACGGTTCGGGAAACGCGGCCGCCAGCCGACGTACCACGCCGTGGGTGGACCCGGCGGCCTCGTCCGGTTCCAGTACTGCTTCCAGCAACTGCACGTCGGCCGAGTCAGCCAGCCGGGGCACCAGTACGTGCACCACTTCTTCCGCGGTCTGCCGCAGGTCCAATGTGGTCCCTATACGGGAGCCGGCATCCGCCAGCAGGGCGAAGCGCTGCCGCGCCCGGTCGGCCTCGACCTGCGCCTGCTGCCCCTCGGTGATGTCGATCAGGGAAGCGATCAGTCCCAGCCGCTGGCCGGTGCTGCCGACCAGCGGTGCATACGAGCACGACCAGGTCCGGTCGTGATCCGGATCGGCAGGGGTGCGACCGGTGCGGCGGACGTCGACCACCGCCTCACCGCGCTCCAGGACCTGCCTCATCACCTCTTCCAGCATCGCGGCGTTGACCCCCGGCGCCACTTCGGCCAGCCGCTTGCCGATGTGCTCGGCCGCGGGGACTCCGTTCATCCGCGCCAGCGCGTCGTTGACCCGCAGAAAACGCAGGTCGGGGCCGAGCGTGGCCAGTCCGATCGGCGACTGGGTGAAAAGGGATTCCAGCACCGTCAGCGAATCCCGCATGGCCCGGACGCCGGACGTCTCCACGGCGATGGTCAAGATGCCCGTTCCGCCCTGCGGGTCCGCGGCGGGACAAATCCACATCTCCATCGGTACGAGGTGCCCGTCGCGGTGCCGCACCGGCAGCGTTTCGAGCACCGCCTGGCCCGCCCGGACTCTCCTCGTCAGATGGGCGGCACGCTCCCGGTCGGGCGCAGGGACCAAAATCCGGAATCCGTTCCGGCCCAGCAGCTGGCCCGGCAGGTAGCCGAGCAGGTCCTGTGCGGCGCGCGACCATTCCACGATGCGCCCTTGCGCATCGGCCCTCCACAGCAGGTCGCGGAGTTGCCCCGCGTACCCAACCGTAGGCAGGGGCAGATCCGGCACATCACTTGTCGACTCGTGTGTGTCCACCACAGCGACCTAACCCCGGGGGCACCGGGGGCCTGTTCGGGCCGTAGTGTCCCGGGCGATTTGAGCGAGCGCCGCCGAAGCGTCAGCGTCGTCGGGTAACGGCCTCTCGGGTGATCCATAGGGGGCATTTACCACATAAGCGTATCCGAGGCGCCGACGACGGCCCAGCGATCCACTGCTTCTTCGCCCCCGGTTGTGGGCGGCCTCGCCTCTTCAGAAGCGGGCGACGGCGGCATCGTGGCCTTGGCCCCGTCGTGGCCAGCGCTCGGTGACGGCGGGGGAATCCGACAGTGGCACTCCCGTCATGTCCAGTCGGCGTCCGGCGCCGTGGGCCCTGTGCAGGGTCTCGACCAGCGTCCTCTTGCCCACGCCGGCTTCGCCCAGGACATGCAGCCACGTCCCGGCGACGAACGCCGCTTCGCTGTCGGCGACCGCGCGCAGCCAGGACGGGGAGGAACCCACCAGTCCCAGGTCGACCGGGTGGGTGCGGTGGAAACCGCAGGACGCCTGGGCTGGGGACGCCCGATCAGCCGGACCCTGAAGAGGGCGCCGGCGTCGCTGTCCTCGCGCCGGCAGCGGCTGACTCTGAGTTCGGCGACCCGTCCGGAGGGCAGGGCGATGCTGCGCGTCCCCTCCCACCGGGGGGCGTCGGCCATCTCACGGTGGCGGGCGGCCCCGGGGAACTGCTGTCCGGTGCATCGGGCCGGGCTCGCACGGTGGTGCTATGAAAGGTGTATGCAGGTATCTCTCGGACGATATCTGGCACCGTGGCGTCATCCGCGCACGGAACGTTCGCCTGACCGTCGCGTCTCCTTGCTGAACCTGCACAGTGCGGCCGGGCAGGTGTTCCTTCTCCAGGTCGTGATCGTGGTGCTGCTGGTCGTGACCGCGGTGACCGCCATGTTGCTCCAGGCGGCACGTGACGCTCTGAAAGAGGGGCGAAGGGAGTCGGTCGTCGCGGCCCAGTCGTTCGCGAGTGCCCCCGGTATGGTCGAGGCGTTCCGCAGCCCGGACCCCAGCGCGGTGCTGCAACCGCGAGCCGAAGAGGCGCGGAAGAGAGCCGGCGTGGATTTCGTCGTCGCCATCAGCACCGAGGGCATTCGTTACACGTATCCCTACCCGGAGGAGATCGGGAAGAAGTTCGTCGGCACCATCGCACCGGCGCTGGAAGGCCGTACCGTCGTCGAGCAGGCCGGCGGGCCGCCTCTGCCCACCGGCGAGGGAACGGCCGTGCAGGCGGTGGTACCGGTGACCGACTCGCGCGGCACGGTGGTCGGCCTGGTCTCCGCGGGGATCACGGTCAAGAACGTGTCGGCACTGTGGATGCCGCAGTTGCCGATCACCGTCGGCGCCGGCGCGGCAGCGCTCGCGCTCAGCATGGTCGGGACGACCCTGGTGGCCCGGCGGCTGCGGCGGCAGACGCACGGTCTGGCCCCGGCGGAGCTGGCGCGGATGTACGAGCACCACGAGGCCGTCCTGCACGCGGTGCGGGAAGGGGTGCTGATCACCGACGCCGACGGGCGACTGCTGCTGGCCAACGACGAGGCGCAGCAGCTGCTGGGGCTGTCGGCACAGGCGCAGGGATGCCCGGTCCGGGAACTGGGATTGCCGGAGCCGATCACACGCCTGCTCACGTCGTGGAAGGTGGTGACCGATGAGGTACATCTCGCAGGCAATCGCTTGCTGTCGGTGAACAAGCGGCCCACGTTCCCGCACGCGGCCCGCGGCGGCAGCGTGGTGACCTTGCGGGACACCACCGAGCTGGCCGCGGTCTCGGGGCGGGCGGAGGTGGCGCGGGAACGGTTGGAACTGCTGTACGAGGCAGGGGTGGGCATCGGAACGACGCTGGATGTGACGCGGACGGCGCAGGAACTGGCCGAAGTGGCCGTGCCGCAGTTCGCCGACATCGTCACGGTGGATCTGCTGGACGCGGTGCTGCGAGGGTGGGAGCCGACGGCCGAGGGATGGCGACACCTACGGCGGGCGGCGATCGGAGGCGAGCAGCAGGGGATGCCCTTGTATCCACTCGGCGAAGTGATCGCTTTCCTGCCGGACACTCCGCAGATGTGGACGTTGCAACAGGGACGGGGCGTTCTGGAGGCGGACCTGGGAAAGGCGCGCGGCTGGCAGGAGCAGGACCCGGATCGTGCGCGTGAGGCCCTTGACCGCGGGATGCATTCCCTGGTCACCGTGCCCCTGCAGGCGCGGGGTGTGCCTCTGGGCGTGGCGAATTTCTACCGGACGGGGGACTCCCCGGCGTTCGAGCCGGAGGATCTGTCCTTCGCGGAGGAGATGGCCGCGCGCGCGGCGGTGGCCATCGACAACGCCCGGAGATTCACCCGCGAGCACACGATGGCGGTCACGCTGCAGCGCAGTCTGCTGCCGCGGGGGCAGCCGGACCAGGACGCGCTGGAGGTGGCCTGGCGGTATCTGCCGGCGGAGGCGGGGGTCGGCGGGGACTGGTTCGACGTCATTCCGCTCCCCGGCGCACGGGTGGCGCTGGTGATGGGCGATGTCGTCGGTCATGGCTTGCACGCGGCGGCGACGATGGGGCGACTGCGCACCGCGGTGCACAACTTCTCGGCGCTCGACCTCCCCGTGGAGGAAGTGCTCGGGCACCTGGACGATCTGGTCGTGCGCATGGACAAGGAGGAGAGCACCGGCGACGCCCCGGACCACCATGAGGGAGAGGGCGTAACGGGCGCGACCTGTCTCTACGCGATCTACGACCCGGTGGCGGGGACGTCCACCATTGCCCGCGCCGGACACCCCGACCCGGTGGTGGTGGGGCCGGACGGGACTGTTGCCTTCGCCGACGTGCAGGCCTCCGCCCCGCTCGGGCTGGGAGGCCACCCCTTCGAGACCGCCGAGGTGCACCTGCCGGAAGGTTCACAGCTGGTGCTGTACACCGACGGCCTCGTGGAGGACCGAACCCGCGACCTGGACGTAGGGCTGGATTCGCTGCGCCGGGCGCTGGACGGGGCCGCCGGGCGCACACCGGAGGAAGCGTGCCAGGCGGTGATCGACGCGTTGAGGCCCGCACACTCCTCCGACGACATCGCGCTGCTCGTGGCACGTACCCGGCCGCCGCCCTCGCGCGTGGCCGAGTGGGACGTGCCGTCGGACCCCGCGGTGGTGCCCTCGGTGCGGGCACAGTGCAGGGAGAAGCTGGCGGAGTGGGATCTGGAAGACCTCGCGTTCACCACGGAGCTGATCATCAGCGAGTTGGTCACGAACGCGATCCGGTACGGATCGCCACCCGTCACAGCGCGGCTGCTGTGCGGACGCTGCCTGATCTGCGAGATTTCGGATGGCAGCGGCACCTCCCCGCATCTGCGGCGGGCGACGACCACGGACGAAGGCGGGCGGGGGCTGTTCCTCGTGGCCCAGTTCGCACAGCGATGGGGCACGCGGCACACGCCCCGCGGCAAGGTCATCTGGGCGGAACAGACTCTTCACGACGGCGTATCCGCAGCCGCGTCCTCCACGCAGGTCGACGTTCTCCTCGAGCAGTTCGGTGATGCCGCCCTTTGAGGCCGGACGGCACCAGGTGCCCCTAGGGGCGATCTGCCGTCCGTCATCTGGGTCCTCCGTGGATACTCCGGCGTTTACGCCGGAGAGGAAACGGACTCCTGCGGAGCAGGGCAGGGAGCGGTGTTTCGTCGTCAAGGCGAAAGACCGTGCTCTGACCCGCAGGCTTGATCTTTACCTGTTACCCCGCTAGTTTGTGAGCGTGACCGCGAACCATGTGAAGCGGG
>NZ_JBIAHG010000056.1:0-36005 GCF_042870385.1 Streptomyces sp. NPDC006602 | reverse complement strand
AATGCGGGCACACCGCCAAGGAGAACCGGCCCACACAGGAAAAGTTCCACTGCGTCGCCTGCGGCCACCACGCGCACGCCGACACCGTGGCAGCCACCAACGTTCTACGGGCCGGGCTGGTCCGTCGCAAGGCCAACCCGGCATAGCGAGAAGCCCCCGGCTTCAGCCGGGGGAGGAGTCACCCCCTTTCTTCGGCGCTCAGCCCAGTGTCGTCACCGCGAGCTCCTGGTCGGCGTAGGACCGTCGGATCCGGTTCTTGTCGAGCTTGCCCACGCTCGTTCTCGGGATCCGCTCGACGAACGCCCAGCGCTCCGGCAGCCACCAACGGGCGACCCGGCCGGTGAGGAACGCCCGCAGTTCCTCCGGCGTCACGGCCGCCCCGTCGCGCAACGTCACGCAGGCCAACGGCCGTTCCTCCCACCGAGGGTCGGGCACGCCCACCACCGCGGCCTCCGTGACCGCCGGGTGCCCGGCCAGCGCGTTCTCCAGCTCCACGGTGGAGATCCACTCGCCCCCGCTCTTGATGCCGTCCTTGAGCCGGTCCTTCAGCTCCACCCATCCGCCCGGGTGAATCACTCCCAGATCACCGCTGCGCAGCCGGCCGTCGCGGAACTTGTCGGCCTGCTCCTCGGCCGTGGCCCGGAAGTACGACCCCGCGACGGTCGGGCCGCTCAGCTCGATCTCTCCCACGGCCTTGCCGTCCCAGGGCAGTTCGGCTCCCGACTCGTCCACCACACGGGCCCGCACCCCGGGCACGAGCCGGCCGCTGCGGGTGGTCCACCCGGTCGCCTGGTCGTCCGGGGTGCCGTGCGGCGGGCGGGAGAAGGTCAGCAGGGGACTGGTCTCCGTCATGCCCCAGCCCTGTGTGAGCCGCACCCCGTGGTGGGCGTGGAAGCTGTCCGCCAGCGCGGCCGACAGCGGCGATCCCCCTGCCACGGCCAGCCGGAGGCTGCTGAAGTCCGCGCCCGTGGCGACCCCGTGGTCGTCCAGTCCGCTCCACAGCGTCGGCACGGCCGCCGCCGCGGTCACCTTCAGGTCGCAGATCGCGCGGGCAAGATGCGCGGGCTGCAGGAACCGGTCGATCATGATCAGGTCTGCCCCGGCCAGCCAGGCCGCGTAGGGCCAGCCCCAGGCGTTGGCGTGGAACATCGGCACGATGGGCAGCACCCGGTCGGCGTCGCTCATCGCGTAGGCGCTGCCGGTGGAGATCTGCAGGGTGTGCAGGTAGATCGAGCGGTGGCTGTACGCCACCCCCTTCGGGGCGCCGGTGGTGCCGGTGGTGTAGCACAGGACGGCGGCCGAGCGTTCCGGCAGCTCCGGCCAGTCGAAGCCGGCCGGGGCGCCGTCCAGCAGGGTCTCGTAGTCGTGCACGGTGACCCACGGCGGAGCCTCGAGTCGTGCTTCGCCGACGACGATCACGTGCCGGACGGTGGGCAGCCGGTCGATGATCCGCTGCAACTGCGGCACCAGGTCCGCGTCCACGATGACGGCCTTGTCGGCTGCGTGGCCCGCGATGTAGACCAGTTGCTCGTCGTGCAGCCGCAGGTTCAGGGTGTGCAGCACCGCACCCATGCCCGGGACGGCGAAGTACGCCGCCAGATGGGTGGGGGTGTTCCAGGCCAGGGTGGCAACCACGTCGTCTCGCCCGATCCCCAGTCCGGCGAGCGCGGCGGCCAGCCGCTCGGTCCGCTCGGCCAGACCCGAGAAGGCCGTCGAGGTGGTCGTATCTCCCCTGTAGTGGTGGACGCGGCTGTCCGCGTGCACGGCGGCTCCATGCCGGAAGATGCCGCTGACCAGCAGCTCCGCCTCCTGCATCGTGCTGTCCATGATGTGCCCTTCCTGATGTCCCGGCCCCGCCCTCCCACTCGAGCGGTTGACCGTTGGCTAGGCTGCGTGTTTACGTTAGACCGTACGTACGGTCAATAACAACGGTGCATGTTCAGAACGACGAGGGATTCGAGGAGTTCGAGTGATCGCTCAGACGCTGGGTCCGGACCTGGGGCATCCGGACACCTACCGCGACGGAGTCCCGCACCACCTGTTCGCGGAGCTGCGCCGGACGCGGCCCGTGGCCTGGATCGAGGAACCCGCCTCCGAGGGTTTCGCCGGCGGGCCGGGCTTCTGGGCCGTGACCAGGTACGAGGACGTCGTCACGGTGTCTCGCAACCCGGCCGTCTTCTCCTCGCACAGGGGAGCGACGTTCCTGAGGGACCAGCGGCCGAAGGACGTTGCCGCGCTCCAGCAGATGATGCTCAACATCGACCCGCCCGACCACGGCAAGCTGCGGTCCATCGTCAGCAAGGCGTTCACCCCGCGCATGGTGAAGGGCATGTTCGACTCGGTCGACGCCCACGCGGAAGCCATTGTGGCGGACCTGGAGCCGGACACCGAGATCGATCTGGTGGAGAAGGTGTCGTCCGAGATGCCGCTGCGCGTCCTCGCCGACGTCCTCGGGGTGTCTTCCGCCGACCGCGGTCTGCTGTACGACTGGACCAACCGGATGGTCGGGCTCGATGACCCCTCGTACGGCGGCCTGCCGTCCTTCGTCTCCGCCTTCACCGAGATGTTCGCCTACGCCGCCGAGCAGACCCGGGCCAAACGCGAACACCCCACCGACGACATCTGGAGCACCATCGTCAACGCGGAGGTCGACGGCGAACGGCTGTCGAGCGGGGACCTGAACCGCTTCTTCCAGCTGCTGGTGATCGCCGGCAATGAGACCACCCGCAACCTGTTGACCGGAGCCGTGCTCACCCTCGGCCGCCACCCCGGCCAGTGGGACGCCCTGCGCGCCGACCCCGAGCTGCTGCCGTCCGCGATCGAGGAGGCGCTGCGCTTCCACTCGCCGGTGATCCAGTTCCGACGTACGGCGACCCGCGACACCGTCCTCGGTGGCCAACGGATCGAGGAAGGCCAGAAGGTCGTGATGTTCTACGGCTCCGCCAACCGCGACGAGGCCGTGTTCGCCGACCCGGACCGTTTCGACATCACCCGCAACCCGGTCAACCACCTCGCCTTCGGCACCGGCACGCACTTCTGCCTGGGCAACAGCCTGGCCCGGATGGAGGCGCGGGTGCTGCTCGGCAGGCTCTTCGCCCGGTTCCCGCACATGCGGCTCGCCGGCGAACCGGAGCGGTTCCGCTCCAACTTCATCAACGGAATCCGGCGACTGCCCGTCCAGCTCGGGCCGGCCGCCTAGCCCCTCGTTCGTTCAGCCCTCTCGACGCCAAGGAGGCGACCCGACCATGAAGATCCTGCTCGACCGCGGGAAGTGCACCGGCCTCGGCATCTGCGAGTCCCTGTCGCCCGACGTCTTCGAAGTCGACGACGAAGGCGCTCTCGTCCTCAGCACCGACGTCGTCCCCGACGGAAAACTGGCGGAGATCCGGGCAGCGGTGACCAGTTGCCCGACCGAGGCCCTCCGGCTGGCCGAGGACCGATAGCCGTGACCACACCACAGCGACTGGTCGTCGTCGGCGCATCCCTGGCCGGACTGCGCGCTGTCGAAGGCGCCCGCGCGAGCGGCTTCACCGGTTCCATCACGCTCATCGGCGCCGAGGACCACCTGCCGTACGACCGTCCGCCCCTGTCCAAGGCGTACCTGGCCGAGGCACCCGGCGGCCCCCCGGACACCACCTTCCGCACCGAGGACACCCTGCGCAGCGAACTCGGCGTCGACCTACGGCTCGGCGCCCGCGCGACCGGCCTGGACACCGAAAGCCGTACGGTCCTGGTGGACGGCGGCGCCCCGGTCCCTTACGACGCACTGGTCATCGCCACCGGAGCCGCCGCCCGTGTCCTGCCCGGAACGGAGGGCCTCGCGGGCGTCCACACCCTGCGCACGGCCGACGACGCGGCGGCGGTTCGCCGGGCGCTCGACGACCGAGCCCGGCTCGTCGTCGTCGGCGCCGGTTTCATCGGCTCGGAGGTCGCCTCGGCCGCCCGTGAGCGGGGCCTGCCGGTGACCGTCGTGGAGGCCGCCGACGTTCCCCTGCGCCGGGCCCTGGGCGACGAGATGGGTATGGCCTGCGCCGCGCTGCACGACCGGGCCGGCACCGATCTGCGGCGCGGGGTGAGCGTGCGGGCAATCCGGCGGGACGGCGACGGAATCGGCGTCGAACTCAGGGACGGCAGCACGCTGCACGCGGACCTCGTCGTGGCCGGCATCGGGGCCGACCCGGCCACCTCCTGGCTGGACGGATCCGGCGTCGCGCTCACCGACGGGGTGCGCTGCGACCGGACGCTGGCCACGTCGGTACCCGGCGTCTACGCCGCCGGTGACGTCGCGCACTGGTACAACCCGTTGTTCGGGCGGCCGATGAGGCTCGAGCACTGGACCAGCGCCGCCGAGCAGGGCGCGACTGCCGCTGTCAACGCCCTGAACCCGGGGGAGGCCCGGCCGTACTCCACCGTCCCCTACTTCTGGTCGGACTGGTATGGCACCCGCATCCAGTTCGTCGGGTTCTCCCGGGCCGACGAAGTCCGGGTGGTCAGCGGTGATCCGGCGGACGGGCGATGGGTGGCGCTCTACCGCACCGGCGAACGCCTCACCGGCGCGCTGGCGGTCGACCACCCCACCCATGTCATGAAGTACCGGGTGATGATCAATCGCGGTTGTACCTGGAACGACGCGCTGGACTTCGCACGCGAACGCAGCGCGCGGGCACGCCGAACCACCGCAGTGGCCTGACGAGCGGCTTGAAGAAGGGAGATCCGGATGAGCGGCCGCCATGCGGCGATCGCGGGCCTCGGCCTGACCGAGGTCGGCAAAGTGTACGGGCGTACTGCGGCGGACTTCGCCGACGAGGCGGTACGGCTCGCGGTGACGGACGCAGGCCTGAAACTGCGGGACGTGGACGGACTCCTGATCAACGCGGGCAAGAGCCCCGGCCTCGACCTGGGCCTCGCCAAGCGTCTGGGCCTGCGCGACCTCACCCTGCTCTCCCAGGTGCAGTCCTTCGGCGCCTCCGCGGGCATCATGGTCGCGCAGGCCGCCGCGGCCGTGCTCTCCGGCGCCGCGACCACCGTCGTCTGCGTCTTCGCGGACGCGCCGCTGCGCGAGAACGCCCGGAGCGGGGACGCGTACCTCTCCAGTTCGCTCACCGCCACCGGTTTCCGCAGCGCGGAGACAGCCGGCGGATTCACCAGCGTCAACCACCGCTACGCCGTGGCCGCCGCCCGCTATATGGCGCACTACGGCGTCACCCATGACCACCTGGGTGCCGTCGCGGTCGGGCAGCGGGAGTGGGCCGCGCACAACCCCGCCGCACAATTCCGCAAGCCGCTGATCCTGGAGGACTACCAGCGGTCGCGCTGGGTGGTGCGGCCACTGCACCTGTTCGACTGCTGCCTGGTGTCCAACGGAGGCGCCGCCGTGGTCGTCACCACCGCCGAGCGCGCCGCCGCCCTGCCCAGGCCACCGGTCCATGTGTGGGGCTGGGGCCAGGCACACCCGGGATATGTGATGGAGCGGGGCAGCGACTTCGGTCTCGTCACGGGAGCCGCCGCCTCGGGAGCCGCCGCGATGAGGATGGCCGGTATCACCCCGTCCGACGTGGACGTCCGGGAGATCTACGACTGCTACACCTACACGGTGCTGGTCACCCTGGAGGACTACGGTTTCTGCGCGAAGGGAGAGGCCGGAGAACTGGCGGCCTCCGGCGCGCTCGCCCCCGGCGGCGCGCTGCCCACCAACACCGGCGGCGGACAGCTGTCGGGCTTCTACCTCTGGGGCATGACCCCCCTGGTCGAAGCCGTCCAGCAGGTACGCGGCCAGGCTGGGGAGGGCCGCCAGGTCCCGCGCCACGACGTCGCGCTGGTCAGTGGCAACGGCGGCGTCCTCGACCACCACGCGACCCTGGTGCTCGGCGCCGGGCACGCCTCCTGAAGGAGCTCTTCATGACCGTGCACACCATCGCCCGACGGGACGCGGCATCAGCGGCGTGGTTCGAAGGGCTCACGGAGGGTGTGCTGTTGATCCGCCGCTGCGACGCGTGCGGCCACCACTGCCGCCCTGACGCCGAAGCGTGCACGGCCTGTGAGTCACGGGACCTGCGATGGGTCGAGGCCATGGGCACGGCGCGGGTCGTGGCCGCGGTGTCGACCCCGGGCGAAGCCGGGAGCGCCACGATCCAGGCCCTGGTCGAACTCGCCGAAGGGCCCTGGCTGCACGCACCGGTCCTGGGCGCCTCCTCCGCCCCGCCACCGGGGACGGCACTGGTCCTGACGATCCTGCGCCCGGACCAGGGCGAGCCGTTCCCCGCGTTCACCGTGCCCGCCTGACTGGTCGCTCGTACGGTCAGCCGACGCGATAGAGTGGGGAGCGTTCGTCGTCGGGAACACGGAGGGACCTGAAATGGCTGCTAGGCGCGCGGGTGCGGGCGCCCCGGGCAGGTCGGGCCACATCCTGGAGTCGTTCACGCGCCGAGTCGCCCAGTCCGGCTACGACGGCACCAACTTCAGCGACATCGCGGCGGAACTGGGCATCTCCAAGGGCACCATCGTCCACCACTACGGCACGAAGGACCGGCTGCTCGCCGCGCTGCACGAGTCCTACATGCGCCGCAGGCTCGCCGAGGCGTATCTGATCGTGAACCGGCTGTCCTCGCCGCCGGAGCAGCTCGCGGGGATGCTGTTCGCCTTCGTGCTGTACCAAGAACATGACCGTGACGCCACGGTGGCCTTCCAACGGGAGATCGCCAGGCTCGCGGACCACGAGACGATGAGCGAGGGCGTACGCCTGCGCGGGGAGTACCTGGGGCTCGTACGAGGCATCCTGCGCAAGGGAACGGAAAGCGGCCAGTTCCGCCAGGGTGACCCCAACCTCCAGAGCCTGCTGATGATGGGCTCCGCCCAATGGGCCTGGACCTGGTTCGACCCGTCCGGACCGCACACGGCCGAGGAGGTCGGCGCCAGTCTCGTCGACATGGTGCTCGGCGGCCTGCTCACCCGCCCGGGGACCGCGCCGGGGCTTGCCGATCCCGACGGCGCGGTGCTGAAGGTCGTTCGCTCTTGTCTGGCCGACGCCGCGGCTCCCAGCGAACCGCCCTCGACCCCGGCTTCCTGAGGGGAAGCCGGGGTGTGGAAGGACCGGCGGATCAGGGAAGGCTCACTTCGTGGCAGCCGGCAACGGCCTGCTTGCCCGCGAGGCGGTCGGCCAGCCACTGGACGCCGGCCGGCGCCCCGGCGATGAACCCGGAGATGTGCTCGAGGCCGGGGAGGGCCACGTACTGCACCGATGCTCCTTGAGCGCACCAGTCGTGGTAGAGCATGTCTCCCTGGGTGAACGGGACGATGGTGTCCGCCGTGCCGTGGTAGAGGTACGCGGGCGCGCCGGGCTTCCTCGTGCCGAGCAGAGAGGCTCGGTAGGCCTTCTGCCAGGCCGGGTCGGAAAGGACGTCGGGGTCGGTGACCTGACCGGTGGTGGTCGTGCCGAACTCGGCGAAGTCCTCGATGAAACACGACTGCTTGACGCGGTCGATGACCAGCCTGCCCTCGGACGTCAGCCTGCCGTCCAGGTCGAGCTCGGGGTAGGCGTGGTTCAGCCCGACCAGGGTTGACAGCCCGAATCCGGCGCCCCCGGTCACTTTGCCGTTGAGGTGATTGACCAACTGCAGCATGTCGGCGGGAACGCCACCGGCCAGTACGCCCTTGAGGTGCAGCGCGGGTGCGTAGGCCGGCTGCAGTTCGGCCGCCCAGGCGGCGGCTTGCCCGCCCTGCGAGTAGCCGGCGATACCCACGGGGGAGTCCGGAGACACTCCCGAGCCCCTGATCTGCTGGGCGGCGCGGAGAGCGTCCAGCGCGTTACGTCCCTCGGACTCCCCGACCAGGTACGACGGGTCTCCCGGGGTGCCCTGTCCCTCGTAGTCGGTCACGACGACGGAGATGCCGAGGGCCACCAACTGCTGGTACTCGGCGATCTCGTAGTCCGGGCTGGTCGCGCTGGCCTCCAGCAGGTCGGCCTGCTTCGACGGCGCGCACCTGTCGTCGAGACCCCGGGTGCCGGGAGTGCCCACGACCACCGGATTGTCGTCGCCGGGCTTCTGCAGCAGCGGAGTCAGCAGCATCCCGGTCGCCGGCACAAGCCGGTCGTGGAGGTCGGTCGAGAGGTACATGATCTGCTGAACACGGGCGCCCTGATACGACGACAGCAGAACGTCCCGGGTCCTGATCACATCACCGGGCTTGCCGTCCGGCAGCGGCGAGGGCGGGACGTAGAACGCGTCGCCGCTCAGTTGCGGCGCCGACAACACCGAAGCGGGCAGGGGCGAAAGCGTGGCCGAAGCCACGCCGGCGCCTCCGGCCAGCGCCAGCAATGCCGTCGCGACCGGAACAACGCCCTTGGCGGCCTTGCGAACACCGGCCCTGCGCACACCGGCCTTACGTACACGACGTCGACGCATCACTGCTCCCTATTTCGACCATGCTCTCGTGACAGCCGCGACCGCGTATTGACCGTACATGCGGTCAGCGGATCGCATGCTAGAAGACATGCTGACGTCTCGCAAGCGGGACCTGGGTGGAGATCGGAGTCCCGGCGGGGTGCCTGTGTGTCACCGGCACCCCGCTCGCAGGGGTCAGCCCACGGTGACGGGGACCGGCTTGTCGGCGGTGTCGTCGGACGGCACGTCGGTCTCCTTGATGCCGAACCGGTCGTAGAAGCGCGCCAGGGGTGCTGGAGCCCACGAGGCCGCTCTTCCCAGCAGTCTCGTGACGGCCGCTCCCAGCAGGGTGCACACCACCAGCACGTCCACCAGGACCACGAACACCATGCCGACGCCGAAGAGCTTGATGGTCAGCACATCGCTCATCCCGATCGCCGCCAGTGGCACGTACATCAGCAGCGCCGCGCTCGCGACCAGCCGGCCGATGGACCTCAGCCGCCCGGTCGCCGCGGCTTGCGTGCTGTCGCCCAACTGGTCGTACTGCTCCCGCATCCGGGACACCAGGAACACCTCGTAGTCCACGGAGAGCCCGAAGGTCAGCCCGAACAGCATGATCGGCATGTCGGGCTCGATGTTGCCCGTCGGGTCGAAGCCGAGCAGGTTGTGCAGACGGCCGTCCTGGAAGATCCGGACCAGGACCCCGAAGGTCGCGGTCGGCGACAGCAGGTACATCGCGATGGCCTTCAGTGGCAGCCGCACCGAGCCGAACGCGTCGAGGGTGTCGCCATAGACCGCCGACTCACGAGAACGGCCGCGCCGCGAGGTCGAGCAACCAGTCGCGTGCCACCGGCCTGCGCGGGCCTCGACTTTGCGAGGCCGATGGACGCGCCGGCCATGGGGGTGCCACCGAGTGCACTCACGGCACCGGCAGGCGAGCGATGCCGGGCGCGCCCGACGCGGCAAGGAGGGTGAGCGCACCGACCCTGGAGGCCGCGATGGGGGTGCCGACGTCCGGTCGCCACCCCCATCAAGGCGCCGCCCGGCTTCTACCGCTTCCTCGCGGAGTTCGAGCTGCTGCGACAGATCGCCAGCGGTATCCGCTCGGTCCTCCCTCTACTGTGAGGCCCGAGGCGATGCGGCCCTGGCCCGGTGCTGGATGATGACGACTGTCGGCCTCATTGCGGCCGCACTCTTCGGCTTCGGGGTAACGCGCCGGCATGACCCAGGGGCTGCACCACGTCCCCGCGGTAACGGGGCCCGAGAAGACCGTCGCCCCGGAGTAGTGGGAACCGTCCTCATGGGCCCGCTCGGCCGTGGGCGGCGCCATAGATCACCCCGACAAGCGCTGCAAACCGATCGGTTTCCAACGGCCTGGAATCGAGTTAACCTCGCAATATGACCACCGAAGCAAAGTCGAGCTCCCGAGGGCGACTGCTGGAGGCAGCGGCCACGCTCACCTACCGAGACGGCGTCAATATCGGCGTCGACGCGCTGTGCAAGGCGGCGGGGGTGTCGAAGCGCTCCATGTACCAGCTGTTCGAGAGCAAAGGCGAACTGCTGGCGGCGAGCCTGGAGGAACGCGCCTCCGCCTATATGGCGACGCTCCTTCCCGCGGCCGACGACAACCGTCCACCCCGCGAGCGGATCCTGCACGTCTTCGAACAGGCGGAATCAGAGGCGAGTGCACCCGACTTCCAGGGCTGCCGGTACCTCGTCGCGCAGATCGAGCTCAAAGACCAGAGCCACCCCGCGAGCCGGGTCGCCCGCCAGGTCAAGGGGATCCTGACAGCCTTCTTCCGCGCCGAGGCCGAACAGGGCGGAGCGGGCGACCCGGACCTGCTGGCCCGGCAGCTGATCCTGGTCTTCGACGGCGCCAGCGCCCGCGCGGGAGTCAAAGCCGACACGCCGACGGGGCTCGTCGCTCCCACCGTGGCCGTCCTGCTCGATGCGGCGGACATGCGCTGACGCAGCGCGTGACGAGCAGTCGCGGCGACCGATGTGCTCGGCGAGTCACAGTCGGGCCTCCGGCGGCCCGAGCAAATCCCGTGACACCACACCCTTGCCCTTTGCCATCCGAAGTGAGTCCGATAGCCGCAAGAGGGTCGATGAGCACGCCGTATCCCGCGTTGTTGACGACCGTTACCACCAGCCCGTCCGGGGCGAGCGGCAGCTCGGTGCAGTGGTCGGCCGGCGGCAGGACGGCCCTGCGTCCCCGCCCGCTCACGAGGCGTCCTCCAGCAGCAGGGCGATATCCTGGATGCCCTGCGATTCCCGGGCCAGCCGGGCGAACACGTCCTCCAAGTCCTCGACGTCGCTGCCCGGGTCGGCGGCCGCGAGGATCGACTCCAACTGCAAGTGCGCGACCGGCGCTAATGGTGACGTCGGGTATTGGAACTGCCCGAATGCCTCAGCCGGTGCGGACCCAGGCGGTGAAATCGTCGGCGAGTCCTGGCGGGTTGGCCAGCTCGGTTCGGCGTGCGATCCCCTCGTAGTACTCCAACTCGTGGACGATCACCGGCACGGGTCTGCCGAGGGACTTGTCGATGACGCCGGTCTTGTGAAGGGTTCGGGCGAGCTGCCAGCAGGCTTGGTTGAAGTGGGCCTCGATCTGCGCGGCAAGCGACCCGACTGTCGTCATCCAGTCTGCGGGGTCTGCCGGCTCGTCGTACCAAAGTCCGAGTTCGCTGATCCATTTCCGGCGAGCTGTGGCTCCTGCGGGGTCGCTGGCGAGGTCACCGACTACGACCAGTTGGTTCTGGATCCAGAAGGCGTAATTCCAGCGGGCTTCTGCCTGGTCGGAAGCGTCCTGGATACTGCGTCGAGCCTGTGCTTCGGTGTTGTAGCCGATCGTCAGGGTCGGCTGACGCGGGTCGTCGTCCTCGTTAGGAAGAGCGGCCCGATGGTGGCGAGGTCCCGGTAGCCCTCGGCCCACAGGCTCAGATGGATCGCGGCCATCGCCGCCGTCAGCCCGGCGCCGGCCAGGCGCAGGACGAGCCTCGCGGCCGCTCTGTTAGTAGGCACTGCCCGAAGAGGTGTTGTTGTCGGACGGTGCCGGGGCCCCGCCGACGCTGATCTCCGTCTTCATACCGAGGTCCTTATGTCCGTCGACCGGGCAGTAGACCTCGTACGAGCCGGACTTCAGCGTCACCGTGAGGGTCGTGGACTGACCCGGATCCACCGTCTTGCTGCGGTTCTCGCCGCCGGGGCCCTCGATCTCCAGGGCGTGTACGTGTGAGCCCGTGTTCTTCGCGGTGAAGGTGTACTGGCCGGGCTGGAACTTCTCCGTCGAGAGCTTGATGTGGAAGTCGGACAGCTCTGCCGTGACCTGGGCGCCGTGGCTGGTGCTGGCGCTGTTGTCGTTGCTGTTGCTGTTGCTGCTGCCGTTGCCGTTGCCACCGCCTCCACAGGCTGCGAGCAGGGCGGTCAGGCCGCCGGCGGCCACGCCGAGGAGAATGCGGCGGTGGATGTGCGAGGTGGTCATGAGTCGGTCCTCCGGGTTGTCCCCCCTGCAAGAGGTACGGCGCTGCCGGGCCGAAGGATTGCGGCCCGCGGGATTGCGCGGGCGGAGAATGGACGTAAGGCAATCTCTTCCGGGCGTCGGAACGTATCCCTGGTATGTGGCGTATGGGCCTCTTTCTCGGGCGGGTCCCCGACGAGGCACTGCTCACCGGTCTGACGACGGGCGATCCGGAACTCGCCGTCGCGTTTGTGCGCCGTTTCCAGCGCACGGTCTTCGGCGTGGCTCTCGCCGTCCTGGGCGACCCCCAGCTCGCCGAGGACGTCGCCCAGCAGACCTTCGAGCGGGCCTGGCGGCACGCACAGGTGTACGACCCCCGTCGCGGCTCCGTGCGGTCCTGGCTGACGGCGATCGCGCACAACCTCGCGATCGACGCGGTACGGGCCCGGCGGGCGAGCCCGGTCGACCCGGAGGACCTGGACGCGCTGCTCGGCATCGTGACCGAGACGCCCGAGCGGCGGGCGCTCGCCGACGACAGCGCGGAGCGGGTCCGGCGGGCGGTGGCGGAGCTGCCCCTGGAGCAGGCGCGGGCCCTGGTGATGGCCGGGATCTACGGGATGACGGCGCGGGAGGTCGCGGACGCGGAGGACGTTCCGCTGGGCACGGCGAAGACCCGGATCCGGACCGGGACGCTCAAGGTACGAGCCCTCCTCGAAGCGGCGGAGAAGCGGTGAGCGGCATGGAGTGCGAGCGGCTGCGGGAGCTGGACGCCGAGTTGGCGCTCGGGGTCCTGCCTGCCCGCGAGCGCGCCGAGGCGGTCGCCCATCTGGACCGCTGCCCGAACTGCCGGGAGCACGTCGAGCGGCTGACGGTGGTCGGCGACGGTCTGCTCGCGCTGCTGCCGGGCGCCGAGCCGCCGGTCGGTTTCGAGAGCCGGGTCGTACGGGCCCTGGGCGCCGCGCCCGCGCCGAAGCGGCGCAGGCACCGGCTAGGGCTGGCGGCGGCCGCCGCGGCCCTGGCCTGCGGTTTCGGCGGATGGGCGATCGGCACGGTGGTCGAGGCCGCGCCACCGCCGGTCTCACAGCGGACGGACGGCGGCCTACGGGCGGCGGCCCTGGTCTCCGACGGCCACGAAGTGGGCCGCATCTACGCCCATGCCGGTGACGAGGGCTGGGTGTACATGTCCGTCGATCTGGACGGGAACGGGAGGGGCCCGGTGCGCTGTCTGCTCGTACACGCCGACGGATCGACGGTCCCGGTGGGTTCCTTCCCACTCAAGGACGGCTACGGATACTGGGGCGCACCGGCCGCGACCGACCCGACGACACTGACCGGCGCCCGCCTGATGGCCCCGGACGGAAGCGTCTTGGCCACGGCGAGCCTCCCGACGGGCTAGCTACTTGCCCCTGAAAAAGGGTTCGGGCTGGTGACGAGGCCGGTGCTGCAAGACGGCGCTGTGCCGCTGAGCTGTCGGCGGCATGACCCTCAGCGGCTGAGGACGGTCATCCGCTGAAGGTTGTAGGCGAAGATCCCCAGTCCCGCCCAGGTCTGGGCGCCAGCCAGGCGGCGCAGGCGCGTGCGACGGATGCCGAAGCTGCGCTTGAGGTGACTGATACGGGCCTCGACACCGACTCTCCAGTTGCGCGTGCGCCGGAATCGGCGGCTCTGTTCGTACTCACGCCGTGCCTTTCCCGGCTTCCCGGCCCGTTGCAGGCCGATCCGCTGGACACCGAGTTCGGCCAGGGCGAGATCGTTGGCCGCGGTACCGAAGCCGCGGTCGGCGACGACCGTGCTGGGCGGGCGGCCGGTCAGTAAGACGGCGCGCTGCACCGAAGGAACCAGTTGCGGCGCATCGGCCGGATCCCGCGCTGGACCTGGTCCACGATGAAGCCACGTTCGTCCTCGGCCACGAGCGTGGTGTAGCCGAACTGGGTGGGGTGCTGAGGCTTGCCCTTGCGGATCGGCCGGGCGTCGGGATCGGCCAACGAGACCAGCCGGTCGGGGATGGTGCGGATGCCTGCCAGTCGCAAGGCGGTCTGCTCCAGCAGTCGGCGGGTGCCCGCCACGGTCTCGGCCAGCTCGCCCACCAGGCGCGCGAGTCGTCCCGAGGGCCGCTTGCCCAGCGTGCGCCGGGCATTGCGCTCCACCGCCGCCACGTCCCGCAAGGTCGCGCAGGCGATGGTGGCTATCTCACCGGTGAGCCGGTCGATCTCGCCCAGCGCCTGGCCGGTGCGCCGCCGCAGCGTGCGGGAGATCTCCTTCACGCGGCGTCCCGCTGACCGGCTGCGATCACGGAAGCAAGTCCGCCTGGCTGCCCCGGACGCCTTGATGCGCCCCACCAGCCGGCCCAGTTTGCGTACCCCGTGTTCGAGCAGGTCGGCGTCCGTGGGGTGGTCGATGTCGGCTTCCATCACGGTCGTGTCGATGCGCAGCTTGCGGCACCGCAGCAGCTTGTCCTCGACCAGCTTGCCCAGCAGGGCGGCGTTCAGGTCTTGCACCGTCTGCGCTCCGCTGCGGCGCACCAGCTTGATCAGCGTGGTCGGGTGCGGCACCGGGGAGGTCAGAGGGATGCGGCAGAACCGGCGCCAGCTCAACGAGTCCGCGACCTCACGGCACAGGGTCTCGTAACCCAGCTGGTAGCGGTGCTTGAGATACAGCAGGCGCAGCAGCGTCTCCACCGGCACCGACGGCCGCCCCAGCCGCTCGGCGAACACCGCCCGCCGCGGAGCGATGAACCGCTCGTCGTCCAAGAACGCATCGACCCGGGCCAGTTCGGCGGGCAACTGCCGGGCCTGCTCCGGCAGCACCTCCCACCAGGCGTCCTGCACTCCAGCGACACGCAACACCGCCCCACCCCCGGCCGCAACGACCCGCCTCCACTGTCGCGGCCATGGCCCGGCCCTCACCAGCTCGCCCCAGAGGGCAACCCAGAGGCAGCCCCGGACTTCTTCAGGGGCAAGTAGCTAGGCAAGTCACATGTCGCGTATCAGCTTGTCGAGTTTCACAGACCCTGATGCTCCAGGACATCCTGAGTGAACCAGACTGGGCCAACCTCCTCACGCCCGACGACCGGCGGCGGCCCGACTCCGCTGTTCTGGTCCCACGTCCGCCCGTACGGGGAGGTGAACCTCGACATGGACTCCCGCCTGAGCCTCGCCGCGGCCACCGTGTCCCACCCTCGTACGCCTGCGAATGCCGCTGTGTCGGCGGCCCTGCCGACACAGCGGCATCTCACCGAAGAGGCCGTCGGCTGCTCGCTGAGCAGTACAGACGCTGAACCAGCGTCGACTCACCTGCCCCGTTCTGAGCTTCAGGTTGCGGCGAGAACACGCCTGTCGCGCTGTGACACGACGAGGTAGCCGACGAATCCGATGATTGCAGCTGTCCAGGCGAGTGTGACTGGTGCCAGGCCGAGGCTAAGGCCGCCGCGGGTGTGGCCGAGTGCCATCCAGTCGGCGAGGGAGGCGCCGAGGGGGCGGGTGATGACGTACGCGGTCCAGAATGCGGTCACCGCGTTCAGGGAGCCGAGACGGTGGGCCATGGCGGGCACGCAGATGCCGACCGCGAAGAGGACGACCGAGCCCAGGTAGCCGAAGCCGACGGTGGCCGTGAGGCCGCCGGCGGCGGTGCCGAGGGCGAAGGTGGCGAGGACGGCGGCCCAGTAGAACGTCTCGCGGCGGCGGGTGCGGATGCTGTGGATGGACAGGGTCCGCTCGCTCGCGTACCAGAGGACGAAGACCACCGCCAGCACGGCGAGGAAGGCCGGCGTCGACACGGCGTACGGCACGCCCAGGCCCACGTGCAGTACGTCGGCGGCCAGGGTGCCGAACACGCTGACCATGACGACGGCGGTCCAGTAGGCCCAGGCGACGTACCTGCGGAGGGTGAACTGGACGGCCAGGGAGCCCGCCAGGGCGAGACCACCGAGCGCGACCGCCGGTACCGGGCCGAGCGTCCGTGCCAGAAGGTCCGACGCCGTCTCGCCCATGCCGGTGGTCAGCACCTTGATGATCTAGAAGTAGACGGTCACCTCCGGCACCTTGTTCGCCATCTGGCGTACGGGGGCGAGGGGCCGGTCGTCGAGGACGTGCTCTGCGGTCATGATCGGCACGATGGCACTTCGAGCCTGAACGCGACCTGAACGGCGTGCGCGCGGCAGCGGTGTCACGTAGTACCGCGGTACGACCCCACGGGCGTGGATCAGTCCGCGGTATTACCGAATCGGGGCGTTTCGGGTCCTAGCGTGGTCGGTGAGGCGCCAGAGGCGACGGACAGACGCCGGTGTCCGACAGGAAGAGGCACGAATGATCGACGCACAGCAGCTGACAAGAGGTACGGCGAGAAGACGGCCGTCGACGGGCTGGACTTCGCCGTCAAACCGGGGACAGTGACCGGCTTCCTGGGCCCCAATGGCGCTGGCAAGTCCACGACCATGCGGTGATCGTCGGGCTCGACGCGCCGACGAGCGGCTCCGTGACGGTCAACGGCCACCCCTACGCCCGGCATCAGGCACCGCTCCAGGAGGTCGGCGCGCTGCTGGAGGCGAAATCCATCCACCCGGGCCGCTCGGCCTACAACCACCTGAAGGCGCTCGCGCTGACACACGGGATCCTCCGTCGCCGGGTCGACGAGGTCATCGACCTCGCCGGGCTCGGCACGGTGGCGAAGAAGCGGGCCGGCGCCTTCTCTCTCGGTATGGGCCAGCGGCTCGGCATCGCGGCGGCCCTGCTGGGCGATCCGCAGACGGTGATGCTGGACGAGCCGGTCAACGGGCTCGACCCGGAGGGCGTCCTGTGGATCCGCAACCTGCTCAAGGGGCTCGCTGACCAGGGCCGGACCGTGTTCGTGTCGTCCCACCTGATGAGCGAGATGGCCCTGGTGGCGGACCACCTCATCATCGTGGGGCGCGGCCGGCTGCTGGCGGACACCACCGTCGCGGACCTGGTCCGCGAGGCGGGCGGCGACACGGTGAAGGTGGCCACGCAGGACCCGGCGCGGCTGCGGGAGGTACTGGCCGGTCCCGGCGTCGACATCACGGGCCGTGCCGGCTCCGAGGAGCTTCAGGTGACCGGGCTCAGTGCCCGCGTGATCGGCGTGAAGGCGGCCGAGCACGGGATCGCGTTGTTCGAACTGTCCGCGCGGACGGTGTCGTTGGAGGAGGCGTTCATGGAACTGACCAGGGATGCGGTGGAGTACCACGGCACCACGACCGGCATCGACACCCTCGCGACCGGTGGGAGGGCGGCATGAGCACCCTCACCGCGACCGCCGAGGCGCCCCCGGCCGCCCCCGTCCGTCGTTGTATCAAACGCATCATTGTTGCGTCCATGTCGAGCGGTGCTGGTCAGCTACCGAAGGAGGCCCAGGGCGTTCCCGATGCAGGGTCTCTGATCAACAGGAACGTTCGAGGTAGGGCACTACGTTGGGCGTTGTCACGTTGTTGGGTGTGGGGGGAGTCTGACGGTGTGCCGGGGCGTTGTGGAGTCGGGTTTCGGGCTGTGTGCTTACGGCGCGGTGGGCAGGTCGGCGACGCCGGTGATCTGCTCCCAGATCGCGAAGCGTGCGGTCATCTCGGCTCGATAGTCGGATGCGGGGATCAGATGGCGGCGGGGCCGGAAGTGGGGTGAGATGCCGCTGAACGCGGAGAGGAACCGCTGTGCTCCGCCCACGGAGCGGAAGCCTTTCATCGCCCGTTCACGCTGCCTGGTGGGCTGGTGGCTGTTCTCCGCCCGGTTGTTCAGGCCCTTGTGGGAGCGGTGCTCGACGGAGGGCATGACCTCCCGGTGGGCAGCGCCGTAGGAGCGGAGCTTGTCAGTGACGATCACCCGCGGCACCGCGCACGTCTTCTTCATCAGTCTGCGGAAGAAGCGCCTGGCGGCGGCCTTGTCCCGCCGGTTCTGCACCAGTATGTCCAGGACGTGCCCGTCCTGGTCGACGGCCCGCCACGGGTAATTCTGTTCCCCATTGAATCTTGATGAAGACCTCGTCCAGGTGCCATTTGTCGCCAGGTCGGGGCTGCCGGCGGCGCAGCGCGCTCGCGTACTGCTGCCCGAACTTGGCGCACCAGCGGCGCACCGTCTCGTACGAGACGACGATCCCGCGCTCGAGCATGAGCTCCTCGACCTCACGGAACGACAGCGGGAAGCGGAAGTACAGCCACACGCATTGGGAGATGACCTCGACCGGGTACCGGTGCCCCTTGTGCGACGGCGACACGGCCCCCACGGACAGCCCCCTCCGGCACGATCAACCAGAAGATCATCTCACCCGGTCAACCAACGTGACAGCGCCCTTCCACAGGCCCAGAGCCGTGCTGACGTCGCCCGGCTGCAGATAGTTTCGGGTGCGCTCGAGTTCGATGATCTCGGACAGCGCACGCGAAGACAGGCCGTCGATGACCGGCCGTGCACCCGTTGTCCGGTGGCTGCCGGCGGCGCCGGCAGGGATCCGTCCTGGCCGTCTACGCGGCATGGACCTTTCGGTTCGTCGTCATGCGGTACATGGTGCCACGGTCTCGAATGGCGTCTCGAACGGATTCGCTCGCATGGGGATTCGCCGGACGTGGGGGCGGCCTTCGTCTGATCATGTGCTCCGACCAAGGTGCACGTGACCACGACGAAGGCCATGAGGGTGCGTCTGCTGTCTGATGCTGTCCGGAGGGAAGCGTTCGCGGAGGCATCACGCTTCCGGGCGAGTTCTACGTATGCCTGACCGCTCGGCGCGACGAATTGTTCGAGTTGATGGACGCGGTGCTGTGTGCGGACGGTGCGGTGATCTTGGTGTCGTCCTGGTGGTGAAGGAATCCGTCGATGCCGAGGCCTTGGGCCGCCGCCAGCTCTCCGGCGAGGAGCTGCGCCGGCAGGATCTCCAGCACGGCTGCGGACACCGCAGCGTCCGCGGGAACGGTCAGCACGGTCAGCCCGGGTTCCGGCGCGACGACAGCCGAGGTGATCAGTACCGTCGGGATGCCCCTGCCCGCGAGATAGCGGGCGAGACGGGTCTCGCGGTCCTGCCCGAAGAGCACACAGCCGTCGGTCCCGGTCAGCGACTCCATGGGGCCGTGCAGATACTGGTACGTCTCGTACGAGGCGGTACGGATCCGCGCCGATTCGCGGATCAGCAGCGCCGCTTCCTCGGCGGAGGACCGCGACCGGCCCGCTCCGACGACGTCCAGCGACACGCTCTCCGCCAGCGTGGAGGCCGCACGTCGCGCCGGTTCGGCCAGCACCGTGAGGGTCTGCTCCACCCGTTCGGGCAGGCGCTCCCAGTCGTCCCCGTCGTCCGTGCCGTCAAGGGCCCGGGCCAGCATCCCGAACGCCTGGAGCATGGCCGTGTATCCCACGGTGTAGACCCTGCTGTCATGGCCGGCACCCAGCAGCAGGGGCGCGTCGACGTGTGGGAGAAGCGGTGCGTCGGGGGCGTTGGTGAGAGCCAGTCGGGCGCCGAGCGGGGCCCCCTGGGCGGCGACGATGGTCTCCCGGCTGCGGCCGCCCTGGGAGACGAAGAGATAGCAGTCGGCCACGTCGGCTCGCGGTCCCAGGCCGATCAGCTCCGAGGCCTCGATGCGCACCGCACGGCGGCCCCGTCGGCTAAGGCGGTGCACCAGCGCGTGGCCGGCGTGCGAGGCGGCCCCCATCCCGGCCACGGCCAGTGTGCCGCGTCGCCACGGCGCCAGGTCGACGGTCTCCAGGCAGGCCCGTATCGAGGCGGCGGACTTGCGCAGTTCGGACGGCTGGGAGGCGACCGCGTCGTAGTAGTCGATGGCTTCGTCCACGGTGGCGTCAACCTTTCACGGCGCCGGCGGCGAGCCCGCCGACGACCCATCGTTGGAACGCGACGGCGAGCAAGACCGGCGGTACGGAGGCGATCAGACCGCCGGCCGCGACCAGGCCGAAGTCCGTGCTGTACCGGCCGGAGAAGTCGGCGATCGCGACGGGGATGGTCTTCGCCGCCGAGGTGGAGGTGAAGATCAGGGCGTAGAGGAACTCGTCCCAGGCCAGCAGGAAAGCGAACATCAGGGTGGCGAAGAGGCCGGGCCGGGCGACGGGAAGGATGACGCGCACCAGGGCGCCCATGCGTGAGCATCCGTCGATGCGCGCCGCCTCTTCCAGTTCCGGCGGCACGGTGAGGAAGAAGTTGCTCATGATCCACAGCACGAACGGCGTGACGTACGAGCAGTAGACGAGGATCAGCCCGAGCCTGGTGTCGAGGAGGCCGAGGGAACTCATCAGCAGATAGAGGGTGATGAGCAGGGCGATGGGCGGCAGCATGTAGGTGCCGAGGAACACCATCAGCACGAGCCGGCGCCCTCGGAAGCGGAGCATCGCGAAGGCGTAGGCGCCGAGGACGCCGACCGCCATGGAGACGGCGACCGTACCGCCCGCGACGATCAGCGAGTTCAGGATCGACTGGCGGAAGGCTCCCGCGACGTCGTCCCCCTTGCCCTGGAAGATGTCGCTGTACCGGAAGAGACTGGGGTGGTCCGGCCACCAGTCGTAGGGCCGGGCGCTGAGGTCGGACGGCTGGTAGATGCTGGCGGTCGCCATCCAGGCGAAGGGGGCGAGGATGACCAGCGCGACGGCGAGCGCCGCCAGGTGGAGGAGGACCCGGTGGGTTCGGTGGGTGCGGGCCGGGTTCACAGCAGGCTCATCTCCGTTCGGCGCAGCATCCGCAGGTAGATGGCCGTCAGCACGAGGATGCAGACGACGATGATGTCGGCCAGCGCCGAGCCGTAGCCGAGCCGTTGGTCGGAGAACGCCTGGACATAGGTGAAGAAGGCAATGGTCTGGGTGCCGTTCGCGGGGCCGCCGCCGGTGAGCACGTACACCAGGTCGAACACCTTGAACGCGTCGATGGTGCGCAGGACCAGCACGATCGACACGCTGGGGATCAGTAGGGGGAGGGTGATCGAGCGGAAGGTGCGCAGCCGGCCGGCGCCGTCCACGCGAGCGCTCTCGTACAACTCGGACGGGATGGCCTGCAGGCCGGCGAGCAGGAAGAAGGCGACGAGTGAGGTCGTCTTCCAGACGTCGGCGACGACCAGCATGTTGAGCGCCATGAAGGGAGTACCGAGCCAGGACTTGTAGTCGTTCAGCAGGCCCAGTTGTGTCAGCAGTGCGTTGAGCGATCCGTACTGGGCGTTGAGCACGCCGCGCCACATGGCGCCGTTGACGACCGTGGGCAGCGCCCAGGGCAGGACGACGACCGCGCGGAACAGCCATCGCATGCGCAGGGGTGCGTTGAGCAGCAGGGCCAGGGCCATGCCGAAGGTCAGTTCCAGGCCGGTGGAGACGACGGTGAAGTACAGGGTGCGCCAGATGGTGGACCAGAACTGGGCGTCCTGCGCGATGCCGATGTAGTTGCGCAGCCCGACGAACGGCGTCGACGTCGCGACCGCGCTGTCGACCTCGAAGAGGGAGACGAGGACGGTGCGCAGGACCGGGTAGATCACCACACCGAAGACGACCAGGGCGGCGGGCAGCAGCAGGAGTGCGGCCAGGCGTCCCTGTCCGCGGTCGGGCACGGTGACGGCAGGTATGGACGGCGGGCCGGGAGAACCGCGGCGCGGTCGCGCGGTCTTCCCGGGCCGGGTCTGGGCGGTGGCCATCGCGGACCTCCCGGTCAGCTCTTGAGCAGCGGGGTCGCCGTCTTGACCGCGTCGTCCAGGGCGGCCTGTGGGGACTTGTCGCCGAGCAGCGCCTTCTGCAGTTCGGCCTGGATGACCTTGGACACGCCGTTGTAGTTGGCGACCTGCGGACGGGCGATGAGGTCGTCGAGCTGTCCCGCCGCGGCGGCGAACGTCTCGGGCGCGCTCTTGGTGACCGAGGACTTCTGGTAGGAGGCGGCCCAGATCGGCAGGGCGCCCGCGGCGTACGGGTCCACCTGGGCCTCACTGGTCATCCACTTCAGGTAGGTCCAAGCGGCGTCCTGGTTCTTGCTTCCGTGCGCCACGGACAGCGCCATTGAGCCGTTGACGCCGGGGCGCTTGCCCTGCGGTCCGGCAGGGGTGCGCTGGATCCTGATGTCACCGACGACCTTGGAGTTCTTCGGGTCGTTGGACGACGCGAGGTAGTAGGTCCAGTTCAGCGCCATGGCCGCCTGGCCGTTGTTCATGGTCTTCTCCACGTCCGCCTCCAGGAACGTGGTGGAGGCGGGATTGGTCAGGCCGTCGGTGATGGTCTTCCGCATCCACTCCAGGGCGGTGACCGCGCCTCCCTTGTTCAGGGCGAGGCCGCCGGAGGAGTCCAGGAAACTCCCGCCGAAGGCGCCCACCAGCTGGGCGTAGTCGCACATGAGGGCCTCCGCCTGGGACCAGCTCCAAGCCAGCGGATACTTCACACCGGCCTTGGCCTTGACCTTCCGGGCGGCCTCCAGCACGCCGCTCCAGGTGTCGAGCGACGTGGCGTCGACTCCGGCCTTGGTCAGAATCGCCTCGTTGGCGTAGAAGAACTTCGTGTCCATGCCCCAGGGCACGCCGTAGTACTTCCCGCCGTACTCGGCAGTGGTCAGGGCGCCCTTGAGGATGTCCCCGTCGCGCCAGCCGGCGGGATAGCGGCCGGTGAGGTCGGTGACGATGTTCGTGCCGGCGAACTCCGCGGGCCAGATGCAGTCGATGACGACGACGTCGTACGTCCCGGCCGCCGCCGCTGTGACGATCTTGTCGTGCAGGGCCTCGTAGGTCACGAAAGTCGGCACGACCTTGATGTCGGGGTGCGCCTTGGCGAAGGCGGTGGTCATCGCGCGGACGTTCTGCGTGCTGTAACCGGCCTGCTGCATGAACAGCGCGTGCAGGGTGCCGCTGCCGCTGCCCTTGCCGCCGGTCTGCGCGGTTCCGGTGACGCTGCATCCTGGCAGGGCGAGCGCCGCGCCTGCGGCCAGCCCGGAGACGAGCACGCCGCGCCGGGACACTACGGATGGAACGGGCTGTGCGCTTCTGTCGGCGGGACGCCGAGGGAACGTGATCACGGGATGACCTCCTGATGTGCGGTGCGGAGCGGGAGCGTGGTGGAGGGAGAAGGCGTCGTACGCGAGGAAGTGGGCGGGACATCGCCTGCCGGGGAAGACCCTGAGGGCGTGGGACCGGGCGGTAAGCCGCCTGCCGGGGTCGGCCGGGAGGCGAGCGCGAGGGCGCCCAGCACGGGGGGCCGGTCGAGAATGCGGACGTCGAGGTGGGGGTGGTTGCGGCGCAGAGTGGTGACGAACGCCTCGCGCAGCCGTCGCTGCGTTCGGATCACGGTGCCTCCGGCGACGAGGTGGGTGCGTACGATGCCCCGGGCTGCGAGCCGGTCCACGAGTACGGCGAGCTGCTCGCCCCCCTCCTGGATGACCGCGGCGGCCATGTCGGAGCCCGCGTCCGCGGCGGCGAAGACGGCCGGGACCCGACTGCCCCATGCCGCGGCCGAGTTGTCCGACGACATCAGGGGGCTCAGGTCTGTCGGTGCGGCGACCTCGAAGGCCCGCACCAGGTGCTCGCCCAGCGGGTCGAGCGGTGCCCCCCGGTCGAGGGACCCGAGCACCGCGCGCACCGCCTCCCGGACCAGGCCGGCGGCGCTGCCCTCGTCACCGAGCAACGAGCCCCAGCCGCCCGCGGTGACAAGGCGGTGCTCCGCGTCCCGTGCGGTCGCGATGGAGCCGGTGCCGCAGACCACCCCGATGCCGTCGGTGACGTCCATGGCGGGGGGCATCAGCTCCGCGTCGTTCACCACCTGGAGCGGGCCGGTGAAGTGCTGGGCGAGGGCGGCGGCCAAGGCATCGCACTGCTCGGTGGTGTCACAGCCGTGGGCGCCCACGGCGGTGGGCCAGGACAGCGCTTCGTCCCCCAGCCACCGCACGGTGAGCTCGCGCAGCGCCGCCGCGTCGAGCTCGGCGGAGCCGCTCCGCCAGGAGGAGGATCGGACGACACGCTCGGCGGTGACTGACGTACCGCCGGTACCGACCGCGAGATGAGTCTTGGTGCCGCCGATGTCCATACCCAGGAGTCGGGGGCCAGTTGGCGAATCCCTCATTCGTTAAGTCACCGAACTTTCGGGCCGTTGGCCGATCACCGAAGCGGAGTGGAGTTTTCGCCGTGCGAGGGTCCGGTGAGCGCACGGTGGGAGCTTCTTCGGACTGGAAAGGCATGCGGCGCCTGACTTCGGCCAGCCGCATCGAGAGGAAGACGTGGGTTGCCTCGTGGGCGTTCGTAAGGTTAACGAACTCTCAACCTGCCGAACAGGGTGCTCCTGTAACTTTGCGGTGAACGGCGAGACTGTGAGCGGGTCGCTGGCCGACGGGCGCGGGGGCCGCGCGGCGCATCTACAAGGAGGACCATGAGCCAGACGCCTGCCGAGGCCGGTTACGACCTGCCCGACAGCTCACGCGCGGTACTGCGGGCGCTGGCGGCGAACGGACCGACGACCCGCCCGCAGCTGGGCGAAGCGCTCTCGCTGTCCAAGCCCACGATGTCGGCGGCCATAGCGGAGTTGACCGCGCACGGCCTGGTCACCAGCCGCGGCTCCGCGCGCGGCGCCACCGGACGCAGCGCCATGCTGTACTGCGTCGCGCCTTCCGCCGGCCACGTGCTGGGCGTCGAGGCGGGGGCGACGCGGGTCCGCGTGTGGGCCCACGCGCTGGACGGGAGCCAGATCACGACGGCGGAGGAACGACCGGCCCGGCAACGGCGCAACGTCACCGCGACCGTGGTGTCCACCGCCGTACGGCTGACGGAGCAGGTGCGTGAGGCCGTGGGGAAAGCCCATGGCCCACTGCGGGACGTGGTGATCGCCGCCCCGACCCGGCCCGGTGAACTGCGGCCGGAAAGCCTGCGCCCCGACGGGGTGCAGCGGTTGGACACCGCCCTGCCCCTGCCCGACGGCACCCCCGCCGTGATCGAGAACAACGTGAACTGCGCGGCGGTCGCCGAACACCGGATCGGAGCGGCACAGGGCCAGGACACCTTCGTCTATCTGCAGGTCGGGGTCAAGATCGGTCTGGGGGTCGTCGTCAACGGGCGGCTGCTCCACGGCGCCCACGGCGCGACGGGTGAGGTCGCCCGACTGCCGTTCCCGTGGACCCCCACTGAGGAACCCGAGCGGGAAGCCCTGGAGGACTATCTGGGGTCGGCAGCGCTGATGGCGCGGTGCCGGGAGATCTGGCCACCGGAGCACGGCGCGCCGCCGCGCGACGCGGAGGAGCTGTTCCGCACGGCCCTGGGCGGCAACGAGGCGGCCCGTCGGCTGGTGGACCGGCACGGAAGCGACATCGGACGGCTCGTCGTCAGCGTGCTGTGCGTGCTCGACCCTCAGCAGGTGGTGCTCGGCGGCGGGGTGGGCCAGAACCAACTGCTGCTGCCGGAGGTCCGCCGGACGGTGCGACGGCTCGCCTGGGACACCGAGATCACCATAGGAGCGTTGGGTGACTACGCGACCGTGCAGGGCGCGGTGCATCTCGCCATCGACCGGTCGCTGAGCCGGATCGTGTGACAACAGCCCGGCGGTCGTGCGCGGCAGATTCCGGGGCGCCCGACCCTGTTCATCCACGGCCGACCCGCGCCCGTCGACCACGTCCCGCACTGGTCATACTGAAGCTGCCCGGCAATCAGGACGAAGTCCGTTGCTGTAAGCGAAAGCCGGCCGACCGTCCCGGAGGTGCCGTGCCCGCGCAGATGAAGTTGTCCGCGATCACCCTCGACTGCCCCGACCCACTGGCTCTGGCGGAGTTCTACCAGCAGGCCACCGGCCTCGAACTCCACCCGAAGTCGGACGCCGAGTTCGCCGGTCTCAACGGTGAGAACGGGCTCCTTGTCGGCTTCCAACAGGTCGACGGCTACCGGGCTCCGATCTGGCCCGACCAGACCGTTCCCCAGCAGTTGCACATCTGCTTCAAGATCGACGAGGACCTCGACGAGGCCGAGGCCCGGCTGCTGGGGCTGGGTGCGGGCAAGCCGGACCATCAGCCCCATGACGCCGCCAGGGCACGGGTTTTCACCGATCCGGACGGACATCCCTTCTGCCTGGTCAGGGAATGACCCACAGCCTCCAGCAGCCGGGCGTCCTGGCCATATTGCACCCCACGCTGCTGCCCATGCTGATCCTCATCGTCGCTCCGCGCGGCTGGGGCGCCATGCGCGTGGCCCAGGAACGGTACGTGTCGGTGATGAGCTGGATCGAGCACATGCGGGCCAGCCGCCTGATCGGCAACCTGCTTACCGAACGCAGCGCCGCGATCGAGGAAGTCCCCGCGGAGGTGATGCGGCTGCGCTGACATGAACGGCCACACCGCCTCGACTCGTCCCGCTCCGCGCCCTCTGAGGTACACCCACGCCGCTGCCGCACGACGACATCCGCACCACCATCGAGACCTACCTCGCCCGCCACCCTCACGAGCGTCCACAGCTCGGCGGCCTCCTGACGGCCCTCGACCGGCCAACCGACATCGCCAGCCGCTCCACCCTCACCGGACACGTCACTTGCGGCGCGATCGTCGTCGAACCCCTCGGCCGCGTCCTGCACGTGCTGCACCGTGCGAGCGGGAAGGTACTCGCTCCCGGAGGACACCCCGAGCCCGAAGACGAGTCCCTGGCACAGGCGGCTCTGCGGGAGCTGCACGAGGAGACCGGGATCCCACCCCAAGCCGTGGCACCGTTGCCCGGCTACGAGACCGTGCCGTTCGACATCGACGTCCACGACATCGACGCCCACCCGGGCAACGGCGAACCCGGCCACCAGCACTTCGACCTTCGCTTCCTCTTCCGCCTGCTCACCGCGGCAGAATTGCCGGTGGTGCTGCAGGAAGAAGAGGTGGTCGGCGTCGAGTGGCGTCCCGTGGACAGGGTGACCTCCCCCTCACTGCGCGAGAAGCTGCTCAAGCTCCCACCCGCCGCCGAACCGGAGACCGCCAACGCCTCCGCCCTCATCTACAACGACCGCGGCGAGTACCTGCTCCACCTGCGCGACTACTTCCCCGGCCAGATCTGGGAGCCGGGCATGTGGTCACTGCTGGGCGGCGGCCGAGAGCCCCAGGACGCCACCCTGGAACACACCGTGCGGCGTGAGCTGGACGAGGAAGCCGGCCTCCACCTCACCGACCTGACCCCGTTCGGCACCGAGGAAGCAAAGAATGACGCCGGCGCGACCGTGCCCATCGCCATCTACGCCAGCCGCTGGAACGGCGACCCTCGTGATCTCCACCTGACGGAAGGGGTGATGCTGGCCTGGTTCGCCCCCGCCGACCTCCACCGCCTGCGCATCGCACCCACCACCAGCGACCTCGTACGGCGTCACGCCGCCAGCCGCCCGGTCGGCGCATCCTGCACCGCGCCGCAGGGCGGGGCCGCATCGGAGGGGGAGCGCCGCCTGGCCTCCCCGCACGGCACGGTCCTCAACGTCATCGGCGTCCGCCTCTACCTGGAGCGGCCCGATGGAACGGTGCTGCTCGGGCTGCGCCATCCCGACTCCGCGTTCGCGCCCTCCACCTGGCACGTGCTGGCCGTTCATTAGGCAAGTCTCTTGTCGGGTGCCAAACTGTTGGCTCGTCCAGAAGCTACGTGGAGTGTTGTTGGGAACTTCCGCAGCTCCGGTCCGTACTGGGTGCCATGCCCGTCATGTGGAACAGCGAAGAATGGGCGGACAGCAATCGAGGTTGAGCGCATGGCATCCGAGGGAGACGATCACTGCCAACGCGACGGTCAGGCGGTGGCCGTGGATCGCCAAGCGGCGGTGACGCACCCTTCCTCCCAGTGCCACCATCCCTCACCCTCACCGTGTTCCAAGAGCTTCCGAATCCGTGGAAGATCCGCATCGGGCGGGACATCGAGAGCCACCATCCTGAATTGCTCGATCCCCTCCCCGGTGGTGCCGAGGCGATGAAAAGCCTTCAGCACGGTCTGACGGGCGGCAGCTGAACCACCGTCCTTCAGCACGATCAACCTGATCGTGCAGTGCTCCGAGGCCCGGACCGTCTCCCCGGTCCAGCGAACACCTTCCTCGTCGGATTCCACGCGGATGATGTCCCCGCTGGCGACTCCGCGTACGAACCAGGGCGTGTTGTCCAACCGCACCGAGCCGTCGCCGAGATCAACTGCCCACAAACTCTCGACGCTTGCCGGCGGCCAGCCCTCCTCATCCACATCCATGCGGAAATGAACCTTCACGTGGTCTCCGCTGATGCTCGTCACCGCGCCATCATCTACGCTGTCGCAGCAGACCTGGAGGCCATCCCCACCAGCGCCTTTCGTTCCCGCCGCAGAATGCGAAAACCGGGCGTCCGACCGGCTCCACGGCCGCTCACTCGAACCGGCTGAGAGGCTGTAGGCCCTCCACGAATGCCCGGAAGTCGGCCGCGAGCGGCAGTTCTGCGCCGGAGTCGGTGTCGAACCAGGTCACCGACGGTTCCCCCAACGCGCTGTAGGCCCGGTAGTCGAGACCGATCCAGTAATGACCGTCACCGGACAGCAGCACGACTGGAGACGGCAGTCCCCACTCCTCCACCAGGTACGGCGTGTCCAACAGCGACAAGCCGTGCCCGCCGGTGCCGATCCCCATCAACTCGGTGAACGGGATGTGGTCCTCGCTCCACGAGGTTGGCTGATGGGTCGGAAAGGCATCCCGGTCGGCCGTGACACCGCCGCCGTTTTGCACACGCAAAAGGTCGAGCAGCGATTCGGGGAGTCGCAGCCCGAGGACGCGCTCCGCATCGGCGACGGTCGCCTGGGTCAAGGCGGGCTGAACACCGTAGGTGTGTCCGCTCCAGAAGGACGCCTTGATTTCATCAAACTTCATCGGCTCCTCCACTCGGACCGTCGCAGCGAACCAAATGATCAAGCTCTTCGGCGGAGTCGGCGGCGAGGCGGTAGATGCCCTGGAGGCTCACCGAGCGGATCAGCCGCCCGTCCTCGACGTACTTGAGCAGGCGCTCGCCACGACGAGATGTGAACCTCAGCCGCTCCAGAAAGTCCCCGGGGACGACCGTGTCGAAGGTGAGCGGGGCACCTGGCGGTCCGACAAGCACTTCAGTGACACATCCAGCCTTGAGCGGGCGCCAGTCCAGCAACTTCACGTAGTCATCATCGGGAAGCACCGAGCCGACGTTCTCGTAGGAAACGATGTGAGCTACCTCCAACATCCCCAGCACATGGAGGCGGGTGCGGTGCACACGCACCGGGTAGATGCGGTCGCCAGGCTGCACCCCCGCGCGCTGGAAGCTCGGCAGCGACTGGTGCGGCCCGCCGAACAGCATCGTCAGTCGCTGACCGGCATAGCCGGACCGCTCAAGCTCTCGGCACAAGTCGTTGGTCCACAACGTCGTATATGAGTTCGACACGCCAGCACGGTAGCCGTGCCCTCTGACAGGCACCGGTCCGGGAGCCGTTGTCAGTACGTGGTGGCATGCTCGCGGCCATGAACAAGGAGCATTTCTGGATGTTGATCGAGAAAGCCCGTGAACACGTACCTGACACCAGGGACGGTTCCAATATCGCCGACTGTGCCTCCGCTTTGCTTGCTCGCCGCTCAGTCCAAGAGATCACCGCGGCACAGCAGACCATGTGGGATCTCATGGCCGACTCCTACCAGAACCGGCTGTGGGCTGCCGCCTATGTCGTCAGCGGCGGCTGCTCGGACGACGGCTTCGACTACTTCCGAGGCTGGCTGATCGCACAAGGACGTACGACATTCGAGCGCGTCCTTGCAGCCCCCGACACACTTGCCGAACTCTCCCACGTCCGCACTGCCGCGGCTGAGGGCACAGACCTCGACTGCGAAGACATGCTGAGCATCGTCTGGAACGCACACCAGAAGGCCACCGGCCAGGAACTCCCCGCCGATGCCTTCACCATCCGGTACCCGGACCTGGACCCTGCCTGGGACTTCAATTTTGACGACCGTGAAGAGATGGCTCGCAGGCTTCCCGCCTTGACCGCGCTGTATTCGTACTGACAGCAGTCGGCAACATCCCGTGATGCCGATAGAGCCCAGCCTGAACTGCCTCACCGCAACCGCTACTCGAGTCCTATCCGGAAGGCCACCATGAGCTGGGACGTGATCCTCCTTCGCCTGCCCGACGACGTCACCTCGGTGCAGGAGATTCCCGCCAACTACACCCCGGACCCGCTGGGCCGACGACACGACGTACTCGCGGCTGTCACCCAGGCCGTTCCCGATGTTGATCTCTCGGACCCCGCGTGGGGCGAACTTTCCGGCCTCACGTGGTCCATCGAGCTCAACATCGGCTCAGAAGATCCGGTGGACTCCGTCATGCTCCACATCCGGGGCTCCGGCGAGGACGTGCTGACGCCCGTCCTCCGTCTCGCCGAGGCTCTGCAGTGCAAGGCGCTCGACTGCGCCGAAGGGGACCTGATCACTCCGGGGCAGACGTCGGGCTGGCACGCTTTCCAGCAGTTCCGCGATCGAGTGGTGGGACCCTCCCAGTGATACTTCCTGGTCACAGCGCCAGCATCCGCCCCATGCATCCTGAAACTCGATTGGGCCTTGAAAGCATGCTTCCGCCCGGTCGGATGGTCACGTCCGATGAGGGCGACGGAGATGTACAACCCCTCTGGCTCAGTGACGGGCCGGCCACGGCCGATCTGTGGATGCGGATGCACGCCGAACACGTGCGCTCCGGCCTGTGGCCGCTGCTGCTCGATTCGTTGGATCCGAGTGACAGCGAATTCCGCCCATGGGGATCCGGGGAGGTCTTTCCCGAGCAGATGTCCTCTCCGGCAAGCCACGACCCTGCCGACCTCCTCGCTCAGTGGTGGGCAACCTACACAGCTGTCGACGAAGACGACGACATGCTCGACGCCGACAGGCGCCTCGCCGTCACGGCCCCCTTCGGGCAGACCTGGCCCGGTCTCGCGTCCTGTCGGGAGACGACAACGAACCCCGATCAACTGGCCGCCGAGTTCGCGCAGGCGTTCCTCGCTGACCGCCCCCAGACGCGCCTGGGGCTTGTCGCCGCGGCATCCGGTGCCGAGGCGCTGACGGCCGCGGGCTGGACCGGCCCTTGCAACTATGACAATGACACCGCGAAGTTCTCAGCGGTCGTCCGAGATTGGGAGCACCGGTTCGGTGCTCGTGTCGTAGCGGTCGGCTTCTCCACGCTGCACCTCAGTGTCGCCTCGCCTCCCGTGGACGAGCACGAGGCTCTCCTGGTCGCGGCCGAGCACTTCGCCTTCTGCCCGGACAACATCTGGCAGGGCAGTAGGCCGTACACACTGGCCGCATACGCCGAGCGGATCACCGGTGCCCACCACTGGGACTTCTGGTGGGACTGATCCGCTACCCGGAAGACGTTCGACTGGGAAGTGGCCTTCAGAGTGCGGTGCTGGGTTGTCAGGCGACGGACAGTCTGTGCCACCAGTGACTGCAGCCGCCGGAGCAGAAGCGCTCGCGGCGCCGTCCGTCGGCGATCGCGGGCACCGCGATCAGCAGCCGGAACGCCTTGCGGCGTTCGTCGAGAGGCGCGAGACCGGCGATCTTTCCCAATTGCTCGTCTATCCGGCCTCGTGAGATCAGCACTGCGGGTGTATGCGTCGGGCGCAGCCCGGCACGGCGGATGCTCTCTGGTGCGTCCTCGGTGACTGCGCGCGCCTGGACGCAGTGATGGCGCAGGAACAGCAGCACCTCGGACTGCTCTTCCTGGCCGAGGCCGTCGAACCATTCGATGCCCTCTGACATCGGGCGCAGCCCCTGCGCGAGCTTGTTGAGCAGGACATCGCGTTCTTTCACGACTGCCTCTTGTGGGATAGACGCCGCACCGCAGCGGTGATCAGGATTCCGAGCAGCACCGCCAGATCAGCCGCGCCTTCTGCGTCGTCGGCCCAGCGGGTGGTCTGCAGTGGGTGAACCTGGTCGAGGAGGATGCCTTCGCGGGCCAGGACGAAGGCCAACGCCAGCATGGCCGCGCGGGCGTTGCCGTCCTCGAACGGATGGAAGAAGAGGATGTCGAGGTAGGTCCGGGCAGCGCGTGACGGGAGGGGCAGATCAGGTTGAGAGCGATCGGACAGACAGCGCTCGAACAGCGCCTGCGTATCGGGTGCAAGACCGTAGCGCTCCCGTCCGCCCTTCGCGAAGGCCGGCATCGTGCGGAAACCGACGAGGTCGTGGCCCAGCACAGCCCGCTGCCACTTCGCCATGAGGGCGAAGGTCAGCGGCCTGCCCTGCTCAGCGTCGGCGAAGGCCACTTCAAGGGCGGTCAGGACCCGCGCGGTTCCCTCGCTGTCACGTCCGCCTCGCGTTGCCATGAAGAAATTCCGGAAGCAGTCGCGGGCCGGCGCTTCCGAGACGAGGCGTGCGCCGCGCCAGGGCGGCCAGGAGATCTCCGGCCGGATGAGCAGCCAGTCGGCAAGGCTGTCGTTCGGTTGGCCGGGCCCGGAAGTCATCTGATGCCACCCACGCCTATGGCGAACCGGCAGCTCACTGCGTCGACCACCGAAACGTCAGGTGCGATCCAACTGCCGAACCGGCCGCCGACCGCGTTCTTGACGATCTCCTCGGTCTGGCCCCCATCGATGCCGTTGTAGGCGAGGCACCATCGGAGGACTTGCATGCAATGCCCGTACCAGCCGCTCTCGGCCTGGGTGCGGTCAGCCACCACGGTGACCAGGCGCGTGCACGCCCGTTCCCAGTGCCAGAGGTCCGCCGAAGACACCGGCGTGCTATCCGGTGGAGCCAGGGCCGCGAACCGCTCGGTCAGGTCCTCCAGCCAGCCACGCCATTCCTGAAGAGCCTCGACGACCAGCGGGGCAGTCGCATCCGGGGTTGTCACGGAGTCGGATGAACAGCACCACACCTCGCTGGTGGATCTCAGCGATGGCATCCTGAGCCCGACGTCCGGGCCGATACCCGTAACTCGACGGATAGAAGTCGACCTCGAAGATCGGTTCGAGGATCAGCTTGAGGGCCATCTGTGCCACCCGGTCCCGCAGGGTCGGAATGCCTAGCATCCGGACCTTGCCATTCCGCTTGGGAATGATCGCCTGCTTGACCGGGAGAGCGGTGAACGTGCCGTCCTTCAGCGAGGACCGCAGGTCCTCAAGGAAGGTCAGTTCTCCAATGTCCTCCTCGACGTGGCGGCGGGTGACCGCATCCACGCCCGCTGTCTTCGCGCCCTTGTTGCCCGACACCCGCTCCCAGGCCACCAACAGCGTGGCCCGGTCGCAGACCAAGTTGAACACGTCCTTGAACCGGCGGTCCGGCTCGGCTCGTGCCCATCGGTGCAGCTTTCGCTGGTGGTCAAGTACCCGTCGCTCGGCCGTCATACTGCCCGGCCACGATGGTGCGCTGTTATTCAACGGCGACTCTCCCCGCCCCCAGTCGTACTGCTGATCACATTGCCGCCCTTCCCCATGCGGCCAGCTCTCCTGGCCGCGGAGTACTACGGCGGCTCCGCCACGGCCTGATGCCCACAGCGGGCGTTGCGCCTGCCCGCCGCCCGGCCGGCCGCCGGACGGGAGGGGCAGCACCAGGCCGCTTCCCACGTTCACTGATGTCCGTTATGACGGGTGTCGGCGTCCGGCTATACCCCGACGGCCTCGCCGCGGGCCGCACATCGCAGTCTTGGCCCGGGCCTCCCGCCGCCCAAATCACACGGACGACGGAAGCGGACAGGCCAAAAGCCACGGCCTGCCCAGCACCGCAAAGCGATCCATCCACCAGGTTCGGCAGATCGCTGACGACTAACGGGGCTTCTGACACCGGTTCAGTTCCCTTACGCCTTTCCCGTCCTCGCTAGCGGGCACGAGTCGTCTGGCAGTGCCGACCCGCCCCTACATTGTCGAGGCCGCTTCCAGCCTCACCCCCAACCCGGGGCTCAGCCTGCCTCCAGCTTCGACCGGTCACTGCGATGACCGGCGGCGGGTCCTTCCTCCCGCACGGTTTCCATCAGCGCCTCGTGGCGCACGGCTCTTCTCGTCCACGCACAGCACCACCGCCTTCTCGGGCGGATGGTGGTACAGGCCGACGACGTCGACGACCTTCGCGACGAACTGGGGGTCGGTGGAGAGCTTGAAGGCGTCCTGGAGATGGGGCTTGAGGTCGAACTTCTTCCAGATCCGCCCGACGGTGGACTTCGACAGCCCGGAGTGCTTCGCCATCGAGGCCCGCGACCAGTGGGTGTCCTTGCCCGGGGTGGATTCCAGCGTCGCCGTGAGCACGTCCTCGACCTGGTCCAGAAGGATCGAGGGCGGCCTGCCGGGACGCGGCTCATCACTCAACCCGTCCAGCCGCAACCGGATGAACCTCGACCGCCAGCGATTTACCGTTCCCTGCGATACACCGAGTTCGGCGGCGATCTCCTTGTTCGTCCCGCCTTCTGCGCACCGCAGCACGATCCTCGCCCGCAGCGCCAGGAACTGCGCGGTCTTCGCCCGCCGCGCCCAGCGCGTCAGCTCCGCACGCTCGACCTCGGAGAGCACCAGCTCCGGCTTGCGCCGGCCCGGCCGCGGCTCGTCCACCAGCCCCGCCACCCGCCGGGCCACGAACCGCGAGCGCCACTTGCGCACCGTCTCCGTGGACACCCCGAAATCCGCTGCTACACCGGTATTTGACGCTCCCTCCGCACAGGCCAGAATGATCCGGGCCCGCTCCGCCACACGGGCCGACACCGCACCATCCGCCCAACGCACCAGCTCCGCCCGCTCCTCGGCAGACAGCACGACTTCAACAGCACGAGGACCCCGAGACACCATGAAAACAGCCTACAGATTTAGTCTCATCATTTCTGGTGCAGGACACTAGCCCGCCCGGGCGGCGGTGAGGTGGGCGTCCACGGCGACGACACCGTCGACGCCCTGGCAGAGGCCCACGACCACAGGAACGAGGCGTGGTTCCGGGACGTGACCCCGAAGGGTGACGACCCCGTCCTGGACCTCGACCGCGACGGTGCCCTCGTCCAGGCCGAGGATGCGCCCCAGGACGTCCTGCTCGACCTCGCCGCGGATCTCGACGTCGGAGCGGATGAAGGCGTCGAGCAGGTCACTGCGGGTGACGATGCCGGTGAGGAGCCCGTCGTCGCCGACCACCGGCAGCTGCTTAACGTGCCGCTTGCGGAGTTCCCGTGCGGCCCGGGGGATCGTCCAGTCGGCGCGGGCGGTGAAGACGGGGCTGCTCATGAGCGCGCCCGCGGTCCGGGCCCGGGCCTTGCCCCATGCACGCTCGTCGTTCCCGTCCTGACTCTGCGGATCGGGCATGCCGGTCTCGTGCCGCAGCACGTCGGACGCGGACACGACACCGACGGGAGCGCCGTCGTCGTCGACGACCGGGGCCGCGACGATGTCGTTCGCGTCCAGCAGGGCGGCGACCTCCTGGAACGGTGTGCTGGGGCGGAGGGTGACGACATCCTCGGTCATCACGTCACCGACCGTGCGGCGGTACAGCATGGCATCGGCCTCCTCCGCTGTGCGACGGGGCGGCCGCGCCCCTGCCGGCTCGTCCACGCCGTCTTCCCTACCCATGACAGCACTGCGCCGCTCCGGCGGCCAGTGACGTTCGGCCTGGCGGGGAGGGCCGGCGGTCCCACGGCGCAATTCCGCGCGGTGGCCACCCGGTACGACTGTGACCACATCTTCAACGGCACCCTGACCGTCACCGCGATCGTCATCTGGCTCCACGACACCGTCCAAGAGCCATCAGAGACGACCTAGGCCTGGCCGCTGTTTCGCTGCCTGCCCCTTGTGCCAGCTGAGCGCTGTACGCGCAGGGCGTGGGGAGTTTTGCGTGCGGTCGGAAGGACGCCGGTCACGACCAGGCGCGGAATCTCCGTCGCACTGCGGGCGTGGCTGAACACCCAGATGCTGTCTTCGATCTCGCGGTGGCCGGCCGAGTGGTCGCTGGCGTCACCGACGAGGAGGAGGGCGAAAGGCGGTCCAGTGGCGGTGTAGTTCGTGGCCTGAGCGAGGTAGTCCCGCCGAATGACGTCCTGGGACTTCCATCGCGAGGTGCGCCACTTGATCTCAGCGACAAACCGGCTGCCGAGCTGCGGCGTGAAGATCACGTCTGCGCGGCCGCTGGCCACATCCGACCTTTCCCGCTCGACCCCGCCGCAGTTCATGTCTCAGAGGGCGTTTGATCTAGGCGTATTGCCCTGTATGCCCTAGTAGGACTCCGTTAGGTTTGCCTGGCTCTTGGGTTTGGGCTGGTGGCGGCCGTTCTGGGCAGGGGGCGGTGGCAGGTGGTGCAGGTGCCGGT
>NZ_JBIAHG010000055.1:0-36520 GCF_042870385.1 Streptomyces sp. NPDC006602 | reverse complement strand
AACGGAGTTCTCCGGGCGGGCAGTCGGCGATGAAACAGGAAGTCTCACGGCGCGAGCCGTAAGAATCTCCTCCCTTCAGGGAGGAGAGCGTCAACGACGTGTACAACAGTGGCACGACACCGCCCAACATGGCCCGCCAGTTCCTGGACCTCGCCTGAGGGGAAATGGCAACGCCGTCGGACAGATGACAGTCAGGGCGCGCTGATCGGCTACGTGGGACGATCGGCCCGGTGGATGGTGGCTTCGGCACGCGAACGGCCGGCCACCGGCACTTCGACGTCAGCCTGATGACGATGCACCGGGACCTGGACGACCTCACCGGGCGGCATCTGCTGCGCAAGCAGCGCGGGCGGGCCGTCGCGTTCCCCGCCCTCACCATGGAGACGGCCACCCGCTTCCGGGAGAACAGCGCCCTCGCGGCCAAGAACGCGCTGTGCGCGGCCGCCGCCGGCCGGATCAGACCGGGCAGCACGGTGCTCATGGAGGACTCGACCACCCTGTTTCCCCTGGTTCCGGCGCTGGCGGAGGTGGATCAGCTGCACGTCGTCACCAACTCGGTCGGCCTTGCACAGCGCCTCGGGTCCGCCGCCCCCGCGGTGAACGTCACCCTGCTGGGCGGCCACTACCGCGGCGACTTCAACTCCTGCACCGGCCCGACCGTCACCCGCGCCCTGTCCCACATCCGGGCCGATCTCGCCCTGATGTCCGCCACCGCCGTCTTGGAAGGACGCCTCTTCCACCCCCTGAACGACTACGTCGAGGTGAAGCTGGCCATGCTTGCCTCCGCCGAGCAGGCGCTGCTCTTGGTGGACCACTCGAAGTTCGGCAAGACGGCCACGTATGCGTACGGGTCCGTGGCCGACTACCACACCGTCATCACCGACACCGGCACCCCCGACGCGGAACTCGCGGCCATTCGCGACCTTGGAGTCCCCGTCGAGACGGTCGAACCCGAAGAGCCTTCCCTGTGATCCGCACCCTGTTCGAAACACCGAGCGCCTACCGCCCCAGCGACGCCGAGATGGCCGCGCCGGTGCCCCCGGTCCAGGCCGTCCTGTTCGACTTCAGCAACACCCTCTTCCAGATGATCGACCTGGAGACGTGGCTGCGCCGGGTCGGCGCCGCATCCGGCCGCCTGGCCGTGCTGGACGAGCCCGGCGCAGTGGCCGTGATCTCCGACGAGTTGCGCGCCGCCTTCCGGCTGCCCTCCATCGTCGCCCTCCAGGAAGGCCGTGATCTCTCTTCCGAACAGCACCGCCGCGCCATGTGGGGATGGTGGGGGCAGGTGGACTTTCTGCGCGGCGCGGAGGAGGCGGCCTACAGGGAGCTCACCGCTCCGGACGCCTGGGTTCCCTATCCCGACACTGAACCGGTCCTGCGTGCCCTGCACCAGCGCGGACTGCACGTCGCCATCGTCAGCGACTTCGCCTGGGACCTGCGCACCCACCTCGCCCACCACGGGCTGGACGCCTTGATCGACACCTGTGTGATCTCCTACGAGCAGGGCCGGGAGAAGCCCGACCCGCAGCTGTTTCTCAAAGCCTGCGCCGACCTCGGCGCGGACCCCCGTGCCACCCTCATGGTCGGAGACAACCCGGTCCGCGACGGCGGCGCGGCCGCCTGCGGTCTGCCCACGTACATCCTGCCGGCGGAACACCGCACCGGTGAGCGCGGCCTGACGGATGTGCAGCGGCTCGTGGTCTGACCGTGGTGGTCCACGGGCGTACGGGAATTCATCTCGACGGATCGCCTCCGTGTGAGCGACCCCGCGTCGCGCATCAACCGCACCATGCACGAAGGGGCGGCCGGGAGGCGCCCCCCGGTGCTGTCGGAGGGATACGGGGCTCCGTACCGAGGCGCGTGTCGATGAGTTCGCGCAGTGCGGTACCAAACTCGGCCGCACCTGCCCCGGGCCGTCCCAGGGAGCCTGGAAACCCATGTCGCCCGGGCAGAATTCCGCCCACCCACCGTCGGCGTCGTCGGCCTCCTCCAGGACCAGACCGAACAGGGCACTTTCGAAGTGTGCAGCGGAGGGGGCGATCGCGTGTCCTGGTACCGGCGCTCCGGCAGCCCGTCCAACCACTCGGCCGGCAGACGCCGGGCTGTAGGGATGGCCTTCCTGGGTGGAGGCCGCGGGGCGGTGCGGCGCCTGCGGGGCTGCCGCGTGCGGTGGCCCGCTGATTGATACGCTTCAATCAGGGCGGCGGAGGAGACTTGCACGCTCCCTGCGGGCCGTCGCGTTTCGGGGTAGCGGTTTCCCTGATCAGCCATGCTTCTGCCTTGGCGTCCGCCTGTGCCGATCGGTCACCCAGGTCGGCGGGCGCTCGCCGGGGTCGCGCAACCGGGGAGGCGACGCGGCGCTGTCCCGCCTCGCCCCGCGCGCAAGCAGATCGCGCCCGAGGCGCCGGCGTTGACCGGCGAGTACCTGGAGTACGAGGAGCTGTCGGCGGCGTACGACCGCATGCTGGACTGGCTGGCGGCCACGTACGTCAACGCGCTCAACGTCATCCACTACATGCACGACAAGTACGCCTACGAGCGCATCGAGATGGCCCTGCACGACCACCCCGTGCACCGCTTCATGGCCTGCGGCATCGCCGGCCTGTCGGTGGCGGCGGACAGCCTCTCGGCCGTCAAGCACGCCCGCGTGAAGGTCACCCGGGACGAGACCGGCCTGGCCGTCGACTACGAGGTCGAGGGCGAGTACCCGGCGTACAGCCCGACCTGGACCCTGGAGTTCTCGGCACAGTCCTGGTTCGCGCGCCGGGAAAACCAGCGTCCGGCGTCGTAAGTGCACTCACGGGTGGTCAGCACTGGGGTGAGCGGGGTGATCTGGTCGTGCGGAACGAAGCGGCAGCCGCACCAGCAGTGAACGATGCGCACACCGGCCCGGACCCTTGGTCCCTCGGCGTCGGGGGACAAGACGGAACGTTCACCACGCCGGCGACCTCGATGGCTACCTGCCGCCCGCATGGCCATCCGGCTTGCGTAGGCGCGTCGTCCTCGTTGCGGAAGGTCTCCGCCGAGCCGACATCGATGAGCGTCGGAGCCAGACCGGCGAGATCCTCCGCCGCGCCGACCGCACGGGCCGGGGCGGCGTACGGCGTCAGGGCGGGCACGCGCGCCCTGACGCCCCGGTGTGGGGCCGATCGCCGCCATGAGAGGCCGCGAAGCTGGCCGTCTACGCCCCTGGCGGGACGCCACCCCTGATGCTCTCCCAGTAACTGTTGGACGGATAAATTCGCGTACGCGGACTCTTTGCATCCGTCAAGGGAGAATTTCCTCCCCCTCACAGAACGGATATCCGGTGCGAGGCTGTGCGGCGTCAGCACTCCCCGCGGCCAGTCGCGGTTCGCTCCGGAAAGAGAACACCACTCAGATGCCACCCCTGACCGACGGCCGATCCGCCAAGCTGCCTTTCGTCGTCCTGGTGCTGGCAGCCGGGATCTTTCTGATGGGCACCACCGAGTTCGTCATCGCGGGCCTGCTGCCCGAGATCTCGGACGATCTGGGCGTCAGCGTGTCCCACGCGGGGCTGCTGATCACGGCCTTCGCGGCAGGCATGATCGTCGGCGCACCGGCGATGGCGATCGCGACGCTGCGCCTGCCGCGGCGGTTCACGCTGGTCCTCGCGCTCACCGTCTTCGCGCTCGGCCACGTGGTCGCCGCCCTCAGTCCGTCCTTCGCGGTCGTGCTCGCGGCTCGCGTGGTGACTGCACTGGCCACAGGTACCTTCTGGTGCGTCGCCGCAGTCGTGGCGACAACCGCGGCAGGGCCGGCAATGACGTCCCGGGCCCTGGGCATGCTGCTCGGGGGTATGACCGTGGCCAACATCGCGGGCGTACCGCTGGGCTCGTGGCTGGGGCAGGTATCCAACTGGCGGGGGCCGTTCTGGGTGCTGGCCGCCCTGTCGGCCGCCGCGGCGGCGGTCATCGGCCGGTACATCCCCGACGAGGAGCAGCGCGAAGCGCGTTCTGTCCGGGCTGAGTTCGCCGCGCTGCGCCAGGGCCGGGTCTGGCTGGCGCTGAGTGCCATCGCGTTGCTCATGGGAGGTGTCCTGGCGACCTACACCTACATCTCGCCCCTGCTCACCGAGCGGGCCCAGATCCCCGCCGCGGCTGTGCCCCTGGTCCTGACCGGCTACGGTGCGGGCGCCCTGCTGGGCACCACGGTCGGCGGGCGCCTGGGTGACCGTCGGCCGCTCGCCACCCTCATCACAGCCGCCGCCGCGAGCAGCCTGATCCTGCTCCTGCTGGTGTTCTTCTCCACGAGCCCCGTGGCGACCGTCGTCCTGGTGACGGTCATGGGGGTGACTGCGTTCGCCGCCTCCCCGGTGCTCGGCGCGCTGGTCAGGCGCTTCGCCGGTTCCGCGCCCACGCTCGCCTCCGCGCTGGCCAGTTCGTCGTCCAACGTGGGCGTCGCCGTCGGCTCCTGGGCGGCAGGCATCGCCCTGGCCTCACCACTGCGGCAGGCCGGGCCACCGCTGGTCGGCACGGTGACGGCCGCCCTGACCCTCGTACCGCTGACCGCGCTCGCGCTGATGCGCGCCACCCGATCTGACGACCACGCCGCCGCCAGCGACCCTTCACCCCGTGTTCGAGCCCGGGTGGGGTGACGAAGCCGCACCTACAGATCCCCGTAGTGAGACTGCCGAGAGGGGCCATCGTGACCACTCCGACCGAAGCCGCAGCCGAGGGCATCATCCATCTCCGCGCAGCAGGTGTGAGCCTGGTACTCGACCTGCGGGGCAACGGTCTGCCCGCCGTGCTGCACTGGGGCGCCGACCTCGGTGACCTCAGCCGCCAGGACCTGCACCGGCTGGCCGAGGCCGTCACCATGCCGCCGATCGCTGGATTCCCCGACGCCGTACCGCGTGCCGCACTGCTGCCCGAACACGGCACCGGCTGGCCCGGACAGCCCGGCCTCACGGGACACCGCCAGGGAGCCGACTGGTCACCCCTGTTCACCCGCGACTCACTGGAACTGGAAACCGCAGCACAATCCGTGAAGGTGCGGGCCACCGACGCCGCAGCCAGGCTCAGCCTGGTACTGGAAGCCGGACTCACCACATCCGGCCTCCTGCGCATGCGAGCCGCCGCACGCAACGACGACCCAAACCGCGGCTACACACTCAACGGCCTGCTGCTCACCCTGCCGGTCCCCGACACCGCCACCGAACTGCTCGACCTCACCGGCCGCTGGTGCCGCGAACGCGCCCCGCAACGCCGGCCCTTCACCCACGGCACCTGGCTGCGCGAGACCCGCAGCGGACGCACCGGCCACGACGCCCCCCTTGTCCTGGCAGCCGGCACACCCGGCTTCGGCTTCGGCACCGGCGAGGTATGGGGCCTGCACCTGGCCTGGAGCGGCAACCACCGCGTCCTGGCCGAGCGACTCCCCACCGGCCGTCCGGTCATCGCCGCAGGCGAACTGCTGCTGCCGGGCGAGCTGATCCTCGCCCCCGGCGAGGAGTACACCGGCCCGTGGCTCTACGCCTCCCACAGCGACCAGGGGCTCGACGGCCTCTCCGCCCGCTTCCACGACCACCTCCGCGCCCGCCCCGAACACCCCCGCAGCCCACGCCCGGTCGTGCTCAACACCTGGGAGGCCGTCTACTTCGACCACGACCTCGACCGGCTCACCCACCTCGCCGACCGTGGCGCCGAGGTCGGCGTGGAGCGTTTCGTCCTGGACGACGGCTGGTTCCGCCACCGCCGCGACGACCGGGCCGGACTCGGCGACTGGTACGTCGACGAGACCGTCTGGCCGACGGGACTTCATCCGCTCATCGACCACGTTCGCGGCCTCGGCATGGAGTTCGGCCTGTGGGTCGAGCCGGAAATGATCAACCCCGACTCCGACCTGGCCCGGGCCCACCCCGAATGGATCCTGGCCACCGGTGGCCGCGCCCCCGCCGACCGCCGTTTCCAGCAGGTCCTGGACCTCACCCACCCCGAGGCGTACGCCCACATCCTGCAGCGCCTCGACGCCCTGCTCAGCGAGTACGACATCGCCTACCTCAAGTGGGACCACAACCGCGAACTGGTCGACGCCGGCCACGCACCGGGCGGCGAGCCCGCCGTGCACGCCCAGACCCTCGCCGTCTACGCCCTCCTGGACGAACTGCGCCGACGCCACCCCAGGTTGGAGATCGAGGCCTGCGCAAGCGGCGGCGGACGCGTCGACCTCGCCATCCTGGAGCGCACCGACCGCGTCTGGGCCAGCGACTGCAACGACGCCCTGGAACGCCAGTCGATCAACCGCTGGACCCAACTGCTCCTGCCCCCCGAACTCATCGGCTCCCACATCGGCGCCGCCCTCTCCCACACCACCAGCCGCACCCACGACCTGGCCTTTCGCGCCGGCACCGCGCTCTTCGGCCACCTCGGCACCGAATGGGACCTCACCCGCACAACCGAGACCGAACGCACCGAACTGGCCAGATGGATCGGCCTGTACAAACAACTGCGCGGGCTCCTGCACACCGGCCGCGTCGTACGCATCGACCACCCCGATCCCGCCCTGTGGGCACACGGCGTCATCTCCCGCGACCGTACGGAAGCCGTCTTCGCCCTCACCGCCATGGCCACCCCGATCTCCGCCCAGCCCGGCACGCTACGGCTGCGCGGCCTCGACCCGGACGCCACCTACCACCTGCGCCCCCTGCCCCCGGCCGACCAGGCACCCGGCATGGAACGCGGAACCCCCGCATGGTGCACGAGAGACGGAATCACCGTCCCCGGCAGCGTCCTGGAACGCGTCGGGATCCAGATCCCCAACCTCCACCCGGAACAACTGCTCCTGCTGCGGCTGGCGAAAGCCTGACCCTGCCCGGCCGCGGTCTGGCAGCAACATATGTCCTGCCGGGTACGATCCCTGGTCGACGTGACGGAAGGCGACGGTGGCTGGCCGTCCGCCTCGACGAGCAGCATTACTACGACGTCGTGGCCTCGTCCGGCAAGGTGCAGGTGTGCGCCCGCGTCGGTCCGTTGAACACCGTTGTGGCGTCCCTGCCGACACCTCTCGGACCTGTGGTTCTCCGCCTCGAAATGGCTGGCGTAAGCACAGTGAACGACGCGCGCACAGGTGCCGATGTCGTCTCGATCGGCATCGGGGAGCGGATTGTCAACCACGAGCCCTGCACCAGCTGCGGATGTACCGCCAACATCGTTCGCCGCGACGGTGACCAGCGACTCTGCGGACGATGCTTCCGACCGCCGACCGCCGACCGCCGACCGCCGACCGCCGACCGCCGACAGCCGTCTGCGCGGACTGCGGCCGGACCCGGCCCTGCTACTTCGCCCAGAGCGAGACGCCCCCGCTGCGAGGCGTGTTCCAACCGGCTGCGTCCGCCCCAGACGTGCTCCCGCTGCGGCAACGAACGGTCGGTGAAGGCCCGACTGCCCGACGGAGGGCTCTCTGCCGCAGCTGCATTCGGGTTCCGGTGACCTGCCACATATGGGGCAGGTCCAAGCCGCTTACCGGATGCGGCCCGAACGGGGAAGCACTGAAGATCCACCATCTTGAAGTCGCTGGTCTCGGGGCTGGTGTGAGTTGTTGATCGTGTACTCGTGCTGGTCACGGGCGGTTGTCGGTGCTCAAGATCGTCTGCCGTTTCGGTGGTTGCGGATCCGCGGGTTCCCCGGCGTGAACGAGGCGCCTGTCCGTACGATCCGTGCGGGAGGTGCAGCAGGTGGCCAGGGACGCGGAACCGGGCCTTCGTGAACTGATCACGGCCCGCGGGGCCGAACTGGAGGCGCAGGCAGAGAAGTTGAGCCAGCAGCTTCAGGAGGTGCGCGACGAGCTGGAGGAACTCGCTGTTGCCGAGCTGGTCGCGCGTCGGCTGGCCGAGCAGCTGCACGCCGAAACGGAACGGGAAGCGACGTCGGCGCAGGCTGCCGGGCAGGTCGCGGGCCGTGCGGTGCTGCTGGTGCCGCAGCGCGAGCGCGGTATGGATGAGGCGGTCCTGCCCGGGGACTACCAGCGGGTCATGGACGTGGTGCGCCGGGCCGGGGGGCCGGTCATGGTCAGGCAGGTCTGCGCCGAGCTGGGGATGTCCACCGAGCCGGCCCGCTCGGAGGCGCTGCGTGCGAAGCTGAACCGGCTGGCCGAGCGGGGCTGGCTGCGCAAGCCGGCCGACGGGAAGTTCACCATCACCCTGTGAGCGTGCTCCGCCACCCCACAACATGCCGTTGGAGCCGTAACGCCTGTGCCCCCGGCGGCAGTTGATGTCGCATCCCGAACTTCGGCCGCCGCCCCCGACCACCCGAGATACCCCAAATGGCCTGGATCAACGACCCGGCCAAGCGCCGGGAACCCGCACTACAAAACACATAGCCTCACGACCGTCTTCGCCGGACTTGAAGTCTTCCGTGCGCAGTCGCCCGCAGCTGTGAGGCGACTGGGGCTGCCCGTTCATCAACACCGCAGCCGAGTATCCCGAATCCTGCCCATCCCGTGCGGCAGGCCATCGCCGAGCACCGACGCCGGCTCCACAACCTCTACCGGGAACTGCCGGCCGACGACAGCCACCCGGACGCGGAGCGGACCGCCGACATCCTCCTGATGCTGAGGGACGGGCTCGCCGTCGGCCTGGACCTCGACGATCCCGCACGGGTCAGGGCCACCGTTCAGGAGACGCTCTCCAGGGTGCTCGGCCAAGGTGGCGCGACGTCGGAACGGGGCGCGACAGCCGGGCAGGGGTGACCGGTTACACCGCTCGAAGTCTTCCGGCCGTGTGGGTGGGAGTCAGCCTGTCTCGGGTAGCCGTGGCGTGCGCCGCGCCTGTCGGAAGCGGCCAGGGGCCACCCCGAAGGCACGCTTGAAGGCGTTGGCGAAGGCGAATTCGGAGGTGTACCCGACCCGTCGGGCCACGACGCCCAGGGAATCGTCGCCGGCACGCAAAATTCGTGCCGCCGTGCTCAGTCGCCACCACGTCAGATAGGCCATCGGCGGCTGCCCCACAAGGCGCGTGAACCGCCTCGCGAAAGCGGTCCTCGACATGCCGACACGACGGGCGAGTTCCTCCACCGTCCAGGGGTGCGCGGTGTGGCGGTGGATGTGGTTGAGGGCTGCGGCGACCGGCGGATCGGTCAGGGCGGCACTCCAGCCGGCGGACTGGCTGCGGGAGGTCTCCTCTTCCAGCCATGCGCGAAGGATGTACACCAGCAGCAGATCCAGCAGAGCCGGCAAGGCGGCGTCCGCTCCGGGGCCTGCGTCCTTCAGGTCCGCGCCGAGCAGGTCGACGGAGGCACGTAGCGCCGGGTGCCTGCCGGGGCCGGCGGGAATGTGAATCGCTTCGGGCAGTGCCCGTAGGAGGGGATGTGCCTGTCCCTCGTCCAGTTGGTACATGCCGCACAGCAGGGCCACCCCGCCCGAGCGCTGTCCGGGTTCCGCAGCAGCGTCCGGGAGCGCTTCGCCCCCGTCTGGGGCTGGGTGAGGTGGCAGAAGATCGGCCACCTGATCCGGGGCACTGCTCAGGCCGTGCATGGTTCCGTGCGGCAGAAAGGCGACGTCTCCTGCGGTCAGTAGCTTCGCGGGGCCACTGGGAGCAAGGAACCAGCAACTTCCTCGCAGCACGATGTGAAAGCCCGCGCCCGAATAGGGGCCGAACCGGTTGCCCCACTCACCATCACGCCGGGTCTGGGCGAACATGGCCTGGCCGACCCTCATCGAGGCGATCACATCACTGACGACGTCCATGGGATGACTCTAGCGATCCAGGCTTCCCTGGGACGACGACGTATGGTTCCGGTCTTCATGCGTATAGGAAGGAGCGGTCAGGACGCCATACCGTCGTGACCAGTAAGTCCCGGACACGACACGATCGGATATCGACCATGCCCGCATTCATCGTCATCGACATCGACGTCACAGACCCCGCCGGGTTCCAGCAATACGTCGCCGGCATAGTTCCTCTCATGGAACGGGCCGGCGCCCGAAGGGTCCTGGCCGCCAGCGACGCTGTTGCCTTGGAGGGAGACTGGAAGCCCTCGATCTTGGTCGTCCTCGAGTTCCCGTCCGAGGCCGCGGTGCAGGAGTTCTGGGACTCGGAGGAGTACCAGCCGCTGAAGGAGCTGCGCCGCAAGTCCTCGACGGTCGCCGGGATCGCTGCGCTGCAGAGCCTCCCCGAGTCCTGACACGGTCGTGCAGGGCCGTTTGCACGGTCGCGTCCCGGCGGATGCTCCGCCGCGGCCTGTCGGCGGACGCAGTCGGAGAGCTCCGTGGTACAGCTGCGGATGGAGATGGTCCAATGCCTGGTAAGGGCCCGGGGCCGAGTTGTCATTGAAGATCCACCATCTTCGATTCCGCAGGGGTCGGGGCTGGTGTGAGTCGGCGATCTTGCCCTTGTGCTGGTCGACGGCGGTTGCCGTAGCTCAAGATCGTCTGACAGTCAGCGGGTGACTTCGATGTTGGTCAGCACGAGCAGGGCCCGCAGCAGGGTGGTCGCGTAACGGGCCGAGAACCGCAGCTTGGTGATGATGCGCCAGTTCTTGAGGTGTGCGAACGCTTGCTCGCAGACCGCGCGGACGGACGCGATCAGCTTGTTGACCTGCTTCTTCGCCGGGTGAGGGGCTTGGTGCGGGCGGCTTTGTAGCCGGTGATGACCACGGGGTTGTCCACATCGTCGTCCAGGCCGGTGAAGCCGAGGTCGCCGATCGCGCCCAGCTCGTGGGCGCGCAGGCGCTCGACGAGCTTGTTGTAGCGGGCCGTCGTGATCTCCGAGGAGCGTCCCGGGCGGGCCGCGGACAGCCACAGCAGCCGCCCCCTGTCGTCGGTGAGCGCGAGGAAGAGCAGGCCGTGGGCCTTGTGATTCCCGCTGTAGTTGCGGCGGTTGTCCGCTCCGGTGCGGCGCCGGGTGCGGATCAGGGTGCCGTCGACCAGGACGACGTGGCCGCCCTTTCGGGTGACTTGTCTCAGCGCCCTCTCCAGCCGCGGAGCCCGCGCGGCGAGCAGTTCGATCACCTCCATCACCCAGTGCCGCACCGTGGTCGCGGAGATGCGGTTGCCGCCCGCCATGTCGGAAAGCCGCTGGTCATGACAGAGAACGGCGAGCACGATCGCGGCGATTTTTCCGGGCGACAGCTTGCGCCACCGTGAGCGGATCTTCTTCAGATGGCCGCGCAGCAGGTCGCCGAGGAAGGTCAGGGTGGCCGTGGACAGGGTGAGGCTGGACTGGTAGACAACCGTCTCAGTGCCCCCGGCGGGGCTGGTCTTGTTTCGCATATGACATCAACTGCCGCCGGGGGCACAGGCCTTACGGCTCCAACGGCATGTTGTGGGTGGCGGAGCACGCTCACAGGGTGATGGTGAACTTCCCGTCGGCCGGCTTGCGCAGCCAGCCCCGCTCGGCCAGCCGGTTCAGCTTCGCACGCAGTGCCTCCGAGCGGGCCGACTCGGTGGACATCCCCAGCTCGGCGCAGACCTGCTTGGCGGATCCTGGGGCTTCCCGGGCCGCTCAGTGCCGGGGGTGCGCGGTGAGGGCGTTGAGGTTGATGGTTCCGCGCTGCAGTTTCTGGTCGTGGGGTGCGTTGAATCCGGCGTTGGCGATGTACAGCTGGTTACCGCGTACGGCGGTGGTGGTGGTGGGTGAGGCGAGTCCGTCGTCGACGGTCAGGACGCTCTCGTGGGTCCCGTTCGGGTGCACGACGCTGACCCTGTCGGTCGGATCGTTCTGCGCGGCGAAGACGGTGTCGGAGTGGTTGTTGAGGAAGGAGAAGTCGTCGACGTCGGGGAGGTTGTCGGCGGCGGTGTGGATGCGGCCGGGGGTCCCGTGGACGGTGACCGGGATCCTCAGCAAAGTGCCCTGGTTGAAGTTACTCACCCATACGGCGCCCTTGTGGAAGCGGACGCCGTTCACGCCCAGCTTCAGGGATGCCTCGGGGTCGGGTGCGAGCTCCGGGCCGGTCAGCCAGACCCTCGCCGCCCCGCCGGAGACAGGCACGGCCCACACCATGCCGTTCACGCCGTCGGCGGCGTAGAGGGTGCGGCCGGCCGGATCGATGGCCAGGCCGTTGGGTAGGCCGTCAGCGGGCAGGGCGGCCAGACGCTGGGGGCGGCCGTGCGGGGGCAGTTTCCATACGCCGGCCCGGGAGGTGTCGTCGGAGTCCACGTTGTAGTAGACGGTGCCGTCGCTGCCACGGGTGTTGCCGGTGATCTGATCGCCCTGGTGCCCGCCGACGAGGGTGGTGCGCTGCCCGGACGAGGTGATGCGCACGAGCTTCGGCGGCTTGTTCACGGGGACGCCCAGCATGGATACGGTCAGGGAGCCGTTCGGGTTGACGGTGATGTTCTCGGGTGAGTCGCCGGAGCCGAAGTCGAACGCGGCCGCGGTCTTCACCTGCGTGATGACGGGCTCCGTACGGTCTCCTCCGGTGGCCGCGGCCGGGGTCGAGACGAGAACGGCCGCCACAGCGGGGATGGCCGCGACGTGGGCGAAGCGAATCCTGACCCCCGGCCGCCACACCGTCGGCGGCTAAGCGCGGCGGCCCCGCCCGGCGCGCAACACCGGCGAGCGCGCCCTCCATTTCCGGGATCGGTTGTGGACGGTCGGCCAGTCACCGAACTCGGCCGGCATCTCCCGCCACTGCCTGCCCGTCTTGAACCGCCAGGGCACGCCCTCGAACTGCTGCCGCAGACGCTCGGGGTACGGGCCGAACCTGCCGATCGGCAGGTAGGGCGCGATGAACTCCCATTCCGCGTCCGTCAGTTGCACCTGCGTCACGCAAGACGATCTACCGGAAACCGTCCCACTGCGGGAGCGGATCCCACAGATTGATCACAACTGGATACGCTCCCTAGATCGCTCAGAACAAGCTCAAGGAGAAGCGCGCCGCCCTCAACCGGCCCCCTCCACCGCACCGACCCCACCCGATGCGCACCACTCCCGCGCCGCCGGCCGCACCGGTGCGCATCCACCCGGACGGTGGTGCGGTCACCGGTGCAGAGCCACTACGGTCTCCACCAGCGCATGGGTCCGCTCCACCTGTTCATCGCGCAGCGCCTGCAGAGCCCGGACGACGTCCGTCGGTGCGTCGGCGACTGTGCTGAGGGGCTCCACGGCGTCGACGTGGAGCCCCTCAGCGCTGCTCGCGGTGTCCACCCAGAGTCAGAGTGCGGTGCCCGTCTCCTCGGCCAGCGTCTGTAGGAGGTGGTCCTGGAACGTCTCGTCGTGGACGGCGCGGTGCGGCTGCTGCCGCTGGCGGTGGTACCAGTACCCGCCGGTGGCCAGGGCCTCGGGATCGTCGCTCGTCGCGAGCCACTCCTGCGTGCGATGGCCGAGTTCCAGATCGTCTGGTGCGCCTGGTCCGCCCATCTTGGTCGGCACCCAGCCCGGGTCCACGGCGTTGCTCAGCACGTCGGGGCGCAGGCGGGTTACGGCAGCTGCGAGGGTCGTGACGAACAGCTTGCTGTCGGAGTACGAGCCCGCGCTCTCGCCCCGCCAGCTGACCCCGTTCAGCGTGGAGTGCCCGCCGAAGTGCGAGCTGCTGCTGAGATACACCAGTCGGCGCGGCCCGCGCAGCAGGGCCGTGAGCAGGTACGGGGCGATGATGTTGACCGGCATGACGGGGCGTCCGCTCCACACGCCCGCGTTGTGGATGACCGCATCCAGCGGCTTGGCGTCGTTCAGTTCGGCGGCGATACGCCGTACGGCGTCGCGGTCGGTGAAGTCGCCCACCACGAGGTGTGCTCCCCGGTCGACCAGCGCGTCGAGGCTCGCTGCGCGCTCATGGCTCCGGGCGTGCACGACGACGTCGTGCCCTGCGGACAACAGGGAATCCGCCGCCGCACGTCCGAGGCCATCCGCCGAACCGGTCACCAGGATCCGGCTCACGAGTGGACCGCCCTTGTGCATGACTGCTCCTCGCACAGGAGTGTTCCCTTCCCATCATGGTTGCCTGCCGGGGTGCGGTCAGGCTTGCTGCTCGAACGGAGTTCCACGGGGTCGCGGCCGCCCCCGGCCGGAACCGCCGTCGTGGAATGAGCGCTGCCGGTTCTTGACGCTGCCAGAGCACTGGTCAGTGGCGTCGCCGCGCTCCACGCGGATCAGCAGACCCGGCCGCGGGTCCCGGCGTCCATGACCAATCGCGGACCACCGGGTGCCGGGGTGGCTGATGATTGCCCTACGCGCCAGGCTCCCGCAGGTCAGCGTCGCCCTGCGCCTCGGCAACTCGGCCCAGGTCGCGATGGCGCGGAGTCGTGAGGCCGACCTCGGCTTCGTCGAGGGCCCGCGCGCCCGAGGTCTTCGCAGTCGCACCATCGCCGAGAACGAACCGTGCTGGTGGCGCCGGGGCACCTCGCGCTGCCGCGTGCCACTGTTCCGACGCACCGGCCCAGGCCAGGACCAGCCGCAGACCGGTCGGTCGAGGCCAGCCAGCAGGACATGGCCTGAAGGCATCGCAGAGGGCTCCCTCCCCCTGCTGTCTCGCGTCGGGCCAGCTGCACCTCCCGGTGTCGGGGACGGCCTCCGCCTGCCGTTGGACGGTGCCGCTGATGAGGCGCTCGCCGATCGGCCTTGACCTCGGTGCACGCACACCCGGGGAGACGGCGGTGTCCGTCGCCGCGGAGATCATCGCCCACACCAACCAGGGCACAGGCCGGCCTCTGTCCCAGGCCACAGGCACGATTCACCAGGCGCTCCTACAGCGGCGGCCGGTCGCGGTCAGCTGAGCGGGGAGGAGGCCGGCAGGTGTTGGTCGGCGGCCCAGGAGGCGAGGATGCGCAGTCGTTCGTGGGTGGGGGAGCCGGGGGCGGCGGTCCAGACGGTGAGGTTCTGGTCGGGGTCGGTGTTGGCGGTGAGGGTGTCCCAGTCCAGGACGAGTTCGCCGACGACGGGATGGTTGAGGGTCTTCGTGCCCACGGTGCGGGCGGCGACGTGGTGTTCGCCCCACCATCGGGCGAACTGCTTGTCGCGCATGGACAGTTCGCCGACCAGCTCGATCAGGCGGGGGTCCTCGGGATACTTCGCGGCCTCCATGCGCAGTTGGGCCACGGCGATGTGCGCGGAGGTCTTCCAGTCGGCGTACAGGGTGCGCATGGCCGGATCGGTGAAGATGATCCGGGGATAGTTGCGGTGCTTTTCCGGGAGGTGGGAGAAGTCGGTGACCAGGGCGGCGGCCAATGCGTTCCAGGCGAGGATGTCCCCGCGTCGCCCTTGCACGATGGCGGGGGTGGCGGTGAGGTCGTCCAGGACCCGTTGCAGTTGGGGCTGGACCTTCTGCCTGCTGCGGCGCCTCGTGCGGGTGCTGGTTTTGCCGGCGAGCTGGAAGAGGTAGCCGCGCTCGTCGTCGTCCAGGTGGAGTACGCGGGCGAGGACGTCCAGCACGGGTGCCGATGCCTGCATGCGGCCCTGTTCGAGGCGGGTGTAGTAGTCGGTGCTGATGCTGGCGAGCTGGGCGACTTCCTCGCGACGCAGCCCCTCTACCCGGCGGGGCCTGTCGGTCTCGGGCAGGCCGACCGTGCGCGGGCTCAGCTCGGAGCGGCGCTTCTTGAGGAATTCTCCCAGCTCATTGAGGGGGACGTTGGCGGTCATGCTGCCCAGCATGACACCGATTCCACTCGGGAAAGGGGGGAGAATTTCCTCCCAGGATGTTCTCCTCCCAGGATGGATTTCTCCGCTTTTCGCGCCCGCCCTCGCCTGTGAGGCTCGATATCGAGCAGCCGATCGTGACCTCCGGCTGCCGTACACCGACCCTCGCACCGAAGGAAGACCCCATGCGCGGAGCAGTCATCTACGCCCCCGGCGACGTGCGCTTCGAGACCCTGGACGACCCGAAGATCCTCCGGCCGACCGACGCGGTGATCCGCACGGTCGCCACCTGCGTGTGCGGCTCGGACCTGTGGCCCTACCGCGGCGCGGAACCCATCGGTGACCCGCACCCGATGGGGCACGAGTACGTCGGCATCGTCGAGGAGGTGGGCAGCGAGGTCGCCGACGTCAGGCCGGGCCAGTTCGTGGTCGGCTCCTTCGCCACCTCCGACAACACCTGCGTCAACTGCCGCAACGGCTGGCAGTCCAATTGCCTGCACCGAGAGTTCATGAGCACCTGCCAGGCCGACTACGTCCGCATCCCCAACGCTCACGGCACCCTCGTCGCCACCGACGAGTACCCCGACAGCGAGATGGTGCCCAGCCTGCTCGCCGTCTCCGACGTGATGGGCACCGGCTGGTACGCCGCTCTCGCCGCCGAGGTGAAGCCCGGCTCGACGGCCGTCGTGGTCGGCGACGGAGGGGTCGGCCTGTGCGGCGTCATCGCCGCGAAGGAACTCGGTGCGGAGCGGATCATCGCCATGTCACGGCACGAGTCCCGGCAGAAGCTCGCCCTGGAGTTCGGCGCGACCGACATCGTCAGCGAACGCGGCGACGAAGGCATCGCCCGCGTCAAGGACCTCACCGGCGGTATCGGCGCCGAGTCCGTGCTGGAGTGCGTCGGCACCGCCGAGTCCATGCGCCAGGCCCTGCACTCCACCCGGCCCGGCGGCAACGTCGGCTTCGTCGGTGTCCCGCACGACGTGGCCATCGACGGCCAGGAACTTTTCTTCTCCCACGTGGGTCTGCGCGGCGGCCCCGCCCCCGTGCGCCGCTACCTGCCCGACCTGATCGACCGGGTCCTGTCCGGCCGGATCAACCCGGGCAAGGTCTTCGACCTCACCCTGCCCCTGGACCAGGTCGCCGAGGGCTACAAGGCGATGGACGAGCGCCGCGCCATCAAGGCCCTCCTCAAGCCCTGAGCGCAGACGCGTCCACAGGGGCCGCACCGACGCGGTGCGGCCCCAGGACCGGCAACCACCCCCGCTCGCACAAGGACTGACCATGACGACCTTCGCCCTCATCGGTGCCGGACCCGGTCTCGGACTTGCCACCGCCCGCCGCTTCGGCGCCGCCGGCCACACCGTCGCCCTCATCGCCCGCAACGCGGAGAAGCTGGACGGCCTGACGGCCGAACTCGCCCGTGACACCATCCAGGCTCGCGGCTACACGGCCGATGTCCTCGACATCGAGTCCCTGACCTCGGCCCTGTCCGCAGCCGCGGCCGACCTGGGTACCGTCGAGATTCTCCAGTACAGCCCCGTGCCCCGCGCCGACTTCATGAAGCCGGTCCTCGACACGAGCGCCGACGACCTGGACGCGCCCCTGTCCTTCTCCGTCAAGGGCCCGGTCACCGCGGTGAACGCCGTCCTGCCCGGCATGCGCGAACTCGGCCGCGGCACCGTGCTGTTCGTCAACGGCTCCAGCGCCGTACGTCCCAACCCGAAGGTCGCCGGCACCTCGATCGCCTTCGCCGCCGAGAGCGCCTACGCCCGCATGCTGCACGATGCGCTCGCCCCGGAGAACATCCACGCGGCCCAGTTGATCATCCCGGCAGCCATCCGGCCCGACGCCGAGCACAGCAGCCCCGACGTCCTGGCCCAGCGCCTGCTCGACATCCACCAGCTGCGGGACGGCTTCCGCCACTACGCCGAGCCCCTGCCTGACTAATCCCCTGGACGAACTCGTGAACCCGGCACCCCTGCGCACCCTCGCCCGCGTGGTCCCGGCCGCCGCCTTACTGCTGGCCGTGACCGCCTGCACCAACGACTCCCCATCCTCCTCATCGAAGCCCCCGTCGCCGCAGGCTTCGACAGCCCCGGCCACCACCTCACCGTTCGCTAGGACTACCGCCATGAACATCCGGCTCACCATCAACGGCCACCGCTTCGACGCCACCCTGAACGACAGCCCCACCGCCCGCGACTTCGCCGCCCAGCTCCCGCTCACCCTGTCTGTGCGCGACTTCAACCAGGCCGAGAAGACCGCCGATCTGCCCCGGAAGCTGTCCACCACCGGCGCCCCGGAAGGCGCCGACCCTCAGGTCGGTGATCTCGCCTACTACGCGCCGTGGAACCATCTCGCCACCTACTACCGCGACGCCCCGTACGCGACCGGCCTGGTCATCCTCGGGCACATGGCCGACGGCGGCGCCGAGCAGCTCGCCACCGCCGACGAGATCACCATTGAAGCCGCGCCCTGACCCGCCCACCGTTCGTCCTGCATGAGGGGGAGATCCTCCCCTTTTCGGCCGGTGCGCTCCGTGGACCGTGAAAGACGTGGCCGCGCCGTCCGCAGACTGCTGCGATGGCCCAAGCCGCCACCATGATCCGCCGAATTCCACTCAAGGAGAGAGCACACGTATGCCTTCCGCGTCCGGGACCACCCCCGGCAAGCTTCCCTTCGTCGTCTGGGTGCTCGCCGCCGGCACGTTCCTGATGGGGACCACCGAGTTCGTCGTCGCCGGCCTGCTGCCGGAGCTGGCCGGTGACCTCGGGGTCAGCGTCTCCCACGCCGGCCTGCTGATCACCGCCTTCGCCATCGGCATGATCGTCGGCGCGCCGACCATGGCCATGGCGACCCTGCGCCTTCCCCAGCGTCTGACGCTGATCCTGGCCCTGTCCGTGTTCTGCCTGGGCCACCTCGTCGCCGCCTTCAGTACGTCCTTCACGGTCGTCCTCATCGCCCGCGTCGTCACGGCCCTGGCCACCGGAGCGTTCTGGTCGGTCGGCTTCGTCGTCGCCACCAACGCCGCCGGGCCGCACAACGCCACCCGCGCCACGGGCGTCATGATCGGCGGCCTGACCCTGGCCAACGTCGTCGGCGTGCCGATCGGCTCCTTCGCCGGCCAGTTCACCGGCTGGCGCGGCCCCTTCTGGGCCCTGGCCGCCCTCTCCGGCCTCGCCGCCGTCTTCATCGGCCGCTTCATCCCGGCCCGGGAGCAGCGCGCGGAGGTGTCCCTCCGGTCCGAGGTCCGGGCTCTGCGGCAGGGCCGTCTGTGGCTGGCGCTCGGCGCCGCGATGCTGATCATGGGCGGTGTCCTGGCGACGTACACCTATGTCACGCCGTTGCTGACCGACCGCGCCGGCATCCCCGAAGGGGCCGTACCGCTCGTCCTCATCGCCTTCGGTGTCGGCGCTCTGGGCGGCACCACCACGGGGGGCCGGCTGGGCGACCGCCGCCCGATGGCCACCACCCTCACGGCCGCCGCGGCCACCGCCCTGGTCCTGCTCCTGATGATCCCGCTGTCCGGCAACCCGGTGACGGCCACCCTCCTCGTCTTCCTCATGGGCCTGACCGGCTTCACGGTCAACCCGGTCGTCACCGCCCTCGCCATGCGCTTCGCGGGCGACGCCCCCACCCTCACCTCGGCGCTGACCACCTCCGCCTTCAACGTCGGCGTCGCCGCCGGATCGGCGATCGCCGGTACGGCCCTGGACTCCTCCCTCGGTCTGACGGGCCCGCCCCTGGTCGGCACCGTCATCGCCGCCCTCACCCTCCTCCCGCTGATCGCCCTCGCCGTCTCCGGCACTTCCTACAAGGGGCGGATCGTGGCCCAGAGCAGCGCTCCCACTCACGCGCGGCGCGACGAACCCGCGCAGGTGCCGTCGCAGCACTGACTCAAGCCCCGATCCGCGTCCTGCCGAATGCGAACCCGACGACGTACCCGCAAGCGAGAGGACTCCGCCCATGACCGTGAGCAGCGCAGCCTTCACCGACAAGGTGGCCTTCGTGACGGGAGCCGGCTCCGGCATCGGCCGTGCCACCGCCTTCGCCCGCGCAGGCGCCCGCGTCGCCCTCGCCGACCTGCCCGTGGACGGCCTGCGGGAGACCGCTCGGCTCATCGAGGAAGCGGGCGGCCAGGCACTGGCCCTGACCTGTGACGTCACCAACGAAGACGACGTACGGTCCGCGCTGGACGCCACCATTCAGGCGTTCGGACGGCTGGACGCCGCCTTCAACAACGCCGGCGTCGAGCAGCCGGTCAAGCCGGCCGCGGACATCGAGAAGGACGAGTGGGACCGCGTCATCGGCGTCAGCCTGACCGGGATGTTCCTGTGCATGAAGCACCAGATCCCCCTGCTGCTCCAACAGGGAGGCGGCGCGATCGTCAACGCCTCGTCCGGCGCCGGCGTCAAGGGCTTCAAGGGACGAGCGGCCTACGCTGCGGCCAAACACGGCGTCATCGGCCTGACCCGCTCAACCGCCCTCGACTACGCGGCATCCAACCTCCGCATCAACGCCATCTGCCCCGGCATCATCGACACCGAGATGATCCAACGCTTCGCCGAAAGCACACCCGGAGGACGCGACGCCCTGATCGCGGACGAGCCCATCGGACGCCTCGGCACACCGGACGAGATCGCCACCGCCGTGCTCTGGCTCTGCTCGGACGCCGCCTCCTTCGCCACCGGCCACGCCCTGGTCGTCGACAGCGGCCAAACCGTCTGACGGCGGCCCACGGCAAGGCGCAGCGCCACCGCAGCAAGGCGGAAGCCAAGCAGCTCGGCACCACACGCGCGCTCCCACAGCTCAAACGCTCGAAGGGACAGCCCGACATGAACCCCAGCTACGACTTCACCGGCCAGGTCGCTCTCGTCACCGGGGCCGGCGCCGGAATGGGCCTGGCGACCGCCCGCGCGTTCGCCGCCTCCGGAGCCGCCGTCGCCCTCACCGACATAGACGAGGCAGCCCTGAACGCAGCCGCGAAGGAACTCACCGACGCCGGCCACCAGATCCTCGCCCTCACCTGCGACGTCAGCGAAGAGGACCAGGTCGCCGCCGCGGTCGACCGCACCGTAGAGACGTTCGGCCGCCTCGACATGGCCTACAACAACGCAGGGATCCAGATCCCGCCCAGCGACGCCGCCGACGAGCCCGCCGAGCGGTTCGACCGCGTCAACGCCATCAACCTGCGCGGCGTGTGGGCCTGCATGAAGCACGAACTGCGGCACATGCGGGCCCAGGGCGGCGGAGCCATCGTCAACTGCTCCTCCCTCGGCGGACTGGTCGGCCTCCCCGGCCGCGCCTCCTACCACGCCTCCAAACACGGCGTGATCGGCCTGACCACCAGCGCCGCCCTCGAATACGCCCCCCGCGGCATCCGCATCAACGCGATCTGCCCCGGCACCATCGACACTCCCATGGTCAGCGACATGATCGCCAAGGGGGAACTCGACCGCGCCGAGGCCGAGGCCAACCAGCCGATCAATCGCCTCGGCACCGCCGAGGAAATCGCCCAGGCGGTCCTGTGGCTGTGCAGCCCCGGCGCGAGCTTCGTCGTCGGCGTAGCCCTCCCCGTCGACGGCGGCTACGTCGCCCGCTAGAGAAAGCCCACGCACGAAAGAGACATGGAGGACACCATGGAATTCATCAAGCAGGAGCCCAGCAGCAAGGCCCCTGCGGGCTGGTTCACCGGCGACGTGTGGTGGGACGTCATCGTGGCCGGCCAGGAGCCGTCCCGCATGCGTGCCAACCTGGTCCGCTTCTCCCCGGGAGCCCGCACCAACTGGCACTCCCACGCCCTGGGCCAGACCCTGCACGTCGTTTCCGGCGTCGCCCTGATCGGCACCCGGGACGGCACCGTCTTCGAGGCCCACCCCGGTGAGACCGTCGCCTGCCCGCCGAACGAGGAGCACTGGCACGGCGCCACCGACCGGTTCATGGAGCACATCGCCCTGTGGGAGGGCACCGGCGACGGCACCCCCGAGACCACCTGGGCCGAGCCGGTCACCGACCAGCAGTACAACGGCCCCCGCACCCGCAACCAGTAGCCCCGGCCAACCGATCACGCAATTCGGGCTCACTCAAGACGTCAGGGCGCCCCGGAGGAGGGCCGTTGTGGGTCCGCCGGCCAGGCAGGGAGGCGGCGCGGCTCTGTCCTGCCTCTCCCCGCGCGAAAGTGCCGGGTGATGTCGGTCAGTTGCTCCTGACGGAGAGTAAAGGGGGAGGAAAGTCTCCCTGTCACGAGCGTTGCCGGTGGTGCAAGACTCCCCATGCGACCAGTCGCCGCTGCCAAGGCGCGCGGTGGCCACAGTTCCCTGCGGTGACGACGATTCAGTCTCCCGTTCCGCTGTCGAGTACGGCCGATCCGTCCGCGATACGAAGGCGTACGTATGTCCACTGAACTCCCTGAGTCTGCCGTTCCACCCCCCACCGGAGCCGGTGGGTCCTCCCCGGCGCCCACTCGGCGCACCTTCATCGCCACCAGTACGGCGGTCGGTGGTGCGGTCGTCGCGGGCGGGGTGATCGGAGGATCACTCCTCGCGGCTCCGGAGGAGGTGGCCGCCGCCGAGGCGCCGCCCTCCAGCCACGTGTCCCTGACGGTCAACGGCACTCGCCGGACCGTGACGGTCGACAACCGCACGTCGCTGCTGGACCTGCTGCGCGAGCACCTCGGCCTCGCCGGCTCCAAGAAGGGCTGCAACGCCGGGGCCTGCGGCGCCTGCACCGTGCTGGTCGACGGCCGGCGGGTCAACTCCTGTCTGACGCTGGCCGTTCGCCTGGAGGGTGCCGAGGTCACCACGATCGAGGGCCTGGCCGAGGGCGACCGACTCCACCCGTTGCAGCAGGCGTTCATCGACGAGGACGCCTTCCAGTGCGGCTACTGCACTCCTGGCCAGATCGTCTCCGGTGTCGGCTGCATCCAGGAGGGCCACACCGGCTCGCCGGAGGAGATCCGGGAGTGGATGAGCGGCAACATCTGCCGCTGCGGCTGTTACGTGAAAATCGTGCGCGCGGTCGAGCAGACCGCCGCCCGGAAGTAAGGAGCGGCCGTCATGCATCCCTTCACCTACACGCGCGTGTCCGACATGCGGGAAGCCCTCAACGCCGGTCGTCGCGGCGGTCGTTACATCGCCGGGGGCACCACGCTGGTCGACCTGATGCGGGAGACCATCGAGCGCCCCGAGGCGTTGGTCGACATCAGCGGTCTGCCGCTGGACGAGGTCACCGTCACCGAGCGCGGCGGGCTGCGTATCGGTGCGCTGGTGACCATGTCCGAGGCCGCCGCCCACCGCAAGGTGCGCACCCTGTTCCCGGTCATCTCCGAGGCGTTGGAGCTGAGCGCGTCGGCCCAGTTGCGGAACATGGCCACCATCGGCGGCAACATCATGCAGCGCACCCGGTGCACGTACTTCCGTGATGTGACCGCCGACTGCAACAGGCGCGAGCCCGGTTCTGGCTGTGCGGCGCTGGAGGGCGTCAACCGTACGCACGCCATCCTGGGCACCTCCGACGCCTGCGTGGCCACCCACCCCTCCGACGTCGCCGTGGCGTTCGCGGCGCTTGAGGCGCAGGTGCGCCTGCTGGGCCCGGACGGGGAGCGCCAGGTCCCCTTCGCCGACTTCCTGCTGCGACCGGGCAGCACCCCGAACCGTGAACAGGCCCTCAAAAAGGGCGAGTTGATTACCGCGGTGGAGATCCCCGCGGTGCCGCGTCCGCTGAAGTCGGGTTACCTGAAGGTGCGGGACCGGCAGTCCTACGAGTTCGCCCTGACCTCGGCGGCCGTAGCGCTGCATGTGCGCGGCGGGGTGATCCGCGAGGCGCGAGTGGCCGCCGGAGGGGTGGGCACGGTGCCGTGGAAGCTGCCGGCCGTCGAGCGGCACCTCGTCGGCGAGCGCCCCTCGGACGCGTTGTGGACGGCCGCTGCCGCCAAGGCGGCAGAAGGCGCCCGTCCCCTTCAACACAACCGGTTCAAGGTCGAGTTGCTGAAGCGGACCGTCGAACGCCAGCTGCGCATCGTAGGAGGTACCAAGTGAGTCCCCAGCCGCAGGCGGCCGTGGGTGCGCCGCTGTCCCGGGTGGACGGCCGGCTGAAGGTGACCGGCAAGGCGCTCTACGCCGCCGAGTTCGATGTCGACGGGGCGGTGCACGCGGTGATCGTGGACGCGAGCATCGGCCGGGGCCGCATCACGTCCGTCGACACGAGCGACGCCGAAGCCCACCCGGGCGTGCTGCGGGTGATCAGCCACCGCAACGCCCCGAAGCTGCCGTACCGCGACAACGCCGGGTCGAACAACCCGCCCGGCCGCCGGCTGCGGGTCTTCCAGGACGACCGGGTGCTCTTCCACGGCCAGCCGGTCGCCGTCGTCATCGCCACCACCCTGGAGGCCGCGCAGCACGGCGCGAGTCTGGTGAAGGTCGGCTACGGCGCCGAGCGGCCCTCGACCGACCTCACCGAGGCCGAGCCCGGCGAGCCGACGAACTACGCGCGCGGCGATGCGGAAGCGGGCCTGCGCGACGCCCCCGTACGACTGGATCCGACCTACGAGCTGGCGCGCAATCACCACAATCCGATGGAGCCGCACGCCACCATCGCCCGCTGGGACGGCGACAAGCTGACCGTGTGGGACAAGACGCAGTGGGTGATGGGCACGCACGACGAGCTCGCCGCCGTGTTCGACCTGCCCGCCGACTCGGTGCGCGTCATCAACCCGTTCGTCGGCGGCGGCTTCGGCAGCGGGCTGCGCTGCTGGCCGCACACGGTCGTCGCCGCGCTGGCCGCGCGGGAGACGGGCCGTCCGGTCAAGCTGGTGCTGAGCCGCAAGCAGATGTACTTCGGCACCGGCTTCCGGCCGTCGTACGAGTACCGGCTGCGTCTCGGCAGCGACCGGCGCGGCCGGCTGTCCGCCGCGGTGCACGAGATCGACGCCGAGACCTCGTCGTACGAGACGTTCACCGAGGCCGTCATGGGCGCGGGGCAGATGCTCTACAGCATGCCGAACGTCAGCCAGGCGTACCGGACGGTCCCCTTGGACGTGAACACCCCGATCTGGATGCGCGGCCCAGGCTTCGCCTCGGCGTCGTTCGTGATCGAGTCGGCCATGGACGAACTCGCTCACAGGCTGGGCGTCGACCCGATCGAGCTGCGCCTGCGCAACGAACCGAGCGAGGACGAGTCGAGCAACCTGCCGTTCTCCACCCGTCGGCTGCGCGAGTGCTACACCGTCGGCGCCCGCGAGTTCGGCTGGCAGCGCCGCAACCCCCGACCCCGTTCGACGCGCGAGGGCGACTGGCTGATCGGCCTGGGTATGGCCGCCGGTGTCTACGACCCCGGGCGTTACCCCGCACAGGCCCGGGCCCGCCTCGATGCCGACGGCACCGCTGTGGTCGAGGCGGCCACCAGTGACATGGGGCCGGGCACCTACACCTCCCAGACCCAGGTAGCTGCCGACGCCCTCGGGCTGACCATGCGCACGGTCACCTTCCGGCTCGGCGACTCCCTCTACCCGCCGACCTCGCCGCACGGCGGCTCGGCGACCATGGCCAGCGTCGGCACCGCCGTCCACGACGCCTGCACCCAGGTGCGGCAGCAGGCGATCAAGCTGGCCGTCGAGGACCGCGAGTCACCGCTGTACGGGGTGAAGGCGGACGACGTGGTCGTACGCGGCGGCCGACTGCACGTGCAGGGCAACCCGACCCGCGGCGAGACGTACCGGACGCTCCTGGCCCGCAACAACCGCACCCACCTCGAAGCGGGTGGCTCCTACACCGGGCCGCCCAGTCCCGAGCGGCACTCCTATCACGCCTACAACGCCACCTTCGCCGAGGTCGCCGTCGACGCGACCCTGGGCCTGGTACGGGTCCGGCGCATGCTTGGCGTATACGACGCGGGCCGCATCATCAGCCCCAAGCTCGCCGACAGCCAGGCGATCGGCGGCATCGTGGGCGGCATCGGCACGGCCCTGCTGGAACACACGGCCACCGACCACCGCGACGGCCGGATCGTCAACGCCAGCCTGGCCGACTACCTCGTCCCCGTCAACGCCGACGTCCCCGACGTCAGGGCGATCTACCTGGTCGGCGAGGACAACGATGGCAACGCGCTCGGCGTCAAGGGGCTCGGCGAGGTCGTCCAGGTGGGGGTGGCGGCCGCGATCGGCAACGCGGTCTTCAACGCCACGGGCCGCCGGATCCGTGAACTGCCCATCACCGCCGAGGCGTTGCTCTGACCCGTGCGCTTCGGCCCGGCGCGGTGCACACCGCTCGTCCGGCAGCCTGCCCCGTCCGGCTGCCGGACTTCCGAGGGCCGCCGCCGCGTGACGTTTTCCCCGGCGTCGTGGCGGCGGCCCGCTCACCTTCCGATCCTGGTCCTGCCGTGGAGAATTGCAATGCTGAACATCGCGGACACACTGCACCGATGGTGCCGCGAGGCACGCCCCTTCGCCCTGGCCACCGTCGTCGACGTGCGCGGCAGCGCACCCCTGCCGGCCGGTACGTCGGTCGCGGTGGACGAGGACGGCACCGCGGTCGGCAGCATCTCCGGCGGCTGCGTCGAGGGCGCGGTGTACGAACTGTGCCAACAGGTGCTGCACGACCGGGGCGCACCGCAGCGGACCTGGTTCGGCTACTCCGACGACGACGCCTTCGCCGTCGGCCTGACCTGCGGCGGCGAACTCGACGTCCTCGTCCAGCGCATCGATCCCGCAGCCCAGCCGCACCTGTCCACGGCCCTCTCCGAGATCACTCAAGGGCGTCCGGCCGCCGTGGCACAGGTCGTGGACGGCCCGGAGCGCCTCCTCGGCTCCACGCTGAGCGTGCTCGGCGGTGACCATGCCACCTACGGGCGCGTGGACGGCGGCCCGGCAGACCGGGCGGTGGCCGACCAGGCCAGGGCCCTGCTGCGGGCCGGCCGCACCGCCCGCGTCGACATCGCCGGGACAGGGGACGGTTGCCCCGAACGGCTGTCCGTCCTCGTCCACGTCCATGCGTCCCGGCCGCGCCTACTGGTCTTCGGCGCCGTCGACTTCGCCGCAGCCCTCAGCCAGGCCGGCCGCTTCCTCGGCTACCACGTCACCGTCTGCGACGCCCGCCCGGTCTTCGCCACACCCGCACGCTTCCCCCACGCCGACGAGGTGGTGGTCGAATGGCCCCACCGCTACCTGGAACACACCGAGGTGGACGAGCGCACCGCCATATGCGTCCTCACCCACGACGCCAAGTTCGACATCCCCCTGCTGCGCCTGGCACTCAACCTGCCCGTCGGCTATGTGGGGGCGATGGGCTCCCGCCGCACCCACGACGAGCGCCTGCGCCTCCTGCGCGAGGAGGGCGCCACGGAAGACCACTTGGCCCGGCTGCGTTCCCCGATTGGCCTCGACCTCGGAGCCCATACACCCGAGGAGACGGCCGTCTCCATCACCGCGGAGATCATCGCCCAGACCAACCAGGGCACAGGCCGGCCCCTGACCCGGATCACCGGCCCGATCCACCGGCCGCCGCGGTTGATGAACTACCGGTAGGCCCCAAGGACAACCGCGCGCAGAAGGAGACACCGCGATGACGCACTGGACCAGCGACCAGCTCAACGCGATCGAGCAGACCGGCGAACTGCACATCCAGCCCCAGCGGGCCGACGACCGGCTGCGCACGCCCACCACCGTCTGGGTGGTACGCGAAGGAGACGACCTCTACGCGCGTTCCTACAACAGCCCCAACGGTGCCTGGTTCCGCACCGCGAAGGCCAGCGGCACCGGACACATCCGCTGCGGCGGCATCGACCAGGACCTCACCTTGACACCGATCCACGACGGCGCGCTCAACGACCGCATCGACGGCGCCTACCGCACCAAGTACGCCGCCGCCAGCGCCTACGTCCCGCCGATGGTCGCCGACCGGGCCCGCGCCGCCACCCTCAAGCTCACCCTCCGCTGACCGAAGCCAGTCAGTCCCTCGCAAGGAGTACCTCGTGACCACGTTCGCCCTCATCGGAGGGCTCGGGGTCCGGCTGGTCGGGCGTGGCACGTGTGGATCTCATCTGATGCCGACTGGCGTGTGGCGTCGGCGATCCCCGCTAGGGTTCACATCTCGTCCACAATTGCTCTCGGCGGGGGTCTTGTCCGTGTCGCGGATTGCTGCTCGTCGTGCTTCGGGCCCGGCTCGGATCGGGCGCTTTCGGGTGGTCGGGGTGCTGGGCGCGGGTGGGATGGGCACCGTGTACGCCGCGGTCGGGGAGCGGGGCGAGCGGGTAGCGGTGAAGGCCGTGCACGCCGGGCAGGCCGCGGATGACCAGTTCCGGGCCCGATTCCGGCGCGAGGTGCAGGTTCTGCGGCGGGTGCCGGGTCCGTGTCTGGTGCCGCTGCTGGAGGGCGATTGCCGGCTCTTGGTGACATTCCAAGGGCCGGGCGCAGCCTTCAGCCTCCGGCTCGGTGAGTTCGAGCCGAGTCCTGCGGTACTGACGGGGGTGATGGCGGACTGATGCGGTACACGGTCGGGTGCATCAGGGCCGCGGCGGTGAAGCGAGGGTCTTTCGCGCGACGGGAGCCGACGCGTCGTTGGCCATGGGCCGGTTTGGTTCGCGGTCGTCGATGAGGCAGTCGTCTCCCGGGCGGCCGTGGAAGGACCTGCCCTCTGCGGGGGACGTACGCGCGGGCCGGGCCGAAGCGTTTAGAACGGCTTTAACCGGGCTTCGGATGATGCCGCCACCACACGCGCCGTCGCCGAGGGGGCCCGATGAACACGGCCGCATCCACCACCGCAGCCCTGCCGAAGTTCCCCATGTCCAGGGGGTGCCCGTACCACCCGCCCGCCGGCTACGCGAAGCTGCGGGAGGAAGGGCCGCTGGCGCGCGTGGAGTTGTACGACGGGCGGCAGGCGTGGGTCGTCACCGGATACGCGGAGACCCGGCAACTGCTCGTCGACCCGCGGCTGTCCTCGGACCGCAGTCGGCCCGACTTCCCCGTGCTCGTGCCCCGGATGGCCGCCGCGAAGCTGACCGCCCTCGTCGGCATGGACCCGCCCGAGCACGACGTCCAACGCCGTATGCTCATAGGCAACTTCACCGTCAAACGGGTCAACGGGCTGCGCCCGGCGATTCGGCGCATCGTCGGCGAGCGCATCGACGCCCTGCTGGCCGCGGGGCCCGGGACGGACCTGGTGCCCGCCTTCGCGCTGCCCGTGCCGTCCACCGTCATCTGCGAACTGCTCGGCGTGCCCTACGACGACCACGAGTTCTTCGAGGAGCACACCCGGCGCATGCTGCTGGCCACCGGCACGGCGCAGCAGGCGGCCGACGCGAGCGCCGCGCTCGTCGGCTACTTCGACGAGCTGGTCGTCGCCAAGGAGGCCCGGCTCGCGGACGGCGCGCCCGCCGAGGGGCTGCTCGACGAGCTGATCACCGAGCGGCTCGCCAGGGGCGAGCTGGACCGCGCCGAACTCGCCTCCATCGCCATGTTCCTGCTCGTCGCGGGGCACGAGACGACCGCCAACATGATCGCGCTCAGTGTGCTCACCCTCCTCGAACACCCGGAGCAGGCCGACCGGTTGCGGGCGGACACGGCCACCGCGCCGGGCGCCGTCGAGGAGCTGCTGCGCTTCCTGTCGGTCGCCGACGAACTGCAGAGGGTGGCGGCGGCCGACATCGAGATCGGTGGGGTCACCGTACGGGAGGGCGACGCGGTGTATCTGCCGAACGCGGCCGCGAACCGGGCCGGTGAGGTCTTCGCCGACCCCGACACGTTCGACGTGCTGCGCGGCACCCGCCACCACCTGGCGTTCGGCTACGGCATCCACCAGTGCATCGGCCAGAACCTGGCCCGCGCCGAGCTGGAGATCGCGCTGTACGAGCTGTTCACCCGCATTCCGACGCTGCGGGCCGCCGAGCCGGTCGAGGCGCTCGGCATCAAGCCCGGCGGTTCCGTGCAGGGCATCGTGCGCCTGCCCGTCACCTGGTGACCGAGGTAAGGAACGGGGGCGGGGCCCGCCGGGCCCCGCCCCCGTTTCGCATGCTCAAGCCGCCGCCAGCTGCTCCTCCAGGAAGCCGGCCACGGCTGCCGGGGTCGGGTAGTCGTAGAGCAGGACCGGCGGCAGCAGTAGACCGGTCACCTCGCACAGCCGGTTGCGGACCTCCAGGGCCGTGAACGACGAGAAGCCGATGTCGAGGAAGTTGTCCTCCGCGGCGATCGACTCGGGCGAGGCGTGTCCGAGGACGTCCGCCGCGTGCTCCCGCACCAGATCGAGCAACGACGCCTGCGGGTCCGCCGGTTCGAGCACACGCGGCTCCGTCCGCGCCGCCGCACCGGCGGGCACGTCCACCGCAGGCCACCAGTGGCGATCGTGCTCGAACGGATACGTCGGCAGGTCCAGGACCGGGCCTGGCTCCGCGCCGTACCAGGCGTCCCAGCGCACCTCGGCGCCCGCCGCGTGCAGCCGCCCGACGAGCGCGGCCAGCGTCTCCGCCTCCGGCCGGTCCCGTACCAGCGACGGCACCACCAGCGGCGCCGCGTCCGCCAGCACCTCCGGCACCATCGATGCCAGCATCGCGTCGGGGCCCACCTCCACGTACGCGCTCACCCCGGCCGCGTCCAGGGACGACACGACGTCGGCGAACCGCACCGGGGACCGCAACTGGCGCACCCAGTACTCCGGCTGCTGCAGTTCCTCGTACGACACCGGGGCGCCCGTCAGATCGGAGACGACGCCGAGCGCGGGCGGGTGGATGTCGAGACCGGCGACCACCGCGCGGAACGGTTTGAGCGCGCCGTCCATGTGCGGCGAGTGGAACGCGTGGCTCACCCGCAAAGTCTTCGTGCGCCGCCCCCGGTCCGCGAACAGGGCCGCGACCTTCTCGACCGCCTCCGCGTCCCCGGAGAGCACCGCGGCGCGCGGGCCGTTGACCGCGGCGAGCGCCACCCGGCCCGTGAGGTCGGCCCCGACGTCGGCCAGCGCGTCGAGGACCTCCGCCTCCGCCGCCTCGACCGCCACCATCGCGCCGCCCGACGGCTGCTTCTGCATCAGCCGGCCCCGCGCCGCCACCAGGCGTGCCGCGTCCGCCAGCGAGAACACCCCGGCCGCGTACGCCGCCGACACCCCGCCCAGCGAATGCCCCGCCACCTGGTCCGGTGCGCCGACCAGGCCGGTGAGGAACCGGTACAGGGCGCTCTCCACGGCGAACAGGGCGGGCTGCGCGTACTCCGTGCGCTCCAGGAGGGCCGCCCGCTCGCTGCCAGGACCCGCTCGCAGCAGGTCGTGCAGCGACACCTCCAGGTGCGGCGCGAACGCCTCGCACACCTCGCCGAGCGCAGCGGCGAACACGGGATGCGCGGCGGCCGCCCCGACGCCCATGCCCGGCCGCTGGCTGCCCTGACCGGTGAACAGGAACGCCGTCGGCACCCGCCCGGCGGCGACGCCTCGCACCGCGTGCCGCGTGATCCGGCCCGCCGCCAACGCCCCCAGCGCGCCGATCTGTTCGGCCCGGCTCCCCGGCAGCACCACCGCCCGGAGCGCGAACGCGGTCCGGCCCACTGCCAGGGTGCGGCCCACGGCCACCGCGTCGGCGTCGGGCCGCTCGCTCAGCCGGTCCAGGAGCCGGGCGGCCTGCTCACGCAGCGCCTGCTCGGTGCGGCCCGACAGCGGCCACAACGGGGCGACGTCGGCGCCGGGCGCCTCCTGAACGACGGGCGCCTCCTCGATGATCACGTGGGCGTTCGTGCCGCTGATGCCGAACGACGACACCCCGGCCCGGCGTGGCCGGTCCGCCGCGGCCGGCCACGGCACGTCCTCGGTGAGCAGCTCCACACCGCCCCGCGCCCAGTCCACCTGAGGGGTCGGCTCCCGCACGTGCAGTGTGCGCGGCAGCACCCCGTGGCGCAGCGCCTGCACCATCTTGATGACGCCCGCCACACCCGCGGCGGCCTGTGTGTGACCGATGTTGGACTTCACAGACCCGAGCCGCAGCGGCCGTTCGGCCTCGCGCCCCGCCCCGTACGCGGACAGCAGCGCGTGCGCCTCGATGGGGTCGCCGAGCCGGGTGCCGGTGCCGTGCGCCTCGACCGCGTCCACGTCGGCGGGGCGCAGCCGCGCGTCGTCGAGCGCGGCCCGGATCACCCGCTCCTGGGCGGGCCCGTTCGGCGCGGTCAGACCGTTGCTCGCCCCGTCCTGGTTGACGGCCGAACCCCGCAGCACCGCAAGGACCGTACGGCCGGCCCGCAGCGCGTCCGACAGCCGCTCCAGCAGCACCAGGCCCACCCCTTCGGAGAAGCCCGTGCCGTCGGCGTCCGCCGCGAACGCCTTGCAGCGGCCGTCCGCCGACAGGCCGCGCTGCCGGCTGAACTCCACCAGGAGCACCGGTGTCGCCATCACCGTCACCCCGCCCGCGAGCGCCAGATCGCACTCGCCGCGACGCAGCGACTGCGCCGCCAGGTGCATCGCCACGAGCGACGACGAGCAGGCCGTGTCGAGCGTGACGGCGGGCCCTTCGAGGCCCAGGTGGTAGGCGATCCGGCCGGAGGCGACGCTGGTGGCGTTGCCGGTCATCAGATGGCCCTCGAACCCGTCGGGGACACGGTCCGGCGGCGGGACGTACGCCTGCGACACCAGGCCCGCGAAGACCCCGGTACGGCTGCCGTGCAGCGAGCCCGGCGCGACACCGGCCCGTTCGAACGTCTCCCAGGCCACCTCGAGGAGCTGGCGGTGCTGCGGGTCGGCGGCCACCGCCTCCCGCGGCCCCATCCCGAAGAACGCGGCGTCGAACCCGGCCGCGTCACGCAGGTATCCGCCCTCCCGCGTGTACGCGGTGCCGGGCCGGTCGGGGTCCGGGTCGTACAGGTTCTCCAGGTCCCAGCCGCGGTCGTCGGGCAGGGGGCCGACCGCGTCGCCGCCGTCCGCGACCAGCCGCCACAGCGCCTCCGGCGAGTCGACGCCGCCGGGGAAGCGGCAGCCCATCGCCACGATCGCGACCGGCTCGTGCCGCTGGTCCTCCAGTTCCTGGATGCGGCGCCTGGCCTGACGCAGATCGGCGGTGGCCCGCTTCAGGTAGTCGCGCAGCCTGTCCTCGTTGCCGCTGTGGCCGCTGTCGTCACTCATTGTTCCTCTCCCATACGTGCCAAGGGGGCCTGCACCACACATGCCGAAGGGGCTCGCACTACGCGTCCAACTCCTCGTCGAGCGCTCGGAACAGCTCCTCGTCCGTGGCCGAGGCGAGGTCCTCCCGCGGTGGGTCACCGGCGGCGGCCTCCCACTGCCGCAGCGCCGCCCGCAGCCGCTCGCGGACTGTGGGCAGCTCCACGCTGTCGGCCGTGACCGCGGCGAGCAGCCGGTCCAGCTCCGCCACCGGGTCCTCGCGCGGCACCAACAGGGCGAGCAGCTGCCCGGCCAGCGCCGCGGGCGTCGGGAAGTCGAAGGCGAGCGTCGTCGGCAGCCGCAGACCGGTCGCCGAGCCGAGCCGGTTGCGCAGCTCCACCGAGGTCAGCGAGTCGAACCCGATCTCCTTGAAGGCCCGCTCGGCGGCGACGTCGTCGGCCGTGCCATGCCCGAGCACGGCCGCCACCTGCTCCCGGACGAGCGCCAGCACGCCCTGGTCCCGCTCAGGACCGCGCAGCGCGGCGAGCCGCGCGCCGAGCGAGGCGGCGTCGCCGCCACCGCGCGCGCCCTGCGCGGCCCGGCGCACCGACGGCGACTTCACCAGCGATCGCAGGACCGCCGGCAGGTCGCCCGCCGCGGCGCGGGCGCGCAGCGCGGACCGGTCCAACGGGGCCGGGGCGAGCAGCGCGGCGTCGGCGTCCAGCGCCGCGTCGAACAGGGCCATGCCCTCCTCGAACGTCATCGGCGCGAGACCGCCGCGGGCGATCCGCGCCAGGTCCGTGGAGTCGAGATGCCCGGTCATGCCGCTCGCGTCGCCCCACATGCCCCAGGCCAGCGAGGTCGCGGGCAGGCCGAGGGAGCGGCGGTGTCCGGCGAGGGCGTCCAGGAACACGTTGGCCGCCGCGTAGTTGGCCTGCCCGGCGCCGCCGAGGAGCCCGGACATCGAGGAGAACAGCACGAACGACGACAGGTCGTGGCCCCGGGTCAGCTCGTGCAGATGCCAGGCGGCGTCGGCCTTGGGCCGCAGCACCGACGCCACCTTCGCCTCCGTCAACGAGCCGAGAACACCGTCGTCGAGGACACCCGCCGCATGGATCACCGAGGTCAGTGGATGCTCGGCGGGCACCGAGGCAAGGAGTCGGGCGAGCGCGTCACGGTCGGCGACGTCGCACGCCGCCACCCGCACCTCGGCGCCGAGCGCGCCCAGTTCGGCGACCAGCTCGGCGGCGCCCGGCGCTTCGGGGCCGCGTCGGCCCGTCAGGAGCAGCCGCCGCACCCCGCGCTCGGCCACCAGATGCCGGGCGAGCGCGGAGCCCAGGGTGCCCGTGCCGCCGGTGATGAGCACGGTGCCCTCCGCCGGGCGGGCGGCGGGCAGCGTCAGCACGATCTTCCCGACGTGCCGGGCCTGCGCGAACCAGCGGAACGCCGCCGGTGCGCGCCGCACGTCCCAGGTGGTGACCGGCAGCGGCTCCAGCACGCCCTGCTCGAACAGGCCCAGCACCTCGGCCAGCACCTCACCGACCACGCCCGGGTCCATGTCGAGGAGTTCGAACGGCTGGTATGTCACTCCCGGGTGCGCTGCGCCGATCGCGTCGGCGTCGCGCAGATCCGCGATGCCCATCTCGACGAACCGCCCGCCGCGCGTCAGCAGCCGCAGCGAGGCCTCGATGAACTCCCCGGTGAGCGAGTTCAGGACGACATCCACACCGTCCCCGCCGGTCGCGGCGGCGAACTCCGCCTCGAAACCGGTATCGCGGGAGTTCGCGATCCGCTCTTCGGGCACGCCCAGCGACCGCAGTACGCCCCACTTCCCGGGGCTCGCCGTCGTGAACACCTCCGCGCCCAGATGCCGGGCCACCTGCAGCGCGGCGAGCCCGACGCCGCCGGCCGCCGCGTGGATCAGCACCCGCTCCCCGGCGCGCAGCCCGGACAGCCGCACCAGACCGTAGTACGCGGTGGTGAATACCGCGGGCACGCCCGCGGCCTGCGCGAACGACCAGCCGCCCGGCATCCTCGCGAGCAGCCGACGGTCGGCGACCGCCACCGGCCCCACCGCACCGGGCACCAGGCCGAACACCCGGTCCCCGACCGCGAGGCCCGCGACCCCGGGCCCGGTCTCCAGGACGGTCCCGGCCGCCTCGGTGCCCAGCGGCGCCCCCACCGGGACCATGCCCAAAGCGGTCAGCACGTCACGGAAGTTGAGGCCCGCCGCCCGTACCGCGATCCGCACCTGCCCCGCCGCGAGCGGCGCCCCGGCGGCCGGGTGCGGGGCGGCGTGCAGGTCGTCGGGCGATCCGCCGGGTGTCTCCAGGCGCCACGCCGAACCGTCGCCGGGCACCTCGATCCCGCCCGCGGTCTCCGCCCGCACCAGCCGGGGTACGGAAAGGTCGCCGCCCCGCAGCGCCAGTTGGGGCTCACCGGTGGCGAGCGCGGCGGGCAGCGCACGCAGCGACGCGGCGCTCTCGTCCCAGTCCACGACGACGACCCGGCCCGGGTTCTCCGTCGCGGCGGACCGCAGCAGCCCCCACGCCGGGGCCGCCGCAAGGTCCACGGTGTCACCCGGCCGCGCACCGACCGCCCGGCCCGTCAGCACCACGAGCCGCGCCTGCGGCCGGTCGTCGGCCGCCAGCCACTCCTGGAGCCGGGTCAACAGCGCCCGCACGCCCGCCTCGACGGCCCCCGGCAGCGCCCCGCCGGACTTCGGCGCACGCCACACCAGCAGATCCACCTCGGCGGCGTCCGCCGCGACGGGCGCGCCGAGCACCGCCGCGTCCAGCACGTCGGCGGCTGCGGGATCCAGGAGCGTGTACGGCGGCAACGGGCCCGTTTCCTCGGCCGGCCGGCGCAGCGGCGTCCAGTCGAGCGCGAACAACGCGTCGCCCGGCGCGGACACAGAGGAACGCGCCGGAAGCCGGTCCTGCGCCACCGGGCGCAGCGTCAGCGACTGCGCCGTCAGCACCGGGGCGCCCTCCGGGTCCGCCACCGACAGGGTCACCGTGTCCTCGCCCGCGCCCCGCGCCAGCGTCACCCGCAGCGCGGTGGCCCCGACGGCGTGCAGCGCCACCCCGGACCAGCTGAACGGCAGGTGCACGCCCTCACCGAGGAACGAGCCGAGCGCCATCGTGTGCAGCGCGGAGTCCAGCAGCGCCGGATGCACCCCGAACCGGGCGGCGTCCGTGTGCAGTTCGGGCGGCAGCTCCACCTCCGCGTACACCGTCGCGCCGTCGGTGGAGCGCCAGGCCGCGGTGAGATTGCGGAAGGCGGGACCGTACGTGTAGCCGAGCCCGGCCAGGTCCTCGTACAGGTCATCGGTGTCGAGCGGCGACGCGTCGGACGGCGGCCAGGCCGCGTCGATGCCGGGATCCGCGTATCGGGTGGCGGGCGCGAGGAGGCCCGTCGCGTGCTGCGTCCACCCGCCGCCGTCCCGGCCGTCGAAGCCGTCCGAGCCGTCGGTGCCGTCATGCCGGGAATGCACCGTGACCCGGCGCCGCCCGGACTCGTCCGGCCCGTCGACCCCCACCTGTACCCGCACTCCGCCGTCGGCCGCGAACACCAGCGGCGCCTCCAGCGTCAGCTCCTCGACCGCGAGCCCGCCCGCCGACTGCCCCGCCTCCAGGGCGATTTCGAGCAGCGCGGTACCCGGGAGGAGAACGGTGGTGTCGAGACCGTGGTCTGCGAGCCACGCATGAGTGCGCGGAGAGATCCGCCCCGTCAGCAGCAGCCCGTCACCCTCCGCCACCGTGGTCACCGCGCTGAGGAACGGGTGATCGGCGGCGTCGAGGCCCAGAGTCCCCGCGTCACTCTGCGTGGCCGGCCCTTCCAGCCAGTAGCGGTGGTGTTGGAAGGGGTAGGTGGGGAGGTGGTGGGGTTTGGTGGTGGGGTGGGGGTGGTGCCAGGTGGTGGGGTGGCCGTG